>NZ_JBPWNX010000002.1:0-646023 GCF_054954595.1 Actibacterium sp. D185-2
ACCGTCCCGATCACGCGGCACGGCAATTGGCACCTCGCCGTCCTGCCCCTTCAGCCGCTTGGAGGATGTGCCGTTGCGACGGTTGCGCTGTCCCGCGGGCGCGTCCTTGCCATCCTCATAGCCAAGATGCGCGGTCAGCTCAGCCCCCAGCATCCGCTCCATCAGCCGGATCTTCAGCTCCTTCATAAGTCCGGCATCGCCAAGCAAATCCTCAGGCCGCTCGCAGCCCTTCAGAAGTTCGTCCAGCAGTTCTTTGGAAATCGTCATCGTCCTTGCTCCTCTCAGGAAGCATGGACCAAACCGAAGTTACACAGAAGATCGGACACTCTCATCAGTGGAAAGCTAATGGAATGGGCCGAGAAACAGGGAATTACCATCCAGCACATCCAACCCGGACAGCCACAACAGAACGCCTACATCGAGCGCTACAACCGAACGGTTCGGCATGAATGGCTCGACCAATACATCATCGAAAGCATCGAGGAGGCACAAGATCACGCCACGCAATGGCTATGGACTTACAATAACGACCGCCCGAATATGGGCATCGGCGGCATCACACCCGCACAGAAACTGAAAATGGCCGCGTGAATTCTACGGCTGAACCCCGTTAAAAATGGGGGGATTACCTTTTGACAAAGAATGAGCCGTACACGCCGAGAACCGCCTAAAAGGATCTGAACAACACGAGATAGCAAGACCTGCGAAATGATGGTGCAAAAGTCAGCCGCAACAACCAAGACACCCCGTCGAATGTCCCAGGCGTTATTGCCCGCAAAGCAGAAAGGGACTTGGTATGCGGAACCCATCAGGGCCAGCGGTCGAAACCGCGCAAACAGGCCGGACACAAGACTGCTTCTGACAAATGCACAAATCGGATCAAAAATGTCTTGCTATGCAGGAGCCATCCACACAAGACATTCGCTTGTTAGGATTTTGGATTTGGCAGCTATCCAGACCGCCGCCCCCGCGATGGCGACCGGATTGCGAACCGCCGTCATCTGTCTTGCTTTCAGGTCGGCCGGTCATCGAGGGCGGCGGTCCGCGCGGACAAGACCGCGCCTTCAATGGTGCGCGCCGATCCTGTCCGGGCGTCCCCGAGGATCGAAACCCGGGCGCGCAGCGTGGATCGGCCCTGCGGGTCGCAGGGGCACCAGCCGCTGGCATCCACAAGCCCGGCGCTGCGGGCGATCTGTCCGGCGCCATGGGGTGTCACGAAGTTCACCACATCGGCGCGCAGCAGGCCGGCATCGGTCTCCAGCAGGCCACGCCGGGCATCGACGCGCAGAACGGTCCCGCCCTGCGTCCTTGACCGCCACACGGTCTGGTCAAGGCCCCCGGTCTTTCCGGCTGCCATGGCAAAACTGTCGGCAAGACGCGGGTCAGATGTGGCATCCAGAACGGTCAGTCGGGCCCGCGGGCGATGCCGGTCCAGGAAAGACGCAAGGTCACAGGCGCGCGACAGGGCGGCCTTGGGGTGGCTCAGGGGACCGGCTGGCAACCGCAGCACGACGTGGCCGGTTTCGGGCAACGCGGACAATTGCGCCGACAGGCGCAGCGCTTCGCGGGGGCTGCCCCAGGCGGCAGGCCAGCGATGATGGGCAATGGCGTCCATTCCCTCGATCGCCTCGTCAACCGGCGCCGTTCCGGGCGCCATCAGGAGCCTGTCGAAGGCCACGCCGCGCCCGCTGAAGAGTGAAAGCCGCGATGCGGTCCAATCCACCTCCACCACTTCGTCCAGCGCGACCTCGACGCTGGCAGCGCGCAGGGCGCTGAAGTCAAGCGCTGTGGAGGGACGCGAGAAAGGGCGTGGCGCAGGGCGGTTTTCGGCAAGTCGGCCGGGATCACGTTCGATGAGCAGGATCGCGAGGTCCGGGCGCATGTGGCGCAGCGCCAGCGCGGCGGCGGTGCCGGCGGGGCCACCGCCAACGATGACGGCCTTCCCGGATGCACGCGCCTGGCGGAGGGCGCTGCCGGTACCACCCAACAGGACGGCACCGGCAAGCAGGGAGTGGGCAAAGCGGCGGCGGTTCAGGGTCTGCATGTTCAGCTCTCCAGTCGTCATGCGGGGTCCGCGGATCGGGCGGACAGGGTCAACGCTTCTTTTCCAGCAATTCGGCGTCGGGATGGATGGGGCGGTAAATCTCGACCCGGTCACCTTCCTTCACCAGCTTGTCCAGTCTGGCGACCGAGCCAAAGATGCCGACCTTGTTGACCTCCAGGTCGATCTCGGGGAATTGCTGCAAGAGCCCCGATTGCTCTATGACGTTGCGCACCGTGGCACCCTCGGGCGCCTCGATATTCTTCCATATCTGCGCGGTCGGTTTGGCAAAGGCGACACCTACGTTCATGATGGTTCTCCGGCTTCGCGCCGCGGCGACAGTACCCCGGCGGCGGTGAAAATCTGTTCGGCGGGCAATCCGTCGGCGCCCAGGGCACTGCTGCGACGCCGACTGCCAGCGGCGGCTTTCAGGGCGAGCAGAAGGCCAAGCGCAATGAACCCGCCCGGCGGAAGGATCAGCAGCAAAAACCCGGGATAGTCCGGAAAGATGGTGAGTTCGAGAAAGCCGAACCGTGGCCCCAGAAGCACCGAGGCATTGGCAAAGAGCGTACCGGAGCCAAGGACCTCGCGCATCGCGCCAAGGGTAACCAGCGCAAGGGCAAAGCCCGCGCCCATCATCAGACCGTCGAAGGCCGCGGCCAGAGGATGCTGGCGCGATGCAAATGCCTCGGCCCGTCCGAGAATGGCGCAGTTGGTGACGATAAGCGGGATGAACAGGCCCAGCACCTTGTGCAGGTCATGGGCCCAGGCATTCAGGACCATGTCCACCATGGTCACGATACAGGCGATGACCAGAACGAAGGCCGGGATGCGGATTTCCGGCGTAATGGCACCGCGCAGCAGCGACACGGCCAGACCAGAGGCCACGAGCACGGCCATCGTCGCAAGGCCCATGCCCAGGCCGTTGGTGGCGGTGCCGGTGACGGCCAGCAGCGGGCAGAGCGCCAGAAGCTGGCCGAAGACGATGTTGTTGTCCCAAAGCCCGTTGCGGGCGATCTTTGCATAATCCGTGGCCATCAGCCGCTCTCCTTGTCATGGGTGCCGGGCGGGGGGCGCAGCAGTGTTTCGCGACTGCGTTCGAACAGTTCGAGCCCGCGATGAACGGTGCCGACCACGGCACGCGGGGTGATCGACGCCCCGGAGAACTGGTCGAAAACGCCGCCGTCGCGCTTGACCTTCCAGCCCGCCGGGCCGGGATCGCCGAGCGAGCGGCCCTCAAAGCCGTGGACCCAGCCGCTTTTGGCCAGTTCGACCTTGTCGCCCAGCCCGGGGGTTTCGGAATGGCTGAGCACCCGCACCCCCAACAGGCTGCCGGTGGGCGCGATCCCCATGAGAACCCGGATCGCGCCGGAATAGCCGTAGCCGGTCAGCTCGAAGGCAACAGCGGTCACGGTCGGGCCCTGCGTCGCCACATAGACCGGGACCGCGCCTTCCCGGGCATCCGCCAGTATCCGCAGGCCGGCGCTCAGGTCGTTGTCGTGCAGCGCGTCCGGGATCACCTGCGCGAGCGACGCATAAAGGTCTTCGGTGGCGCGGTCGTCGATCGCCTGGCGCGTCATCTGGTCCGAAAGCGACAGCAGGAACGCGGTGACGAGGGAGAAGAGGGCCAGAAGCACGGCAGGCGCGGCAGAGCCCTTGCGGAAAGTCGCAATGCGAGAGATCGGTGCGGCCGGATTTGTCCTGTCGGTCATCTCCGCGCCTCCAGTTCGAGTGGCTTGCCGGCGCGCGTCCGTCCGAAGATGCGCGGGCGTACATAGTGGTCGATCAGCGGCGTGCATGCGTTCATCAACAGGACGGCAAAGGCGACGCCCTCGGGGAAGGCCCCCCAGGTGCGGATGACGAAGATCAGCGTGCCGGTGCCCAAGCCGAAGATCAGCTTTCCCATTCCGGTGACCGGCGAGGTCACGTAATCGGTGGCGATGAAGAAGGCGCAGAGCATCACCGCGCCAGAGGTCAGATGCAGTTGCGGCGGCACGAAATGCGCCGGGTCGATCAGCCAGGTCACGCCGGAGAGTGCGGAAATCGCGCCGAGGACGCCGAGAGGCGTGAGGGGGTTGATAATCCGGAGCAGGACGAGACACAGCCCGCCCACCAGCAAAAGCAGAGCGCTGGTTTCGCCAAGGCTTCCTGGTACGAATCCAAAGAACTGATCGCGAAGATCATGGGTCTGGGCCAGGATCTGCGGCATCGGCAGGCCGGCATCAAGCTGGCTTTTCACATACCCGAGGGTCGAGGCGCTGCTGACCGCGTCGACATCCAGCGACTGGCCGAAGGTAATGGCCAGCGCCTGTGCGAACGCCGGCGCGCCGGGGGTGCCGATGGGCGCGGGCATCACCCAGACGGTCATCTGCACCGGCAGCGCCACCAACAACATCGCCCGTGCCACCATGGCCGGGTTGAACAGGTTCTGTCCCAGCCCGCCAAAGACATGCTTGCCGATCACGATGGCAATTCCGGCGCCGGTGACCGCAACCCACCAGGGCGCCCAGGGCGGCAACGTCATCGCCACCAGCCAGCCGGTCAGAAGTGCCGAACCATCTGTCGCGAAGCGGAGCACGGGCTTGCCCGCGATGACAAGACAGAGGACCTCGAAGATGTAGGAAGATACGATGGTCAGCGCGAACAGAAAGATCGCGGGCCAGCCGAACTGGTACAGCCCGAAGGCGGTGGCCGGGGCAAGACAGGCCATGACGGCGACCATCGTGCGCGCCACATTGAACATCGAGTGGCAGTGGGGGGCGGGGCGCAGCGTAAGATGCGTCATTGTGCGGCCTCGCCGGATGGGGCGCTGCCGGCCGTCGGAACATCCGCCGGGGCGGACGGTTGCGCCGCCGCTTCCGCTTCGCGCCTTTTCTTTTCCGCCATCTCGGCCCTGCGTCTGGCCATGGCCTGACGCTTGGCTTCGGCGATGGCCTCTTCGCGCGCCTGCCGGGCGGCGGCCAGGCGCTTTGTCTCTTCCTGCTGGTGTTTCTGGCTCTGTTTCTCTGCGAGTTTGCCTTTGGCGAAGTTGAACCCCTGGACCAGCGGAATGTTGGCCGGGCAAATATACGAGCACGACCCGCACGAGACACAATCAAGCAGGCCGATGCCGACCGCGCCATCCAGATCGCCCGACTGGATACGGGCGTTCAGTTCCAGCGGGGTCAGGCCGCAGGGACAGACCTGAACGCACGAACCGCAGCGGATGCAGGGCATGATTGCGGTCGTGCGGGTCTCTGCCGCGGTAAGGGCAAGGATGCCGTTCGTTCCCTTGACGACGGGCACGCGCAGGTTCCGGATGGGCTGCCCCATCATCGGACCGCCGAGCAGCAGCCGGTCGGGTTCGCCCACCAGGCCGCCGCAATGCGCCAGGATATCCGCCACGGGCGTCCCCATCAGAACCCGGATATTCGCGGGCCGCGCCACGCCGTTCCCCGACACCGTGACCACGCGGGAAATCAGCGGTTCGCCATAACGCACAGCCAGATGCACCGCATGGGCGGTGGCCACATTATGCACGACGATGCCCAGTTCGGCGGTCAGCGCGCGGGCGGGCGTTTCCGCCCCGGTCAAGGTCTGGACAAGGTGCTTTTCCGACCCCATGGGATATTGCGTCGGCACGGCCTTGACTTGGGCAGAGTGGCCCAGCCCGGTCAGGTGCCGCTGCATGGCCGCGATGGCGGCGGGCTTGTTCGATTCGATGGCAATAAGAATCCGCGTCGCGCCCAGGGCCCGGGCCATGATCTTCACGCCGTCGGCGATCTCGTCGGCATATTCGCGCATGAGGCGGTCGTCGCAGGTCAGATAGGGCTCGCATTCGGCGGCATTGATGATCAGCGTGTGCAGGTCGTATTTCGCCCGCAGGTTCAGCTTGACCGCCGAGGGAAAGGTGGCGCCGCCCATGCCGACGATGCCGGCCTCCAGAACGCGGTTGGCGATCTCTTCGGGGTCCGAAGCTTCGGGCCGCAGACGGGGCAGGCGGGGTCCCCAGCGATCTTCGCCATCGGGGCGGATGGTGATCGTGGGGATCGGCAGACCGGACGGGTGGGGCGCCGCGAACTGGCCCACGGCGATCACCCGGCCCGACGTCGGCGCATGAATATTGGCTGAGATCACGCTTCGCGCCTTGCCGATAAGCTGCCCCTTCAACACATGATCGTCGCGTTTGACGACCGGGATGGCCTCGGCCCCGATATGCTGTTGCAACGGCACCCGGATCAGGGCCGGGATCGGCATCGGTTCGATGGCGCAGTTGGCGCTCAGGAACTTGCGGCTTTCCGGGTGGACCCCGCCGCGGACGGGGAACAGCCGCGACGGGTCTTTCAGCGCGGCGAGAGACAGAAGGTTCATGCCTGACCTCCCGTGGCGATCCGGGCGAACGGTTGTTCGGGCTTTTCCCAGTACCAGTTGCGCAGGGTCCGGGGCTTGGTGCGGTGAATGATCGCCTCGGTCGGGCAGACCTCGATACAGGCGTCGCAGCCGATACAGGCATCGAAGACCACGGTATGGATTTGTTTGGCCGCGCCGACGATGGCGTCGGTCGGGCATCGCTTGAAGCATTTGGTGCAGCCGGTGCAGTGGTCTTCGAAGATGAAGGCGACGATGGGCTGGCTTTCCTGCATCTCGCCGACATCGGGGCCGCCATGGCAGTCCACACCCACGATATCAGCCAGCTGAAGCGCCACATCGCGCCCGCCCGGCGGGCAGAGCGTGACCGGCGCCGCGCCCTCGGCGACCGCCTCGGCGGCGCCCCGGCACCCGGCATAACCGCATTGGCCGCAATTGGTGCCGGGCAGAAGGGTTTCGATCTCATCCACGATGGGGGGCGTCTCGACGTGGAACCTGCGCGCAGCGGCCCCAAGCAGCAGACCGAGCCCCAGACCAAGAGCGGACATGGATGCGACGGCGTGGATCATGGGCTGTCTCCTTTCTGTCGATCAGTTCGGGACCAGCCCGGCGAAGCCCATGAAGGCCATGGACAGCAACCCGGCAGAAATGAAGGCGACCGGCGGCCCGGCGAACGGGGCCGGAACCGAAAGCTGGGCAAGCCGTTCGCGCATGCCTGCGAACACGACAAGCACAAGGGTGAAGCCAAGCGCCGAGCCGAAGCCGTAGAGCAGGCTTTGCGCGAAGCTGTGGCCTTCCTGGATGTTGAGCAGGGCGACGCCGAGCACGGCGCAGTTGGTCGTGATCAGCGGCAGGTAGATGCCGAGCGCGCGATAGAGCGCAGGCGAAACCTTGCGCAGGACGGTTTCGGTGAACTGTACAATGGCCGCGATCACCAGAATGAAGCTGAGGATGCGCAGGTATCCCAGATCCAGCGGCACGAGGATCAGCGTTTCAACCGCCCAGCTTGACGCTGCGGCGAGGGTCAGGACGAAGGTCGTCGCGAGTCCCATTCCGATGGCCGCGTCGATCTTTTTCGAGACCCCCATGAACGGGCAGAGCCCCAGGAACTTGACCAGAACGACGTTGTTGACCAGTGCCGTTCCCAACAGGATCAGAAAGAACTCGTGCATGTGGCATTTCCTATTTTCGGCGACGGTTTCCCTTTGACACCGCGGCGGCAGAGGGCACGTTGCCTCGTGGCTCATCAGGAAATGCAGCACGAAGTGTGCCAAGTGCGCGGGGCGGACGCGGCGGGCTGCGTTCCCGGCCAGTTTCCGCGCGTGATTGCCTGAAGACCCCGGAATCGCGCCGGGGCCGGGGGGCGGCGCGCCGGATCCGACAAGGTGGACAGTGTTGCCTTGCCTACAATTTGTCGGACGGCTTGTGCGGTGCGATCTGCCTGGTGACGCACGTCACCGCCTTCCCGGGTGGGGTTTGCGCGGCGTTTTCAGGTGCCGCAGGGCTTGGCATGCTCCTTGCTGCATTTCTTGCTGAACGTAAATCCGAGACCGAAAGCCGAAGCCGCCGACGAGGATCGCACACCTATGCCATCATCCATTGTCCCACCTGTCGTCCGCGAAGGGCGGCCCGTGTCGCCGACCTCGCCCGGCGCGACGCAGGTCGCGGATGGGGTTACGTGGATTGGCGCGCTGGACCCGATGTTGCGGAATTTCGACGTCATTCTGAAGACGGCCAACGGCACCAGCTACAACGCCTACGCGGTGCGGGGCAGCACTGGTGTGGCCATCATCGATACTGTCAAGCAGGAGTTCACGGAGGTCTTCCTCGGGCATCTCGAACAGGTTGCGGGGTATGACGAGATCACCACGCTGGTGCTCAACCACCTCGAGCCCGATCATACCGGCGCGGTGCCAGAGCTGCTGCGCAGGGCGCCACATGTGAACATCTGCGTCTCGCCCCGCGGCATGCAAGTGTTGCGCGCGCTTTTGAAAGACGACTTCGACCGTTATTCGATTACTGCTGTTTCGACGGGGGATACTATTTCCCTGGGCGACCGGACGCTACGGTTTCTCACCACGCCTTATGTTCACTGGCCGGATACGCAATGCACCTATCTCGAAGAGCTTGACCTGCTCTTTACCTGCGATCTTTTGGGGTGCCATTTCTGCGACGCGCGGCTTTTCAACGACAAGGTCGGCGATTTCCGCTTTTCGTTCGAGTATTACTTCGAACATATCATGCGACCGTTCAAACGCTTTGTCGCGGACGCGCTCGACCTGATCGAACCGCTTCAGATCGAGATGATCGCACCGGCACACGGGCCGATCCTGCGGTCGCATCCGCGCGAATACATCCGCCATTACCGCCGCCTGACCAAATCCCGGCTGCCCAGCGAGGTGGGGACCGAAAAGACGCTTCTGATTTTCTATGTCAGCGCTTATGGCGCGACCTCGCAAATGGCCTATGCCGCCTATGCCGGTGCTGCGGAAAGCCCGGATGTGCGGGTGTCGCTGTTCGATCTTCAGGGCGGAGAGGTCACGCCTTTCATCCATCTGATCGAAGAGGCCGACGGGCTGGTCTTCGGCACACCCACGATCAACGGTGACGCGGTGCGCACGGTCTGGGACCTGCTGTCGGGTCTCGTGGATATCGAAACCAAGGGCAAGCTTGGCGCGGCCTTCGGTTCTTACGGCTGGACCGGAGAGGCCGTGCGCATGGTCGAGGCGCGCCTGCAGGGGCTGAAGATGCGGGTACCCGAAGAGGGGCTGCGCATCAAGCTTCATCCGACCGAGGACGAACTGGAGGAATGCCGCGACTTTGGCCGGCGCCTGGCGGCGCACCTGACCGGTCGGAATGCCCCGCAAGAAATTGACATGTCACAGATTCTCGCCCCGTGACACCCAAGAGAAGGAGGCCGAAATGGCCAAGGCAAAACTGACCTTTACCGATGTCGCCCTGACGGTGAACGTGCCCTCGGGGACCCGGATCATCGAGATTTCGGAAAAGATCGGGGCGGGTATCACCTATGGCTGCCGCGAGGGCGAATGCGGCACCTGCCTGACCCATGTGATCGAAGGGGCCGAGAATCTGTCTGAGCCTTCGGTGCTGGAAACCCGGGTGCTGAAGGAGAACCTTGCCGGCCATAACGACCGGCTGGCGTGCCAGTGTCAGGTGCTGGGCGGCGAAGTGAAGGTGCGCCCGGGCTGACCAGTCCCATTCATTGCGCGCGACATTACAACAAACCGCTCCGTCCGTGGCGGCCGGGGCATCAAATGCCAGGAAGAAAGGACCAACTCATGGCCATGTTTATCGTATCCGACCTCTGCACCGCCTGCGGCGATTGCGAACCCGTCTGTCCGACCGGCGCCATCGTCCCCCGAAAGGGGGTCTTTTTCATCAATGCCGACGTCTGCACCGAATGTGAGCCGGACCACGACATGCCGCAATGCCTGAATGTCTGTATGGAGGACGGCTGCATCATTCCGGCAGAGGCATAGGAATGGCCGGGGCCGGCGCGCAAGAGTGCGGCCGCGGCACGCCCCGCGCCCTGCGCCAGACCCTGCGGGTTGTCGCGGTGGGCCGGGACCGGGTCGTGCTGGAAGGGGATAGGCAGTCGGCCTGTTCCCGCTGCGCCGCGCGGTCGGGGTGCGGGACGGCGGCACTGACTGAAATCTCTGGCGGCGGGCGTCTGCGCCTCGACCTGCCGCGGACCAAGGCGGTCGTCCGGCCCGGCGACGAGGTTGTGGTTGCGATGCCCGCCGCGGCCTTTCTCGGGGCGGCGGCGCTGGCTTATCTGCTGCCGCCAGCGGCGATGGTCATCGCAAGTGGGGTGCTTTCGGCCCTTGGCTGGTCCGAATTGGCGGTGGCGCTGTCATCCCTGCTGGTGTTGGCGGTGTCGCTGGTTCCGCTTGTGCGGGTCGAGCGGCGGGGCCGGATCAGGGGCGAACTGCGGATCGAAACGGTGGTGGCGCCGGAAAACGCGGGGCGGGACGCGGCATGAACCGCGCGGCCTTTTTTCGCCTGGCCCTGGGGCTGGCCGTTCTTGTGGCGCTGCCGCTTTCCGGGGCGATCGGCACCGACCGGAACAACCGGGAATACCATGAAACACTGTATGTGTTCGGCACCCTGGTCGAGATCGTGATCTATGGCGAGGACGAGGCCGGGGCACGCGCGGCGACCGCCCGGATCGGGCAGGCGTTCCAGACCTTTCACGACGACTGGCACGCCTGGCGCCCCGGCATGTTGAACAATCTGAACGCCGCGATTGCCGCCGGAGAGAGTTACAGGGTCGATGACACCCTCGCAGCGGTTCTGCGGCAGGGGCGTGATCTGTCCTGTGCCAGCGGGGGGCTTTTCGAGCCCGCCATCGGGGGGCTGATCGGGCTGTGGGGATTTCATGCCGATACGCCGCCGGCGGGTGCGCCGCCCTCTGCGGCTGCGGTCGAGCGTCTGCGCGGGGCGCGTCCGAGGATGGTCGAGCTGCGTTTTGACGGCACCCGCATCAGTTCGGTCAACCCGGCGGTACAGCTCGACCTCGGCGGGTTCGCCAAGGGGGCGGCGCTGGATCTGGCGGCGGCGCAATTGCAGGCCGATGGCATCCGCGACGCGGTGCTTAACGCGGGGGGCGACGTGAATGTCATCGGCACGCACGGCCCGCGCGCCTGGCGGGTGGCCATTCGCGATCCCTTTGCCTGGGGGGCGGTGGCCGCGATTTCGCTTCGGCCGGGCGAGGTTCTTTATACGTCGGGGAATTACGAGCGGTATTTCGAACACGATGGCCAGCGCTTCACCCATATTATCGACCCGCGCACCGGCGCCCCCGTGCGCGGGATCGTGTCGGTGTCGGTGCTCGATACCAATGGCGCGCGGGCGGATGCGGCGGCCACCGCGCTGAGCGTGGCCGGGCGCGACGGCTGGGCGCGCGTTGCCGCACAGATGGGGATCAGCGCTGCCCTGCTGATCGCCGATGACGGGGTGGCCTATGCAACACCAGCGATGAGGGACCGGCTGGAGCCGGTCGGCACGCGATTGTCCGACTTGCGTGTGGTCCCCCTGGCACTGGCGCCGGGAACACCGGATGCGGATTGCATGATGGACTGAACGGGGCGTTTGGCCGCTTACGTCACGACAATTCGTGTCGGTCTTCCTACAAAACCCGCTGACGGCCGCTTGATCCGCCTGAATATCGCGGGAACCCGCTTGGCATGGGCGTTGCTGTCCCCTCGGCAGGGCCTTGCGCGCGTGTGATCCCGGTCGAAAGACGGCGGGGTGTCATGTGCGCTGTGCCGAACCTCCATGTCCGAAAGGGATCAGCCAATGGCAAACCTCACCTTCAAATCGCCCATCATGCAGCGGGACAAAACCGTCTATGCCGTCGCAGGAAACACCAAGACCATCCTTGCACTCGCCGACGAGCACAAGGTGCCGATCCCGTTTGAATGCCGGGACGGGAACTGTGGCTCGTGTCTGATCGAGGTCACATACCTGAACGACAAGCCCCGGATGGGCATGGCGCTGACGGAAAAGGAAAAAGCGCGGCTCAAGGAACTGCAGAAACTGACGCCCGAAGAAATTGAGGACGCGGAAACAAATGACATGCCGCCGCGCTGGCGTCTGGCGTGTCAGTTCATAGCCCGTGACGAGGATGTGCTGGTCCGCTTTCCCGGCACACCGGGCGGCTCCTTCTGATCGTTGCAGTCATTTGCGTGTGCGGGCGGTCTGGTCCGCACAGCCCCCGGGCGAGAGCCCGCGCATGTCGCGTGAAACGCCCCGCCGGAGTGGCCTCCGGCGGGGATTTTCTTTGTCGGTGCCTGGGTGCCCTTTGGCCGCAATCCGGGGCCGGTCGCCATCGTTGTGGGGGTTTGTCGCATATGCTCCAATTGCCGATTTCAGCTAAGGCATTGATAACCAATGGTATAAATCGGGTGTGGGCTTGGCATGCTTCCTGCTGATTGAGAACTGAGCTCGGTCGAGCACCGTCTCAACCAGTGTGATGAACAAACCAAAGGAACCGGATATGAGCGCACCACTCCGTCAGATCGCCTTTTACGGCAAGGGGGGGATCGGTAAGTCGACCACCTCGCAGAACACCCTCGCCGCCCTCGTCGAAATGGGTCAGAAGATCCTGATCGTGGGCTGCGACCCCAAGGCGGACTCGACCCGTCTGATCCTCAACTCCAAGGCCCAGGACACCGTGCTGCACCTCGCCGCCGAAATGGGCTCGGTCGAGGATCTGGAACTCGAGGACGTCCTCAAGACTGGCTTCAAGGACATCAAATGCGTCGAATCCGGCGGCCCCGAGCCGGGGGTCGGTTGTGCCGGTCGCGGCGTGATCACCTCGATCAACTTCCTGGAAGAAAACGGCGCCTATGACGATGTGGACTATGTGTCCTATGACGTTCTGGGCGACGTTGTCTGCGGCGGCTTCGCGATGCCGATCCGCGAAAACAAGGCGCAGGAAATCTATATCGTCATGTCGGGCGAGATGATGGCGCTTTATGCCGCCAACAACATCGCCAAGGGCATTCTGAAATACGCCAACTCCGGCGGTGTGCGTCTGGGCGGCCTGATCTGCAACGAGCGCCAGACCGACAAGGAACTGGAACTGGCCGAAGCCATGGCCGCCAAGCTGGGCTCTCAGCTCATTCACTTCGTGCCGCGCGACAACATCGTGCAGCATGCGGAGCTGCGCCGCCAGACCGTGCTGCAATACGCGCCGGACAGCAAGCAGGCGGGCGAATATCGCGAGCTGGCCCGGAAGATCCACAGCAACTCGGGCAAGGGTGTGATCCCGACCCCGATCACCATGGAAGAGCTCGAAGAGATGCTGATGGAATTCGGCATCATGCAATCCGAGGAAGAGCGTCTGGCTGCCATCGCGGCCGTCGAGGCGCAGGCCGCAGGCTGAACCCCGTGACAACGACCGGCCTGCGACAGCGGGCCGGTTTCCACCCTGAGTGAAGAGGAGCCAAAAGGATGGCCAAGGATCACGTCAGCGGGCCGGAAGACTACGAGAGCCTCATCGAGGAAGTGCTCGAAGCCTATCCCGCCAAAGCCAAGAAGAAGCGCGCCAAGCATCTGCAGGTGTCGCAGCCCGATCCCGAGGGCGACCCCGACCCGGCGACCGGCATCGCGTCGAAATGCGACACCACCAAATCCAACATCAAGTCGATTCCCGGCGTGATGACGGTTCGCGGCTGTGCCTATGCCGGATCGAAAGGTGTGGTCTGGGGCCCGGTCAAGGACATGGTTCACATCAGCCACGGTCCCGTGGGCTGCGGCCAGTATTCCTGGTCCCAGCGGCGCAACTACTATATCGGCAAGACCGGCGTCGACAGTTTCGTCACGATGCAGTTCACCACCGATTTCCAGGAAAAGGACATCGTCTTTGGCGGCGACAAGAAGCTGGCCAAGACCATTGACGAAATCCAGGAGCTGTTCCCGCTGGCCAACGGCACGACGATTCAGTCGGAATGCCCGATCGGCCTGATCGGCGACGATATCGAAGCCGTGGCCCGCGAAAAGCACAAGGAATACGGCAAGACCATGGTGCCCGTCCGCTGCGAAGGTTTCCGCGGTGTGTCGCAATCGCTGGGTCACCACATCGCCAATGACGCGGTGCGCGACTGGGTGTTCGAAAAGGGCGAAGGCGCCGGTGCCGGTTATGAAGCCGGACCCTATGACGTCAACGTCATCGGCGACTACAATATTGGCGGCGACGCCTGGGCCTCGCGCATCCTTCTGGAAGAGATGGGGCTGAACGTCGTGGGCAACTGGTCGGGCGACGCGACCCTGGCCGAGATAGAGCGGGCGCCGAAGGCCAAGCTCAACCTCATCCACTGCTACCGGTCGATGAACTACATCTGCCGCTACATGGAAGAGAAATACGGCGTCGGCTGGCTGGAATACAACTTCTTCGGTCCGACCCAGATCGCGGCAAGCTTGCGCGCCATCGCCAAGCAGTTCGACGAGACGATCCAGGAAAATGCCGAGAAGGTCATCGCCAAGTATCAGCCGCTGGTTGACGAGGTCATCGCCAAGTTTCGCCCGCGTCTCGAAGGCAAGTCGGTGATGCTCTATGTCGGGGGCCTGCGTCCGCGCCACGTCGTCACCGCTTATGACGACCTTGGCATGGTCATCGCGGGCACCGGCTATGAGTTCGGGCATAACGACGACTACAAGCGCACCGGCCACTATGTGAAGGAAGGCACGCTGATCTACGATGACGTCACCGGCTATGAGCTGGAGAAATTCATCGAAAAGATCCGCCCCGACCTGGTCGGCTCGGGCATCAAGGAAAAGTACCCGGTGCAGAAGATGGGCATCCCGTTCCGTCAGATGCACAGCTGGGACTATTCCGGACCCTATCATGGCTATGACGGGTTCGCCATTTTCGCCCGCGACATGGACCTTGCGATCAACAACCCGGTGTGGGGCATGTACGACGCACCCTGGGACAAGCCCGCAGCCATCGCGGCCGAGTGATCCGGCCACATTGGCCTTTGGAGGGCGTTCGCGCCCTTCATCCCCTGAAAGTTTCCTCACAACCGGCGCGTCCCGGAATGCGGACGGCCAACCGAAAGGACAGACAGATGCCTCAATCGGCGGACAAGGTGCTCGATCATGCACCGCTCTTTCAGCAGCCCGAATACACCGAGATGCTGGAGAACAAGAAGGTCAAATTCGAATGCGGCCATCCCGACGAGATGGTCAAGGAGATCGGCGACTGGACCAAATCCTGGGAATACCGCGAAAAAAACCTGGCCCGCGAAGCGCTGACCGTGAACCCGGCCAAGGCCTGCCAGCCGCTCGGCGCCGTGTTCGCCGCGGCGGGCTACGAGCGGACCATGAGCTTCGTCCACGGCTCGCAGGGGTGTGTGGCGTATTACCGGTCGCACCTGTCGCGTCACTTCAAGGAACCGGCCTCGTGCGTCTCCTCCTCGATGACCGAGGACGCGGCGGTATTCGGCGGGCTGATCAACATGGTGGATGGTCTGGCCAACACCAAGGCGCTGTATGACCCCAAGATGATCGCGGTCTCTACCACCTGCATGGCCGAGGTGATCGGCGACGATCTCAACTCCTTCATCCTTCAGGCCAAGGAAAAAGAGTCGGTGCCGGCGGATTTCGACGTGCCCTTCGCCCATACGCCCGCCTTTGTGGGCAGCCATGTGGACGGCTACGACAACATGCAAAAGGGCATCCTGAGCAACTTTTGGGAAAAGACAGAACGCACCGAGACCGACAGCATCAACATCATTCCCGGCTTCGACGGTTTCGCGGTCGCGAACAACCGCGAAATCAAGCGGATGCTGGACGATATGGGGGTCGATTTCACCTTTCTGTCGGATGTCTCGGACGTCTACGACACCCCGTCGGACGGCGAGTTCCGGATGTATGACGGCGGCACGAAACTTGAAGATATCAAGGCCGCGCTGAACGCCAAGGCAACGCTGTCGATGCAGGAATACTGCACGCCCAAGACGCTGGAATATGCCGCCAGCAAGGGTCAACAGGTTGCCAGCCTGCATTATCCCATGGGCATTCAGGGCACCGACGAATTCCTGATGAAGATCAAGGAACTGACCGGCAAGGAGATCCCGGAATCCCTGCGCAAGGAGCGGGGCCGCCTGGTCGATGCCATGGCCGACAGCCAGGCCTGGCTGCACGGCAAGACATATGCCATCTACGGCGATCCGGATTTTGTCTATGGCATGGCGCGCTTCGTCATGGAGATGGGGGGCGAGCCGGTGCATTGCCTGGCCACCAACGGCTCCAAGAAATGGGCCAAGCAGATGGAAGAGCTGTTCGCGTCCTCGCCCTTCGGCAAGCAAGGGCAGGTCTGGGCCGGCAAAGACCTGTGGCACATGCGTTCGCTTCTCAACACTGAGCCGGTGGACCTGCTGATCGGCAACTCCTACGGCAAATATCTGGAGCGCGATACCGGCACGCCGCTGATCCGGCTGATGTTCCCGATCTTCGACCGGCATCATCACCATCGCTTTCCGACCTGGGGCTATCAGGGTGCGCTGACGGTGTTGGTCAAGCTGCTGGATATGATCTTTGACAAGCTCGACGACGAAACCATCATCCCGGGCGAGACCGACTACAGTTATGACCTGACCCGTTAGTCCCTGTGCGGGCGGTCAGCGAAACCGGCGGGCAAATTGCCCGCCGGTTTTCGTTTGCGGGGCTTCGCGGATCTGCCACAGCGGTTGGTCCTGTTCGCCAATGTCGGGAACCCTACAACGAGGGCCTTCCAAGGAGATGTGGACAAGACTTTGAAATAACAGGGTTCTACCGTTTGGCACGGTGTTTGCTGAACCAGTTGTAAACCCGCAGGGAGAGCCAGATGGCCGATACATTGAAAAACAAGATCGCCGATGTCTTTAACGAGCCTGCCTGCGGGCATAACACGAACAAGTCCGACCAGCAGCGCAAGAAGGGCTGTGCCAAGCCGCTGACACCCGGTGCGGCCGCGGGCGGCTGTGCCTTCGATGGCGCCAAGATCGCCCTGCAACCCATCGTGGACGCGGCGCATCTGGTACATGCGCCGCTGGCCTGCGAGGGAAATGGCTGGGATAACCGCGGCGCGGCGTCGTCGGGGTCCGAACTTTACCGCACCGGATTCACCACCGATATGACCGAGCTCGATATCGTGATGGGTTATGGTGAGAAAAAGCTCTTTCGCGCCATCCGGGAACTGGTCGAGGTCCACCAGCCCCCCGCAATCTTCGTCTATTCCACCTGCGTTCCGGCGCTGATCGGCGACGATATCGACGCGGTTTGCAAGGCGGCGACAAAGAAATTCGGAACCCCCTGCATCCCCGTCAACGCGCCGGGCTATGTGGGCTCCAAGAACTTGGGCAACAAGCTGGCAGGCGAGGCGCTGCTTGATCATGTCATCGGCACGCTGGAGCCCGAGGAAATCACGCCCTACGATGTCAATATCGTGGGTGACTATAACCTGTCGGGCGAGCTTTGGCAGGTGAAGCCGCTATTCGACAAGCTGGGCATCCGTATTCTGGGCAGCATAACCGGCGACGCGCGCTATCGGCAGGTGGCCATGGCACACCGGGCGAAGGTAACGATGCTGGTTTGCTCCAAGGCGTTGATCACGCTGGCCCGCAAGCTGGACGAACGCTATGGCATCCCGTTCTTCGAGGGCTCTTTCTACGGCATTTCCGATACCTCGCAGGCGCTGCGCACCATGTGCACCATGCTGGTGGCACAAGGGGCCGACCCCGAGCTGCTGGACCGCTGCGAAGCCCTGATCGCCGAGGAAGAGGCGAAAGTCTGGGCCCATCTCGAAGCATTCCGCCCGCGCGTTCAGGGCAAGCGGGTGTTGCTTTACACTGGCGGGCACAAAAGCTGGTCCGTCGTTTCGGCGCTTCAGGAACTGGGTATGGAGGTTGTTGGCACCTCTGTCCGCAAGGCGACCGAAGAGGACAAGGGCCGGGTCGTCGACATCATGGGCGACGACAAGCACATGTTCGACAACATGGCACCCAAGGACATGTACCGTCTGTTGAAGGAGGCCGGAGCGGATGTGCTGATGTCCGGTGGCCGCAGCCAGTTCGTGGCGCTGAAGGCGAAAATGCCCTGGGTCGACGTGAACCAGGAAAAGCACGAACCCTATGCCGGCTACATGGGCATGGTCGATATGGTGCGCGCCATCGACCGGTCGGTGAACAACCCGATGTGGAAAGATCTGCGCGATCCCGCGCCCTGGGACGAACCGCTGACCGCGGGTTGTGTGTTGCCGGCCCCCACCGGCACCTGTCCGGTGACGAATATTCCGGCCGGTCTGGCCCGGCCGGTCTCGCTGGTCCCGCCGTTGCGGCCCCGCGCCCAGGCGACGACCGGAATTTTCGGGGAGTCCGCGCCGATCGCCGAGTTCGCCTCGACACAGACCGATTTCGAGGATTGCTGAACATGGCCCGCCTGACCCATCCGAAACGCGCCCTGTCGACCAACCCGCTAAAAAGCTCCGCGCCCCTTGGCGCCGCGCTGGCCTATCTGGGGATCGAGAAGTCGGTGCCGCTGTTCCACGGCTCTCAGGGCTGCACCGCCTTTGCGATGGTTCACCTTGTGCGGCACTTTAAGGAAGCCGTGCCGCTGCAGACGACGGCGATGAACGAGGTTTCGACCATTCTTGGCGGCGCGGACCAGATCGAAGAAGCCATCGGGAACCTGCGCGCGAAATCATCGCCGAAATTCATTGGTATCGCTTCCACCGCGCTGACCGAAACACGCGGAGAGGACGTGCCCGGCGAGTTGAACGAGATCATCGCCCGCCGAACCGATTTTGCGGATACCAAGATCGTCTATGCCTCGACCCCGGATTTCAGCGGCGGGTTGCAGGACGGCTGGGCCAAGGCCGTCGAAGCCATCGTTGATACGCTGGTTCCACCCGTCACCGAACGCGACCCTGACCTGAGGCAGGTCACGCTGCTGTGCGGCAGCCATCTGACCCCGGCCGATATCGAGGAATTGGTGCGCATGATCCGGTCTTTCGGCCTTTCGCCGATTGTGTTGCCCGATCTCTCGACCTCGCTCGACGGGCATGTAAGCGACGACTGGTCAGGCACGTCGCTCGGCGGTACGCCGCTGAAGCAAATCGCGGCGGTTTCACGCTCTGCCTTCACCCTTGCCATAGGCGAGCAGATGCGCAAGGCGGCGCAGATCATAGAGGACCGCGCACTCGTCCCGTATCGGGTTTTTCAGTCTGTGACGGGGCTAAAGCCCGTCGACGCCTTCGTGCGGACGCTGATGGGACTGGCAGGCCAGCAGGAGCCGCCGCCCTCGATCCGGCGCGACCGTTCGCGTCTGGTCGACGCGGCGCTGGATGCGCATTTCCACATCGGCGGGCTGAAGGTTGCCATCGGCGCCGACCCGGACCTGCTGTTCGCGCTGTCGAATGCGCTGGCCTCGATGGGGGCCGGGATCGTCACCGCCGTTACCACCTCGCAGCATTCGCCTGTGTTCGACCGGGTCCCGGCGGACGAGGTGATCCTCGGCGATCTGGGCGATTTCGAGCGCGGCGCGCGCGACAACGACGCGCAAATGCTGATCACCCATTCGCACGGTCGCCATGCCGAGCATCGTCTGCATGTGCCGCTGGTCCGCGCGGGTTTCCCGATATTCGACCGGATCGGTGCGCAGGACGTCTGCCGGGTCGGATATCGCGGCAGCCGGGCGTTTCTTTACGAGATCGCAAACACGGCCCAGGCCCAGCATCACCGGCAGCAGCCCGAAGATTTCGGCGCCGCCCCAATTCCAGAGGAGTTCGATCATGTCCCGCACGTTGCGCCTTGTTGACAGCGAAGGCCCGGCGCCCGGCGAAACGCCGCTGCGCATCGCCGTCGCCACCAATGACCTGGAAAATCTGAACGCCCATTTCGGTTCAGCCCGGAAATTCGCGGTTTACGAGGTCTGGAAGACCGGCGCGCGTTTTATCGAGGCGCATGAGTTCGGCAACGTGACCGCCCAGAAGGGCAAGCACGACGATCAGGACGACAAGATCACACCCAAGATCGAGGCGCTGACGGGATGTGCGCTGCTCTTTGCGCTGGCCATCGGGGGGCCGTCAGCCGCCAAGGTCGTGAAGGCCGGGATCCACCCGATCAAACGCAAGACGGCCGAGCCCATTTCTGACGTGCTGGAACAGGTTCAGGTGATGCTGAACGGCACGCCGCCGCCCTTTCTGCGCAAGATTCTGGGCACAGACCCGAAACCGGATTTCATGGAAGAAGAAGAGGAGTGGGTCTGATGACCACAGACACGGTTGAGATGCCCCGCGGCGGCGAGATGGTCGAAAGCGCCTTTCTCAAACAACTGGCCGCCGTCATCCGGGCCGAGGACAGCTATGGCCAGTGGGACGACAAGAGCGACGCCGACATCATGTCGGACTTCATCGTCACCAAAGAGGAACGGCGCGACATTCCGATCATCGGCGATCCGGATCCGGATGTGATGTGGCGGGTGGGTAAATTCTATGACGCCATCGGTCTGATGATCGAAAAGCGCAGCGGTTGCATGGCCAGCCAGATGCAGAAGATGAGCCACGAGGGCTTTGGCCGGATTGTGCTGATCGCGGGCAAGCTGGTGGTCGTGTCGAAGCATCTGCGCGACATTCACCGCTTTGGCTTTGAAAGCTGGGCCAAGCTGGCCGAGGCCGGGGAGAAGGTTGTCGACAGCGCGGCGGCGGTCATCGACCAGTTTCCCGACGCGGCGAGGGCCTGAGACATGATTCAGATCCAACCGCTCCGCAAGCCGCGCAAACCCGCCCCGCCGCCACCGCCGCTTGTCCTGAAGCCGTCGGCCGGGCGGACGCCCATGTCCCGCTGGCTTCGCGCTGGTGCCGCGAAACCGACACAAGGAAAACTGTCATGAGCCTGGAAGAGCTGGAAACCCGCGTCAAGAAACTGTCGATGCGATCGACGGACGCCAAGATGACCCTGCATGACCTCTCTGAGGAACTGCCGACCGATTGGGAAAAGATCCCCGAGATCGCCGAGCGGACCTATCAGGTGTTCAAGGAATTGAGCGAGGCGCGCAAGGCGTTGAAGGCGGCGAAGAAAGCCGCCGCGGAGGCCTGATCCCATGCCCGTGACAGCATTCACCCGCGGGGGCGAGGAATACGTCCCGGAATTCCTGATGGCCATCGACCCCGCGAAATGCATCGGTTGCGGCCGCTGTTACAAGGTCTGCGGCCGGGATGTGATGACGCTTCATGGTGTGACGGACGAGGGCGTGATCCTGACACCGGGCACCGAGGAGTATGAGGATTACGAGGACGAAATCGTCAAAAGCGTAATGACCATGGTCGCGCCCGGAAACTGCATCGGATGCGGTGCCTGCGCACGGGTCTGCCCTTCGGATTGTCAAAGCCATGCGCCCCTCGATTGACATTGCGCCGGTCCAGGCCGGGCTGGCCGCGCGGGCGATGCTTTCGGTCTCGGATTTCTGCTGTATCGTCGATCATGCCTTGTCCGAACGCGAGGCGGGGCAGGGGCCTTTGACCGAACGGCTGGGTCTGCCCGGGTGGGGGATCGCCGCCTTGCGCGACCGATGGTTGCCATCCGTCACGCTGCCCGATCTCGATTTGCCCGCGCCAAGGATCCCGGCGGATCAGCAGGCGATCGCAACGCTGATCTTGTGGCGCGGCGGTTCGGGTGAAGACGAGGCGCGCTGGCTGGCTGCCATTCTGGCGCGCCGCGCGATGGAGCCGCACCACCTGTGGGAGGATCTGGGCCTGCCTTGCCGTCGGGCCCTTTCCGAGATGATCACGCGCCATCTGCCGGGCCTCGCCGCCGCGAACAGCCAGAACATGCGGTGGAAGAAATTCTTCTACCGGCAAATCTGTTCTGACGCGGCTTTTTCGCTTTGCCTGTCACCGTCCTGCGACGCCTGCCCGGAACGGGGCGAATGCTTTGCCCCCGATTGACCCTGCACACCTGTTGGCCGGGGCCGAAGCGGCGTGCAGCCGCCCGACCGAAAGCGCGGCGGTCATCGCCCGCGCGTTGCAGGCCGCGCCGGACGATCCCGGCGTGCGGCTCGCGGCCTATCGGTTTTATTTCTACACGCATGACCACGGCGCGGCGCTGGAGCAGGCCCGCGCAGTGCTTGGCCATGCTGCGCGGCGCCTGAATCTCGCGCCCGACTGGGCCGAGGTGCGCGCACGGGATGCCGCGTTCACCGCCCATGAGGCCGCACCCGGTCTCTACCTTCAGGCGCTGATTGCCGTGGGATATTGCGCCGCGCGCACCGGCGCGATGGAAACCGCGCGCGCGGCACTTGCCAAGGCCGCAGAGCTTGACCCCACCGACCGTTTCGGCGGCGCCTGGCTGCTGGCGCGTCTCGACCGCGCGGACGACGACTGATTGCGACACCCCGCGGGCGCATTCCTGTCCGGGTCGCTGCAATCGCTCTTGTCGCGAATCCGCCAATGTAGCGCGCGCGCCCTGATTGTATTTGGTTAACCGGCTGACAAAAAACAAAAATACAGCTTGGCCCGCTTCTTGCTGAACCTTTCCCAAAGGTCATCACCGAACAGGAGAAAGTACATGATCGCGATCACCGATCCCGCCCGAAGCGCAATCAAGACGGCCATCGACGGTGCCGGCCAACCCGTTGCGGGGTTGCGCATCATGGTTCAGGGGGGCGGCTGTGCCGGCCTGAAATACGGCATGGCGCTGGAGCTGGAAGCCCAGCCCGACGACGCGGTGGTGGAGGCCGGCGAAGTGACCGTCCTGATCGACCCGGAAAGTCAGGAACACCTGAATGGCACCACGATCGATTTCGTGGCCGGGCTCGAAGGATCGGGCTTTGTTTTCAATAACCCCAACGCCTCCCGCTCCTGCGGCTGCGGCAAGTCGTTCTGTTGAAAGGGGACCCGGCCGATGTGGGACTATAGCGACAAGGTCAAGGAGTATTTCTTCAACCCCCGCAATGCGGGCCCGCTGGAGGATGCCAATGCGGTGGGCGAGGTCGGCTCGCTGTCTTGCGGCGATGCGCTGAAGCTGATGCTGAAGGTCAATCCCGAGACCGACATCATCGAGGACGCCAGATTTCAGACCTTCGGTTGCGGTTCGGCCATTGCGTCGTCCTCGGCCCTGACCGAGCTGATCATCGGCAAGACCATCGCCGAGGCGCGGAAACTGACCAATCAGGACATTGCCAATTTCCTTGACGGTCTGCCGCCCGAAAAGATGCATTGTTCGGTCATGGGGCAGGAGGCACTGAGCGCGGCGGTCGCCGCCTATACCGGCGAAACGCCGGAGGAGGACGACCACGAGGAGGGCGCGCTGATCTGCAAATGTTTCGGCATCGATGCCGGCATGATCGAGCGCGCGATCCGCACCAACAAGCTGACCACGCTGGAGATGGTGACCTTTTACACCAAGGCGGGCGGTGGCTGTAGCTCCTGCCGCGAGCCGCTGGAAGACCTGCTTGCCGACGTCAACCGGGCGATGGCCGACGAAGGTCTGATCAAGGCCGACGAAGCCTATGTCTTTGGCTCAGCGCCGAAGCCGCAGAAGAAAAAGGCCCGGGGCTTCGTCATTCCCGACCAGCCGCCCGCGCCGACGCAGCCGCCACAGCCTTCGGCCCCGGTGCAGATCGCGATCCCCGCAGCACCCGCACCCGCCGCCGACGTTGCTGTCGCCGAAGCGCCGGCACCGGCGGTGAGCCCGGCCAGGGAGGCGATTCTGGTCGCCAGGGTGTTCGACGAACTGCGCCCGGTCTTTCAGCGCGACGGCGGCGACGTGGAGCTTGTCGACATGGAGGGATCAATGATCCTCGTCCACATGACCGGCGCCTGTGCGGGGTGTCAGCTTGCCAGCCAGACGCTTGGCGGGCTTCAGAAGAAAATATCCGAGACGCTGGGCCGCGCCGTCCGCGTCATGCCCGTGGCCAAGTCCTGAGGAGCCGGAACGATGACAAAGACCGCCCTTTCCCCCGTCTATCTCGACAACAACGCCACGACCCGGGTTTTCCCCGAAGTGGTAGAGGCGATGCTGCCCTATTTCACCGAGCAGTTCGGCAATGCCTCGTCGATCCACGCCTTCGGCTCCGAAGTCGGGGGCGCGCTGCGCACGGCGCGTCGGTCGCTTCAGGCCCTGATCGGTGCGGAATTCGACCACGAGATCATCTTCACCTCCGGTGGCACCGAGTCGAACAACACGGCGATCCGCTCGGCCCTTCAGGTGCAGACGGGGCGGACCGAGGTGATTACGTCGACTGTCGAACATCCCGCAATCCTGTCGCTTTGCGACTGGCTCGAAAAGCACGAGGGCGTAACCGTCCACCGCATCCCGGTGGACAAGCAAGGCCGGCTCGACATTGACGCCTATCGCGCGGCGCTTTCGGCGCGGGTGGCTGTCGTGTCGTTCATGTGGGCCAATAACGAAACCGGTACCGTTTTTCCGGTGGACGGACTGGCAGAACTGGCCCACGAGGTCGGTGCGCTGTTTCATACCGATGCGGTGCAGGCGGTCGGCAAGCTGCCGATCGACCTGAAGAGCACCGAAATCGACATGCTGTCGTTGTCGTCGCACAAGTTCCACGGTCCCAAGGGTCTTGGCGCGCTTTACCTGCGCAAGGGGACCCGGTTCCGCCCGCTTCTGCGCGGCGGACATCAGGAGCGCGGCCGCCGCGCCGGGACCGAGAACGCCCCGGCGATCATCGGCCTTGGCCGTGCGGCCGAGAATGCACTGGCCACATTGGCCGAGGATGGCACCCGCATGGCGGCACTGCGCGACCGGCTGGAAAAGGGTCTTGTGCAGCAGATCGGCCATTGCTTCGTGACCGGCGACCCCCACGACCGGCTGCCGAACACCACGACCGTGGCGTTCGAATATATCGAGGGCGAGGCGATCCTGCTGAAGCTGAATCAGGCGGGGATCGCCGCGTCGTCCGGCTCTGCCTGCACCTCTGGTTCCCTTGAGCCGAGCCATGTGATGCGGGCGATGGACATTCCGTTTACCGCGGCCCACGGCGCCATTCGCTTTTCGCTCAGCCGCGAGACCACCGAGGCCGAGATCGACCGGGTGCTCGATGTCATGCCGGGTATCGTCGCCGGCTTGCGCGAGATGTCTCCCTTCTGGGCTGGCGGCGGGGCGCAACCCGACGGGTTCAGCCCCGCCTACGCCTGAGGAGCCGCCCGATGTCCTTCGATCTTCCCATCTATGAGCGTTCCCTACGCGCCGTCGCGATCTGCGATACGACGCTGCGCGACGGTGAACAGACCGCCGGTGTGGCCTTTTCGCTGGACGAAAAGCGGGCCATCGCCCGCGCCCTGGACCGGGCCGGCGTGGCCGAGATCGAGGTCGGCGTTCCGGCAATGGGCTATGACGAAGTGGCCGAGATCCGCTGTGTGGCCGCAGACCTGTCGCGGGCCGTGCCGGTGGTCTGGTGCCGCCTGCGCCTCGGCGATCTCGATATGGCACAGAAAACCGGGGTGCGGCGGGTGCATTTCGCCATTCCCACCTCTGACCGGCAGTTGATGGGCAAGCTTCGCTCTGATCGCGACACTATCCTGCGCGAGACCGCGGCGATCGTCTATTGCGCCACCAGCCGCGGAATGGAGGTGTCGGTTGGCGCCGAAGATGCCAGCCGCGCCGATCTTGCGTTCCTGGTGCGGCTGGCCGAGGTCGCCGCGATTGCCGGGGCTATCCGCTTTCGCATCGCGGACACGCTTGGCCTGCTCGACCCGATGACCGCCTACAGGCTGGTCGCCGAGCTGGCGTCGCGGGTATCGCTCCCGCTCGAGATCCACGCCCATAACGATTTTGGCATGGCGACGGCGAACACGATGATGGCGGCCCATGCTGGCGCGACCCATTTGTCGGTGACGGTCAACGGCCTTGGCGAGCGGGCGGGTAACGCGGCGCTGGAAGAGGTCGGATCGGCGCTGGAGGCCGGCGGAGTCGCGACCGGCTTGAACTTGCGCACCCTGCCGGAACTGTCTGCGGTGGTGGCCTCGGCCTCGGGCCGCGCGCTGCCGCCCTGCAAACCGATCACCGGCGCGATGGTTTTCGCGCATGAAGCGGGCATCCATGTCGATGCAATCCTGAAACAACCCGATACCTATGAGGACCCCCGCTGCGCGCCGGCCCGTTTCGGGCGTGAACGCCAGTTCGTGATTGGCAAGCATTCCGGAATTGCGGGCCTGCGCGCCGCTTTGGCCGAGGCCGGTCTGCCGGCGACAGAGAAGATGGCGTTGCGGCTCAGACCCCTTATTCGCGACCTGGCGGTGCAAGAAAAGCGGCCCGCGACGCTGGCCGATCTGCGCATGATGGTTGCTCAGGTCAGCCCCAGGCGGATGAGTCGGAACGGGGAACTGGCATGAATGGTGTTCTATCCCTGATCCGGTCCGATTTCCGCGCCATCCGCCACCGCGACCCGGCGGCCCGTGGCCCGGTCGAGACGGCGCTGACCTATCCCGGTCTGCACGCGCTTGTGGCCCATCGCGCGGCGCATGTGCTTTGGCAGGCCGGTTGGCGCAGTCCGGCGCGGATGATCGCCTATCTCGCCCGCATGACGACAGGTATCGACATTCACCCCGGTGCGCGTATCGGCCCCGGCTTCTTCATCGATCACGGTGCAGGCGCCGTCATCGGCGAGACCGCAGAGGTGGGCCGCAACGTGACCATCTATCACGGCGTCACCCTGGGCGGGGTGTCGTGGTCGCCGGGCAAGCGGCATCCCACACTCGGTGACGGGGTGATGGTCGGCGCAGGGGCCAAGATACTCGGGCCGATCTCGATTGGTGCGGGCACCCGGGTCGGGGCCAATTCCGTTGTGGTCGAGCCCGTGCCCGCCGATGCGACGGTGGTTGGCATCCCGGCGCGTATCGTCCAGAACGAGCCCCCCGTTTCGACCGACCCCTATCGGGTCGATCTGAACCACCACCTGATGCCCGATCCGGTGGGCCGCACCCTTGCGCGGTTGGCTGACCGGGTCGCCTTTCTTGAAGCGCGTCTTGCCATGCGCGATGCGGCCCTTTCCCGACACGAGGCCCAGTGCCAGGCGCGCCGTGCACAGGGGCTGGCGACTTTGAGCGACGTTGTCGACACCGCGCGCGACCTTCAACATTGACAAGACAGGAGACCGACATGCCCAAGGACTTTGAACCGGCCGGAGTGGTTGATCACATCGACA
The DNA here is from genome assembly GCF_054954595.1 of Actibacterium sp. D185-2. Lineage (NCBI taxonomy): Bacteria > Pseudomonadati > Pseudomonadota > Alphaproteobacteria > Rhodobacterales > Roseobacteraceae > Actibacterium > Actibacterium sp. D185-2. Next base: position 27,056 of record NZ_JBPWNX010000002.1, read on the forward strand.
GCCTGTCCTCGGCCGAGGAAATCTTTACCTATCTGCTGCTGCCCTTCGATCAAGCGGTGCTGAACGTCTCGCGGCTGCATATCATGAAACGCTTTGGCGCCTATCTGCGCGAGGCCAGTTTCAGCGGCCTGGATCAGGAGGCGGTGTTCTTGGAATGCCGCACGATCCTGAAACGCGCCTATGGCGATTTCGTCGAGAGCACGCCGTTGAAGGAGAAGGTGTTCAAGGTCTTCCGCGACGAGGAGGAAAAGCTCAAATCCCGCTTTATCGGTGTCGATGCGCTGAAGCTCGCCGTGAAATGAGGGCGCGGAGCCGCCATCCAAAAGCCCAAGGACGTCATCCCATGTTCAGACCGCTCCTTCTTTCCCTGACACTGGCCTTCGCGCCCCTCGCGGTGTGGGCCGATCCGCTGATCCTGGCCGCGGCCTCGACCGGGCGCGCGCTTGATGCGGCGCTCAGCCGGGGCCAGTTGCAGGCGGTGACCAGCTACGGCGCGTCAGGCATGCTGGCACGCCAGATCGAACAGGGCGCGCCCGCCGATCTGTTTGTCTCGGCCAATCCGAAATGGATGCAGTTTCTTGTGGAATCCGGTCTGGTCGAGGCGGACGCCGTGTCGGTCCTGATGTCCAACCGCCTGGTCCTGATCGGGCCGGAAGGGGCGGGGCCGTTGACGCCCGAAACCGTTGCCGAAAGGCTGGCCGGCGAAAACTTCGTCATGGCCGATCCGCAGACGGCCCCGGTTGGCGTGTATGGCAAGACGGCGCTGGAAAACATCGGGCTCTGGTCCGGCATCGCACCGCATTTCGTCCCCATGCGCAACACGGTTGCCACGGTCGCCGCAGTGGCGCGGGGCGAGGCGGCGCTTGGCCTCGTCTATGCCAGCGATGCCGCGGGCGTGGCAGGCGTGTCGGTGCTTTGGGAGGTGCCGGAAGACAGTCATCCGCCGATCCGGTATCTCATCGCGCCGCTTGCGCAGGGCGAGGATCCCGAAGGCGCGGCACCGGTGCTGGACTTTCTGACGGGTGACGAAGGTCAGGCCGTCCTGGCGCAGTTCGGCTTTCTGCCGGTGCGGGAGGGCATGTGATGTTCGGCCTCAGCTCCGCCGAGACCGCCGCATTGGCGCTATCGCTTGGCGCGTCGGCGCAGGCCGTGCTGTGGTCTTTGCCGCTGGCGGTCGGGCTGGGCTGGCTGCTGGGATCCCGGCGCTTTCCCGGCCATGCGGCGCTCAACGCCCTGGTGCATCTGCCGCTGGTGTTGCCGCCCGTGGTTCTGGGGTATCTGCTGCTGGTCCTGCTGGGGCGCAACGGTCCGGTCGGCGGCCCGCTTTACGACTGGTTCGGTCTGCGCGTGGCCTTTACCGGCGAGGCGGTGGTCATCGCCTGCGCCGTCGTGGGCTTTCCGCTGATGGTGCGGGCAATCCGCCAGTCGGCCGAGGCGATCGACCCGCGTTATGCCCGCGCGGCGCGCAGCCTTGGCGCTTCTGAGCCCCGGATCTTCACCACGGTCACCTTGCCGCTGATGGCGCCCGGGATCCTGACCGGCATCACCCTGGCCTTCGCGCGGGCGGTTGGCGAGTTCGGCGCCACGATCACCCTGGCCGGCAATATTCCCGGCCGCACCCAAACCCTGCCGCTGGCCCTGTTCACCGTTACCCAGAGCCCCGGCGGCGAGGCCGATGCGACGCGGCTTTGCATCCTGTCGCTGGTGCTTGCCGGGGCGGCGCTGCTGGCGTCCGAGGCCATCGCGCGGCGGATGACACCGGGCGAGGTGCGGGCATGATCGACATGCATCTGCGTCACCGCCAGGGCGATTTCCGCCTTGATATCGACCTGTCGCTGCCGGCGCGCGGCATCATTGGGCTGATCGGGCGGTCGGGTTCGGGAAAATCGACGTTGTTTTCCTGTCTCGCCGGTCATGTTCGTCCGACACAAGGCTGTATTTCCCTGCGGGGTCGGCCGCTCTATCACAGCGATGCACGCATCAATGTGGCACCCGCGCAGCGCGGGATCGGCGTGGTGTTCCAGGACGGGCTGCTCTTTCCGCACATGAGCGTGGAACGGAACCTTGCCTACGGCGCGCGCAATGTCGGCACCGAGTTCTGGCATGAGGTGATCGCGGCGCTCGAACTCGGGCACTTGCTTTCAGCGCGTCCGGGGCGGCTGTCGGGCGGCGAGCGTCAGCGCGCCGCCATCGCCCGCTCCCTTATGGCCGAGCCCGAACTTCTGCTGCTGGATGAGCCGGTCTCGGCCCTGGACCCCGCGCTCAAGGCGCGGACGCTCGATCTTGTTGCAAGGGTGCAGGAACGAACGCGCGTACCGATGATCTATATCAGTCACGCCCCCGAAGAAATTCGCCACCTCTGTGATCATGTCGTGACGCTGCAGAACGGCCGGATTCAGTCCGTCACGGCGGTGGCCGAACGGTCCTTGCGTCCCTATCCTGCACTTGCGGGGGGCTTGGGCTGTGCGGTGTGAGTCTGCTCAACGCGGTGGCTTCGCCATGCTGCCGTCGCGGTTCGCGAAACTGATCATTCCCGCGCCGGTCATCCCATTTGCGGGGCGGATTCCGGCCAGCGGCGCCATCCTGCGTCCCGGTTCTCCTTCAGCGTCTGCGCCGGAGCAAAGCGCGGTGGTAGGCTGATGTCCATGCAATTCGGCCAGAACCTTTCCCAGCGTCAGACGATGCAAATGGGCGGGCAGATGCTTCATTCGCTCACCATTCTCGGCATGTCCTCCGTTGACCTGTCGGAGCATCTCAGGGAACTGGCGGCCACCAACCCCTTTGTCCGCTACGAACCGCCGCGCGCTTTTGCCCCCAAAGGTGGCGAAGAATTCGATGCTGCGGCCGCCCTTGCCGCGGACCGGCCAAGTCTGATGGCGCATGTGGTCGATCAGATCGAGTTGGCCTTTCCGGCGGCGGCGGATTGCATGGTCGCCCTGCGTTTCGCCGAAGCGCTGGAGCCGACCGGCTGGCTGGGTCAATCTGTCGATACCATCGCGCTTCTGGCCGGTGTACCCGAACCCAAGGCGGAAAGGGTGTTGGAAGTCCTGCAGGATTTCGAGCCCGCCGGCCTGTTCGCGCGCTCGCTCTCGGAATGCCTGATGATCCAGGCGAAGGACGCCGATCTGCTGACGTGGGAGGTCGAGACCCTGCTGCAGAACCTTGATCTGCTGGGGGAAGGCCGAACCGCCGAACTGGCGGCGCTATGCGATTGCGAGCCCGCCGACATACCTGTCATCCTTGGCCAGATCCGGGGATTGGATCCCAAGCCGGGACTTGCATTTTCGCATGTGATCGCCCCGGTCTTTCCGCCCGACCTGATTGCCACCCACGGCGCGGACGGCTGGACGGTCGAGCTGAACCGCGACAGCTCGCCCACGATCACGGTGCGCGAGGATCGGTTGCCCGACGGCAGCGCCGACGCCGAAGCGCGGGCCGAGCGGCGCAAGGCATTGGCCGAGGCGCGCGCGCTTGCCCTGGCCTTGCAGCGCCGCGGCGACACGCTTTTGCGCACCGCCGCCGTTCTGGTGGCGCGGCAGGCAGGCTTTCTTGATCACGGCCCGGCACATCTGACGCCGCTCACGCTGGAGGACGTGGCGGGCGAGCTGGGGCTCCATGCCTCGACCGTCAGCCGCGCGGTGTCGGGGCGGATGATCCAGACGCCGACCCGTGCGCTGCCCCTGCGCGCCTTCTTTTCGCGGGCGATGGCGGCGGGGCCGGGCGGCGAGGCGATCTCGCGCGATCGCGCGCTCGACTTCGTTCAGAAGGTCGTACGGAGCGAGAACCCCAATGAGCCGCTCAGCGACGATGCCATCGTCGCGATGGCCAGGCGGTCCGGGTTGAAAATCGCCCGCAGGACGGTCGCAAAATACCGCGCCGCGTTGGGGATCGGGTCGTCCTATCAGCGCCGCCGCGCCGCCCTGAAGAAATAGGCAATCCCTGATTCGGTCGCAGCCGCATTCATTTTTCGCTCAATTGGGGGTAAACCCGACCGATCAACGCCGAAAGGTTGTGCATGTTCTGTGCTGCGACATTGCAGCCGTGCCAAGCCGCCCGGTTTCGCCCGTCGCGCCGCCCGCCGTTTTTTGCAAACTGATACACTTTGTTTGGTAAGGGCGTGGCGTCGAACAGACGACCTGCGACGCTTCACCCAATCCTGAAATGAGCAATCCTTACCTGATGGGGAGTACTCCCGATGACTATCTTGGGGACCGACAGCAGAAATAGGACCCAAGCCCGGAACACGACCCTGCCGCCCTCCGGGCCTTCGGCAGACCGTCTTGCCCTTGATGCGATCTATGAAATCGCCAAGTCCGTAGCGACAGCGCCGGATCCGATTGAGGTGGTGCCGGAGATTCTGAGCGTCCTGTCGTCGTTCCTTGACCTGCGGCATGGCGTTCTTGCGTTTCTGGCCGAGCCGGATGCTTGCACGCCCCCCGGATCGGTGAACCCGTACGTGATCGCCGCCACGTCTTTCGTGCTGGATGAAAACGCGCCGCCGTCCGACGTGGTCCCCGACGCTGCGGCCCGCCTGGTCTTTCGATCGGGTGTGCCGCTCGTCATTTACGACGTGGAAAAGGAATATGGGCCGGACGCGGTTCCCACCCGGTTGCGCGACAGTGGCCAGAGCCTGATTGCAGTGCCTTTGCGCGACCCCGAGCAAAGCAATTTCGTGCTGGGTGTTCTCTTTGCCTATCGCAGCCACGACAACGCGCGCGCCGGCCTTTCCGACATTGACGTGCGTGTACTGACCATGGTTGCGTCTTTGCTGGAACAGGCGTTGCGGTTCCGCAGGCGTATTGCGCGTGATCGCGAGCGCGCGCTGTCCGATACCAAACGCATTCTGGAAGACGTCATCCACCAACGAAACGTGCGAATCCCCCCGGTCGCAGTGGACGGCATTGTCGGCGACAGCCCGGCCATCATGGACGTGATCGACCAGGTCAAGCGCGTCGCGGGGACGAAGACGCCGGTCCTGCTTCGCGGTGAAAGCGGCACCGGCAAAGAACTCTTCGCCCGCGCCATTCATGCCAATTCCGAGCGCAAGTCGGCGCCCTTTGTCAGTGTGAATTGCGCCGCCCTGTCCGAGACCCTGCTGGAATCCGAGTTGTTCGGGCATGACAAGGGTGCCTTTACCGGTGCGACGGCGCTGAAAAAGGGGCGCTTCGAGCTGGCCGACAAGGGCACGCTCTTTCTGGACGAAATCGGCGAGATAAGCCCGACGTTCCAGACCAAGCTGCTCCGGGTCTTGCAGGAAGGGGAGTTTGAGCGGGTCGGGGGAACGCGGACGCTGAAGGTCGATGTCCGCATCGTGGCGGCGACCAACCGCGATCTGGAAGTGGCGGTCGCCAACGGCACGTTCCGCGCCGATCTCTACTTTCGGATTTGTGTGGTGCCCATCATCCTGCCGCCCCTGCGCGAACGGAAAAGCGACATTATCCCGTTGGCGCAATTGTTCCTTAACCGTTTCAACGAGGTGAACGGCACGAATGTGCATTTTGCATCCGACGCGTTCGACACGATCTGCCACTGCAAGTTTCCCGGCAACGTGCGTGAGTTGGAGAATTGCGTCAGCCGGGCCGCGGCGTTGTCGGATGGCCAGGTCGTGCTGGGCAGCGAACTGGCCTGTCGTCAGGGGTCGTGCCTTTCGTCCGAGCTTTCGCGCCTGCAAAGTGATGCCTCGCCGATCGGCGGCCTGGCGGTGGGCCGTGTCGTGACCCCCACGATCAAGGGGTCTGCGGCCCCAAAGCCGCCGGAGGCCCAGCCGACCGAAACAGCGGCGCCCTTCGGCAGGCGCAGCACCGCCAACACCGCGAAGGAAGAGTTGGTTGCCGCCATGGAGCAATCCGGCTGGGTGCAGGCAAAGGCCGCCCGCCTGCTGGGCATGACACCGCGGCAAATCGCCTATGCCCTGCAGAAACACGGCATCAAGGTCCAGAAGTTCTGATTGCACCGGCATTCCGCCGGGTTTGCGGCCCTGTCCCTGCCGGACGGGGCCGCCGCCTGTTCAAGGCACGCGCCCTGACATTTCCCTGTCGGTCTCATTGTTTGATGTCCGACAATCAATTTTCCATAAAACAAACTGAAAACAAAGACTTATGTCTTGGCCCACTTTTTGCTGTCAAAGCTATGAACAGACCAAACACAGCAAAGGGTGCCCCATGTCCGAAAACGTCATCTCACTGGACGGCCTGTCGGTCGGGTCCAAGAACAGCCTGAGCAAGGCGATGGAATCGTCGGGATGTTCGTCATCAAGTTGCGGGTCTTCCGACGCGCCCGAGGATATGGACCCGGCGACCTGGGAGAAGGTGAAGGATCACCCCTGTTATTCCGAAGAGGCGCATCACTATTTCGCGCGAATGCACGTCGCCGTGGCGCCCGCGTGCAACATCCAGTGCAACTACTGCAATCGCAAGTACGATTGCGCCAATGAAAGTCGCCCCGGCGTCGTCTCCGAGCGGCTGACCCCGGAACAGGCCGCGCGCAAGGTGATCGCGGTGGCCAACGAGATTCCGCAGCTTTCCGTGCTGGGCATCGCGGGCCCTGGCGACAGTGCCTATGACTGGAAAAAAACACGCGAGACCTTCGCCCGTGTTGTCGAGACGCTGCCGGATATCAAGCTCTGCCTGTCGACCAACGGCCTTGCCCTGCCGGATCACGTGGACGATCTGCTGGAGATGAACATCGACCACGTCACGTTGACGATCAACATGATTGACCCTGCGGTGGGCACGAAGATCTATCCTTGGATCTACTATCAGCACAAGCGGCGCACCGGGTTGGAGGCCAGCCAGATCCTGCACGAACGCCAGATGCTCTCGCTCGAACTGCTGCACGAGCGCGGGATTCTGGTGAAGGTCAACTCGGTCATGATCCCCGGGATCAATGACAAGCATCTTCTGCAGGTGAACAAGGAGGTCAAGAAGCGCGGCGCCTTCCTGCACAACATCATGCCGCTGATCTCGGCGCCCGAGCACGGCACGGTCTTCGGTCTCGAAGGTCAGCGCGGCCCCACTGCCGCCGAGTTGAAGGAATTGCAGGACGCATGTGCCGGCGGCGCCAACCTGATGAAGCATTGCCGCCAATGCCGGGCCGACGCGGTGGGCCTTCTGGGCGAGGACCGGGGCCAGGAATTCACGATGGATCTGGTGCCCGATGAGGTGACCTATGACCCGTCCAAGCGCGAGACCTACCGCGACTGGGTGGCCAAGGAACGCGGCGACCGCCGGGCGGCGGCCGAGGTGGCCAAGGCCGAGACCGAGACCGCCGTGGCCAACGACGCAGGGGCGATGCTGGTCGCCGTCGCCACCAAGGGCGGCGGGCGTATCAACCAGCATTTCGGCCATGCCACCGAGTTCCAGATTTTCGAGGTCGACGCAGCCGGCGTCCGCTTCGTCACCCATCGCCGCTGCGACAATTACTGTGTCGGTGGCTATGGCGAAGACGACAAACTGGAACTGGTGATCAAGACGCTGGAAGGGATCGACACGATCCTGTGCGCCAAGATCGGCGACTGCCCCCGAGAGGACCTCGCCGCAGCGGGGATCGAGGCGGTCCAGGATTACGCCTACGACTATATCGAGACGGCCGTGTCCGCAGTCTATCGCGCGCGGATGGGCCTGCCCGCGGTCGAGGCGGAAACCGCCTGAACCCCACAGGCGCGGCGGATCGGTCCGCCGCGCCGTATGCCCCGAACCGCCACCGCAAAGGAAAAGCCCATGGCCCTGACGATCGTTCAATCCAATTGCACCGTCTGCGGTGCCTGCGAATTCGAATGCCCCAACGCCGCTATCAAGTTCGAGTCCGACACCTATATCATCGACCCCGAGCTTTGTACCGAGTGCAAGGGCCACTACGACCTGCCGCAATGCGCCGAGGTCTGCCCGGTTCCCGAAACCTGCGTTCCGGCCTGAGCCGATGCCCGAGGGTCCGGCACCGGTCGATTGGCAGGGTGCGTCGCTTGACTGCGGCGGCTGCCGCTTTCGCGCCCGGCTGGGTCTGGGCCAGTGCGGACTGGGTTGGGCCTGCGCCCATGACCGCTATGCCAAACGGATCGAACGCTTCTTCCTGCTCAATCCCGACCTCGCTGACGAGAGCCTGAGCCACCCCTATTTCGAAACCCGGATGAATGCCGCCCGCGCGGCGTCGGTCTTCCGGTTGCCGCGCCTTCTGACCGACCCGGATGCCGGCGTCCGTGCCATGGCCATCCTGCGTCTTCCGCCGAAACATGCCGAGCGCCGGATCAATGATCCCGACCGGCGGGTCCGCATCGCAGTGGCCCACCGCCTGCCAGTGGCAAAGCTGCTGCCGATGGCGGCGGACATGGACGGGTATGTCCGCTCTATCGTGGCGCGCCGCGCCGCGCCGGGAATGCTGCCGGTGATGATCGGCGATGCAGATCCCGAAATCCGCCGCATCGTCGCCCGCCGGGTGGGCGAGGGCTGGCTTGACCGGTTCCGCCGCGATCCGGATCCGCTGGTCCGGCGCGAGGCCGCGCAACGCCGCGCCGGATTGTTCGTTGGCGATAAGGACCTGCGCGTGCGTCATGCCGCCGCCGAAACCGGCGGGTCCGATGTGGCGGCCGCGCTTTTGAACGATCCCGAAGACATCATCCGCGAGGCCGCGTCCGCGCGCCTGGCTCAGCTGCAGGAAGGGGCCTGACCCATGTCCACCGACGATCGTGAAATCGAGGTTTACCGCGACCCGGCCTTCGGGCCTGGCGACAAGGTGATCTCGAAGAAAAACGTCAAGAACGACGGCACCATGGCCGGCAAGGAAATCGGGGAGGTGGTGGTGAAGAAGGGTGATGTGGGCTACGTCCGCGACATTGGTGTCTTTCTTCAGCAATTCTATATCTACGCCGTCGATTTCGCGGGCCGCGACAGCATCGTGGGCATGCGCGAGCGCGAGCTGATCCCGGCCGAGCCGGCAAGGCGCCGCACCGAAGATCCAACAGCCCTGCAACCTCATATCGTCACTCAGCCGAACCCCGCGCCGAAGGAGCCTGCCGCATGAAGATCATGATCCGCAACACGCCAAAGGGCCTTGAGGCCTATGTTCCCAAGAAGGATCTCGAGGAGATGGTCGTCGAAACCGAAAACCCCGGGCTCTGGGGCGGGTGGGCGAAACTGGCCAATGGCTGGGTCTTTGCCATGCCCGCCTTTGACGAGCCGCCCGCGCTGCCGATCACCGTCGAGGCGCGCCGCCTTGCCACCGCCGAGGAGGACTGAGCCATGTCCGATTTCGACCTGCTCGAACAAGCGATGAACGAAGTCGCCGCCGGCACCCGCATCGCCTATCTCGGGCCGGAGGTGTCGGCGCTCTCTGGCGGTGGGGCCCCCACGACGCCCGCCGAGCTTTGCGCGCGGATCGAGGCCGAAATCCGTGCCCCGCGGCGTGCTGCTGGCAATCTGTGGTCGGTCGCGCAGTATGTGGAAAGCCGCAAGTTTCGCGCCACGCTGGACGATATCACACGCCGCGCTTTCGATGTGGCACCGGCGCAAAGCAACCCGGTCCATGACTGGCTGGCGCGCTGCCGTCCGCCCATGGTGGTCGACACCTGGTATGACGATGGGATTTTGGGGGCGTTCGGCAAGGGCGACTGGGGCCTGGTTCAGGGGGTCAGCCGCAACGGCGAATGGATCGACATCTTCACCCGTGCCTATGACAGCACCGGGCAGGAAGTGCCCGATGCCGATCCTGCCTGGGGCTCGCTGATCTACAAGCCGCATGGGCTGGCGCGGGCTGGGTCGTCTTACCTCATGTCCGACAGCGATTATGTCGAGGTCCTTACCGAAATCGATATCCAGCGGCCAATTCCCCAAGAGGTCCAGAACCGCCGGACGGGGCACCCCTTCCTGTTTCTCGGCTGCCGGTTCGATGACCAGATGCTGCGCATCTTCGCCCGTCAGATCGCCAAACGCTCGGCCCCCGGCCATATCGCCGTCATGCCCGGCCCGCTTACCCGGATGGAAGGCAAGTTCCTTGCCGAGTTGGGTATCCGATGGCTCGATCTGCCGGTTTCCACCGTCAGTGACGCCCTGACCGTGCCGGAGGGATGAATCCCGGAAAAGTCCTTCTACAGCAACGCCACCCGCCCACCTTGGATGAATCAGGATGAACCTGTCGCGGTTTGGTGCCGCACCTTTGCCGGCATATTCTGCACCAAAGGAGGCGGCCCCTGCGGCGTCCACGGACGAATGAATTCCGCAATGCTGCGGTGCGTATCGCCCTTACCAGCGGGCTGACACGCAAGCAGGGGCGAACGATCTTGGTGTCGGCATGTCGACGCCGGGCAATCAGCCGATCGGCGCGTTGCCCCCCGGCTGTCGCCACAGGCGGGTCTTCAGGAAACCGACGGTCTGTAGCGGATCGGCCTGAAGATGACCGTGTCGGATTTCACCCCCGGCGACGGGACGACCTGACGGCGGGCGGGTTCAGCGCACCGCCAGTCCGGCCGTATCGAAGAAATGCAGCCGGGCGGGATCGAACCGCAGCCCCAGATGCGCGCCGCGCTGCAGGCCGTTGTCGCCCTCGCCGCGCAGGGTGATGTGGCCCAGCGGCCCGCAATCGACGATCAGATAGGTATCGGCCCCCAGATATTCGACCACATCCAGTGTACCGTCGCATTGCCCGTCGCCTTCGGCGCAGGGGGTGATGTGTTCGGGCCGGATGCCAAGCTGCACCGCGGCGTGATCGCCGGAAAACGCGCCGCCGCGCCCGCCCTCCAGGCGATAGGCGCCGTCCGAGGTGGTGCAGGGAATGACATTCATCTTGGGGCTGCCGATGAACTGCGCCACGAACAGGTTGGCCGGGGTTTCATACAGATCCTTCGGGCTGCCCACCTGCGCGATAAAGCCCGCGTCCAGTACCACGATGCGGTCGGCCAGGGTCATCGCCTCGACCTGATCATGAGTCACATAGATCATCGTGGTTTCAAGGCTGCGGTGCAGCTTGGCGATCTCATAGCGCATCTCGACCCGCAGCGCGGCGTCGAGGTTGGACAGCGGCTCGTCGAACAGGAACGCCGTGGGCGCGCGCACGATCGAGCGGCCGATCGCCACCCGCTGCCGCTGCCCGCCCGACAGCGCCTTGGGCCGTCGGTCGAGATAGGGTTCAAGCTTGAGGATCCGGGCCGCCTCGTTCACCTTTTCGTCGATCTCGGCCTTGGGGGCGCCGGCGGTTTTCAGCGAAAACCCCATGTTGTCGCGCACCGACATATGCGGATACAGCGCATAGGACTGAAACACCATCGACAGCCCGCGCTTGGCGGGGGGCTGGTCGGTCACATCCTGCCCGTCGATCAGGATCGACCCGCGCGAGGTTTCCTCAAGCCCGCCGATCATCCGCAGCAAGGTGGACTTCCCGCAACCCGAGGGCCCGACGAAGATGATGAATTCGCCATCCTCGATCTTCAGGTCGATCCCCTTGATGACCTGCACCGCGCCGAACCATTTTTCGGCATTCCTCAGTTCGATGCTGCCCATCTGTCCCTCCCTGTTGTTGGCGACGCCCAGCCCAGCCAGACCGCGGCCGTCCATGTGAACAGCCGCCCTCCGGCGGGGCTTCCGTCGCGCGGGTCGAAATATTCGGCAAAGCCGTTCTTTGCGATCATCTCGGTGGTTTCGTTGCGGATGCGTGTGGCTTCGTCCACATGCCCGGATTCGAACAGGCCGATGCAGATCAGCATGTTCATCATCGCCCAGACCGGCCCGCGCCAATAGCGCTTCGGTTCATAGGCGGGGCTGGCGGGGTCGTGGCTGGGCACCGAATAGCGCACCAGCTTGGCGATGCGCGTCAGATGCGGCAGCATCCGGTCGCCGCCCACACCGGCATACCAGTTCAGGAACGAGGCATTGGAAATGCAGCCGGCAAAGCGCCCGGCGCGGGTGTCGAAACAGTCGTAGCTGCCGATGTCGGGGTTCCACAGGGTTTCGGCGCCCGCCTCCTGCCCGGCGATCCAGGCGTCGATCTCTTCGGTGGGCGCGCCCAGGGCCAGCGCCATCGCCCGCAGGTCGCGGTTGGCCCGCAACAGGGTGAAGGTCATCGTCGGATCGGCGACCCGGAACGGGGTGATCTTGCGCAGATGCGCCTCGTCCCAGCCGCAATCGCGCCCCAGCTTCACCAGATACAGATAGCGGTCGTAATCGTATTTGCGGGGCCGTTCGTCATCGACCACATGATGGGTGTCGCGCCGGTCGTAGCCGTCGATGCCTTCGGGGTGGATCGCGGCAAAGGGGCCGTCCCAGTCGGGGGCATTGTCGCGCCCGGTTTCCCACGGGTGGGTGACGACGATGGCGCCGTTTTCGGTGCGCCAGTCATGGAACCAGCGGTGCCAGGCCATCAGTTTTGGGAACAGCGCGCGGGCGTGGGCCGCACCGCCGTCGGGGTCCATCTGCCACAGCATCCGGATGAAGGTGGCCGCGATCGGTGGCTGGCTGATCCCGGACGAGGGCAGGGGCCCGACCCCGCCCCAGACATCGGGGCCGGGGAAATAGCTGGGATCGACCTTGTGGAACAGGATATGCGGCACCATGCCATTGGGCCACTGACCGGAAAACAGCATGTCGATCTCGGCCCAGGCGCGGGTCATGTCGTATTGGGCAAACCCGAAAGCGGCAAACACGCTGTCCCAGTTCCACTGATAGGGATAAAGCCCCGCCGTGGGCACGGTATAGCCGCCCCGGTCGTTGCCGGTCAGGATCGCGCGGGCCTGTTCGTCCAGATCGTTGCTCATCCCTTCACCGCGCCCGCTGTCAGGCCCCGTGTCATGAACCGCTCCAGGCTCAGGAACAGCAGCATGATCGGCACCGTCGCGATCACCGCGCCGGCCATCAGGTGCTGGCGCGGAATTTCGGACGAGTTCAGCATCGCCACCCCGCGGGTCAGCGTGAATTTCGACGGATCGTCCAGCAGCATGAAGGCCAGCAGAAACTCGTTCCATGCGATCATGAAGACATAAAGCGACACCGACGCCATCGCCGGCAGCGACAGCGGCAGGGTGATCTTCCAGATCACCTGCAGCCGGCTCAGCCCGTCCATCAGTCCGGCATCCTCGATCTCGGACGGCAAGCCACGGAAATAGCCCTGCAACATGTACAGTGCCACGGGGATCGTGGTCACCGGATAGATCAGGATGATCCCGACGATCGAGTTGCGCAGCCCGGACATCGAAAAGGCGATATAGATCGGCAGCGCCAGCACGATCATCGGCACCATGTAGATCAGCAGGATCGAGCGCGAAAACGCCGCCCGCCCCTTGAACCGCAGCCGCGCCACCGCATAGGCGCCGGGCACCGAAAACAGCAGCGTGACCAGAACCGTCAGCACCGACACATAGAACGAGGTCCACATGTAGCGGCCAAAATGATACTGGGCGAAGAGTTCGGTATAGCTGCGGAACAGTCCCAGACCCTTGTTCAGATCGATCGAGAAATCCAGCGGGTTCAGAAGCAGCGCCTGCTGCGATTTCAGGCTGGTCATGAACATCACATAAAACGGGATGACCACGATGGCGGTGAAGAAGATATAGCCGGTGCCGGTCAGGAAATGGATCACTGCCGCCTCGAACTCATGCCGGTTCAGCGTGCCGAAGGGCAGGCCGCGCAGGATCATGCGCAACGGGATGATGCAGCCCGCCACATAGATCACCAGCGCCAGCGCGGTGGCGCCGATGCCGGTCTCGGCCCCGCCGGCCAATGGGGGGGACAGCACGGTCAGTACCAGCAGCAGGCACAGCGCGGCCGCCGCCAGCGCGACGATCCGCGCCTTGCCGGGGGAAGGCCGGACCGCGCCGGGCAGCGCCAGCAGGCCAAAGCCCACCCCCGCGATCAGCGCCGACATCCCCACCGGGCGCATCGCCGCGCTGGTCACGAAGGACACGATGATGGCGGCGCAGATCGCGATGACCAGCGACCACAACGCCCCGAGCAGCCCCGCCGTCAGATAGCCGCGATACAGAAGCTTCATGCTCGCGCCCCTTCTTTTTCGTTAAAATATCCCCGCCGGAGGCATGAAATCCTGTGCGCCTTGGTCATAGCCCTTCCTCCCGGCTGATATATTTGAAGAACAGCACCGAAAACAGCAGCAGGCAGCAGAAGATCACCATCGCCACCGCCGCCCCCGCGCCGATATTGCCGATCGCGAAGGCCTGCTCGTACACCTCGACCGTCAGAACCCGCGTGCCCGCATTGCCGCCGGTCAGCAGGAAGATGTCGTCGAACTTGTTGAAGGTCCAGATGAAGCGCAGCAGGAACACCACCGACAGGATGCCCAGAAGCTGCGGCAGCGACAGGTACCAGAATTTCTGGAACGGGCTGGCGCCGTCCATGTCGGCGGCTTCGTACATATCTTCGGGGATGGCCTGCATCCGCGCCAGGATGAACAGAAAGGACAGCGGGAAATAGCGCCATATCTCGAACACCGTCACCATGATCAGCGCCAGCGGGCGCTGGCCGAAAAAGTTGATCGGCCCCTCGGTCACGCCCATCTGGATCAGCAGCGCATTGGCCGAGCCGGAGAACGGATCGAACAGGTTGACCCAGGTAAAGGCCACCGCGATCACCGGCGCCACATAGGGAAACAGGTACAGCCCGCGCAAAACCCCCTGTCCGCGGAAGGACTTGTTCAGCAGCAACGAGGCGAACAGCCCCGTCACCAGCGCGCCGACCGTGCCGAAGATGGTGTAAAACAGCGTCGCATAAAGAACATGCATGAATTCGCTGCTGTCGAAGATGCGGGCGAAGTTCTTGAGGGTGAATTCGCCGTTGATCAGGATGTTTTCCGACGTGCCGGTCATGCGGGCCGGGGTGTCGTTCAGGTCGGGGTCGGCATCCAGAAAGTCCTGACTGACGGTCACCGGAAACTGTAGCCGGTCGCGAAAGCCCGGCTCCCAGTCGCCCAGATCGCAATAAAGCTTGCGCCCCTTCAGGGTACAGTGCGGATCCACCGCGCCGACGATCAGCCCCTCGGGCAGGGTGTCGCGCAGGGTGACGCCGGTGATCGGCTTGTCCTGGCTGGAATTGCGTATCCGGTATTCCAGCGTCGCGTCGTCGCCCGCGGCCTCGGGGCGGCCGCGCAGGGTTTCGCGCACGACCGGGGTCGGCATCCGCAGGTCGGCCAGGCCGATGGGCTTGAAGCTGATCCAGACGATCGCGAACAGCGGCAGGATCACCACCAGCGATACGCTGATGATGCTGGGCATCAACATGCCCCAGGCCAGACGCGCCTCGCGCTTTGCCAGGGGGCCGGTCCCCTTGGGCGGCAGTGCCGTGGTGGTCATGATCGTCCTTTCGGGCCGGGTCGGGCGGGGGCGGCAGGGCGCGGCCCCCGTCCGGTTTTCGTAAACGGGCGGTCCCTTAGTGGATTTTCGCCAGTTCTTCGTTCAGGGCGGCGACGGTCGCGGCGGCGTCGCGGCGTCCGTCGATATATTCGCGCACCAGCCGGTTGATGACCTGCGAGTTGATCATCTTCGACGCCAGCGAAAGCTGCCCGTCGGCCACACCCCAACGCTGGGCCACGTCCAGGCCGCCGACGATCTCGTCGATCATTTCAGGCGCATACAGCTCGGCCAGCGGGGCCTTGCGGTCCACGCCCACGTCCAGTTTGGACCAGGCCTCGGTGAACTTTTCGGGGTGGTCGTGCGTGCCCTTGCGCACCGGGAACTTGCCCTCGGGCGCGATCGACAGGGTCTGGGTATAGCCTTCGTCCATCGAGTATTCGACGAAATCCATTGCAGCCCCGGTGTCGGCGTCGGCGGTGATCCCGAAATAGCGGATATCGCCCCAGGCGGCGCCGGCGGGGTTCGACGGGCCGGCGAAGGTGGTCACGATCCCGGTTTTCGAGGCCAGCTCGGCCGAGGTCGGATCGCCGGTGATGGTCGGCGGGGCGCTGTCGCGCAGGCCGGCCAGTTCATCCAGAATGAAGGGCGACCAGATGATCATCGCCGCCTTGCCCGCGAAATAGACCTCGCGCGATTGCTTCCAGTACAGCTCGCCCGGCGGCGAGGCTTCGGAGATCGCCTTGTAGAAATCCAGCACCTCGGTGGTGGGGCCTTCTTCCAGCGGTTTGAACCCGTCGGGGCCGACCGGCGAGACGCCGTTGGCCAGGAACACATGCTCCAGCACCTGGCTCATGAAATTCTCGTCCACCTTGGTGGCCGAGACGAAGCCGTACATTTCGGGCGGGTTGTGCAGCTTTTCGATTGCGGCCAGCACATCGGCATAGGTGTTGGGCGCGGCCAGCCCGTTGGCGTCGAACAGGTCCTTGCGATAGACGATCATCTGGGTCCAGCCGTCGACGGGTACCGCGGCCACTTCGCCGTCGAACGCGGCCATCGCCAGCGCGCCGGGGGCGAATGTGTCGCGGCCCAGCTCTTCGACCACATCGGTGGCGGCGCCGGTGTCCAGAATACCGGCCTCGGCCCAGGGCAGGGCGTATTGCAGCGTATGATAGATCACGTCGGGCAGGTCGCCTGCGGCAAAGGCGGCGGTGGCGCGGGTGCCCAGATCGCTTTCGGTGACGGGGATCACATCGACCTTGATGCCGGTTTCAGCCTCGAACCGGGTGGCCATGTCCTGTTGCTTGGCCAGGCGTTCGGGCTGTTCTTCGGTGGTCCAGAAGCGGAGCGTGTCGGCCGAGGCGCCCAGGGCGCTGAGCCCAAGGGCAAGCGAGGCGCCCAGCAGCAGCCGGGCTTTGCCCTGTGGAAAGTGAAATGTCATCGTAACGTCCTCCAATCGTTGGTCTCGAATGTCGTGCCGTCCGCACCCTTCGGGCCGCGTCGGGCATATGAGCCGTGCCAAATGCGCGGCCTGTGTCCGGGCCGGGCGGATCTGGTGGAACCGATTGTACGATCCGCAGATATTTCCCCTGCCTGCGGGACATCGGTCTCCTCCTGCCGGAACTTTTGACCCGCAAGTCAAAAAACGCAAGGCCGCGTTGGCAAAAGACCGGATTGTTCGGCCCCATGCCGGGTTCCGGCGAAGTTTGCGCCAACCTATGGGGCGCGGGGCGGTTATGTATTTGACCTGAATCATCTTTTGCCGGGTTCGACTCCGGCTTACGTCACGGAATGCGGGGGCCGTCGGGGCGGGTCAGTCCGGCTGATGCCCCAGGATCAGGCGGCGCAGCCCGTAAAGCGCGCCCAGATAGATCGCGCCCAGCGTGACCGGGGCGGAGTAGGCCAAGGTGGCAAATCCGGTCACGCCCTGACCGATCGAGCAGCCCATGGCGATGATCCCGCCCACGCCCATCAGCGCCGCGCCCGAGATCTGGCGCCCCAGTTCGCGCGGGTCTTCGCAGGCTTCCCAGCGGAAATGCCCCTTGATCGCCGAGCCCAGCAGCGCACCGGCCAGCACGCCCGCCACCGACCCCACCGCAAAGCCCAGACCGCCCGAGGATGAGGTCATCAGCCACAGCAGGGTCCGCCCCAGCGGCGCGGTAAAGCTGTGGCCCTCGACCGGGATTTCGCCGAAACTGATGTCGTTCAGCGTGCTGGTGCCCCACAGCGCGAAGCTGACCGACAGCCCGGCGGCCACGCCCCAGCCGATCTGGCGCGGGGCATGGCGCAAAGGGGCGTGCGACAGTGCCCAGATCGCGACGGCCACGGCCACCAGCGTGGCAAAGGCCAGCGGCGGGATGCCAAGCTGGCCGTGGATCAGCCCGGCATAGCCTTGTGGCTGGGTGGCGGGGGATTGCGGAAAGGCAAGGATGCGCAGTTCGGCCAGCGGGCCGTTCAGGGTGACGAAGCCGAACACCGCCATCACCACCACGACCACCATCGCGCGCAGATCGCCGCCACCGAACCGGACCAGCGCGCCGAAGCCGCAATTGCCCGCCAGCGCCATGCCGTAGCCGAACACCGCGCCGCCGACGATGCTGGCCAGGGGGTTCCAGGCAATGGCGTGATAGATGGTCTGGCCCAGGTCGATCAGCCCGGCCCCGGCCAGCAGATGGGTGGAAAAGATCGCCGTGGCCAGCACGATGCCCCACAGCCGCAGACGGCGCTGATCGCCGCCATAGACCGCGCTTTCGATCGCGCCCAGCGTGCAGAAATCGCCCAGCCGGGCCGCCAGCCCCAGAACGGCGCCGGTGGCCAGACCAATCAGCGCGGCAATGGCGCCAATCGGAAGCATGTCCATGCTATCCTCCCTATGGGCCGTGCGCGGCCCTCTGTCCGTCGGTCTTATGCCGACCCGCAGAACATGTCGTAAACCAGTTCGATCATTCGCCGGGCGCGGTCGTCCGACAGCGAATAATAGATCGCCTTGCCTTCGCGCCGATGCGCGACCAGACCTTCAAGACGCAGCCGGGCAAGCTGTTGACTGACCGCAGCCTGACGCGACGACAGCAGCGTCTCCAGCTCGGTCACGGTCTTTTCGCCGGTGGACAGGTGGCACAGGATCATCAGCCGTCCTTCATGCGACAGCGCCTTCAGGAAACTTGACGCGGCCTCGGCCTGGCTGACCATATCGTCGGCAATGACCGGGGTGCAGTGGGCCTGCGCGGCGTCGTCGCCTGCGCGCATATCGAATGGGTGAACTGCTTGTGCCATTGTCTGTCGCATCCCTGGGCCGCCGCGCGGCCCGCTCTTGTGTTTCGTCACGTTCTTTGCGGGCATTTCAAAGAGCAATAGCATGGCCCAAATCAAAATGCGACTCGGTCGCAGGCGCAGTTCGCCGGGCGTTGCAAGAATGCAAGTGCGGCAAACCCAACCTTCCGCCTCAGCCTTCTGCGGCGGCGGCCTCCCATTCGGGTTGCTGCTGCAGCATCTTGCCCAGAAGCCCCCAGAAGAAATCCTCGCCCGGATAGCCTTCGAGCCGGCTCACCTCGACCCCGTCACGGACCAGAATGAAGGTGGGGGTGAAAACCGGCTTGCTGCGGATCGTCAGATCCGCGGGCAGCTTTGCACGCAGATCGACCTTGCGCAGCGGCGCAAGCCCGGCCTCGGGGGTCAGCGGATAGATCGGCCCGATCTCGCGGTCCCACATGATGCAATAGGCACAGCCCGCCTGCTCGAACATCAACAGTTGCAAATCGGCCCGCGCGGGGGGCGTCAGGGCGGTCAACGCGATCAGAAGGCCGGCAAGGCCGGTAAGAATTCGCTTCATTGTATCTTTCCCGAAAGATAGAAACATCGTAATTTGTTTCTGCAATCACGGCAAGGGAGGGCCATGGTGCTAGATATTTCCTTTGGCGGTGCGGCGTTAGCCGGGATTCTGTCGTTTCTGTCGCCCTGCATCCTGCCGATCGTTCCGTTCTATCTGTGCTACATGGCCGGGATTTCAATGTCCGAGTTGCGCAGCGATGACAGCATCGCGCCGGGCGCGCAGCGGCGCCTGGTGCTGTCGGCGGTGTTCTTTGCGCTGGGGGTCACGTCGATCTTCGTGACGCTGGGGATGGGGGCGACCGCACTGGGCCAGGCCTTTGCCCAGTGGAAACAGCCGCTGTCCTATGTCGCCGCGGCGATGCTGATCGTGTTCGGGCTGCATTTTCTGGGGATCGTGCGGATTCCGTTCCTGTACCGGGAGGCACGGATCGAAAGCAAGGCCGAGCCCACCACCATTCTGGGCGCTTATCTGATGGGGTTGGCTTTCGGTTTCGGCTGGACACCCTGTGTGGGCCCGGCGCTGGCGGCGATCCTGATGGTGGCCAGCGGCATGGGCGACATCTGGCGCGGCGGGTTGCTGCTGCTGGTCTATGGGTTGTCGATGACCGCGCCGTTCGTGATCGCGGCGCTGTTTGCCCGGCCGTTCCTGGGCTGGGTCCAGCGCAACCGCAAATATATGGGCTATGTGGAAAAGGCGATGGGGGTGATGCTGATCCTGTTCGGGGTTCTGATCGCCACCAACTCGATCTCCTACATCGCGCAATTCATGATCGAATATGTCCCGTGGTTCACATCCATCGGGTAAATGCAGGGAGGACTGACAGAATGAAACTGACCTCGTTTCTGATTGCCGGGATGCTGGCGCTGGCCGCCCCGGCCTTTGCCACCGCCCCGATGGGCGACGATGGGCTGCACAAGCCCGACTGGCTGCAGGACACGTTCAAGGACATGTCGGACGATCTGGACACCGCCACCGCCGAGGGTAAGCGCCTGCTGGTGATCTGGGAGCAGCGCGGCTGCATCTATTGCAAGAAGATGCACGAAGAGGTGTTCCCCGATCCCGGGATCGGGGCGATTCTGAGCGACGAGTATTTCGTCGTGCAGATGAACCTGTTCGGCGATGTCGAGGTGACCGATTTCGACGGCACCACGCTGCCGGAAAAGGAAATGGCGCGGCGCTGGGGCGTGATGTTCACGCCGACGATGATGTTCATGCCCGACGAAACGCCCGAGGAGGGGAACGCCGGCCGCGCCGCCGTGGTGACCATGCCCGGCGCCTTCGGCAAGTATACCACCAAGAGCCTGCTGAACTTCGTTCTGGAGAAAGGCTATGAGGGTGACGAGCATTTTCAGAAGTACCTCGCGCGCAAGATCGCCGAGGATCAGCCGCAAGGCGACTGAGTCTTGCACGAATCCCGCGCTGCCGTCAGTGTGATGCGACACTTCATCGTGAAGGAACGTGAAGGAGGTATGCAAAAAACAAGATTTGTTGTTGCATACCATTGGATGCCTCCGCTACGTTCTGGCGGACGGACAAAGACACTGGGAGGAGTCTTTTAATGAAACGCGCAATCCTGACTGCCGCATGTTTTGTGGCGGGAACCGGCCTCGCTTCGGCCGAAGTGGCACCGCAGAACGTCTCGTTCGACGATTATGGCGCAATCGCCGAGTCGCTGACCGGGACGCCCGGTGATGCCGCGTCCGGCCGCAAGATCGCGGGCACCAAGAGCCTTGGCAACTGCGTGTCGTGCCATGCGATTTCCGAAATGGTCGAGGACGTACCGTTCCACGGCGAGGTCGGCCCGGTACTGGACGGCGTCGCGGATCGCTGGACCGAGGCCGAGCTTCGCGGCATCGTCGCGAATGCCAAGATGACCTATGATGGCACCGTGATGCCGTCCTTCTACAAGACGACCGGTTATATCCGCCCCGGTGACGCATATACCGGCAAGGCAGCAAAATCCGATCCGATGCCGCCGCTTCTGTCGGCGCAGCAGATCGAGGATGTCGTCGCCTATCTGATGACGCTGAAAGAGGAGTGATCCCGCAGCGGATCTTCCCCCTATCAAGGAGAGAGCAATGGAACTGACAAGACGTGGGGCGATTGCGCTTGGGGCCGGTGTCGCGGCAACCATCGCGCTGCCCATCCGTGCCATGGCCAGTGTGGACGAGGCGATCGCCGCCTTCACCGGCGGGGCCGAAATGGCCGATACCGGCGTGACCCTGACCAGCCCCGAGATCGCCGAGAACGGCAACACCGTTCCGGTCAGCGTCGACGCGCCGGGTGCGGTATCGGTCATGCTGCTGGCCTCGGGGAACCCGACGCCTGGGGTGTGTACCTTCAACTTCGGTCCGCTGGCCGGCTCGCAAAGCGCCTCGACCCGTATCCGCCTGGCGGGCACGCAGGACGTGGTCGCCATCGCCAAAATGGCCGATGGCAGCTTCGCGACCGCCTCGAACACCGTGAAAGTCACCATCGGCGGCTGCGGCGGCTGATTTAAGGAGAACTGAAAAATGGCAACTGGTGTAAAACCCCGCGTCAAGGTCCCGAAAACGGCGGCGGCTGGTGAATCGATCACCATCAAGACGCTGATCAGCCACCCGATGGAATCGGGTCAGCGCAAGGACAAGGACGGAAACGTCATCCCGCGGTCGATCATCAACCGCTTCACCTGCGACTTCAACGGGCAGAACGTCATCGACGTGACGCTGGAGGCCGCGATCTCGACCAACCCGTATTTCGAGTTCGAGGCCCTGGTGCCCGAAGCCGGTGAATTCAAGTTCACCTGGTACGACGATGACGGCTCGGTCTACGAGGACGCCAAGCCGATCGCGATCGGCTGAGCGGCTGGTTTCATACATTCAGGGAGGAAACGCATGAAACTTTTTTCGCTCAAGGCCGTGACGTCCGCGGTTGCACTGCTTGCGCTTGGCGCAGGCGGTGTTGCGGCTGATGAAAACGCCCAGCTCGTCATTAACGGGGAAACCGAGCTTGTGACCCGTACGGCGGCGCCCGCGCATATGGAATATATCGACGAAATCCGCTCCGGCTGGACCTTCCGTTCCGACGAGACCCAGGCGCTGCAGATGGATGACTTCGATAACCCCGGCATGATCTTTGTCGATCAGGGGATCGACACCTGGAACGCGGTTGACGGGTCCGAGGGAAAGTCCTGTGCCTCCTGCCACGAAGGGCCGGAGAGCCTGGCAGGTCTGCGTGCGGTGATGCCGAAATATAACGAGGCGGCCGGCGAAGTCTGGACGATGGAAATGTACATCAACGACTGTCGCCAGAACCGCATGGGCGCCGAGAAATGGGGCTGGAATTCCGCCTCCATGGTCAACACGACCGCCCTGATCACGCTGCAGTCGCGCGGGATGCCGGTGGATGTGAAGATCGACGGCCCGGCGGCCGAGACCTGGGAAAAGGGTAAGGAAATCTACTATACCCGCTACGGTCAGCTCGAACTGTCCTGTGCGAATTGTCATGAGGACAACTATGACAATCTGATCCGGGCGGACCATCTGAGCCAGGGCCAGATCAACGGCTTTCCGGCCTATCGCCTGAAGAACGCCAAGCTGAACTCGATCCACAACCGGTTCAAGGGCTGCATCCGCGACACCCGCGCCGAGACCTTCAAGGAAGGCTCGCCCGAGTTCATCGCGCTGGAGCTTTACGTCGCCTCGCGCGGCAACGGCCTGTCGGTCGAAGGCCCTTCGGTGCGTAACTAAGCACACTTCCCCGCGCGGACCTGTTTCGCGCGGGGCATTCGTTAGTTCCTTTACCAAGCTTCTCGCCACCGGCACGCGCGCCTTGCGTTTGCCGGACGGCAGTTTGCAACCTGAACGGAGAGACGACGAACATGATTTCGCGGCGAGATTTCTTGCAGGCCACCGTGGCCGCTTCGGCGATCTATGGGGCTTCGGGCGTGGGCAACTGGTCGAAACTGGCCGCCCAGCAGGTGCTGACCCAGGATGATCTTCTGGGGTTTGACACCTATGGCAACATCACCCTGATCCATGTCACCGACATCCATGGCCAGCTGAAACCGGTCTATTTCCGCGAGCCCGAGATCAATCTCGGGGTGGGGGCCGTGAACGGGCTGCCGCCGCATGTGACCGGCGCCGATTTCCTGAAGATGTTCAACATGACCCCCGGCACGCCCGAGGCGTATGCGCTGACCTATCCCGATTTCGCGGCCCTGGCCAAAAGCTATGGCCGGATGGGCGGGCTGGACCGGGTGGCGACGATCCTGAACGCGATCCGCGCCGACCGGCCCGACGCGCTGTTGCTGGATGGCGGCGATACCTGGCACGGCTCCTATACCTGCCTGAAGACCGACGCGCAGGACATGGTCAATGTCATGAACGCGCTGAAGCCCGACGCGATGACCAGCCATTGGGAATTCACCCTGGGCGTGGACCGGGTGAACGAGATTGTCGAGGGGCTGGATTTCGCCTTTCTGGGGGCCAACATCTTCGACAATGAATGGGACGAACCGGCCTACGAGCCCTACAAGATGTTCGAACGCGGCGGCGCCAAGGTCGCGGTGATCGGCCAGGCCTTCCCCTATCTGCCGATCGCCAACCCGAAATACATGTTCCCCGGCCTCAGCTTCGGCGTGCGCGAAGAGCGCATGAACGAGGTAGTGCAGGAAGTGCGCGACGCCGGCGCCGATCTGGTGGTGGTGCTGTCGCACAACGGCTTCGACGTCGATCGCAAGATGGCCGCCCAGGTGCCCGGCATCGACGTGATCCTGACCGGCCACACCCATGACGCGCTGCCCGAGCCGGTGATGGTCGGCGGTACGATGCTGATCGCGTCGGGCTCGAACGGCAAGTTCGTGACCCGACTGGATCTGGATGTGCAGAACGGTCAGCTCATGGGCTTCCGTCACAAGCTGATCCCGGTATTTTCCGACGTGATCGCCCCCGACAAACAGGTCGCCGCCCTGATCGACGAACAGCGCGCGCCCTACGAGGCCGAGATGTCCGAGGTTCTGGGCCACACCGACAGCCTGCTGTACCGGCGCGGCAATTTCAACGGCACCTGGGACGATCTGATCTGCAACGCGCTGATTGATGAGCGTGAGGCCGATATCGCCCTGTCGCCCGGTTTCCGCTGGGGGCCGAGCCTGCTGCCCGGCGATGCGATCACCCGCGAGGATCTGTTCAACGCCACCTCCATGTCCTATCCGGCGGCCTATCGGTCGGAGATGACCGGCGAAACGATCCACGTGATCCTGGAGGACGTGGCCGACAACCTGTTCAACCCCGACCCCTATTACCAGCAGGGCGGGGACATGGTGCGCGTCGGCGGCATGGGCTATCACATCGACGTCAGCAAGCCGCAGGGCAGCCGCATCACCGACATGACGCTGCTGAAAACCGGCGAGGCGATCGACCCGGCCAAGAGCTATGTCGTGTCCGGCTGGGCCAGCGTGAACGAGGGCACCGAAGGCCCGGCGATCTGGGATGTGGTGGAAAGCTACGTCAAGCGCATGGGCACGGTCAGTATCGATCCGAACAAATCGGTCAAGGTGACCGGGGCGTGACCGATCATCGCATTCATACATCGAACAAACCGAATATAACCCACGCATCTTCAGAGGAGGTTGCAGATATGACGGACAAGTCAGACCCCACGACCACCCGGCGCGGCTTTTTGAAAGCCGGGCTTGCCGCGGGTGGTGCCGTGGCCGCCGGTGGTGCGGCCCATGCGGCGGGCGATCCGCTGATCACCGAGATCCAGCCCTGGGCGCAGGGCCTGGGCGACGGCGTCGACGCCACGCCCTATGGCCTGCCGATCAAGTATGAGGGCGACGTGGTGCGCCGCAACGTGGAATGGCTGACCGCTGACACGATCAGCTCGATCAACTTCACGCCGATTCATGCGCTGGACGGCACGATCACCCCCCAGGGCTGCGCCTTCGAACGCCACCATTCGGGCGCGATCGAGCTGCGCAAGGAAGATTACCGGCTGATGATCAACGGGCTGGTCGATACGCCGCTGGTGTTCACCTATGCCGATCTGGAACGGTTTCCGCGCGTCACGCGGACCTATTTCCTGGAATGCGCGGCGAACACCGGCATGGAATGGGCGGGTGCGCAGTTGAACGGGTCGCAGTTCACGCATGGCATGATCCACAACATGGAATATACCGGCGTCACCCTGCGCACTCTGCTGGAAGAGGCGGGCGTGAAGCCCGAGGGCAAGTGGGTCTATGTCGAAGGGGCGGATGCCTCGTCGAACGGCCGTTCGATCCCGCTGGAAAAGGCGCTGGACGACTGCCTTGTCGCCTTCAAGGCCAATGGCGAGGCGCTGCGCATGGAGCATGGCTATCCGGTGCGCCTGTGCGTGCCCGGCTGGGAAGGCAACATGTGGGTCAAATGGCTGCGCCGCATCGAAGTGGGCGACAAGCCCTGGGAAAGCCGCGAAGAGACCAGCAAATACACCGACACGCTGGAGGATGGCACCAGCCGCAAATGGACCTGGGTGATGGATGCCAAATCCGTCGTCACCAGCCCCAGCCCGCAGATGCCGATCACCCATGGCAAGGGGCCGCTGGTCATCACCGGCCTGGCCTGGTCGGGCCGCGGCGCGATCACCCGCGTCGATGTGTCGGTCGATGGCGGCAAGAACTGGAAAGAGGCGCGGCTGGCCGCGCCGGGCCAGGACATGGCGCTGACCCGGTTCTATCTGGATCATGACTGGGACGGCTCGGAAATGTTCCTGCAAAGCCGAGCGATCGACAGCACCGGCTATGTGCAGCCCACGAAGACCCAGCTGCGCGAGGTCCGCGGGCTGAACTCGGTCTATCACAACAATTGCATTCAGACTTGGTGGGTCAAGCCGAGCGGGGAGGCAGAGAATGTCGAAGTATCGTAATCTTTTGATCGGCACGGCGCTGGCCGCATCGCTGACCGCAGGCGCCGCGCTGGCCGAGCCGCTTGGCCTTGGCCGTCCGGCGCTGCCCGAAGAGGTGGCCGCCTGGGACAAGGACGTGCGCCCCGACGGGTTGGGCCTGCCCGAAGGTTCCGGTTCGGTCGAGGATGGCGAGATGATCTTTGCCGACAAGTGTGCCGTCTGCCACGGCGATTTTGCCGAAGGTGTGGGTAACTGGCCGAAGCTGGCCGGCGGGAAGGATACGCTGGATCGCGAAGATCCGCTGAAGACGGTCGGTTCCTACTGGCCGTATCTGTCCACCACCTGGGACTATGTCCACCGCTCGATGCCCTTTGGCGACGCTCAGACCCTGAGCGCGGACGAGGTCTATGCGATCGTGGCCTACATCCTGTATTCCAACGATCTGGTAGAGGACGACTTCGTTCTGTCGAAGGCGAATTTCCTGGATGTGGAAATGCCCAACGCGGACGGCTTCATCGTCGATGACCGCGAAGCGACCGAACTGCCGCTGTTCAGCGCCGCGCCCTGCATGGAGAACTGCAAGGACACGGTCGAGATCACGATGGAAGCCACGGTTCTGGACGTGACCCCGGAAGAGACCACCGCCAAGGCGGCTGTCGCGGTCGAGGAGGCCGCCGCCGCTGAAACCCCCGACGTGGTGGAAGACGCCCCGGCTGCGGTTGAAACCGCCGCGCTCGACCCTGAAATGGTCGCTGCGGGGGAAAAGGTGTTCAAGAAGTGCAAGGCCTGCCACCAGGTGGGTGAGAGTGCCAAGAACAGGACCGGCCCGGTTCTGAACGGTGTCTATCACCGCGCGGCGGGGGCCGTTGAGGGTTTCAAATACTCCAAGACAATGGCCGAGGCCGGCGAAGAGGGGCTCGTCTGGGATGACGAGGCGCTGAGCGGCTATCTGGAGAATCCGAAGAAATATCTTCCCAAGAACAAGATGTCCTTTGCGGGACTGAAGAAGGAAGAGGATCGCACGGCCGTGATTACCTATCTGCGGTCATTCGAGTAACGCAAGCGCCACCACTCACACGGTACTGGCGGGCGGTCCGGATTGGGCCGCCCGCTTTTTCATGTCCGCCCTGAAGTGGCGGGTATTTCGCATTTCCCGCAGGGCGTCACAAAACCTTCAGAAAACTGAAACATTCACTTCGCACCCCACCTGTATCCGGCCCGAGGACAGTCAATTGGGGATGACATGCTGCTCAGCGTCGAAAACGTCACGAAGGCTTTCGGGCGGAACATCGCGGTGGACAATGCAAGCTTCACCGTCGAGCAATCGGCGATGATCGGCATTATCGGTCGGTCCGGTGCAGGCAAATCCACCTTTCTGCGGATGATGAACCGCCTGACCGATGCCAGCACCGGCGCGATCAATTTCGAAGGCCGCAACATCCTGTCGTTGCAGGGCGGGGCCAAGCGGGCCTGGCAATCCGAATGCGCGATGATCTTTCAGCAGTTCAACCTGGTGCCGCGCATGGATGTGGTCAGCAATGTGCTGCATGGCACGCTGAACCGCCGCTCGACCCTGGCCACCATGTTCAACCTGTTCCCGCAATCCGACATTCACCGTGCCATCGACATTCTGGACCGTCTGGGCATAGCCGAGCAGGCCTCCAAACGGGCCGAGGCGCTGTCGGGCGGCCAGCAGCAGCGGGTGGCGATCGCCCGCGCGCTGATGCAGGATCCCAAGATCATCCTGGCCGACGAACCCATCGCCAGCCTGGACCCGATGAATGCCCAGGTGGTGATGGACGCGCTGCGCCGCATTCACGAAGAAGACGGCCGCATGGTCATCGCCAACCTTCACACGCTTGATACGGCGCGGCGCTATTGTGACCGCGTGATCGGGATGCGCGACGGGCGGATCGTGTTCGACGGCACCCCCGATCAGCTGACCACCGGCGCGGCCCGCGACATTTACGGCGCCGATGCCTCGTTCTCCGAGGCGGCGACCTCCACCTCCATCGACGCGCTGGACGAAAACACGCGCGCGATGATGGAGGCCCGCGAAACGATCTGAGTTTTCATCGGCGCCGCACCCTTGCGGAGCACATTCAACCTGGAGAGAGACAAGATGAAAAGACTGCTCGCTGCCCTTGTGGCCACCACGACCCTGGCCGCACCGGCCATGGCTGAAGACATCACGGAATTCCGCATCGGCATCCTCGGCGGCGAGAACGCCCAGGACCGTCTGAACAGCCATGAATGCCTGAAAAACTATACCGAGGAAACGCTGGGCGTTCCGGTCAAGCTGTTCGCACCGGCCGACTATAACGGCGTGATCCAGGGCCTGCTGGGCGGTACCATCGACATGGCCTGGCTGGGCGCGTCCGGTTATGCCAAGACCTTCCTCGAAGATCCCGAGGCGGTCGAGCCGGTTCTGGTCAAGATCAACCTCGACGGCTCCTACGGCTATCACTCGATCGGGTTCGCCCGCAAGGACAGCGGCATCACCTCGCTGGCCGACATGAAGGGCAAGAGCTTCGGCTTTGGCGATCCCAACTCCACCTCGGGCTATCTGATCCCCTCGATCGAGATCCCGATGGAAACCGGCGCCTCCATGGAGACGGGTGACTATTTCGGCGAAGTCAAATTCACCGGCGGTCACGAGCAGACCATCGTTGCCGTGAACAACGGCGACGTGAATGCCGGTGTGACCTGGGCCGACGGCCAGGGCAACTGGGAAGACGGCTTCAACTCGGGCGCGCTGCGCAAGGCGGTCGACGCCGGCCTGATCGACATGAACGACCTGGTCGAAATCTGGCGCTCCAAGCCGATCCCGGAAGGCCCGATCGTGCTGCGCACGGCGCTGCCTGCCGACGTAAAGACCAAGATGACCGCCCTGATCGACGGCATGTATGACACTGACAAGGACTGCACCTACAGCATCTCCGCCGGTGAATCGCTGGGCTTCGACCCGATCACCCACGACGCCTATCTGTCGATCATCGAAGCTCGCAAGGCGAAATCCAACTAAGCGTGTAACGCTGCGAACGGGTCCCGGATGCCGGGGCCCGTTCTTTCTGTTTGAAAGCACCCCGCATGACAGATCTGACAGCTTCCGGCGACGCGCGGGTACCCGACATCCGCGCCCATTACATAGAACTGACGCGCCGCAAACGCCTGTATGGCGGGTTGACGGTGACGGTCTTCATGCTGCTGCTGATTTCGGGCTTCGTGCTGGCCGATCATCGCAACGCCGGCGGCTTTTGGGACGGGTTCCACAATATTCTGGATTTTCCCAGAATGGTTGTATCCGAGGCGTGGCAGAAGAAAGAGCTTCTGCCGGCCCATCTGGTGCATTTCTTCCCGTCGCTGATCGAAACGATCAACATCGCCGCCGTGTCCACCCTTGTGGGCGGCGCGTTCGGTCAGGTGCTGTCGCTGTTGTCGACGCGCGGGCTGGCGCGGTATCCGCGGCTGATCCCGGTGTTCCGCCGGGCCATGGACATCATGCGCGCCATACCCGAGATCGTGATCGCGCTGGTGTTGATCTTCGTGCTGGGCGGCGGCCCGGTGCCGGCGATGATGGCGATCGCCTTTCACACCTCCGGCGCGCTGGGCAAGCTGTTTTCCGAGGTTAACGAAAACGCGTCGCTCAAGCCGGTCGAGGGGCTGCAATCGGTCGGCGCCAGCTGGGCGCAACAGATGTGGCTGGGCGTGATCCCGCAGGTCGCGCCGAACTACCTCAGCTACACCCTGCTACGGTTCGAGATCAATATCCGTGCCTCGGCGATCCTGGGCTTCGTCGGCGCGGGTGGCATCGGCTATGACCTGAAAAACGCGATGAGCTGGGGCCAGGGCAAGTTCGACGAGGCCGCGGCGATCTTCATCCTGCTGTTCGCCTCGATCGTCTTTTTCGATCAGCTGTCCAGCTATTACCGCAACCGACTGACCCGCGGAGGCCGCGCATGAGCACCGAGGCGCTGAAACTGCAGGCCGACACACTGTTCGTGCGCAAGCGCCTGATGGCCTTCGGGCTGCCGGCGGTGGTGCTGGCCTATCTGATTTACATTTTCTTTGCCTTCGATCTGATCGGGCTGGCACGGGATGCGCGGATGGACAATGCCCGCACCCTGGTCGCCGACAGCTATAGCTACAAGACCCATGTGACCCGCGACAACCGCACCGGCGATGTCAGCGTCGCGATCGAGGGCGAGCGTAAGGGCACCTATCCCCCCGGCACCTTCCCGGCCTGGGTTCATGCGCAGGGCGGCGCCACGGTGGTCGACCTCGGGCACGGCCATGTTGTCACCTATCTGGCCGATGGGGGAATGCGCTATGACGTGCCCGGTTTTGGCGAGATCACGGCGCATCCCAGCGGTCGGGGCGTAGAGACCAACCTCGACCCCGACACCGTGCCGGGCTGGATCAACCTGTCGAAAAACCGGCTGGCGATCACCAGCGAGGCCGGGCGCGTCTCCGTCACCCGCAACCGGACCGAGGTGTTCCGCTATTTCGCGGGGTGGGAGATGTTCTTTTTCACCCTCGACAGTCCCTATCACGGTCGCGGCCCGGGCCAGATCCTGTTCGGCCCGCAGCTCGATCCTGACCGGACCAACCTAGCCGGCGCGTGGCAGGATTTCTGGGCCAACGCCATGTGGCGCCACCGCGAGGTGGCCTGGGCGATGTTCGAAACCATTCTGATGGCCTTTCTGGGCACCATGGGTGCGGCGCTGATCGCGCTGCCGCTGGCCTTCCTGGCGGCCAAGAACTTCACGCCGATCCTGACGCTGCGCTTCGGCGTGCGCCGGGTATTCGACTTCGTGCGCGGGGTGGACGGGCTGATCTGGACCATCATCCTGTCCCGCGCCTTCGGTCCCGGCCCGATGACCGGCGCGCTGGCGATCCTGCTGACCGATACCGGCAGCTTCGGCAAGATGTTCTCGGAAGCGCTGGAAAACGTGGATGACAAGCAGATCGAGGGCGTGCAATCGACCGGCGCGCGCCCGATGCAGCGCTACCGCTTCGGGGTGATCCCGCAGATCACGCCGGTGCTGCTCAGCCAGGTTCTGTATTATCTGGAATCCAACACCCGTAGCGCCACCATCATCGGCGCGATCACCGGCGGCGGTATCGGTTTGCTGCTGACCCAGGCGATCAACACCCAGAAGGACTGGGAAGAGGTCAGCTATTACATCGTGCTGATCGTGCTGATGGTGATGCTGATGGACTGGCTGTCGGGCCTGCTGCGCCGCCGCCTGATCCAGGGCGACGAGGGCGGGCATTGATCCTTGTTTCTTTTTCGTGAAAATATCCCCGCCGGAGGCATGAAATCCTGTGGCGCAACGAAAGCCGGCCATGCCCCGTCTGAGCGAAGACCAACCCTTTGTGCACTCCGACTGCGCGATCACCGACAGCCGCTTTGGCCGCTATGTCGAGATCGGGCAGGGCTCGCGCGTCGCCTATTCCGAATTCGGTGATTATTCCTATTGCGACCGCTATGCCGACATCGCCAACACGACGATCGGCAAATTCGCCAATATTGCCAGCTTCACCCGGATCGGTCCGACCGATCACCCGATGCACCGCGCCGCGCTGCATCATTTCCTGTACCGCTCGGCCGATTATTGGGACGATGCGGAAAACGACCCGGACTTCTTCGCCCATCGCCGTTCGCGCCGCGCTGCGATCGGTCATGATACCTGGATCGGGCACGGTGCCATCATCCGCCCCGAGGTGACGGTGGGCCATGGCGCCGTGGTGGCCGCGGGGGCGGTGGTGACACGCGATGTGGCGCCCTACATGATCGTGGCCGGGGTGCCGGCCACACCGCTGCGCGAACGCTTCGCCGCGCCGATCGCCGACCGGATCATTGCACTGGCCTGGTGGGACTGGCCGCACGCTGCGCTGCGCGCGGCGCTAAGCGATTTCCGGGTGCTGGAGATCGAGGCGTTCTTGGAAAAATACGGCGGCTGACGCGCGAAAAGGGGGCGGCCCTGCGGCCACCCCCGAGAGTGATGAAAATTCTGATCTAAATTCGATTTGCCGCACAGGTCCCGGCATCATGATGAACGGTGTCTGAATGCCGCGGCGGTGTAAAATTTCCGTGACGCCCGTGCGAAGGTTTGAAAACGCAAAAGGGGCGGCTTGCGGGCCGCCCCTTCGTCGTTCCGGCTGCGCCCGTGCCTAGTTCAGGCCCATGCAGCTTGCGTAATAGCTGACGGTCGCGGGCCAGTCGCTGAACACGCCTTCGACGCCCACGTCCTGCGCCAGCACGTCGAGGATTTCGAAATAGTCGGCGTCATTGTCGATGGTGTCGGCCACCGACTGGAAATACCAGCCACCGCCGGTCGCCAGCGGGCCCGAGCGTTCCAGCGTCCAGGTGATGATCTTCAGCCCGGCGGCCTTGGCCTGTTCGGTATAGGCCGACGGCACCATCTTGCCGTCTTCCAGCGTCACCAGCATCCACATCGGCGGTGCGATGTACTGAACGCCCATGTCGGCCAGTTCCTGCATCGTCGGCTGGAAGGTTTCGGGTTTCATCGGGTCGAGCAGGCCGCCATCGCCTTCCACGGCTTCATAGCGGTCGTCCAGATAGACCGCCTGCGCGCCGAACTCGGGCTCGTGCTCGATCCAGTACAGGATGTCCTGCAGATTGAAGCTTTGCGCCCAGACATCCGAGGCGGGGACGCCGGCGGCCTTGTAGTCGTCGATCATCTTCTGGGCGTAATCGGCCTGGGTGAAACCGTCATAGGGCATCTCGACCGAGGCGCTTTTCAGTTCGGGCGTGAACTTGACGCCCAGCTCCTTGAACAGCGCGATCGACCCGGCATGGGTCATCAGCGTGCCGTTGGTGGCGTACAGGTCGGTGCGCCAGGGGGCAGTCGCGTTCATGTAATCCTCGGCGGTGGTCGCGGCCTTGTTGCCCGCGTCCATCTTGCCGCTGAGGCTCTGGAATTCGGCCAGGGTCAGGTCCGAGGTGCGGCATTCGACCTTGGCGCTGTCCTCGCCCATGGCGGGGGCGAAGGGCGTGGTGCATTTCGCGGCCAGATCGGTGGCCAGGATGTTGGTGGTGGTGTGCAGGTCGTTCTGGGCGTGGCGGCAGACCAGTTCCTTGTCGGCGGTGAAGGTCACGTCGCATTCGACGATTCCCGCGCCCATGCGCGCGGCGGCGCGATAGCTTTCTTCGGTATGCTCGGGGAACATCAGCGCCGCGCCGCGGTGACCGATGGAAAACAGGGTGCGCTTGGCCGGGGTGTCGGCACAGGCGGCCAGCTTGTCCTTCAGCGCGCCGTCTTCCATACGGTCGATCAGGTAATAGGGGCGGGGGCCCAGTTCAACGGCGTCGGCCAGCGCGGCAGAGGCACCGCAGGCGGCGATCAGGGCGATCAGGCTGCAGGTCTTGGTCAGCATCGGGGGTCCTCGGGTGGTTGGAAATTTCCCGGAAACCTATGCGATGTATCGTGACACCGGCTTAAACGCTGTGTGACGGCTGTTTGAAGCTTTTATTCGGCGGCCATGTCCAGCGCGCCGATCCGCCCGGCAAACCGGTGCGCGGCCTCGCCCGCCAGATAGCTCAGCCGGCCGCCGGAAATCGTCATCTCGACCCGCCGGGTGTCTTCGTTGATAACGCAGATATCGGCGCGCTTGCCGAAATCCAGCCGTCCGCGATCCGGCAGGCGCAGGATTTCGGCGGGCTTTTCGGAAATCATCGCCCAGGCGGCGGGCAGGGGCAGCACGCCCTCGTCGACCAGCCGCCAGGCCGCAGCCGCCAGCGCGGGGTAATAATAATCCGAGACCAGCGCATCGCACAGACCCTGCGCCACCATGTCCAGCGCCGCGACATTGCCCGCCTGCGATCCGCCGCGCACCACGTTGGGCGCGCCCATCAGCACCGGATCGCCCATCGCCTTGGCGGCGGCGGCGGCGCGGCGCGAGGTCGGGAATTCCGCGATCCGCGCCCCGATCATCGAGAAATGCTCGCGGGTTTCGCCGTCGGGGTCGTCATGGCTGCCATAGACCACGCCCAGCCGGTCGAACGCCTCGGCCAGGCGGCACAGGTGGCGGGGCACGTCCTTGTTGCGGGCCAGCGCGCCCTCGACCAGGGCCATGTGCTGCTCGGGCGTGCGCCCGGCCTGACGCGCCCAGTGAAAGATCACCTCGGGCTGTTCGCGGGCATATTCGGCGGCTTCCTCCAGGTGATTGTTGAACACGACATAGTCGATCCCGTGCCGCTCGACCGCGGCCAGAAGGCGCGGGCCGCTGTCCACCAGATGGGTTTCACAGCGGATCTGAAGTCGCAGATCGGTCAGCGCCTGGCGGCGATAGCTGTCCAGCGCGGCCATGACCGCCTCGGCGTGATCGGGGCCGCGATGGCCGCCTTCCCAGGACCAGCATTGCGCCAGCCAGGCGGTGGTCACGCCGTTAGAGGCCGCGTCGCGGTCGGTGCCGGCCAGGCCCAGGCCCAGCTCGAACGGGGCGCTGGGGCGCGGCGCCACATGGCGCTCGAACGCATCGCCATGCAGGTCGATGATACCGGGCAGGATCAGATAGCCCGACAGATCCACCTCGGGCAGGGGGCCCTTGGTGATGCGCCCGTTGGCGATCGCCAGCGACCGGCGCTGCAATTCGCCGTCGCGTAAGATGGTTGCACCGGTCAGGCGCAAGGGGTGAAGAAGGTGAGGCATCTGTCTGCTCGCCACTCGCGTTTTACTTGTGGATAACCCGACTCTGTATCGCGGGTATGACAATAGGCTAAGGGTTTTAGCTATTCCGGCGTCACCGTCAGGCTGATCCGGTCGCCGGCGAACCAGGTATGGCCGTATTCAACGGGCATATTGTCGGAATCGACGTTGATGCTGACGGTGCGCAGGATCGGCGCGCCCTCGGTGATGCGCAGGTGCAGCGCCTGGGTGGGATTGGCCAGCTTCGCCGTCAGCCGGGTCGAGGCGCGGGTGTAGTCGTCCAGGCCCCCCCTTGCCAGCGCCGCGGTGACCGACC
The DNA here is from genome assembly GCF_054954595.1 of Actibacterium sp. D185-2. Taxonomy (NCBI): domain Bacteria; kingdom Pseudomonadati; phylum Pseudomonadota; class Alphaproteobacteria; order Rhodobacterales; family Roseobacteraceae; genus Actibacterium; species Actibacterium sp. D185-2. The sequence continues at coordinate 62,020 of NZ_JBPWNX010000002.1, forward strand.
GCGTCTCGCCCAGGGCGGCCAGCAAATCGGGAAACCGCGCGGCGGGAAAGATGCTGCGGAACAGTGCGATCGGCGTGTCATCGGCCAGCGAGATACCCTCATAAACCTGCACCATGTCTTCGGGCGTCAGGTGCAGCGCCGCGGCCTCGCGCATATCGGCCAGCCGGGTCTCCAGCCGCAGAATGCGCTTGTCGGGGGTCTGGCCGGCGGCCTGAAGGTTCTGGTGAAACCGCACCCGCCGCCCGATCGGATAGTCGGTCGGCTTGGCGGCCACATAGACCCCGGCGCCGCGCCGCGCGTGGACCATGCCGCGCGCCGCCATGTCGGCCAGCGCCCGGCGCACCGTGTGCCGGTTGACGCCAAAGCGCTGCGACAGCTCGGCCTCGGTCGGCAGCTTGTCGCCGGGGCGATAGTGCCCCTCGCCGATTTCGGCGCTCAGGGCCGCGGCGATGGATTTCCAGATCGGGGTGCGACCCATGACTGTTACCTAAAGTTCACATCTATGCGCTTGCGCGACTCGGGCGGGCCGCGTATCCATTTGTCTAGTTGTATAGTAACGCAGACAAATCGGCAAGCTGTCTAACATGACAAAGATCGACACGAGACAAGACTGGATGAGCCTGCTGGCCCAGACCCCGGCACCGGCACTGGCGCGCCACTGGGCCGCGCTGGGGGCCGAACTGGGCCCCGAGCCCGCCTTTCGCTGGTTGCGCGCGCCCGAGGTGGGCGGCGTGATGGTGCGCGGCCGTGCGGGCGGTACCGGCGCGCCCTTCAATCTGGGCGAAATGACGGTTACCCGCTGCGCCGTGACGTTGGAACAGGGTGGCGCGGTCGGCCATGCCTATGTGCAGGGGCGCGACCGTGAAAAGGCGCGTCAGGCGGCACTGCTGGATGCGATGATGCAGACCGGCGCGGCCGACACGGTGCGCGCCAGGGTGCTGGTGCCGCTGGCGGCCGAGCGCGAACAGGCCGCCGCCGCCCGCGCCGCCAAGGCCGCCGCCACCAAGGTGGATTTCTTCACGATGGTCCGGGGGGAGGATTGAGCGCATGGACATGCAGGCCCTGACAGGCGGATTTGCCGACGCGCCGGTGCAGGCGGCGCAGGCGTTTCGCGCCGCGCTGAACGCCATGGCCCGGCCTGGCCGGATCCAGACGCTGCGCGGCGCCACGCCGCCCGCGCCGCTGTCGGTTGCGGCGGGCACGCTGCTGCTGACGCTGGCCGATGCGGAAACGCCGGTCTATCTGGCGCCCTCGCATGATCTGCCCGAGCTGCGCGACTGGCTGGCCTTTCACACCGGCGCGCCGATCGTCGGACCGGCCGAGGCCGTGTTCGCCGTCGGCGGCTGGTCGGCGCTGCACCCGCTGCGGGCCTATCGGATCGGCACGGCGGAATATCCCGACCGTTCGGCCACGCTGATCGTCGAAGTGGCGCTGCTGAGCAAGGCGGGCGCGACCTTGACCGGGCCGGGGATCGAGACGACCGAGACCCTGCGCCTGCCCAATATCACTGCCTTGCAGGCCAATGCGGCGCTGTATCCGCTGGGGCTGGATTTCTATTTCACCGCGGGCGACCAGCTTGCCGGGTTGCCGCGCACCACGCAGGTGGCCGCGCCCACGGGCGACAGCGACATGGGGGTTGTCTGATGTATGTAGCTGTCAAAGGCGGCGAGCGCGCCATCGACAACGCCCATGCATGGCTGGCCGAGGAACGCCGCGGTGACAGATCGGTGGCGGAACTGTCGGTCGATCAGATCCGCGAGCAACTGGCGCTGGCGGTGAACCGGGTGATGGCCGAGGGGTCGCTTTACGACCCCGATCTGGCGGCGCTGGCGATCAAACAGGCGCGCGGCGACATGATCGAGGCGATCTTTCTGATCCGCGCCTATCGCACCACGCTGCCGCGCATCGGCCATTCCAACCCGGTCGAGACCGGCGCGATGGCCTGCGACCGCCGCATCTCGGCCACGTTCAAGGACGCGCCGGGCGGGCAGGTGCTGGGCCCGACCTTCGATTACACCCACCGGCTTCTGGATTTCAAACTGGCGGCCGAGGGTGCGCCGCCCGCCGCCGCCGAGGCCGCGCCGCTGGCCGGGCCGGTGCCGCATGTCACCGGGATGCTGAACCGCGACGGGCTGATCCAGACCGAACCCCATGCCGACGACACCCCGCCCGATTTGACCCGCGCGCCACTGGAATTTCCCGCCAACCGCGCGCTGCGGCTGCAGGCGCTGACGCGCGGCGATGAAGGTTTCGTGCTGTCGATGGCCTATTCGACCCAGCGCGGCTATGGCAAGAACCACCCCTTCGTGGGCGAGTTGCGCGTGGGCCGGGTTCCGGTCGAGATGGAGATCCCCGAACTGGGCTTTGCGGTCGAGATCGGCGAGGTCACGCTGACCGAATGCGAAACCGTCAACCAGTTCGTCGGATCAAAAACCGAACCGGCCCAGTTCACCCGCGGCTATGGGCTGACCTTCGGTCATACCGAGCGCAAGGCGATTTCGATGGCGGTTGTGGACCGGGCGCTGCGCTGGAAAGAACTGGGCGAGGACAGCGCCGGCGTCCCCGCGCAGGACGAGGAATTCGTGATCAGCCATTCCGACAATATTCAGGCGACCGGGTTTCTGGAGCATATCAAGCTGCCCCATTACGTCGATTTCCAGTCGGAACTGGAACTGGTGCGCAAGCTGCGCGCCGAGGCGGCTGCGGTCGCCCGGACGCGGGAGGCCGCGGAATGAGCGGATCAATTGTCGCCGGTATCCACCAGCCAGCCGCCGGGGCCGGCCACCGCGTCGGGCAGCAGGTGGATCATCATCTCGCCAACCGCGCAGCAGCAGATCGCGCTCAGGATGATCTGATCGCAGGTTATCGTCGCCATCCAGTTGAGCATATGTACACCCCGTTTGCGTTTTCGTTAATCTCGCTGAAAAAGAAGGCGAAAAAATGACCGAAGCCGGCCAATATAATTTTGCCTATCTGGACGAGCAGACCAAGCGGATGATCCGCCGCGCGCTGCTCAAGGCGCTGGCGATCCCGGGCTATCAGGTGCCGTTTGCCAGCCGTGAAATGCCGATGCCCTATGGCTGGGGCACCGGCGGTGTGCAGGTCAGCGCCGCCTGCCTGACGCCCGAGGATACCTTCAAGGTGATCGACCAGGGCGCCGACGATACCACCAACGCGGTGTCGATCCGCAAGTTCTTTGAACGCACCGCCGACGTCGCCACGACCGAGCACACCGCCGAGGCCACGGTGATCCAGACCCGCCACCGCATCCCCGAGCAGACCCTGACCGAGGATCAGATTCTGGTCTATCAGGTGCCGATCCCGGAACCCCTGCGCTTTCTCGAACCGCGCGAGACCGAGACCCGGAAGATGCACGCGCTGGAGGAATACGGCCTGATGCATGTGAAGCTCTATGAGGATATCGCGCGCCATGGCAGTATCGCCACATCCTATGCCTATCCGGTCAAGGTCGAGGGGCGCTATGTGATGGATCCGTCGCCGATCCCGAAATTCGACAACCCGAAGATGGAAATGGCTGCGATCCAACTGTTCGGCGCGGGCCGCGAGCAGCGCATTTATGCGGTGCCGCCCTATTGCAAGGTGGTCAGCCTTGATTTCGAGGATCACCCGTTCGACCCCTCCAAGGCGGATCATCCCTGCGGGTTGTGCGGGGCCGGGGATACCTATCTGGACGAGGTGATCCTGGATGACGCGGGCGGGCGGATGTTCGTATGTTCCGACACCGACTATTGCGCCGACCGCCGTGCGGCGGGTCACCTGGGCGAGATGGGCGTGCCTTTCGGGGAGGGTACGGCATGAGCGGGACCGGAAAAATCTTCACGAAGATTTTTCAGCCGAAAATTTTTCGGGAAAAATTTTCATCTGCCGGAATCGGAGGCTTGCGATGACACCGCTGCTGAAGGTGGACGCCATCACCAAGCTCTATGGCGCGCGGATCGGTTGTGCCGATATTTCGTTCGATCTGTACCCGGGCGAGGTGATGGGGATCGTCGGCGAGTCGGGCTCGGGCAAGTCCACGCTGCTGAACTGTCTGGCCGGGCATCTGACCCCCGACAGCGGGCAGGTGCTGTTCGACACCCGCACCGACGGGCTGAAGGACACCGTGACGATGAGCGAGCCCGAGCGGCGGATGCTGTCGCGCACCGACTGGGCCTTCGTGCATCAGAATCCGCGCGACGGTTTGCGCATGGGCGTCAGCGCCGGCGGCAATGTGGGGGAACGCCTGATGGCGGTGGGGGCGCGCAACTACGGCCAGATCCGGGGGCAGGCGCTGGACTGGCTGGGCCGGGTCGAGATCGCGGATGACCGGATCGACGACCGCCCCAGCGCGTTTTCCGGCGGGATGCAGCAGCGGTTGCAGATCGCGCGCAATCTGGTGACCGGGCCGCGGCTGGTGTTCATGGACGAACCGACCGGCGGGCTTGATGTCAGCGTACAGGCGCGGCTGCTGGATCTGTTGCGCGGTCTGGTGCGGCAGATGGGGCTGTCTGCGATCATTGTGACCCATGATCTGGCGGTGGTGCGGTTGCTGGCCGACCGGCTGATGGTGATGAAATCGGGTCATGTGGTGGAAACCGGCCTGACCGATCAGGTGCTGGACGACCCGCAGCACGCCTATACCCAGCTTCTGGTCTCTTCCGTGTTGCAGGTGTAACCGATGCTCAAGGCCTATCGGCAAAACGGCAACGGGGTGCAGCCGCTGAAGGACGCGGTGCTGGCCGATGCGATCTGGATCGACCTCTATCGCCCGGATGCGGACGAGGTCCGCGCCGTCGCCGCGCTGGGCCATGCGGTGCCCTCGCTGGACGAGATGGAGGAGATCGAGATCTCGAACCGTCTGTTCCGCGAGGCGGGGGCCGATTTCATGACCGTGGTCCTGCCGGGGCTGACCGAGGCCGATACGCCGCTGGCGGGGCCGGTCAGTTTCATTCTGTCCGAGCAGCGGCTGATTACAGTGCGCCACCACGCGCCGCGCCCGTTCGACACGTTTCCCGACCGGGCCGATAAGACTGCCACCGGCACCGGCTCGGCCGAGCATATCTTTCTGGGATTGATGGATGAAATCATCGCCCGGCTGGCCGACCTTCTGGAAGGCGTGGGCAAGGCGCTGGACGGTCTGTCGGCGCGGGTCTTCGGCGGCGACGGGTATCACCAGCACGGCAAGATGCGCGCCGTGCTGCAGGAAATCGGCCGTCAGGGGGAATTGCTGGGCCGGGTGCGGCTGGGCCTGCTGACGGTGGAACGCGCGCTGAGCTTTTATGATCAGACCCTGGACAGCGGCGATGCGGCCCTGCGCGCCGTGGTGAAGGGCGCGCAGCGCGATATCAGTGCGCTGGGCGTGCATGCGGATTTCCTGTCCTCGCGCATCAGCCTGATCGACGACGCGACGCTGGGCATGATCAACCTGGAGCAGAACGCCACCGTGCGCATCTTCTCGATCGTGGCGGTGCTGTTCATGCCGCCGACGCTGGTGGCCTCGGTCTACGGGATGAACTTTCGCTTTATGCCCGAACTGGCCCATCCCTGGGGCTATCCGGCGGCGCTGATTGTGATGGTGGCCTCGGCGCTGGTCACTTACCTGTTTTTCAAATGGCGCCGCTGGCTCTAGCGGCAAGGATGACGTGATGATCGAAATTCGTGACCTGCACAAAAGCTTTACCCTGCACAATCAGGGCGGCGCGGTGATCCCGGTGATGGCAGGGGCGGCCCTGTCGGTGGCGCCGGGGCAATGCGTGGCGCTGATCGGCGCCTCGGGGGCCGGCAAATCGACCCTGATGCGGATGATCTATGGCAACTATCTGGCGCAGAGCGGCCATATCCTGGTGGGCGGAGTCGATGTCGCCCGCGCCGAGCCGCGCGAGATACTGGAACTGCGCCGCCGCACGCTGGGCTATGTCAGCCAGTTCCTGCGCGTCGTTCCCCGCGTGCCCACGGTCGAGGTGGTGGCCGAACCGCTGTTGAACACCGGCCACGACCGCGACGCGGCCCTGGCCCGTGCCCGCGATCTGCTGGCCCGGCTGAACATCCCCGAGCGGCTGTGGGCGCTGTCGCCCACCACCTTTTCGGGGGGCGAGCAGCAGCGCGTGAACATCGCGCGCGGCTTTGCCTATGAATATCCCGCGCTGCTGCTGGACGAACCGACCGCCAGCCTTGACGCCGCCAACCGCGAGGTGGTGCTGACGCTGATCGAAGAGGCCAAGGCCCGCGGCGCGGCGATCATCGGCATCTTTCATGACGAAGCGGCGCGCGACCGGGTCTGCGACCGCGAAGTGGACGTGTCGGCCTTTACGCCGGGGATGGCGTGATGGCGGGGCGGCTGTTCGCGGTGGTCGGCCCGTCGGGTGCGGGCAAGGACACGCTGATGGTGGCGGCGCGGGCGCGCCGGCCCGATCTGCACCTTGTGCGCCGGGTGATCACCCGCCCCTCGGATGCGGGCGGCGAGGATTTCGAGGGGGTCAGCGAGGCCGATTTCGCGGCGCGGTGCGCAGCCGGGGGCTTTGCCCTGTGGTGGCAGGCGCACGGGCTGTCCTACGGCATCCCGGCGGCGATCGACACGGCGCTGGCGGGCGGGCAGGACGTGCTGTTCAACGGCTCGCGCGGGGTGCTGGCCGACGCGGTGCGCGCCTATCCCGGCCTCACGGTGCTGCATGTGACCGCCCCGGTGCCGGTGCTGGCGGCGCGGCTGGCCGAGCGGGGACGCGAAAGTGCCGAGGACATCGCCCGGCGGCTGGACCGCGCGGGCTATGCGTTGCCGGCGGGGCTGCGGGTGCGGGTGATCTGCAACGACGGCGATCTGGACACGGCGGTTCAGGCGATGCTGAACGCGGTTCAGCCGGAAAGGGTATAGCGGTGCAGCAGCCGGAAACGCCCGTCTGCCGCGGACTCGCCGAACAGGCACAGGCTGTTGACCTCGAACGGGCGCGGCAGCAGGGGGGCGATCAGCGGGGCCAGCGCGGCCTCGGTCGCGGTCGCGTATTCGTCGGACAGTCGGCCGGTCAGGGTCAGGTGAAAGCGGAATTCTTCCATCACATAGGGATATCCCCAACGCGACAGCAATGCGCGCTGTGTCTCGGTCAGCGCGCCGGGGCGGCGGCGGGCCAGTTCGGCCGGGCCGGGCGGCGCGCGGAAACTGTCCAGTTCCATCACCACATGCGCGGCGAGCGAGGCCAGCGCGGTGGTGCGTCCGGTGGGCGTCAGCGCCAGGAAATGGCCCAGCCGCGACAGTTCCAGCCCGTCCAGCGTGACCGGGGCCAGGTGCCGGGCCAGGGTGGCGGCGGCGCGATGCAGCGCGGGCTCGGATTTGCCGTCGGCCAGATGGAAGGGCGGCTTGATCGTGCCGTGAAACCCGTATTTACGCGGGGTTTCGGTGATTTCGGGCAACGGGCGCGGCAGATCGGGCAGGGCGGGCGCATCGGGCACCGCCCCGATCGCGGCGTCCCAGCCCAGCCAGCGCGCCCCGAAATCCGCCAGCGGCCCCGGCTCGGGTGCGAAATAAATCGCATATCGCTTATACTCGTTCATAGTCTGAGCCATAGGGGCCTCACGCAACAGTTGCATGACAGCCATCGCACGGCACAGGACCGATCTTCAAGGAGCCTTCGATGACCGATATCACCCTGGCCAACGCCCTGCTGGTTCTGCCCGACGAGGTGGTGCATGGCGCCCTGCGGATCGAGGACGGCCATATCGCCGCCATCGATCAGGGCCGCGCGGTGCCGCCGGGCGCCGTGGATTGCGGGGGCGACATGGTGATGCCCGGCCTGATCGAGCTGCACACCGACAATCTGGAACGCCACATCCAGCCGCGCCCCAGCGTCGACTGGCCCCATGCCAGCGCGATCATCGCCCATGACGCGGAACTGGCGGGCGTCGGCATCACCACCGTGTTCGACGCGATGCGGGTGGGTTCGGTCCCCAGCGGCAAAACCCGCTATAAGCCCTATGCGCGCGGTCTGGCGGCCGAGTTGTTGGATTTGCGGGCGAAGGATGCGCTGCGGATCAGTCATTTCCTGCATTTGCGGGCCGAGGTCTGTTCGGAAACCCTGATCGCCGAACTGGCCGAATTCGGCGCCGAGGATCGGGTCGGCATTGTCAGTCTGATGGATCACACGCCGGGGCAGCGGCAGTTTCGCGATATCTCCAAGCTCAAGGCCTATGTGATGGGCAAGAACAACCTGAGTGAGGCCGAGTTCATCGAGCATGTCGCCAATCTGCGGGACATGCGCGACCGGCTGGGCGATGCGCATGAGGCCGCGGCGGTGGCCGAGGCCCGGCGCTATGGCGCGATTCTGGCCAGCCATGACGACACCACCGGCGCCCATGTGGGGGTTTCGGCGCAGCATGGCATCAGGCTGGCCGAGTTTCCGACCACGGTCGAGGCGGCGCAGGCCTGCCACGCTCATGGCATCGCGGTGATGATGGGCGCGCCGAACCTGATCCGGGGCGGGTCGCATTCGGGCAATGTGGCGGCGGCAACACTGGCCGAGATGGATCTGCTGGATATCGTGTCGTCGGATTACGTGCCTTCGGCGCTGCTGATGGCGGCGGTGATGCTGGGCGATCTGTGGGATGACATGGCGCGCGGTATCGCCACCGTCACCCGCGCGCCCGCCGATGCCACCGGTCTGCGCGATCGGGGCCGGATCGCCCCCGGCGCGCGGGCCGATCTGGTGCGCGTGGCTCGCATCGACGGCACCCCGATGGTGCGCGAAACCTGGGTGCAGGGGCGGCGGGTCGCCTAAGCCGGGGGGCGCGGCAAAGAAGCACAAACAACTGATACGGGAATCAGTGTAGACTGCGCCGATAACCCTGTCCCCCGAACCGCGAGGAAAGACCATGGCAAACACCCCGACACCGAAGCTGGGCGATCCCGGCGCCTTTTCCGGAATGCAGACCGAAGGGCTGGCGCTGCTGGGCGGCTTCGGCACCGCGATGATGGAAGCGATGGGCCGTTCCGGGGCCGAGGTGATGGAATTCGTGGGCAACCGCCTGAAGGAAGACATGAAGTTGCAGCAGGAACTGATGAACTGCCGCGACATGAACAAGATCGGCGAGATTCAGGCACAGTTCATGAAGACCGCGATGGCGCAATACAGCGCCGAAAGCGGCAAGATCATGCAGATCAGCACCGACGCCTTCGAAAAGATCATGAACCGCACCAAGGGCTGACGCGCCGCGCTATGCCGCCAGTTGCGGCGTCAGCCGCGCCAGCATGTCCAGACACTGCGAAAGCTGATCCAGCGCGATATATTCGTCGGGCCGGTGCGCCTGCCGGATCGAGCCCGGCCCGCAGACCACGGCCGAACAGCCCAGGGCCTGAAACAGCCCCGCCTCAGTGCCGAAGGGTACGGTGTGGCTGCTGTTCTGGCCGGTCAGTTTCGCCAGCAGGGCGCGGGCGGCGTTTTGCGGCATATGTTCCAGCCCGGCCACCTCACCGATCACGCGGGTGGTGATGTCGGCCTGCGGGTGGACCGCGCGCATCGCGGGCAACAGAACATCGTTCACATAGCGCCCGATCTCGTCCTTCACGAAGGCCGCGTCGGAATTTTGCACCGGGCGCATTTCCCAGTCGATTTCGGCCCGGGCGGCGATCACGTTGCTGGCGGTGCCGCCGCTGATCCGGCCCAGGCTGAGCGTGGTAAAGGGCGGCTCGAACGGGCTGTCGGCGGGTGCGCGGGCGATCAGCGCGTCGCGCAGTTCCAGCAGCCGGGTGACATAGCGCACCGCGTATTCGGCGGCGTTCACCCCGGCGCCGGGATCCGAGGCGTGGCCGTCCAGGCCGTGAAACTCGGTCGTATATTCGCAGCAGCCCTTGTGCGCCTCGATGATCTTCATCTCGGTCGGCTCGCCGATGATGGCGATGGCGGGGCGAATGCCCCGCGCCTCCAACTCGGCCACCAGGGCCTGACCGCCCATGCAGCCGACCTCTTCGTCATAGGTGAAGGCAAAGTGCAGCGGCCGGGTCAGCCGCGCGGTGGCAAAGCCGGGCGCCATCGCCAGCGCGGCAGCGATGAACCCCTTCATGTCGCAGGTGCCGCGGCCATAGGCGCGCCCGTCACCCTGCCGCAGCGCGAAGGGATCCGAGGTCCAGTCCTCGTCCTCGGCCGGTACCACATCGGTATGCCCCGACAGCACGATCCCGCCCGGCGCATCGGCGGGGCCCAGCGTGGCGAACAGATTGGCCTTGGTGCCGCTGCCATCGTGCATCAGATCGACCTGCGCGCCGATATCCGACAGCCGCGTGGCCATATGCGCGATCATGTCCAGATTGCTGTCCGAGGATACGGTGGCGAACCCCACAAGCTCGTCCAGAATGGTGCAGGTCTCTTTCAGCATGTCAGTTTTTCACGAAAAGCTTGCGGGGGCGGTTGCAGAAGGTTTCGGCCGGACCTTCGTCGCGGATCAGGATGGATTCGGTGATTTCCAGCCCCCAATCCTTCATCCACAGGCCGGGCATGAAATGGAAGGTCATGCCGGGTTCCAGCACGGTTTCATCCTCGGCCCGGAAGGAAATCGTGCGCTCGCCCCAGTCGGGCGGATAGGAAATGCCGATCGGATAGCCGCAGCGCGCGCCGCGTTCGATCCCGGCGCGGGTCAGCGGCGCGGCCAGCGCGTTGGCCACGTCACAGGCGCGGTTGCCGGCGCGGGCGACCTCCAGCCCGGCCTCCAGCCCTTCGACCAGGGCCGCCTCGGCGCGCAGCAGGAAATCGGGCGGGGTGCCCAGAAACACGGTGCGGCAGAACGGCGCGTGATAGCGGCGATAGCAGCCCGACAGCTCAAAGAACGTGGCCTCGCCGGTCACGAAGGGGCGCCCGTCCCATGTCAGATGCGACGCCGCCGCGTCCGAGCCCGACGGCAGCAGCGGCACGATGGCCGGGTAATCGCCCCAGTCGTCGCCGATGCCGCGGATCGCATCGCGGTAGATTTCGGCCACCAGCTCGTTCTTCTTCAGGCCGGGCTCGACCCGCTCCAGCACCCCGTCGACCAGCTTTTCCGAAATCGCCGCCGCCTTGCGGATGAAGGCGATCTCTTCGCCGGATTTCACCGCACGCTGCCAGTTGACCAGCGCGGTGGCGTCCACCAGCGCGGCCTCGGGCAGTTCGGCCAGCAGGGTGACATAGGCCTTGGCCGAGAAATAGTAATTCTCCATCTCGACGCCGATCCGCGCGTGCCCCAGACCCAAATCCTTGATGATCCCGGCCAGATCCTGCATCGCGTGACGGGTGGTGGACTGTACGAAGGTGTCGGCATAGCCGCGCACCCGGTCATCGGCCATCCACGCGGTGCGCAGCGCGCCGTTGACATCCTGATTGCGGCCCCACCAGATCGGGTCGGCGTCAGGGAACACCAGAACCCCCTGATGCACATAAAAGGACCAGCCGTCATAGCCGGTCAGCCAGGCGATGTTCGACGGATCCTCGACAAACAGCACGTCCAGCCCCCGCGCGGCCATTGCGGCACGGGTTTTCGCCAGGCGGCGGGCATATTCCGCATCGCTGAACGGAACACGTTTCTGGATCATGCGCGATTCTCCTGCAGGGCGGGTGTTGACTTCCCGGGGCTGGGCGTGTTGGCCTCAGGGCGTTGTGCCAGTCTGAGCATGAAGCGGTTCTGCCGCAAGCCCCCGCACAGGGGCGACTGCAAATTGTTCATTACCGACAGAGGGATGCGATGAGTCCGACGCTTGCCGATATTCTGGCCGCCCGTGCGCAAATTGCGGGCGTTGCGGATAACACGCCGCTGGTGCCGTCGCCGTTCTTCAGCGGTCTGGCCAGGCGCGAGGTGTTGCTGAAGCTGGAGATCGCGCAGCCCATCGGCGCGTTCAAGCTGCGCGGCGCGCTGAACGCGGTTGCGGGGCTGGGCGATGTGGCCGGGGTGGCCTGTTGCTCGACCGGCAATCACGGGCACGGCGTGGCCTATGCGGCGCGGGCGCGCGGGATGCGTGCAGTGGTGTGCATGTCGGATCTGGTGCCGCAGGCCAAGGTCGATGGCATCCGCGCATTGGGCGCCGAGGTGCGGATCGTCGGGCACAGCCAGGACGACGCGCAGCAGGAGGTGGACCGCCTGGTGGCCGAGGACGGATTGGCCGAGGTGCCGCCCTTCGACGACCCATCGGTGATTGCCGGGCAGGGCACGATCGGGGTCGAGATGCTGCTGGCGCGACCCGATCTGGCCACGCTTCTGGTGCCGCTGTCGGGCGGCGGGCTGGCGGGCGGCGTGGCCTTGGCCGCCAAGACGATCAACCCCGGGATCCGGGTGATCGGGGTGACCATGGACCGGGGGGCCGCGATGCATGCGTCCCTGCGCGCGGGCCATCCGGTCGAGGTGACCGAACGGCCCAGCCTGGCCGACAGTCTGGGCGGCGGGATCGGGTTGCAGAACGTGTGTTCATTTAACCTGTGCCGCGACTATCTGGACGACACCGTTCTGGTCAGCGAGGATCAGATTTATCGCGCCATGCAGGCGCTGTATTACGAGGACCGGCTGGTGGCCGAGGGCGGCGCGGTCGTCGGGCTGGCGGTGCTGATGGCGGGCGGTCTGGACCTGCCTGCCGGGCCGGTCGGCACGATCCTGAGCGGCCGCAATCTGGACATGACGCTTTTCACCCGTGTGGTGGCGGGACAGGACGTGGCGCTGGGCGATCTGACCGTCAAGGGGGTCAGCTATGGCGCATGACGTATCGATCCTGACCGAGGTCGAGCTGCGCGCGGCGGTCAAGCTGGACCTTGCCGCCGTCGATGTGGTCGCGCGTGCCTTCGCCGCCCTTGCGCAGGGCGGGGTGGTGATGCCGCCGGTGATGTCGATGGACCTGCCCGCCGCGCATGGCGAGGTGGATGTGAAAACCGCCTATATCCCCGGATTTGACGGGTTCGCGATCAAGGTCAGCCCCGGCTTTTTCGACAATCCGAAACTGGGCCTGCCCAGCCTGAACGGGCTGATGATCCTGTTTTCGGCGCAAACCGGGTTGGTTCAGGCACTGTTTCTGGACAATGGCTATCTGACCGATATCCGCACTGCGGCGGCGGGGGCCGTGGCCGCGCGCCATCTGGCACCTGAAACCGTGCACTGCGCCGGGGTGATCGGGGCGGGTGTGCAGGCGCGACTGCAAATCGAGGCCGCGCATCTGGTGCGCCCGTTCCAGCGCGTGCTGGTTTGGGCCCGCGACCCGGCCAAGGGCGCCGCCTGCGCCGCCGATCTGGCCGCGCGCCTTGGTGTCGGGGCGCGCTATGAGCCCGATCCGGCCCGGCTGGTCGCCGACAGCCAGCTGGTCGTCACCACCACGCCCGCGCGCGATCCGGTGCTGCGGGCCGACTGGCTGCATCCGGGCCTGCACATCACCGCCATGGGCGCCGATCAGGCCGGCAAGAATGAAATCGACGCTGCGGCACTGGTCCGGGCCGATCTTTATGTGGCCGACAATGCCGCCCAATGCCGCGCGCTGGGCGAGTTGCGCACCGCCGAAGAGGCGGGCCTGTGGACCGGCGGCCTGCCGCCCGAACTGGGCCAGATCATCACCGGCGCCGTGCCCGGGCGCACCGCCCCCGATCAGATCACCATTTGCGACCTGACCGGCACCGGCGCGCAGGATACCGCGATCGCCACCCATGCCGCCGCCCTGACCCGCGCCGCCGGCGCGGGGGTCACGATCAAGGCGTGACATCATGATAAAACTGGACGATCGCGATATCGAAATCCTGCGTATCCTGTCGCGCGAGGGCCGCATTACAAAATCCGACCTGGCGGCGCGGATCAACCTGTCGCCGACCCCCTGCTGGGAGCGGCTGAAGCGGCTGGAACGCGCGGGCGTGATCGAAGGCTACCGCGCCGAGATCGCCCCGTCGGCGCTGGGGCCGCATGTGACGGTCTTCGTGACGGTGGAACTCGACGGTCACAAGGCCGCCGATTTCCAGCGGTTCGAACGCGGCATCGCCGCGCGTGATCAGGTGGTGGGCTGCTGGGCGCTGGGCGGCGGGTTCGATTACCTGATGCAGGTGGTGACGCCCGGTATCGACAGCTATCAACGGTTGATCGACGAGATCCTCGAGGCGCAGATAGGGCTGGCGCGGTATTATTCCTATATCGTGACAAAGCAGGTCAAAACCCCCGGCACCCTGCCGCTGGACCTGTTGGCGGGGCAGATGAAATAGCTGCCGAACCCGCGCGCGGCAGGTGTTTTTTCTGCGGCGACGGGGGTGTTTGGATACATTTTCGCCCCGGTATTTGCGATGTTGGGGAATTCCTGAAATCATGACGTGGCCGTGTGCCGCAAACCGCAAAAGGACAGCCGATGCTGAAGAATGATCTGCTTGAACAATGGGATCGGGAAAACTTCTTTCACCCCTCGACCCATCTGGCGCAGTTCGCCCGGGGCGAGGCGCCGCAGCGCGTCATCACCAGCGCCAAGGGCTGTCATATCGAGGATCGCGAGGGGAACCGCCTGCTGGACGGGTTTGCCGGGCTTTACTGCGTCAACGTCGGCTATGGCCGCCCCGAAATCGCCGAGGCGATCGCGACCCAGGCGCGCGAGCTGGCCTATTACCACGCCTATGTCGGCCACGGCACCGAGGCTTCGATCACCCTGTCGAAAATGGTTCTGGACCGCGCGCCGGCGCATATGTCCAAGGTCTATTTCGGGCTGGGCGGGTCCGACGCGAACGAGACCAACATCAAACTGGTCTGGTATTACAACAACATCCTGGGCCGGCCCGAAAAGAAGAAGATCATCAGCCGCTGGCGCGGCTATCACGGCTCTGGTCTGATGTCGGGGTCGCTGACCGGGCTGGAACTGTTTCACAAGAAGTTCGATCTGCCGCTGAGCCAGGTCATCCACACCGAGGCGCCCTATTATTACCGCCGCGCCGATGACGCCATGTCCGAAGCGCAGTTCAGCGCCCATTGCGCGGCCGAGCTGGAAGCGCTGATCGAACGCGAAGGACCCGACACCATCGCCGCCTTCATCGGCGAGCCGCTGCTGGGCACCGGGGGCATCGTGCCGCCGCCCGCCGGATATTGGGACGCGATCCAGCCGATCCTGGAAAAGCACGATATCCTGCTGATCGCCGACGAGGTGATCACCGGCTTCGGGCGGCTGGGCACGATGTTCGGCTCGGATCTGTACGGGATGAAACCTGACCTGATCACCATCGCCAAGGGGCTGACCTCGGCCTATGCGCCGCTGTCGGGATCCATCGTCGGTGACCGGATGTGGAAGGTGCTGGAGCAGGGCACCGATGAAAACGGCCCGATCGGCCATGGCTGGACCTATTCGGCGCATCCCATCGGGGCGGCGGCGGGGGTGGCGAACCTGAAGCTTCTGGATGATCTGAACCTGGTTCAGAATGCCCGCGACGTCGGCGCCTATCTGCGCGCGGGAATGGTGGATGCGCTGGGCGAGCATCCGAATGTGGGCGAGATTCGCGGCGAGGGGATGCTGTGCGCGGTCGAACTGGTCGAGGATCGCGCGGCGCGCAAGTTCTTTGATCCGGCGGGCAAGGTCACGCCGCAGATCGCGGCGGCGATGGCGGCAGACGGGCTGATCGGGCGGGCGATGCCGCAGGGCGACATCATCGGCTTTGCCCCGCCGCTGTGCCTGACCCGCGCCGAGGCGGACGAGATCGTGGCCAAGACCGCCAAGGCGGTGACGGCGCATTTTGCCTGATTGAAAAACCGCCCCCGGATCTGATCCGGGGGCGGTTCGATCTGCGCGGACAGCGGAAAAATCTTCACGAAGATTTTTCAGGTCAGAAGAAAATTCGTGAATTTTCTTCCTTTCCGAACCGTAAAAAGCTCGGCTGGCGTTACTCGGTCCCGATCTTCTTGAAGGTCATGTCCGGCTCGGCCAGGTATTCGCGGCCACGGAACATGCCCTGCCAGTACATCGGCGGCAGCATCCGTTCTTTCAGGAACCAGGCGCGGCGCGACGGCTTCTTGCCGTTGATGATCCAGTCCGGGAAGGACGGCATCAGCTTGCCGCCATAGCCGAATTCGGCGAGCACGATCTTGCCCCGCTCGACCGTCAGCGGGCATGAGCCGTAGCCGTCATATTGCGCCGCCAGCTCCTTGCCCTCCAGCACCGCGATCGCGTTCACCGCGACCACCGGGGCCTGTTTGCGCACCGCGGCCGCCGTCTTGGCGTTCGAGGTGTTGCAGCCATCGCCCAGCCCGAAGACATTGGCGAATTTCTTGTGCTGCATCGTGGCCGGATCCACATCGACCCAACCGGCGGCATCCGACAGCGGCGACGCCTTGATGAAATCGAGCCCGGTCTGCGGCGGGCAGACATGCATCATCTCGAACTCTTTTTCGACCAGGGTCTTGGTCTCGCCCTGGGTCACCTCGAAGGTCGCGACCTTGTTGGGGCCGTCGGCCTTGACCAGATTGTGGAAGAAGGACAGCGTGGCGTCGTATTTTTCGACATATTCCATCAGCGCGGGCACGTAATCGGCCACCCCGAACAACGCGCCGCCAGCGTTGCAGAACTCGACATCCACATCCTTCAGAACGCCGGTGCGCAGCCAGTAATCGGCGGACAGATACATCGCCTTTTGCGGCGCGCCCGCGCATTTGATCGGCATCGGTGGCTGCGTGAACAGCGCCTTGCCGCCGCGCATCTGCTGGACCAGCTCGAACGTGTAAGGCGCCAGATCATAACGGTAATTCGAGGTCACACCGTTCTTGCCCAGTGTCGCCGGCAGACCCTCGACCGCTTCCCAGGCCAGTTTCAGGCCGGGGCAGACCACCAGCACCTCATAGGCATAACGCGCGCCGTTTTCCAGCGACACCTCGTTCTGGCCGGGCAGGAAACCGGCCACCGCACCGCGCAACCATGTCACCCCGTCGGGCAGCACATCTGCCATCTTGCGCATGGTCTGGGCCTTGCTGAACACGCCCGCGCCGACCAGCGTCCAGCCGGGCTGATAGTAATGCTCCGCCCGCGGCTCGATGATGGCCACCTTGGCCTGCGGCCGGCGTTTCAGGATAGAGGCCGCCGTGGCCACGCCCCCGGCGCCGCCGCCGACGATCAGCACATCGTATTTTTCCGGGCGCGCGGCATAGACATCGGTGCCGAAGCGTTCCTCCATCATCGGGCGCAGACCCGACAGATCATACCCCGCCTGCGCGGTCGCGGTCAGGATCGCCTCGGGCGACAGCATCTTTGCGCGCGCCAGCGCCCATAGGGTGGACGAGCGCGTGCCGGTGCGGCAATAGGCCAGGATCGGCGCCTTGCAGCCCTTGAGCGCGTCATCGAAGCTTTGCAGGATTTCGTCCGAGATCATGCCGGGCTTGATCGGAAGATAGCGGAACTCGACCCCGGCGGCGCGCGCGGCCTCGGCGATTTCGGCGGCGGGGGGCTGATCGTCGGCTTCGCCGTCGGGACGATTGCAGATGATCGTCTTGTACCCCGCCTGCGCGGCGCGGGCGACATCGGCCGGCTTGATCTGCGGCGAAGCCGCGAAGCTGGGCGCGATCGGTTTGATTTCCATGGTGTCCTCCCAAAGGGCGTGAGCGGCAGTGAATGTCACGAAACATACAAAATGGTGAATGTTTCGCAAGGACCGGACGGTCTGTTATGTGAACTTTGGCGCGCGCGTCAAATCAAGGGATAAGTGCCGCGGTCAGAACCTCGGGCCAGTTTTCCCGTGCCAGCGAGGGCACGCACCATGTGGCCGCGCCGTGATCTTCGTCGTCGGTATAGGTGCTGGGCGTCATGATCACCCGCAGGCCTGCGCCCTGGGCCGATTTCAACCCGTTCAGGCTGTCCTCGAAGGCGATGCAGGCGTCGGCGGGCAGGCCCAGCAGGTCCAGCGCCAGCCTGAACACATCGGGGGCGGGTTTCTTGGCGCGCACCTCATCCCCGGCGGCGATGGCGTCGAAGACCCGATCGGCGGGCAGGCCCCAGCAGGCGCGGGTCAGCGCCTCGACATTGGGGCGGTTGGTGGTGGTGGCGACGGCCAGTTTCAGCCCGGCGGCGCGGGCGGCGGCGATCAGCGCGGCCACGCCGGGGCGCAGGGCCAGATCGCCGCGCGCCAGAATCGCGCCGTAGCGGGCGGTTTTTTCGACATGCAGCGCGGCGATCCGGTCATCGCTCAGGCGCGGCGCGGACGCGGGCAGATGCGCCTGCCAGGCGCGCATCCGTTCCTTGCCGCCGGTCGTCTTCAGCAGCCAGCGATACTCCGACATGGTCCAGTGCCAGCCCAGATCATGGGCCGCGAACACCTCGTTGAAAGCGGCGCGGTGGGCCTCTTCGGTTTCGGCAAGCGTGCCGTCCACGTCGAAAATCAGGGCAGACAGGGTCATGCGGGCAGTGGCGCAAGGCGGGCGACGATCCCCGGCAATTCGGCGAAATCTGTGAATTTCGCGTCATAGGTCAGATCCGCCACCGGCAGTTTGCGGTAGCCTTCGGTGAACAGGGCGAAGGGCAGCCGGGCGCGCTGGGCGGTTTCGGCGTCGATCTCGCTGTCGCCGACATAGATCGTGGCGGCCCCGTCCAGCGCCTTGGCCGCGGCCAGCAGCGGCGCGGGGTCGGGTTTCTTGACCGTCAGCGTATCGCCACCGATCACCGCATCGAACAGCCCCTCGATCCCGAAGGCGGTCAGAATATCGCGGGTTGGGCCCGCGGGCTTGTTGGTGCACACGCCCAGACGAAAGCCTTCGGCGCAGAAATCGGTCAGCACCTTTTCCACATTGGGATACAGCGTGGTCAGCGTTGCCGGATCGGCGTTGTAGTAGCGCATGAAAATGTCATGCATCACCTTGTGATAGGCCATGCCAAGCCCCCTGGCGCCGATTACCCGCTCGATCAACATGGGCACGCCGTTGCCGATGAACGACCGGACCACGTCAAAGGTCAGGTCCTGCTCGCCGATCTCGGCCAGCATCCGGTTCACGGCGGCGTGGATGTCGGGCGCGCTGTCGATCAGCGTGCCGTCCAGATCGAAGATTATCGCCTTCACGCGGCATCCTTCCATTTGATTGAACAGCCCATCGACGGGATCTGATCGGCCGGCCCGTGCCCTGTTTCGGCGATCTGCGTCATGGCCTCATACAGGTCGCGGCGCAGGTCGGGCGGCCCGGCCGCTTTGCGCGAGGCATCCAGACGGCCGCGATATTGCAGGCCCAGACCGGCGTCGAAGCCGAAGAAATCCGGGGTGCAAACCGCGCCATACGCGCGCGCCACCGACTGATCCGCATCATAAAGATAGGGGAAGGGCAGGGCGAGCTGCACGGCCAGATCTGTCATCCGGTCGAAACTGTCCTCGGGATAGGCGGTGGCGTCGTTCGAACTGATCGCGACCACGCCGATCCCCAGCGCCTGCAGGTCCTTGGCATCGCGGATGATCCGGTCCCGGACCGCGATCACATAGGGGCAGTGATTGCAGATGAACATCACCAGCGTGCCCTTCGGCCCGGCGATATCCGACAGCGCATGGGTCTTGCCATCGGTGCCGGGCAGGGCGAAATCCGGCGCTTTCCATCCGAAATCGCAAACAGGGGGCGAGACGGCCATTATTCGAACTCCATTTCCGTGAACACGACGCCGGCGTTCTTGGTGGCCAGTTCCTCGAACGTATCAAGATGGGCATAGGGCGACTGATCGACGTAATAGGCATCGTCCAGCGCGCCGCCCGCGTCGATATGTTCGCCGATCCTGCCGCGCAGATAGACCAGATAATCGCGGGTATAGCGGGTGACCTGCGCCATGTTGGTCGGGTGGCCGTGGCCGGGGATCACGTAAAGTGCGCCCAGTGGTTCGAACGCGGTTTCCCAGGTTTCGATCCAGCAGCTTGTGCAGGTCTCGGCAAAAATCGGCGGCATCCGTTCGTGAAAGGCGATATCACCGGCGATGATGAATTTCTCGGCCGGAATCCAGACCTGGATGTCGCCGGGGCTGTGCGCCGGGCCCAGATGCAGCACCTCGATATGAAAATCGCCCATGTCGATGATGTAGTTATCCTCGAAGGTGATGGTCGGCCCTTGAATTTCGGTGCCCTCGGCCTTTTCTCGGGCATAGCGTTTCATGCCCTCATGCGCCTGAAACGCGGTCTCCTCGAACTCTTGCGCCGCGTCCGCATGGGCCAGCACGTCGATGCCCTGCGCAACCCAATAGGCGTTGCCCAGCATCGCGTGACCCTGGCCGTTCTCGTTGATCACCAGCTTCACCGGCTGATCGGTCACCGCCTTGATTTCGTCATGCAGCGCGCTGGACAGCAGGGAATTCGCGCCCGCGTTGATCACGATCACCCCGTCGCCGGTCACGATGAAGGACAGGTTGTTGTTATGGCCCGCGTTCTCATAGGTCGGCGGTGCGGTGGCGCCGATGGCGGTGAAGATATGCGGGATCACCTCGACCGGTTTCGAATAGAGCGGCGATTGAGGATACTGGTCGGGGATATCCTCGCTGGCCACGGCGGGCGCGGCCAGCAGGGTGAAAAGAAGCGCCGTGCGGATCATGCTGATTGTCCTCCCATTTGACGGGTAAATCATAGACACATTCGCATACGTCCCGCCAGTGGCGGCATCAGGCCGCCTGCGCCACGGCCTGTGCCGCGTTGCGGATGGCGCGGATATTGTCGCCGTAAACGCCGGGGTTGGCGACCGAGCCGCCCTTGAACACGGCCGATCCGGCCACCAGCACATCGGCCCCGGCCGCCGCCATCAGCGGTGCGGTTTCGGGGGTGATGCCGCCATCGATTTCGATATGGACCGGCCGGTCACCGATCATCGCGCGCAGCCGCTTCACCTTGTCGATCTGGGAGTGGATGAATTTCTGCCCGCCAAAGCCGGGGTTCACCGTCATCACGCAGATCAGATCGACCATATCCAGCAGATAGTCGATATCCTCGATCCCGGTGCCGGGGTTCAGCGCCAGACCCGCCTTGCAGCCCGCGCCGCGAATGGCCTGCAGGGTGCGGTGGATATGCGGGCCCGCCTCCAGATGGGCGGTAATGATGTCGGCGCCCGCATCGGCGAAGGCGTCGATATAGGGATCGACCGGCGAGATCATCAGATGCACATCCATCACCGTCTTGATATGCGGGCGGATCGCGGCGCATAGCGGCGGCCCGAAGGTCAGGTTGGGAACGAAATGGCCATCCATCACATCCACATGCACCCAATCGCATCCCTGGGCTTCGATGGCCTGAATTTCCTGGCCGAAATTGGCGAAATCTGCGGAAAGGATCGACGGGGCGATCTTGATGGAACGGTCAAACATGGTCGTGTCTCGCGGTTGAGGGTGGGGACGGCGCGAGTCGCCCGCGCCGTCGATTTGGGGCCGGTTTAACCGATCCCGACGGGATTATGCAGCGGAATTGATCCGCAGCGCGCTGCGCCAGTCCGGGAACAGCTTGTCCGCGTCGCCGGGGAAGCTTTCGAAGGCGCGGGCGAACTCTTTGTGGTCCTTGGCGAATTCCAGCGGATCGGCGCCGGTTTTCCAGCACTGTTCGGCCTGCCGCAGCGATGTCGCCCCCGCCGCCGCGCCGTCGATATGCCCGAACGAGCCCCCCCCGGCGGTCAGGATCAGATTCGAATGGCCCAGATTCGCGAAGAAACCGGGCATCCGCAGCGCATTCATCCCGCCCGAAATGATTGGCGTGGTGGCGCCCATGCCTTCCCATTCCTGGTGGAAATAGGGGCCATCGGCGCTGTCATCGGTGATCATGTAGGCCATCAGCCTGTCGGCGGCTTCGCCTTCCATCTTGCCAAAGCTCATGGTGCCGGTGTGAATGCCGCTGGCACCCTGCATCCGGGCCATTTTCGACAGCACGAAGGCGGTATAGCCGCGCATCGACTGGGGCGAGGTCACGGCGCCGTGGCCCGCGCGGTGATAGTGCAGATACTGCTTGGGGAAATTGCGCCGCGCGGTGGTGATCGCCGCCGGGCCGGTGACATAGCCATCCACCAGAAAGGCGACATGATCGGCGTTTTCGGCGAAGGTTTCCAGGATGAATTCGCCACGCGCGATCATCTCATAATGATCGTCGGCGGTGATGTTGGCCGAAAACAGCTTGGCCTCGCCGGTCTTGTCCTGCGCGCGCTTCATCGCGTCGGCGACCAGCGGGATGGTTTCCTTCAGCGGCGCGAACAACTGATTGCCTTGCGGTTCGTCGTTCTTGATGAAGTCGCCGCCCAGCCAGAAATCATAGCAGGCATCGGCAAAGGGCTGCGGGCGCAGGCCGAGCTTGGGCTTGATGATCGTGCCGACGATGAAGCCGCCATCCACATGCGGCCGCCGCAGCACACGCCACAGATCCGAAATCGTGGTCGAGGGGCCGTCGAACAGCTTCAAAAAGGCGGGCGGCACCCAGAAATCGTGCATCTTGGCGTATTCCACATCGCCCATGCCCTGATTGTTGCCAATGGCCAGCGTCAGGAACGAACAGATCATCGCCCGCCCGTCGATGATGTTGCGGTCGAACAGTTCGACCGGATAGGCGATCTTCATCAACTCTTGCGCCTCGTCGATTTCATAGACCAGCGCATCGACGCCGCGGGTGAAATCGTCGGTCGTGGACACGTCCACATTGGTCCCGGTCGAACTTTCGGCGGCAAAATGCGCCGCGGTGGCGAGATAGCCGTCAAAGCCGGCCTTCGGCTTCATGATATAGGCCACCAGCACATGCTTGCCGCCGGCGATCAGGTCTTCCTCTTTCAGGTCGAGACGGGCGTAACGGTTTGATTGGTCCATTTGGGATTCCTCCTGTTTATTCGGCCGCTTTGGCCTGCGCGATCTGGGGATCAAGGCTGCCATCGGCATAGCGCGCGGCCATGTCGTCCAGCGGGATCACCTTGATTTTGCCGGCGTTTCCGGCAGTGCCGAACCGCTCAAACCGGTCGCGGCACAGATTTTCCATTTCGGCCATTGCCGGGATCAGGAATTTGCGCGGGTCGAATTCCTGCGGGGTCTGGGTGGCGACCTTGCGGAACTGGCCGGTCATCGCCATGCGGCAATCGGTGTCGATATTCACCTTGCGCACGCCCATCCTGATGCCGCGCTCGATTTCCTCGACCGGCACGCCATAGGTTTGCGGCATCTCGCCGCCGAAACTGTTGATCAGATCCTGCAGGTATTGCGGCACCGAACTGGACCCGTGCATCACCAGATGGGTGTTGGGCAGTTTTTGGTGGATCGCCTCGATCGTCGACATGGCCAGGATGTCGCCGGTCGGCTTGCGCGTGAACTTATAGGCCCCGTGCGAGGTGCCGCAGGCAATGGCCAGCGCGTCGCATCGGGTTTTCAGCACGAAATCGACCGCCTGATCCGGGTCGGTCAGCAACTGATCGTGGCGCAGCTTGCCCTCGGCGCCGGATCCGTCCTCGGCCGCGGCCTCGCCGGTTTCCAGGCTGCCCAGCACGCCCAGCTCGCCCTCGACCGAGGCGCCGACCCAGTGGGCGGCGTCGGTGACGGCCTTGGTGATCGCGACGTTATAGTCATAGGAGGCGGGCGTTTTCATGTCGGCCTCAAGCGAGCCGTCCATCATCACGCTGGTAAAGCCGTGGCGGATGGCGGTCAGGCAGGTGGCTTCGTTATTGCCGTGGTCCTGATGCATGCAGACGGGGATGTCGGGGTACATTTCCGACAGCGCCTGCACCATGTGGCGCAGCATGATGTCGCCGGCGTATTTGCGCGCGCCGCGGCTGGCCTGCAGGATCACCGGCGCATCCACCGCTTTCGCGGCGTTCATGATCGCCAGACCCTGTTCCATGTTGTTGATGTTGAAGGCCGGGACGCCGTAGCCGTGCTCGGCCGCGTGGTCCAGAAGTTGCCTTAGCGTGATCAGTGCCATCGTAATATCCTTTCTGGTGGGTCAGGCCGTCAGGGTCCGGGCCGCGTCGGCCACGGCCTCGGGGGTGATGCCGAAATGCGCGTAAAGCGCGCCCGCCGGGGCCGAGGCGCCGAAGCCCGACAGGCCGACGAAGGCGCTGTTGTCGCCCAGCAGTTCGCCCCAGCCTTGGCGCACGGCGGCCTCAACGCCGACGCGCGGGGCGGTGCCCAGAACGGCGGCGCGATAGGCGGCATCCTGCGCGGCGAACAGTTCGAAACACGGGGCAGACACGACGGCGGCACCGATGCCGCGCGCGGCCAGCAGATCGGCGGCCTTCACCGCGATCTCGACCTCCGATCCGCTGGCGATCAGGGTCACGTCGCGGGGGCCGTCCGTATCGCGCAGCACATAGGCGCCCCGGGCGGTCAGGTTGATGTCGGTGTGATCCGTGCGCAGGGTCGGCAGGCCCTGACGCGACAGGGCCAGAATGCTGGGCGTGCTGGCCGAGGTGGCGGCGATCTGCCAGGCTTCGGCGGTTTCCACCGCGTCGCAGGGGCGCAGGACATTGAGGTTGGGCATGGCGCGCAGGGACGCCAGATGTTCCACCGGCTGGTGGGTCGGGCCATCTTCGCCCAACCCGATGCTGTCATGGGTCATGACATAGGTCACCGGCAGGCCCATCAGCGCCGACAGACGGATCGCCGGGCGGCAGTAATCGGTGAACACCAGAAACGTGCCGCCATAGGCAACGAACCCGCCATGCAGCGCGATGCCGTTCATCGCCGCGGCCATGCCGTGCTCGCGGATGCCGTAGTGGATGTAGTCGCCGCCGTAGCTGTCGCGGCCGACCGGGGTCATGCCCTTGGTGCGGGTCAGGTTCGATCCGGTCAGGTCGGCCGAGCCGCCGATCATGTTGGGCAGGGCGGCGGTGACCACCTCCAGCGCCATTTCCGATGCCTTGCGGCTGGCCACCTTGGGGGCCTGTGCCGACAGGTGCGCCTTGTAGGCGTTGATCGCGGTGGTCAGCGCCGCCGCGTCCGGCGTGGCGACCGAGGCGTTGAACGCGCCCGCCTTGGGCGAACCCGCGAGACGTCCTCCCCACGCCTCGCGGGCTGCCTTGCCCCGCGCCGAAACCGCGTGCCAGGCGGCGTATACTTCCTGCGGCAGTTCGAACGGGGGAGAGGTCCAGCCAAGGGCGGCGCGGGCGGCGGCGATCTCTGCCTCGCCCAGTGGCGCGCCATGGGTGGCGGAAGTGCCCTGCTTGTTCGGCGCGCCAAAGCCGATGATCGTGCGGCAGGCGATCAGGCTGGGGCGCGGATCGTTGCGGGCCTCGTCGATCGCATCGGCAATTTCGGCGGTGTTGTGGCCGTCGACCGACAGCACATGCCACCCCGAGGCGGCAAAGCGCGCCTTCTGATCGGTCGAGGTGGACAGCGCGGTGGCGCCGTCGATGGTGATCTCGTTGTCGTCCCACAGCACGATCAGCCGGCCCAGGCCCCAGTGCCCGGCCATGTCGGCGGCTTCCTGGCTGATGCCTTCCATCAGACACCCGTCACCGGCGATGACATAGGTGAAGTGATCGACCAGATCATCGCCGAAACGTGCGTTGTGCATCCGTTCGGCCAGCGCCATGCCGACGGCGGTGGTGATGCCCTGACCCAGCGGGCCGGTTGTCATCTCGATCCCGTCCGCATGGCCGTATTCGGGATGGCCCGCGGTGCGCGATCCCATCTGGCGAAAGGCGCGGATCTGATCCATGCCCATATCGGCGTAGCCCAGCATGTGATTGATCGCGTAGATCAGCATCGAGCCATGCCCGGCCGACAGCACGAACCGGTCCCGGCCGGGCCATTTCGGCGCGGCGGGATCGATTGCCATGAAACGGTTGAACAGCACGGCGGCGACATCGGCCATGCCCATCGGCATGCCGGGATGGCCGGAATTGGCGGCTTGCACGGCGTCCATGGTCAGAGCGCGGATGGCATTGGCCATAAGCGTCTCGGCGGCGGTGGAAACGGTCATCTGGTTCATCTCGGGTCCTCCTCAGGCGCGTCTGGAGTCGTTGACCAGGCGCTCGATCATCGGGGTGAAAATCAGCTGCATCGCCAGATCCATCTTGCCGCCCGGAATGACGATGGAATTGGCCCGGCTCATCCAGCTGTCGTGGATCATCGAGGTCAGGTAGGCGAAATCGATGCCGCGCGGATTGGCGAAGCGGATCACCACCAGGCTTTCGTCCGGGGTGGGGATCCAGCGGGCGATGAACGGGTTCGAGGTATCGACCACCGGCACGCGCTGGAAATTCACATCCGTTTGGGTGAACTGGGGCGTGATGCAATGCACATAAGCGTGCATCCGGCGCAGGATCACATCGGTCACCGCCTCGGTCGTATAGCCGCGCTTTTCCTTGTCGCGGTGGATCTTCTGGATCCATTCCAGATTGACCACCGGCACCACACCGACCTTCAGATCGGCGTGTTTGGCCAGGTTGACCTCTTCGTTCACCACCGATCCGTGCAGCCCTTCATAGAACAGCAGATCGCTGTCGGCCTCGAAATCGGCCCAGCCGGTGAATTCACCCGGCGGCACGCCATAGCGCGCGGATTCGTCATCGTCGTGCACATAGTGGCGGGTCTTGCCGGTGCCGGTCTTGCCATAGTCGCGAAAGACGCGCTCCAACTCGGCCAGGGCGTTGGCCTCATAGGAAAAATGGCTGAAGGTCGGGTTGCCCTCGGCATAACGGCGGTCCAGCTCGGCCTTCATCTCGGCGCGGTTGTAGCGGTGAAAGGCGTCGCCCTCGATCGACACCGCCTTGATGCCCTCGCGGCGGAAGATCTGATCGAACGTGTGCTTGACGGTCGAGGTGCCCGCGCCGGACGACCCGGTGACGGAAATGATCGGATGTTTCTTGCTCATGACTGGGCTTTCCTTAGACGCGGAACAGGCCGCGATTGCCGAACAGGGCCGAAACCTCCTGCTCGGGCAGATCGAAATAGGCGGCGACGCGGCTGACCTTTTCAGGCGAACCGAAAACGAAGGGGGTGCGGGCGTGCAGGCCGGGCGCGGTCTTGGCCATGATCCGGTCGTGCCCGTCGGTGGCGCCACCGCCGGCCTGCTCCATCACAAAGGCGATCGGGGCGCATTCATAAACCATGCGCAGGCGGCCCATCTCATAGCCTTCGCGTTGATCGCCGGGGTACAGGAACACGCCACCGCGGGTCAGGATGCGGTGGGTTTCGGCGACCAGCGACGCCACCCAGCGCATGTTGAAATTCTGTGCGCGCGGGCCTTCCTCGCCGGCGATGCAATCGTCGATATAGGCGCGTACCGGCTGTGGCCAGTGGCGATAGTTCGAGGCGTTGATCGCAAACTCGCGCGAGGTTTCGGGCACGCGCACCGCCGGGTTGATCAGCAGCCAGTCGCGGCTGTCGGGATCCAGCAGATATTCCTGTGTGCCATTGCCGAAGGTCACCACCAGCATGGTTTGCGGGCCATAGATGATATAACCGCCGGCCAGTTGCTCGGTGGCCGGGCGCAGTACGCTGTCATTGGCGTCCGCGCGGGCCTCGAAGATCGAAAAGATCGTTCCGATCGACACGTTCACATCGATATTCGACGAGCCGTCCAGCGGATCGATCGCCAGCGCATAGGCGCCCGCCGGGTCCAGCGCGACGACCTCGTCCTGTTCTTCGGAGGCGTACCAGCGCACGCCCGCGGTTTTCAGTCGCTCGGCAAAAGCCGCGTCGGCCAGGATATCCAGCGCCTTCTGCCCGTCCCCGCCGGTATTGGTGCCGACCTCTGCCCCCAGCTTGCCGCCCAGCGGGCCGCGCTGGATGAGATGCGAGAGTTCTGCCCCGACATCGCACAGGGCCAGGATCAGCGGCCGCAGGGCATCAGGGACGTGCCCCGATTCCGCGATCGGATCGAATGTCTGCATGGTCTCCTCCCGAATCTGGCACCGAAATGCGCATGGCTTGCTATTCCAGACTGGGGAATGTTATAGAATTTAATAAATGGTAATTCGGATTAGGGAAAATTTAATGCCAAGGGCCGATGCGGTTAGTTTCAAGCAGTTGCGCGCGTTGGGGGCGGTGGCGACCTGCGGCTCGATAACGCAGGCGGCGGCGCAGATCGGTCTGACCCCGCCGGCGGTGCACACCCAGCTGCGGCTGCTGGAGGAGAGTTTCAACTGTAAATTGCTGCATCGCGGCGCCAGTGGGGGGGCGACGCTGACCCGTCAGGGGCAGGTCGTGCTGGCCGCGACCCGGACGATCGAGGCCACGCTGAGCGCCTGCACCGCCCATGTCCGCGCGATTAACAACGGGATGGAGGGGCTGGTGGTGCTGGGGGTGGTGTCCACCGGCAAGTATTTCGCGCCGGGGTTGGTGGCGCAGTTGCAAAAGGCCTATCCGAAGATCGAGGTTCTGATGAAAATCGGCAACCGCGACATGATTGTGGCCGCACTTCAGACCGGGGCGATCGACATGGCGATCATGGGCCGCCCGCCGCGCACGCCTGTGGTGAACGCCATCCCGCTGGGGCCGCACCCGCATGTGATGATCGCGCCGCCCGGCCATCCGCTGGCGGGGCTGGAACGGGTGCCGTCCGACGCGCTGATCGAGGAAACCTTTCTGGCGCGCGAGGAAGGGTCGGGCACACGTATCCTGATGAGCCGCCTGCTGGACCGGCTGGGGCAGGGGCGCACCTACAAGATGGTCGAGATGGGCACCAACGAGACGATCAAGCAGGCGGTGATCGCGGGGCTGGGGCTGGCGCTGATTTCGCGCCATACGGTGACCGAGGAATTGCATTCGGGCCGTCTGGTCGAGCTTCGGGCCGAGGGGCTGCCGCTGTTGCGGCAATGGTTCCTGCTGCATCCGGCCGAGGTGGCGCTCAGCGCCGCCGGGCAGCGGGTCGAACGGTTCATCGCCGATCAGAACGGCGCGTTCCTGCCGGTGTGACCGGCGTCAGAGCAGCAGCATCACCACGCCCAGGATCAGTGGCAGCGGCAGCGACAGGGCCGAGCGGATCAGCATGAACCGCCGCCCCATCAGCGGCAGCTCATAGGCGATGGCGCGGTTCAGGTTCATCACCGACCAGGCGGTGACATAGGCCATCAGCGGCGCCCAGCCGGCCCCGGCCTTCAGCGCCGAGGCACCGATCGCGAAGGCCACGAACGGCCCGCCCGGCGTGGCCGCGCCAAACAGCGTGGCCAGCGCGACCCCGGTCAGGCCCGAACTGGCGCCGAACAATCGCTCGATATGGTCGACCGGCAGCAGCTCGGCCAGAAAGCCCGCGCCGACCAGCCCGACAAAGATGCGCGGCACCATGAACAGGGTGGTGGCGCGGGTGCGGGCGATCACTGCGGGCATCATGTCGGGATGGGTCGCGCGCAGGCGGCGCAGCAGCACCAGCGCCAGCGCCCACAGCAGAACGGTGCCGATCAGGATATTCATGCGCGCCGCCCCGCCGCCCAGAAATACCGCACCGCCAGCCCCAGCAGCACCGGGCCGGGCAGCGACAGCGCCATGCGCAGGGCGACGAAATCGGCGGGCAGAAAGGACAGCTCCCAGATCAGGGTGCGGTTCAGCCCCAGCAGCACCCAGCCCGACACCAGCGCCACGCCCGCGCCCAGATCGGCCCCCGCCGCCATCAGCCCGATGGTCAGCGGATAGGTCACGCTGGGTCCGCCGGGAATCACCGCGCCCGCCACCGTGGCGATGATCAGCCCGCGCAGCCCGCTGTCGGGGCCGATCAGCGCCTGTATCCGCTCGCGCGAGATCAGCATGGGCAGGATCGAGGCCAGCAGGACCCCGGCCAGAATCTTGGGCAAAAGCGCCAGAGTGAACCCGGTTTCGGTCAGAAAGATATGCCAGAACACCGCGCTGCCCTTTTGCCACCAGACGGCGGCGCCGGACAGGACGGCGATGGCGATGATGAACAGCAGGCTGCCGTCGATCATCTTGTGCGGGGTGCTGGCGCCGGGGCGCGGCGGATCAGGTTGCATGGGTCAGCTTTGGCACGGTACGCGACCCGGCGCAATTTCAGATGTGGCATGGCGGGCTTTGCGCCCCGTCGTGCGGCCCGGCCCGGATTTGGCCTTTGACTCGGGGCCGCGATGCGCTAAGGACCGTCTCACTTCGGTTCCCCCCTTCGGGGTGGATGAAAAGGGAACGCGGTGACGCCCATTCGGGCCATTCCGCGGCTGCCCCCGCAACTGTAGGCGGAGAGCAAGGCTGACAATGCCACTGGGGCCATAGGACCCCCGGGAAGGCCAGCCAAGCTGTGACCCGCTAGCCAGGAGACCTGCCGAGGTGATCACCCTTTCCGGGGCGCGGGGCGCGCAGCGGAGGCGGCCAGACCGCAGTGGTGACGTTTCACCGTCTGCGGCGGGGCCATGCCCTTTCCCGAAGACATATCGACAAAGACGGACGGGCACAGACCCGTCCCGGACGAGGGCTAGGATATGACCGTCAAACTGCTTGCCACCACTGCCACCGGCGCCCTGCTGACCGCACTGGCGGCCCCGGCCACCCATGCGCAGGAAGTGATCCTGCTGGACAAGATCACCGCATCGGCCAATCTGGAAGACACCGACGCCGACCGCAGCGGCCCGTCGGTGGTGATTGTCACCGAAGAAGAGCTGGACCAGACCGCCGAGACCCGCGTGGTGGATTATCTGGCGCGTCTGCCCGGCATCAGTGTGCGCAGCCGCGGCCCGCTGGGCGGCCAGACCGGCCTGACCATCCGCGGCGTCAGCCAGACCAATATCGCGGTGCGGGTCGACGGCATCGACGTGTCCGATCCCTCGGGCCCGCAGGTGGCTTTCGATTTCGGCAGCCTGACCACGATGGATATCAGCCGGATCGAGGTGCTGAAGGGGTCGCAATCGGCGCTTTACGGGTCCGAGGCGATCGGCGGTGTGATCGACATCACCACCAAACGCGCCACCCGCGACGGGGTCGAACAATCGGTGGGGCTGGAATATGGCAGCTATGACACCGTGAAGGGCAGCTACAGCTTCGCCGCCCGTGGTGCGGATCACGAACTGGCCTTCACCCTGTCGCATATCGAAACCGATGGCTATTCGGCCGCCGATGAAAACGACGGCAACACCGAGGAAGACGGGTTCAGCGCCGACCGGTTCAGCTTTTACGGCGAATACGTGCTGGATAACGGGGTGAAATTCATCGCCTCGGGTTTTTATGAGGATGCCGAATACGACTATGACGAAAGCGGCCCGGTCGACGGCACCCCCGACGAGGTGACCGCCAACCTGAGCAAGGGCCTGCGCGGCGCGGTGCAATTCGCCACCGGCGCGGTCGATCACGAGGTGGAACTGGCCTGGTTCGACATCGACCGCGAGCTGACCGGCACCAACATGTTTGGCCCGTTCGAATACGACTATGTCGGCGAACGCCGCACCATCGGCTATCGCGGTGCTACCGATCTGGGCGCGGCGGCGCGGCTGGTCTTTGGCGCGCAAAGCGTCGAGGAAACCTATGAAAACGATTTCGGCTTTGGCAGCTCGGGCTATGACAGCACGGTCAACAGCGCCTTCGGCGAAGTCAGTTTCGCCCCGTCGGAGCGGGCCGATGTGACCGCCACCCTGCGCTATGACGACCATTCGGAATTCGGCGATTACGTCACCGGGCGGCTGGCCGGCGTGTACCGCGCGCGCGAGGATCTGCTGTTCCGCGCCAGCCTGGCCAACGGCTTTCGCGCGCCGTCGAATTACGAATTGTACGATGTCTATTCCGGCAACCCCGATCTGGATCCCGAAACCAGCGTCAGCGCCGAGATCGGTGTCGAGAAACGCTATGGCGATCGGGGTGTGGTCAAGGCGACGGCCTTTTATATCGAGGCCGAGGATCTGATCGACTACAGCTATACCACCTACACCTATGTCCAGGCCGATGGCAAAACCCGCCGCTCGGGGCTGGAACTGTCGGGGGCGTGGAGCGTGACCGAAGAGGTCGAGCTGGCGGGCGCCTATACCTATACCGACAGTTCGGGGTCGGCGGTGCTGGACAGCTCGTCCTGGCTGACCTCGACCCCGCGCCATCTGCTGTCGCTGGCCGCGTCCTATGATGTGACCCCGGTGCTGAACGCGACGCTGACCGCGCTGCACGGCGCCGACCGGGCGGCGCTGCCGGACATGACGGTGTTCGACGCGGCCTTCACCTATGCGTTCGACGACAGCACCGCGGCCTATCTGCGGGTCGAGAACCTGTTTGACGAGGAATATCAGGTGGTGCCCGGTTATGGCACCACGGATCGGGCGTTCTATGTCGGGCTGCGCAAAAGCTTCTGAGCGCATAATCGCGCTGACCGCCGCGCTGGGCCTTTGGCTTGGCGCGGCCCTTTCGGCGTCCGCCGCCCCGCCCGAGCGCGTGGTGTCCCTGAATGTCTGCACCGACCAACTGGCGATGCTGCTGGCCGCGCCGGGGCAACTGGTGTCGGTGTCGTTTCTGGGGCAGGATCCGCATAGCTCGGCCATGGCCGCGCAGGCGCGTGCCTATCCCGTCAACCACGGTCGTGCCGAAGAGGTGTTTCTGCTGCGCCCCGATCTGGTGCTGGCGGGCAGCTATACCGCGCGCCCGGCGGTGCGGATGCTGCGCCGGCTGGGGGTCGAGGTGGTGGAATTCCCGCCCGAGCGCAGCTTGCAGGATGTGCGCGATCACCTGCTGGCGATGGGCGATCTGCTGGACCGGCAGGCGCAGGCCCGCGCGCTGGTCGCGCGGTTCGATGCCGGGCTGGCGGCATTGCACGAAGAGGTGGCCCATCGCCCCCGCGCGGCGCTTTACGGCCCCAACGGCTATACCACCGGGGCGCAGACCCTGGCGGGCGAGATTTTGCAGGCCGCCGGTTTCGCCAATATCGCGACCGAGGCCGGGCTGGGCGCGGGCGGCACGCTGGCGCTGGAGCGGCTGGTGATGCTGCGGCCCGACCTGATCGTCACCGGCACCCGCTATCCCGGTGCCTCGCGCGCCGAGGCGTTGCTGGATCACCCGGCGCTGGCGGCGCTGTTGCGGGATATGCCGCCGGTGCCCGCTACCGATGCCAACTGGGTCTGCGGCACGCCGCATGTGCTGACGGCGATCGCGGGGCTGGTGGAACTGCGCCACAGGCTGGAGGATGCGCCATGATGAGCTATCGCAGCCTGATCATCACCCTGTCGCTGGCCGTGGCGGCGCTGTTCACCGCGTCGCTGCTGATCGGTCCCGCCGGTCTGGGGCTGGGCGACAGTCTGGCGGCGCTGATCGCCGGGCGGGGCGAGGCCGAGGTGCTGGTGATGCGCGAGATTCGCCTGCCGCGTGCGGTGCTGGGGGGGATGCTGGGCGCCTCGCTGGGCCTGTCGGGGGCGGCGATGCAGGGCTATCTGCGCAACCCGCTGGCCGAGCCGGGGCTGATCGGGGTCAGCTCCTCCGCCGCGCTGGGCGCGGTGCTGGCGTTGCAGACCGGGCTTGCGGCGGCATTCGCGCTGGCGCTGCCGCTGATGGCGCTGGGCGGCGCGCTGCTGTCGGTGTTGCTGTTGCTGGTGCTGGCCGGGCCGCGCGGGTCGTCGCTGACGCTGATCCTGGCCGGGATCGCGGTCAGTGCTTTCGCCGGCGCGCTGACGTCACTGGTGCTGAACCTGTCGCCCAATCCCTATGCCGCCGCCGAGATCGTGTTCTGGATGCTCGGCTCGTTGGCCGACCGCTCGTTCACCCATGTCTGGCTGGCGCTGCCTTTCATGGCGCTGGGCTGGGTGCTGCTGGCGACATTGGGCCGGGGGCTGGACGCGCTGACCCTGGGCGAAGACGCGGCCGCCGCGCTGGGCATCCGTCTGGGCCGGGTCAGGCTGGTGCTGATCCTGGGCGTGGCCGCCTGCGTTGGCGCGGGTGTCGCGGTGGCGGGCGCGGTCGGGTTCGTCGGGCTGGTGGTGCCGCATCTGTTGCGCCCGCTGGTCGGCGCGCGGCCGGGGCGTCTGTTGCCCGCCTCGGCGCTGGGCGGTGCGGCGATGCTGCTGGCCGCCGACATCGCGGTGCGGCTGATCGCGCCCGACCGGGATCTGAAGCTTGGGGTGCTGACCGCGCTGGTCGGCGCGCCGCTGTTCCTGCATCTGATCTACAAGACGCGGAGGGCGGGGCTGTGACGCTGCTGACCCTTTCCGACCTCACCGTGTATCGCGGCCCGCGCGCCGTGGTCGATGGCGTGTCGCTGTCGGTCGCGCCGGGCGAGTTCATCGGCCTGATCGGTCCCAACGGCGCGGGCAAGACCACGCTGCTGCGTGCGGCCCTGGGCCTGCTGCCCGCGTCCGGGCACAGCGCGCTTGCGGCGCTGCCCGCCGCCGCCCGTGCCCGCGCCGCCGCGTGGCTGCCGCAGATGCGCGAAATCGCCTGGCCGGTATCGGTGGAAACGCTGGTGGCGCTGGGCCGCACCCCGCATCTGCCCCCCGGCGGACGGCTGGGCGCGGATGATCGCGCGGCGGTGGACGGCGCGCTGGAACGGCTGGATCTGGCCGGGTTCCGATCCCGCGTCGTCACGCAGCTTTCGGGGGGCGAGCAGGCCAGAGTGCTGATCGCGCGGGCATTGGCACAAGATGCGCCGCTGCTGCTGGCGGATGAGCCCATCGCCGGGCTGGATCCGGCACATCAGATCGCCGCCATGCAGGTTTTCGCCGCCATGGCGGGCGAAGGGCGTGCCGTTGTCGCATCCCTGCACGACCTGGGTCTTGCTGCGCGCCACTGCACCCGGCTGATCCTGATGGGACAGGGCCGGCTGGTGGCCGACGGCCCGCCGCGCGCGGTGCTGACCGAAGATAACCTGCGCACGGTTTTCGGCCTGCGCGCCTATTACGCCGACACGCCCGACGGCCCGGTGTTTCAGCCGCTGGAGGTGGTGAAATGAGCTTTCCGCCCCGCCGTATCGTCTGTCTGACCGAAGAAACGGTCGAGACGCTTTATCTGTTGGGCGAGGAGGCGCGCATCGTCGGCGTCTCGGGTTATGCGGTGCGCCCGCCACGGGTGCGGCGGGAAAAGCCGCGGGTGGGGGCGTTCACCTCGGCCGATCTGCCGAAGATCCTGGCGCTGGAGCCCGATCTGGTGCTGACCTTTTCCGACCTTCAGGCCGATATCGCCGCAGGTCTGATCCGGCAGGGCGTGGCGGTGCACGGGTTCAACCAGCGCGATCTGGCGGGCATCCTGGCGATGATCCGCATGATGGGCGCGCTGGTCGGCGCGTCTGATCGGGCCGAGGCATTGGCCACGGGGTTCGAGGCCCGGCTGGCGCGGCTGCGCG
This sequence comes from Actibacterium sp. D185-2, assembly GCF_054954595.1. Classification (NCBI taxonomy): domain Bacteria; kingdom Pseudomonadati; phylum Pseudomonadota; class Alphaproteobacteria; order Rhodobacterales; family Roseobacteraceae; genus Actibacterium; species Actibacterium sp. D185-2. The sequence goes on from NZ_JBPWNX010000002.1 coordinate 97,089, forward strand.
ACACGCCGCGCACCACCCGCCCGCGCGTATATTTCGAGGAATGGGACGATCCGATGATTTCCGGCATCGGCTGGGTGTCCGAACTGATTGAACTGGCCGGCGGGCGGGACGTGTTCGCGCCGCTTGCGCGCTGTCAGGCGGCGAAGGACCGGATCGTGACCCCGGATCAGGTGATTGCGGCGCGGCCAGAGGTGATCCTGGCCTCGTGGTGCGGCAAGAAGGTGCGGTGCGAAAAGATTGCCGCGCGCCCCGGCTGGGGGGCGATTCCGGCGGTGCGCGATGGGCGGATACATGAGATCAAGTCGGCGCTGATCCTGCAACCGGGTCCGGCGGCGCTGAGCGACGGGCTCGATGCGGTCGAGGCCGCGCTATGGGGCGAAAGGGGGGCGGGATGACTGCGTTGGCCGAGTTTTTGCAAAAGGGCGGCCCGGCGATCTGGGTGATCGCGGCGCTGTCGGTTCTGACACTGGCGCTGATCCTGTGGAAGGTCTGGCGCCTGGCGGCGATGGGGGCCTGGGCCGGGGCGCGTGCCGAACGGGCCGTGGCCCTGTGGCAGGCGGGCGAACGTGACGCGGCGCGGGCGGCCGTGGCGGGCCGGGCCGGGATGCGCGCGCGGCTGGTGCGCGACGCGCTGGCCGCGCTGTCGGGCAGGCTGCCCGAGGCGGCGGCGCGCGAAGAGGTCACCCGCGTCGCCCGCGGCCTGCTGGCCGAGGCACGGTCGGGTCTGCGGGCGCTGGAACTGATCGCCGCCATCGCGCCGCTGCTGGGGTTGCTGGGCACCGTTCTGGGCATGATCGAGGCGTTCCAGACCCTGCAGGCCGCCGGTAATCAGGCCGACCCCGCCATCCTGGCCGGCGGAATATGGGAGGCGCTGCTGACCACCGCCGCCGGCATGGCGGTGGCGATCCCGGCGGCGATGGCGCTCAGCTGGTTCGAAAGCGTGGTCGACGCGGCCCGCCATGACATGGAGGATCTGGCGACGCGCATTTTCGTGACGGGGGCGGGCTGATGTTCAGTTTCGCGGCCCCGCGCAAACCCCGCCGGCCCAGCCTGACGCCGATGATCGACGTGGTGTTCCTGTTGCTGGTGTTCTTCATGCTGGCCGCGCGGTTCGGGCCGCAGGCGGGGCTGGATCTGCGTCTGGCGGGGGGCGGCGCCTATTCCGGCCCGCCCCGGCTGGTCGATGTCACGCCGGACGGGCTGCGGCTGAACGGTGTGGCGCTGGATGCGGGCGCGTTGCCCGGCGCGCTGACCCGGCTGAGCGAAAGCACCGCCGATACGGTGGTGATCCGCCCGCGCGAGGGCGCCGATCTGCAACGGCTGGTCGATGTCATGGGCCAACTGCGCGCGGCCGGGTTTACCGCGCTGGCACTGGTGGAGTAGGGAGTAGGGCGGATGGAATTTGCACAGCAGCAGCAGCGGCGGATGCGGGGCGAGGATATCGTGCCGATGATCAATGTCGTGTTCCTGCTGCTGATCTTTTTCCTGATGACCGCGCAGATCGCCCCGCCCGATCCGCTGGATGTGACCCCGCCGCAGGGCGTGGGCGAAACGGTGGCGCCGGGCGATACGCTGTTCATCGCCGCCGACGGCGCGCTGGCCTTTGGCGACGCGCGGGGCGCGGCGGTGTTTGCGGCGCTGGCCGGGCGCGACGCGGCGCAGCCGCTGGTGCTGCGTGCCGATGCCGGGGTGCCGGGCGCGCGTCTGGCCGCGCTGCTGGCGCGTCTGGCGCAGGCCGGACAGGGGCAGGTTCTGCTGGTGGTGGGCGGATCATGAAACGGCTGGCCGAGATCGCGCTGTTCGTGCCGGTGGCCGCCGGGCTGCATCTGGCGGCGTTCGGTCTGGCCGGGGGCGCGCTGAGCAGCAGCAGCGGCGGGGCGCAAGGCGCGGGCGGTGACAACCTGATCACCCTGGCCGCCGCCGCGCCGCAGATGGCGGCGCTGGTCGAAACATGGGACGCCCCGCCCGAGGCCGCGGCGCAGACCCCCGCACCACTATCGCCGCCGCAGCCCGAGGCCGCCGCAATGGCGGCCCCCACTGTCCCCGTCGCGCCGCCCCGGCCCCCGCTGTCAACCGCTACGCCAACCCTGGCCACCCCCGATCCGCGCCCCGAAATCGCGACTGAACCGGCCCCCTGGCCCGAACCCGCAGACCCCCGGCCCGCGCCGGCAACCAAACCCGCCAAGCCATCCGCCGCAGCCCCGGCCAAGCGCGCGGCGGGCAGTGGCGGCGGCGCGGCGGCGGGGCAGGCGGGCAGCGCCGCCGATGCGGGCCAGCAGCGCGCGCTGGCCTCGGGCTGGGCCGCGCAGATTCAGGCCCGGGTGGCGCGTGCGCACCGGGTACCTGCGACCGCCGCGCGGCAGGGCCTGACGGGCGAGGTTCTGGTGCGGATGGTGGTGGGGCGCGACGGGCGGCTGATCTCGGCCGGGGTGCGGCGCGGCTCGGGCCATGCGGTTCTGGACCGCGCGGCGCTGCAATCGGTGCGCCGGGCGGGGCGGTTTCCGGCGGCCCCGGCGGGTTTTACCAGCGACCGGCTGGGGTTTGACGTGCCGCTGGTCTTTGCGCTGAACTAGGGCGCGCTGGCCGGGGCCGGGGAGCGGATCAGCGCCGCGGCCTGCAGCACCACGGGCGACAGCCCCGCGCCACCCGTCTGTCCCATGGCCAGCAGTTGCGCGCGCATCCGGGGATCCCAGAAATCGTTGATATGGCTGGCTACGGCCCGCGCCGCCCGGTCGTCCGGCAGCGTGGCGAAGGCGGTGGCGATCTGGTTGGCCATATGGGCAAGTTTCTCAGGCGACATTGCTGGTCTCGTCTATCGTGATGCGGTGGGGATGGGTGAACAGCTCGAACCGGTCGTCGCGGGCCAGCGCCACCAGCGTCAGCCCCGCCGCCTGAGCCAGCCGCACCGCATGGGCCGTGGGGGCCGAGACGGCGATCAACACCGGCGCGCGGGCCAGAACCGCCTTTTGCACCATTTCGACCGACACCCGGCTGGTCAGCAGCACCGCGCCCTGCGCCGCATCGCGCCCGTCGCGGGCCAGTGCGCCGATCAGCTTGTCCAGCGCGTTGTGACGGCCCACATCCTCGCGCATTGCGGCCAGTTCGGCGTCCGGCGTCAGGAACCCCGCGCCATGCATCGAACGGGTGATGTCATGCAGCGCCTGGCCCGCGCGCAGTTGCGCCATCGCGGTGCCGATCTGCGCCGGGGTCAGGGTCAGCGGGTTGTCGGGCAGCGGCGGCAGCGGGCGCAGCGCCTGTTCCAGACTGTCGATGCCGCACAGCCCGCAGCCCACCGGCCCGGCCATGTGGCGGCGGCGGCGGGCCAGCCGCGCCTCGGCCCCCGGCGCCAGCCATATCTGCACCTCAAGGCCGGTATCGTGCTGGACCAGTTCCATCCGCTCGATCTGGGACAGATCGGTTATGATTTCCTCGGACAGGGAAAAGCCGGTGGCGAAATCCTCCAGATCGGCGGGGCTGGCCATCATCACCGCCTGGGTGGTGCCGTTATAGGACAGCGCGACCGGCAGTTCCTCGGCCAGGGCGCGGGTGCCGGCGTGGGCCGCGCCGCCCGCCACCGCCAGCGCGGGCACCGACAGATGCGCGCGCCCCCTCATTGCGCCGCCGGAAGGATGCGCCGGGCCCGGGCGGCCTGTTCGGCGTAATCCTTTTGCCAGTCGCTGGGCCCGTTCGACGGGCTGACCTGTACCGCCGTCACCTTGTATTCGGGGCAATTGGTGGCCCAGTCGGAATAGTCGGTGGTGATCACGTTGGCCTGGGTTTCGGGGTGGTGGAAGGTGGTATAGACCACGCCCGGTGCCACCCGGTCGGTGATCCGCGCGCGCAGCGCGGTCTCACCCGAGCGCGAGGCAAGGCGCACCCAGCCGCCATCGCGGATGCCGCGCTGTTCGGCGTCATGCGGGTGGATCTCCAGCACGTCCTCGTCATGCCAGACCACGTTTTCGGTGCGCCGGGTCTGCGCGCCGACATTGTATTGCGACAGGATCCGCCCGGTGGTCAGCAGCAGCGGAAAGCGCGGGCCGGTGCGTTCGTCCGTGGGCACATATTGGGTGACCACGAAATTGCCCTTGCCGCGCACGAAGCCGTCCACATGCATCACCGGCGTGCCTGCGGGCGCGGTGGCGTTGCAGGGCCATTGCACCGAACCCTCACGCTCCAGAAGATCGTAATTAACCCCGCTGAAAGAAGGGGTTGTGGTTGAAATCTCATCCATCACCTGCGCCGGGTGGCTATACTGCCAATCGGCCCCCAGCGCCTGGGCCAGCTTTTGCGTTACCTGCCAGTCGGCATAGCCCGCCTTGGGGGCCATCACCCGGCGCACCCGGTTGATCCGGCGCTCGGCATTGGTGAAGGTGCCGTCCTTTTCAAGGAAGGTCGAGCCGGGCAGGAACACATGCGCATAATTGGCGGTTTCGTTGAGGAACAGGTCATGCACGATCACGCAGTCCATCGCCGCCAGCCCGGCGGCGACATGGCGGGTGTCGGGGTCCGATTGCAAGATATCCTCGCCCTGAACATAAAGACCCCGGAACGATCCATCCACCGCCGCGTCCAGCATGTTGGGGATCCGTAATCCGGGTTCATTGCTGACCGTAACCCCCCACATCTTATCGAAAATCGCGCGGGTGGCGTCGTCATGCACATGGCGATATCCGGGCAGTTCGTGCGGGAAGCTGCCCATGTCGCAGGCGCCCTGTACGTTGTTCTGGCCGCGCAGCGGGTTCACGCCGACGCCGGGGCGGCCGATATTGCCGGTGACCATGGCCAGGTTGGCGATGGCCATGACGGTGGTGGAGCCCTGGCTGTGCTCGGTCACGCCCAACCCGTAGTAAATCGCGCCGTTGCCGCCGGTGGCGTAAAGCCGCGCGGCGGCGCGCAGGTCGGCGGCCGGAACGCCGGTCAACTGCGCGGTGGCCTCGGGGCTGTGGCGCGGATCGGCGATGAATGCCGCCCAGTCCTGAAAAGTATCTATATCACAGTTAGTTCGGATGAAATCCTCATCCAATAACCCGTCGGTCACGATGACATGGGCCATGGCGCTGAGCACTGCGACATTGGTGCCCGGCGTCAGCGCCAGATGGTGCGCGGCCTGCACATGCGGGCTGCGCACCAGATCGATCCGGCGCGGGTCGATCACGATCAGCCTGGCGCCCGCCCGCAGCCGTTTCTTCAGCCGCGAGGCAAAGACCGGGTGGCCATCGGTCGGGTTGGCGCCGATCACCAGAACCACATCCGCAGCCTCGACACTGTCGAAATCCTGGGTGCCGGCCGAGGTGCCGAAGGTCGTCTTCAACCCATAGCCGGTGGGCGAATGGCAGACCCGCGCGCAGGTATCGACATTGTTGTTGCCGAACACCGCGCGGATCAGTTTCTGCACCAGATAGGTTTCTTCATTGGTGCAGCGCGATGAGGTGATGCCGCCAATCGCATCGCGCCCGTATCGCGCCTGAATGTCCCGCAGCCGGGTGGCGGTGAAATCCATCGCCTGATCCCACGTGACCTCGCGCCAGGGCTGATCGATGCGGTCGCGGATCATCGGCGACAGGATGCGGTCCGTGTGGGTGGCATAGCCCCAGGCAAAGCGCCCCTTGACGCAGCTGTGGCCGCGATTGGCCTTGCCGTCCTTCCACGGCACCATCCGCACCAGCGTGTCGCCCTTCATTTCGGCCCGGAAACTGCACCCCACGCCGCAATAGGCGCAGGTGGTCACGACCGAATGATCGGGCAGGCCCATGTCGATGACGGATTTTTCCTGCAAGGTCGCGGTCGGGCAGGCCTGCACGCAGGCCCCGCAGGACACACAGTCCGAGCTCAGGAAATCCTCGCCCATTCCCGCCGCCACGCGGCTGTCGAACCCGCGCCCCGCAATGGTCAGGGCGAAGGTGCCCTGCACCTCTTCGCAGGCGCGCACACAGCGCGAGCAGGCAATGCATTTCGACGGATCATAGGTGAAATAGGGATTCGAGTCGTCCTTGGGGATGTAGTGCGGGTTTTCTTCGCCGTTCGCGCGGGTCGCAAAATGGTTTTCACCGGCCTGATACCGTACCTCGCGCAGCCCCACCGCGCCGGCCATGTCCTGCAATTCGCAATCGCCATTGGCCGCGCAGGTCAGGCAGTCGAGCGGATGGTCCGAGATATACAGCTCCATCACCCCGCGCCGCAGTTTCGCCAGCCTGTCGTTCTGGGTGTGCACCACCATGCCTTCGGCCACCGGCGTGGTGCAGGAGGCGGGCGTGCCGCGCCGGCCCTCGATCTCGACCAGGCACAGGCGGCATGACCCGAACGCCGCGACGCTGTCGGTGGCGCAGAGCTTGGGCACCTTGATGCCCGCCTCGGCGCTGGCGCGCATGACGCTGGTGCCCTCGGGGACGGTGATGGGGGTGCCGTCGATGATCAGCGTCACCATGGTGTCCGATGTCGCGGCGGGGGTGCCGTAATCGGCGTCGGGCAGGATGAAATCCTTCATTCGGCGGCCTCCTGCGCGGGGGTGAAATCATCGGGGAAATGGGTCAGCGCCGACAGGACCGGGTAGGGTGTGAAGCCCCCCAGCGCGCACAGCGATCCGTCGCGCATCGTGTCGCACAGATCGACCAGAAGGGCGGGTGCCTCGGTATCGCCCGCCGCGATCCGGTCGATGGTTTCGACGCCCCGGACCGCGCCGATCCGGCAGGGGGTGCACTTGCCGCAGCTTTCGATCGCGCAGAATTCCATCGCGAACCGGGCCTGGGCCAGCATGTCCACGCTGTCGTCGAACACCACGATGCCCGCATGGCCGATCAGCCCGCCTTGCTGGGTGTATTCCTCATACCCGAAGGCGGTCTCGAATTTTTCGCGGGGGAAATAGGCGCCCAGCGGGCCGCCGACCTGCACTGCCTTCACGGGGCGGCCGCTGGCGGTGCCACCGGCGATGTCATCGACGATCTCGGTCAGGCTGAGGCCGAAGGCGGTCTCGAACAGCCCGCCCTGCCTGACATTGCCGGCAATCTGCAACGGGATCGTGCCGCGCGACCGGCCCAGCCCGAAATCGCGGTAAAAGGCCGCGCCCTTTTCAAGGATCACCGGGATCGTGGCCAGTGAGATCAGGTTGTTGACGACCGTGGGCTTGCCCATGAACCCCTCATGCGCGGGCAGGGGCGGTTTGGCGCGAACCACGCCGCGCTTGCCTTCAAGCGAGTTCAGCAGCGACGTTTCCTCGCCGCAGACATAGGCGCCCGCGCCGATGCGCAACTCCAGATCGAAGGCATGGCCCGACCCAAGCACATCATCGCCCAGCAGCCCGTGCCGATAGGCGGTCGCGATGGCACCGCGGGTGGTCGCGGCGGCATCGGGATATTCCGAGCGCAGATAGATATAGCCCTGCGCCGCGCCCACCGCCAAACCGGCAATCACCATGCCCTCGATCAGGGTGAAGGGGTCGCCCTCTAGCAGCATCCGGTCGGCGAAGGTGCCGCTGTCGCCCTCATCGGCGTTGCAGATGACGTATTTCCGCGGGCTGTCGGCCTCTTGCACGGTGTTCCACTTGATCCCGGTGGGAAAGCCCGCGCCGCCGCGCCCGCGCAGGCCGCTGTCGGTGACCTGCTGCACGATCTCTGCCGGGGTCAGCGTCAGCGCGCGGCGCAGCCCCGCCAGCCCGCCATGGGCCTTGTAATCGTCCAGCGACAGCGGATCGACCAGCCCGCAGCGGGCGAAGGTCAGCCGGGTCTGGCGTTTCAGGAACGGAATGTCGGCGGTCGGGCCAAGCGCCTTGGCCGGGCCCCGCGCCGGAAAGCCCGCATCGAACAGGGCCGGGATGTCGGCGGGGGTGACGGGGCCGAAGGCGATGCGCCCGTCGGGTGTGGCGCATTCCAGCAGTGGTTCCAGCCAGGCCATGCCGTGGCTGCCGACACGGGTCAGGGTCAGATCAATGTCGCGCGCGCGGGCCTCGGCCAGCAGGGCGTCGGCCACCGTCTCGGCGCCGCAGGCTTTGGCAAAGGCGTCGCAGGACAGATATAGATGCAGCATCATCCGCGCGCCTCGGTCACGATACGGTCAAGGGTGGCGCCGTCCACGCGCCCGATCACCTGATCGTCCAGCATCGCGGCGGGCGCACAGGCGCACAGGCCAAGGCAAAACACCGGCTCCAGCGACACCGCGCCGTCGGGCGTGGTCCCGTGCCAGCCGATGCCCAGGGCGGTTCGGGCGCGCGCGGCCAGCGCATCCGCGCCCATTGCCTGACACGCCTCGGCGCGGCAAATTCTCAACACTCTGCGCCCGCCCGGCGCATCGCGGAAATCGTGGTAGAACGAGGCGACGCCATGCACCTCGGCCCGGCTGAGGTTCAGCACCTCGGCGATCACCGGCAGCGCGGGTTTGGGCAGGTGGCCGAATGCGGCATGAACGGCATGCAGGATCGGCAAAAGCGGTCCCTCCAGCCCGGCGTGTTCGGCGGCGATGGCGCGCACGCGGGTCCGGGTGTCGTCCTCGGGGGGCTGGGTCATGGGGGCCTCGCTGCCTTGTGAGGCGTTTGTGCGGCCAGGCGGGCCGGAAATCAATTCCGCAATCCCGTGGGGCGATAGGGGTTTTCTATCACCCTCCGGCCGCGCCCAGCCTGCGCGCCGCCGTGATCAGCGCCTCCAGCACCGGGGTGTGGGGTTCGCGGTGGGGCGCGATCAGCCCGACCCGATGCGCGGCCATCGGCGCGGTGATCGGCACTGCGGCCAGGTCGCCCGCGCGCAAGAACAACTGCGCGGTCTTCATCGGCAGGATCGTGGCCCAATCGCCGTCCAGCACATGGGCGATCAGCGCGATGACCGAGTTCGCTTCCAGCCGCGGGGCGGCCCCGGTGCCGGCCTCGGCCATATGCTGATCCAGGATGCGGCGGTTCTGCATGTCGGGCGTCAGCAGGCACAGCGGCAGGGCGGCCAGATCGGCCCAGCCGACGTCACCCCGCGCCGCCATCGGGCTGTCCGCGCGCACCACCAGATTATAGTGTTCATCATAGAGCGGTACCGCCGTCACCCGGCCCAGCGGCGCGTTGTCGAGATAGGTCAGCCCGGCGTCGATCTCCAGATTGTCCAGCATGTGCAGGATATCGGCCGATGTGCGCGACTGTACGGTGACGCGCAGGTTGGGGTGCGCCGCCATCATCGGTGCGGTCAGGCGTGGCACCATCGCCAGCGCGGTCGGCACCACCGCCAGCCGCAGCTTGCCCGACAGGCCCAGTTTCGTCGCGCGCATCTCTTCGCGCATGGTGCGGGTGTCCGCCACGATCCGGCGTGCCCAGTCCAGCACCCGCACACCTTCGGGCGTCAACCCCTGATAGCGCGCGCCGCGCCAGACCAGCATCACGCCAAGCTGTTCCTCAAGTTGCTTGATTGCGGCCGACAGGGTGGGCTGGGTCACGCCGCACTGATCGGCGGCGCGTCCGAAATGCTCTTCGTTGGTCAGGGCTATGAACATTTCCAGCTTGTCGATCATGGCGCCGATCATGGCACCGAAGCGGGGGGTGGAAAAGGGGCGTCCCGAATTTGCCTGTGTGATGGGCGGACCTGGAGAAAGTGATTAATAATTGCGCTTTTGATGAAAGCCACGTCACCAAGTGCCGCGCCCGGCCTTCCGCATCCCGCAGCGCTTCTATTGAAAGGGCGGCGGAGCCATGCGCCGGGATAATCATGCCAGAACGCCTTTCCATCGTTGTTGTCGAAAAGGATCGGGAACGCGCCTTGCTGATTGTCGACAGCCTGCGCGAAACCGGGGATTACGACATCTCGGTCATCGCCGAGGAAACCGGCCTGGCGCGACGGATTTCCGAGCGGAACCCCGATGTGGTTCTGATCGACGTGTCCAGCCCGTCGCGCGATATGCTGGAGGAACTGACGCTTGCCTCCAGCCCGATGGACCGGCCGGTGGCGATCTTTGTCGAGCGTTCGGATGACAGCCTGACCAAGGCCGCGATCGAGGCGGGCGTTTCGGCCTATGTGGTGGACGGGCTGCGCGCCGACCGGATCAAGCCGATCATGGATGCCGCGATTACCCGGTTTCACATGTTCCACCGGATGCGCGCCGAGCTGGAGGCGACCAAGCGCGCGCTGGAAGAGCGCAAGGTGATCGACCGGGCCAAGGGATTGCTGATGAAGGCGCGCGGAATTGACGAAGACGAGGCCTATGCGCTGCTGCGCAAGACGGCGATGGATCAGGGCCGCAAGGTGGTCGATGTGGCGCAGGCGCTGGTCACGGCGATGGGGTTGCTGTCATGAGTCTGATCACACTGACCGCGGGCTTCATCCCGCTTGTGGACGCCGCACCGCTGGTCATCGCGCGCGAGCTGGGCTTTGCCGAGGAAGAGGGGTTGGCGCTGAATCTGCGCAGCGCGCCGTCCTGGTCCACCCTGCGCGACATGCTGGCGCTGGGCCAGATCGAGGCCGCGCATATGCTGTCGCCGGTACCGGTGGCGATGGCGCTGGGGCTGGGCGGGATGGCGACGCGGCTGGATGCGCTGTCGGTGCTGTCGGTCAACGGCAACGTGATCGGCGTGTCGTGCGACCTGGCGGCAAAGATGCGCGCGGCGGGGCACATGTTCGATTTCGCCGATGCGCGCGCGGCGGGGCTGGCGCTGATCGCCGCGTCGGGCGCGCGGCCGCGGATCGGGGTTCCGTTCCCGTTTTCGATGCATGCCGAGCTGTTGTACCACTGGCTGGGCGCGTTGGGCGTGTCGGCGCCGCAAGATCTGCATGTGAAGACCGTACCGCCGCCGCTGATGGCCCAGGCGATGGCCGCGGGCGAGATCGACGCCTTCTGTGTCGGCGCGCCCTGGGGCTCGATCGCGGTGGAAACCGGGGTGGGCGAACTGCTGCTGCCCGGCTCGGCGATCTGGGCTTTCGCGCCCGAAAAGGTGCTGGCCGTGCGCCATGACTGGGCCGGGGACGAGCCCGACCTGACCCGCGCGCTGATGCGGGCGGTCTGGCGCGCCGGGCGCTGGCTGGGTCGCGCAGAGAACCGGATCACCGCCGCCGAACTGCTGGCGCGGCCCGAATATGTGAATGTCAGCGCCGAGGTGATCGAGCGCGCGCTGACCGGGCGGCTGGTGATTTCGCCGCGCGGCGAGCTGCGCGAGGTGCCCGGCTATATGGAATTCTTCAACGGCGCGGCGACGTTCCCGTGGAAATCGCAGGCCGCCTGGATCGGCAGCCGCCTGGCGGCGCGCACCGGGCTTGACCGGGCCACGGCCATGGCCGCGGCGCGCGACGTGTTCCGCACCGATCTGTACCGCCGCAACCTGCGCGATCTGGGCGCCGAGCTGCCCGGCGCATCGGAAAAACTGGAAGGGTCGCTGCGCCATCCTTCGGCCGTGGCCTCGGAAACCGGCAAGCTGATTCTACAACCAGACGCTTTTTTTGATGCACATGTCTTTGACCCTGATGCGACAGCGTGACTAATTTTTATGCAGCATCGGGGCTGAGCCCCCGCCGCGCCCGGGATTTTGGTTAATGACGGGTCACACTCTTGACGGGGTCATGCTGCACCTGCATTTTCGACTGCATTGACGGGACAAGGGCGTTCCATCACCGAATTCACCCTCACAGTTGTGGGTACCTGAGCACAGCCGCTCGACCCTTCGCTTCCGGCGAAGATGGTCAGCGGCTTTTTGCGTTTTTCAGCCCTTTCACCGGGCCCTCCGAACAAGGACCAGACGACACATGAAACGTGCATTTTCGATCCTCGCCGCCACAACCTGCCTGGCAAGCCCGGCTTTCGCCGAGATGCTGGATGTGGAAAAGGACGAGCTGAAATTCGGCTTCATCAAGCTGACCGACATGGCCCCGCTGGCCGTGGCTTATGAGAATGGCTATTTCGAGGACGAAGGCCTGTTCGTCACGCTGGAGCCGCAGGCGAACTGGAAGGTTCTGCTGGACCGCGTGATCGACGGCGAGCTGGACGGCGCGCATATGCTGGCCGGTCAGCCGCTGGCCGCGACCATCGGTTTCGGCACCGAGGCGCATATCATCACCCCCTTCTCGATGGATCTGAACGGCAACGGCATCACCGTGTCCAACGAAATCTGGGACCAGATGAAGCCGAATATCCCGACCGATGCCGAGGGCAAGCCGGTGCACCCGATTTCCGCATCGGCGCTGAAGCCGGTGGTCGACAGCTATCGCGCCGAGGGCAAGCCCTTCAACATGGGCATGGTGTTCCCGGTCTCGACCCACAACTACGAACTGCGCTACTGGCTGGCCGCCGGCGGGATCGAGCCGGGCTATTACAGCCCCGAAAACGTGTCGGGCCAGATTGCCGCCGATGTGCTGCTGTCCGTGACCCCGCCGCCGCAGATGCCCGCCACGATGGAGGCCGGCACGATCTATGGCTACTGCGTGGGCGAGCCGTGGAACCAGGCGGCCGTGTTCAAGGGCATCGGCGTTCCGGTGATCACCGACTACGAACTGTGGAAGAACAACCCGGAAAAAGTGTTCGGCATCACTGCCAGCTTCGCCGACGAATACCCGAACACCACGCTGGCCGTGACCAAGGCGCTGATCCGCGCCGCGATCTGGCTGGACGAAAACGACAACGCCAACCGCGAAGAGGCGGTCGAGATCCTGGCGCGCTCGGAATATGTGGGCGCAGATGCCGAGGTGATCGCCAACTCGATGACCGGCACGTTCGAGTACGAAAAGGGCGACAAGCGCGAAGTGCCCGATTTCAATGTGTTCTTCCGGTACAACGCGACCTATCCCTTCTATTCCGACGCGGTCTGGTACCTGACCCAGATGCGCCGCTGGGGCCAGATCGCCGAAGCCAAGTCCGACAGCTGGTATGACGAGGTCGCCAAGTCGGTCTACAAGCCGGAAATCTATCTGGAAGCCGCGCGCATGCTGGTGGACGAAGGTCTGGCCGACGAAGCGGATTTCCCCTGGGACAGCGACGGCTACAAGGCCGCGACGCCCGCCGAAGATATCATCGACGGTATCGGCTATGACGGCAGAACGCCGAACGCCTATCTCGACAGCCTGCCGATCGGCCTGAAGGGCGAGCAGACGGTTGTCGGCAACGACGTGAAGGGCTGAGCCCGGACGGGCGCTCATCCGGCGCGGCGGTTTCGGCCGCCGCACGGACGGGCGCCCACCCCGCCACCCAACCCCATGATCTAGGAACGCGACATGACCGCAATTGATCCAGAAACGCTGAGCGCCGCGCAGGCCAAGGAAGCCCGCCGCGCCCGTCTTTTCACCCGTATCAACAAGGCCGACGGCTGGTTCAAGGTTCTTGGCCTGAGCTGGGTCACGCCCGTTTTGAAAGCTGCCGCTGGCGACAACCCGAAGGCGCAGTTCAAGGAAATCTGGCGCCTGCTGGGTGTGCCGGTTCTGGCCATTGCCGGTTTTCTGGTGGTCTGGGGCGCGCTGGCGCCGCAGGTTCAGACCTCGCTTGGTGCCGTTCCCGGCCCCGCGCAGGTCTGGGAGCAGGTCGGCGTGCTGCATGCCGATCATGTGCGCGAACGGGAAAAGGCCGATGCCTTCTATGCGCGTCAGGACGTCCGCAACGACAAGCTGATCGCCGCCGGCAAGGCCGATCAGGTCAAATACCGCGACTATACCGGCAAGCCGACCTATTACGACCAGATCTGGACCTCGATCAAGACCGTGTTCTTCGGCTTTCTGCTGGGCACGATCGTGGCCGTGCCGCTGGGCATCATGTCGGGCCTGTCGCCCACCGCCAACGCGGCGATGAACCCGCTGATCCAGATTTTCAAGCCGGTCTCGCCGCTGGCCTGGCTGCCGATCGTGACCATGGTCGTCTCGGCCGTTTACGCCACCAATGACGGCATGTTCTCGAAATCCTTCCTGACCTCGGCGATCACGGTGACGCTGTGTTCGCTGTGGCCGACGATCATCAACACCGCGCTTGGCGTGTCGTCGATCGACAAGGATCTGGTGAACGTCTCCAAGGTGCTGAAGATGAACACCTATACCAAGATCGTGAAGCTGGTGCTGCCCTCGGCGCTGCCGCTGATCTTTACCGGTCTGCGCCTGTCGCTTGGTGTGGGCTGGATGGTGCTGATCGCCGCCGAAATGCTGGCCCAGAACCCCGGCCTTGGCAAATTCGTCTGGGACGAGTTCCAGAACGGGTCGAGCAACTCGCTGGCCAAGATCATGGTGGCCGTGTTCACCATCGGGATCATCGGCTTCGTCCTGGACCGTCTGATGTACGCCATCCAGTCCATGTTCACCTTCTCCGAGAATCGGTGACCGATATGGGTATTCTTGAGTTCATGAATGTCTCCAAGGGGTTCGGCGAAGGTGCCGGGCGCCAGGAGGTCCTGAAAAAGATCAACCTGAACGTGGAGGAGGGCGAGTTCCTGGCCATTCTCGGCTTCTCGGGCACCGGCAAGTCGACGCTGATCAACCTGATGGCCGGGTTGCATACGCCCGACAAGGGTTCCGTCACCTTCGAGGGCAAGACGATCGAGGGGCCGGGGCCCGAGCGGGGGCTGGTGTTCCAGTCCTATTCGCTGATGCCCTGGCTGACGGTGCAGGGCAATATCGGCCTGGCCGTGGATGCCGTGCATGGCCGCAAGTCCAAGGCCGAGCGCGCCGCGCTGATCGAAAAATACATCCAGATGGTCGGGCTTGGCCACGCCACCCATCGCCGCCCGGCCGAACTGTCGGGGGGGATGCGTCAGCGGGTCGCCGTGGCCCGCGCCCTGGCGATGGACCCCGAGGTTTTGCTGATGGATGAACCGCTGTCGGCGCTGGACGCGCTGACCCGGGCTAATCTGCAAGACGAGATCGAGGCGATCTGGGAAGCCGACCGCAAGACCGTCGTGCTGATCACCAATGACGTGGACGAGGCGATCCTGCTGGCCGACCGGATCATCCCGCTGAATCCCGACGGCACGCTGGGCGAGGCCTTCAAGGTGGCGCTGCCGCGTCCGCGCGACCGTACCGCGATGAACCACGACCCGCTGTTCAAGCGGCTGCGCGCCGATGTGACCACCTATCTGATGGATGTGGGCATGGCCGCCAAGGTCGAGGAAACCCGCAAACTGCCCGATATCAGCCCGATCCACGCGGTGCCGAAAGTGGTGGTCGACGCCACCATGGGCGGGATCGAGGAACGCTATCTGGACTATTCCCAGATCCACAAGATCTATCCCACGCCGAAAGGCCCGCTGACGGTTGTCGAAAACTTCGACCTGAAGCTCAAGAAGGGCGAGTTCGTGTCGCTGATCGGCCATTCGGGCTGTGGCAAGTCCACTGTTTTGACCATGACCGCTGGGCTGAACGATATTTCCAAGGGCGTGATCAAGCTGGACGGCATGGCCGTGCAGGGCGCCGACCCCGAACGCGCCGTGGTGTTCCAGTCGCCGTCGCTGTTTCCCTGGCTCACCGCCAAGGAGAACGTCAGCGTCGGGGTGGATCGGGTGTACCCCCGCGCCAGCCAGGCCGAGCGCCAGGATGTGGTGGAATATTACCTTGAGCGGGTCGGTCTGGGCGATTCCATGGACAAGGCCGCCAGCGAGATGTCCAACGGCATGAAACAGCGCGTCGGCATCGCACGGGCCTTTGCCCTGTCGCCCAAGCTGCTGCTGCTGGACGAACCCTTCGGGATGCTCGACAGCCTGACCCGCTGGGAGCTTCAGGAAGTTCTGATGGAGGTCTGGTCGCGCACCAAGGTGACCGCCGTCTGCGTGACCCATGACGTGGACGAGGCGATCCTGCTGGCCGACCGGGTGGTGATGATGACCAACGGCCCCCGCGCCACGATCGGCAAGATCATGGATGTGAATCTGCCGCGTCCGCGCACCCGCAAGGCGCTGCTGGAGCATCCCGATTACTACGCCTATCGCGAAGAGTTGCTCAGCTTCCTTGAGGAATACGAGCACGGCGCCCACAAGAAAAAAGCTGCGTAAAGGAGCATGGCGATGACCCCCGAACAGATCGAAATGGTACAAGACAGTTTTGCCAAGGTGGTTCCGATCAAGGTGCAGGCGGCGGATATCTTCTATACCCGCCTGTTCGAGATCGCCCCGGCGGTGAAACCCTATTTCAAGGGCGACATCGCCGCACAGGGCATGAACCTGATGGCCACGCTGGGCGTGGTGGTGAACGGGCTGAAGCACCTGGAAACCATTGTGCCGGTGGCGCAGGATCTGGCCATTCGCCATCTCGATTACGGGGTCAAACCCGAAGACTATCAATCGGTGGGGGCAGCGCTGCTCTACACACTCAAAGCCGGGTTGGGCGACGATTTCACCGAAGAAGTCGAAACCGCCTGGGCAGAAGCATACACGACCCTCGCGGGCGTGATGATCGATGCGGCCTATCCGACGGCTGCGGAGTAAGCGAAATGACACAGAAACTTGTCGTTATCGGTGCCGGCATGGCCTCTGGCCGTGCGCTGGAGCACCTGTTCGAAACCGCCCCCGGCGCGTATGAGGTGACGCTTTTCAACGCGGAACCGCGCGGGAACTACAACCGCATCATGCTGTCGCCGGTACTGTCGGGCGAAAAGACCTATTCCGACATCGTGACCCATGATGACGCCTGGTACGATCAGCATGGCGTGACCTGCCGCTTTGGCGAAAAGGTTCTGGAAATCGACCGCACCCGCAAGGTGGTGGTCGGTGAAAACGGCGAGGTGCCCTATGACAAGCTGCTGATCGGCAGCGGTTCCAACCCGTTCATCATTCCGCTGCCCGGCCACGATCTGGAAGGTGTGATCGCCTATCGCGATCTGGAGGATACCAACGTGATGATCGAAACCGCCGCCAAGCCCGGCGCGCGGGCGGTGGTGATCGGCGGCGGCCTGCTGGGGCTGGAGGCCGCCGCGGGCCTGAAGCTGCGCGGCATGGATGTGACCGTCGTGCATCTGATGGGCCATCTGATGGAACGGCAGCTGGACGAGGCCGCAGGCTATCTGCTGCGCAAGGAACTGGTCAGCCGGGGCATCAACGTGCTGTGCTCGACCAATTCCAAGGAAATCCTGGGCGAGAATGGCCGCGTCAAGGCGTTGCTGCTGGACAACGGCACCGAACTGCCCTGCGATATTCTGGTGATGGCGGTGGGCATCCGCCCCAACACCAAGCTGGCCGCCGACAGCGGCCTTGCGGTCGGGCGCGGCATTCAGGTGGATGACCAGATGGTCACCTCTGACATTGATGTGCTGGCCGTTGGCGAATGCGTCGAACATAACGGCGCGCTTTTCGGCCTTGTGGCACCGCTTTACGATCAGGCCAAGGTGGTCGCCAGGACCCTGCTGGGCGAAGCGGCGGCGTTCACCCCCAAAGAGGTGTCCACCAAGCTGAAGGTCACCGGCTGCGATCTGTTCAGCGCGGGCGACTTCGCCGAAGGCGAGGACCGCGAGGATATCGTGTTCCGCGACCCGGCGCGCGGCGTCTACAAGCGGCTGGTGCTGCAGGGCAACAAGCTGATCGGCGCGGTCATGTATGGTGACACCGCCGACGGCAACTGGTTCTTCGGGCTGATCAAGGACGGCACTGACGTGTCGGACATGCGCGAGACGCTGATTTTCGGCCCGGCATTCCAGGGGGGGGCCGCAGCGGACCCTATGGCGGCCGTTGCAGCCTTACCGGCTGACGCAGAAATCTGCGGCTGCAACGGCGTGTGCAAGGGAACGATCGTCGAGGCGATCACGGCGGGGGCGCATGATCTGGCCGCAATCCGCGCCACGACCAAGGCCAGCGCGTCCTGCGGCACCTGCACCGGGTTGGTGGAACAGGTTCTGGCGGTCACGTTGGGCGACGATTTCGTGCTACCCGCCGCGCAATCGGTCTGCGGCTGTACCGATCTGGCGCATGAGGACGTGCGCCGTCTGATCAAGTCGCAGGAGCTGAAATCGCAGCCCGCGGTGTGGCAGGAACTGGGCTGGAACACGCCCAACGGCTGTCATGTCTGCCGCCCGGCGATCAACTATTACCTGCTGGCCGACTGGCCGCTGGAATATCAGGACGATCCGCAATCGCGGTTCGTGAACGAACGCAACCACGCCAACATCCAGAAGGACGGCACCTATAGCGTCGTGCCGCGGATGTGGGGCGGGATCACCACCCCGGACGAATTGCGCGCCATCGCCGATGTGGCCGACAAGTACAAGGTGCCCACCGTGAAGGTGACCGGCGGCCAGCGGATTGATCTGTTGGGCGTGAAGAAAGAGGATCTGCCGGCGATGTGGTACGACCTCAACCAGGCCGGGATGGTGTCGGGCCACGCCTATTCCAAGGGGCTGCGCACGGTGAAGACCTGCGTGGGGTCGGACCATTGCCGCTTTGGCA
The DNA here is from genome assembly GCF_054954595.1 of Actibacterium sp. D185-2. NCBI lineage: Bacteria > Pseudomonadati > Pseudomonadota > Alphaproteobacteria > Rhodobacterales > Roseobacteraceae > Actibacterium > Actibacterium sp. D185-2. The sequence goes on from NZ_JBPWNX010000002.1 coordinate 115,375, forward strand.
CCCAGGACAGCACCGGGCTTGGCATCAAGCTGGAAAAGCTGCTGTGGGGGTCGTGGACGCCGCACAAGGTCAAGCTGGGCGTGTCGGGCTGCCCGCGCAACTGCGCGGAAGCGACCTGCAAGGATGTGGGCATCATCTGCGTCGACAGCGGCTATGAGGTGTCCGTCGCCGGGGCCGCCGGCATGGACGTGAAGGAAACCGAGCTGCTGGCCAAGGTCGCGACCGAGGAAGAGGCGATAGAGGTCACCACCGCCTATATCCAGATCTACCGCGAGAACGCGAAATATCTGGACCGGGGCTACAAATGGGTGGCCAAGGTCGGGCTGGATTGGGTCAAGGCGCAGGTCGTCGACGATCTGGACAATCGCAAGGCGCTGGTCGCGCGGTTCGAGATTTCCCAGTCCGTCTATCGCAAGGACCCGTGGGCGGCCCATGCCAAGCCCGACGAGGCGCGCAAATTCGGCCCGCTGGCCGATCTTACCCTGGAGGCGGCGGAATGAGCTGGATCGACATCGGAGCACTGAACGACATCCCCGAACGCGGGGCCCGCATCGTCAAAACCACTCACGGCTGTGTCGCGGTGTTCCGGACGGCAGCGGCGGAGGTGTTCGCCACCTCCGACCGCTGCCCTCATAAAGGCGGGCCGCTGTCCGAAGGCATCGTGCATGGCACATCCGTGACCTGCCCGCTGCACAACTGGGTGTTCAGCCTGGAAACCGGCGCGGCCCAGGGCGCGGACGAGGGGCAGATCGACACCTTCCCGGCGCGGGTCGAAAACGGGCGCATCCTGCTGGACGGCACCCGCCTGGCCAACCGGACGGCCGCGTGATGGACAGCGCGGGCGCGCCTGTGCCGCTGACCGAGGACACCGCGCAGGCGGGGACGGTCTGTACGACCTGCCCCTATTGCGGGGTCGGTTGCGGCGTGCTGGCCCGCGCCAACGGGCGCGGCGGGCTGACCATCAAAGGCGACAAGGCGCACCCCGCGAATGCGGGCAAGCTGTGCTCCAAGGGCTCGGCGCTGGGCGAGACCACCGATCTGGACGACCGGCTGCTGACGCCCGTGGTGAACGGGGCCGCGGCCAGCTGGGACGACGCGCTGGATCTGGTGGCCGGAAAATTCCGCTCCGCCATCGCCGAACACGGTCCCGACAGCGTGGCCTTCTATGTGTCGGGGCAATTGCTGACCGAAGATTACTATGTGGCCAACAAGCTGATGAAAGGCTTCATCGGTTCGGCCAATATCGACACCAATTCGCGGCTGTGCATGGCGTCCTCGGTGGCCGGGCACAAGCGCGCCTTCGGCACCGATACCGTGCCGGGGCTGTATGCCGATTTCGATCAGGCCGATCTGATCGTGATGGTGGGGTCGAACCTGGCCTGGTGCCATCCGGTTCTGTTCCAGCAGATCGCGGCGGCCAAGAAGGCGCGCCCGCATATGAAGGTCGTCAATATCGACCCGCGCCGCACCGCGACCTCGGACATTGCCGACATGCATCTGGCGATCGCGCCGGGCGGCGATGTGGCCCTGTTCAACGGGTTGCTGGCGCAGATCGTGCAAACCGGCGCGGTGAACGGCGATTACGTCGCCCGCCATGTGTCGGGCTATGAGGCCGCGCTTGACGCCGCCCGTGCTGCCGATCTGACGCTGACCGGCCTGTCCGAGGATGAGCTGGCGGATTTCTATGCGCTTTGGGCCGGCACCGAAAAGGTGGTGACGATCTACAGCCAGGGGGTCAACCAGTCCTCGTTCGGCACCGACAAGGTCAACGCGATCCTGAACTGCCATCTGGCCACCGGCCGCATCGGGCGTCCCGGCATGGGGCCGTTTTCGGTGACCGGCCAGCCCAACGCCATGGGCGGGCGCGAGGTGGGCGGACTGGCCAATATGCTGGCCTGTCATCTGGATCTGGAAAATGCCGAGCATCGCTCGGCCGTGCGCGGCTTTTGGGATGCGCCCGAAATGCCCGATGCGCCGGGGCTGAAGGCGGTCGATATGTTTCGCGCCGTGGGCGAGGGCCGGATCAAGGCGCTGTGGGTGATCTGCACCAACCCCGCCGTCAGCCTGCCCGATGCCGACGCCGTGCGCGACGCGATTGCCGGCTGCGATTTTGTCGTGGTGTCGGACCTGACCGCCCAGACCGATACCGCGAAACTGGCCCATGTGCTGCTGCCCGCCACCGGCTGGGGCGAAAAAGACGGCACGGTGACCAATTCGGAACGCTGCATCAGCCGCCAGCGCGCGGTACTGCCCGCGCCGGGGCAGGCGCGCCACGACTGGCGGATCATCTGCGACGTGGCCGGGCGCATGGGCTGGGCCACCGCGTTCGACTATTCCGGCCCGGCCGAGATTTTTCGCGAATATGCGGCCCTGTCGGGGATCGCGGGCAAGCTGGGCCGCGATTTCGACATCTCGGCCCTGTCGGAAATCGGCGACCGCGAGTTCGACGCGCTGGCGCCGTTCCACTGGCCGCTGAGCGCGCAAAAGCAGGGCGGGCGCTTTTTTGCCGAGGGGCAGTTCTATACCCCCGACCGCAAGGGCCGGATGCTGGCGCTGCACGACCGTCCCGCCGCCACGGCGCTAAGCGCGGACTATCCGTTCCGTCTGAACACCGGCCGGGTGCGCGACCACTGGCACACCATGACCCGTACCGCGAAATCCCCGCGCCTGAGCCAGCACATGGCCGAACCCTATCTGGAATTGCATCCAGACGATGCTTCGCGGTTGGGGCTGGTGGCCGCCGGGCTGGCGCAGGTCGACAGCCCCCAGGGCGCGGCGATCCTGCGGGTGCTGATCACCGAGCGGCAGCGCCCCGGTTCGGTCTTCGCGCCGATGCACTGGAGCGGGCAGAACAGCTCTGCCGGGCGGGTCGATGCGTTGGTCGCGGCGAATACCGATCCCGTGTCGGGCCAGCCCGACGGCAAGGGCGCCGCCGTGCGCATCGCGCCGTTCAAGGCGGCCTGGTACGGCTTTGCGGTCGCGCTGGACGATATGGCCCCGGCCAGCGCCTATTGGGCAAAGGCGCGCGCCAGAACCGGTTGGCGGCTGGAACTGGCCGATGCCGCGGCGCCCGCCGATTGGGAAAGCTATGCCCGTGCCCTGTTCGGCCTGCCGTATGCGCAGGTGGTGACGATGATCGACACCGCGCGCGGGCTGGCGCGGCTGGCCTTTCATGTCGACGGCAAACTGGTGGCGGCGCTGTTCGCGGCCCCCGAACCCGTGGCCCTGTCGCGCGGCTATGTGACCGGCCTGTTGGGCGAAGCCGCCGATCCTGCGATCCTGTCGGGCCGCCCCGGCGACGACCGGCCCGACCCCGGCGCCACGGTCTGCGCCTGTTTCGATGTGGGCGTGAACACGATCCTGGCGGCGATTCAGGCCCAGCACCTGACCTCGGTCGAGGCAATCGGCACGGCACTTCAGGCGGGTACCAATTGCGGCTCGTGCCGGCCCGAACTGGCGGTGATCCTGGCCAATGCCACCGCCCGGCAGGCCGCGGAATGAGCCTGGCGCCCTATATCCACGCCATGGGCCGCGGGCCGGGGCGCGCGCGCTCGTTGACCGGGGCCGAAGCTGCGGATGCGATGACGCAGATTCTGGCGGGCACGGCGGCCCCCGAGGCCGTGGGCGCCTTGCTGATGCTGATGCGCTATCGCGGCGAGGTACCGGCCGAGATCGCGGGCTTCGTCACCGCGCTGCGCGCCACGCTGCCCGACTGGCCCGGCGCGCGCCCGGCGCTGGACTGGCCCAGCTATGCCGCCGGGCGCACCCGTGGCGTGCCGCTGTTCTTGCTGTCGGCGCGGCTGGTGGCACAGGCCGGGGTGCCGGTGCTGCTGCATGGCTGGAATTCGCACCAGAACCCGGTGGCCTCGGTTCGTGGCGCGCTGGCGCTGTGCGGTATTGCCCAGGCCGCCGATCTGGGCGACGCGGCCCGGCTGCTGGCGGAAGACAGTCTTGCCTATCTGCCGCTCGAGGCCGTTTCGCCGCGCGCGCTGGAATTACTGCGCCTGCGCGAGGTGCTGGGCCTGCGCTCGGCTGTGAACACTGTTCTTCGGGTGCTGAACCCGGGCGGCGCGGCGGCCTCGGTTCAGGGGGTGTTCCATCCGCCCTACCGTGAATTGCAGGCCGATGCGGGCGCGCTGCTGGGGCAGGAGCGGCTGACCGTCATCAAGGGCGGCGGCGGCGAGTTCGAGCGCCACCCGTCGAAGGAAATCACCCTTTTCGGTCTGCGCGACGGTCAGCCCTGGCAGGGCCGCGCCGCCGTGCTGGCCGAAGAAACCCGCCGTCTGGCCGATGCCGAACTGGTACCCGCCGATCTGCCCCGGCTGTGGGACGGCACCTTGCGCGATCCCTTTGCCGAAGCCGTGATCACCGGCACCGCCGCGCTGGCGCTGGACACTGCCGGCCGGCCCGACCCCGAGGTTTTGGCCCGGGACCTTTGGCAAAACCGCCACCGCGCGGCCGCCGCCTGACAGGAGAGATGCGATGAAGACCTTTCCGATGTTTCTGACCATGGCCGGGCGCGATGTGGCGATCGCGGGCGGCGGCGAGCAGGCGGCGCAAAAGGCGCGGCTGATGCTGAAAACCGAGGCGCGGCTGACCCTGCTGGCGCCCGAGCTGGACGACGAGCTTCAGGCGCTGGTCGATGCGGGCCGCGCGCGCCATCACGCGGGACCGGTCACGCCGGCGCAGTTCGCCGGCTGCGCGCTGGTCTTCATCGCCACCGGCTGTGCCGAAACCGACGCCGCGCTGCATGCGGTGGCGAAAGCGGCGGGTGCCGTGGTCAATGTGGTCGACCGGCCCGATCTGTGCGACGCGATCACGCCCTCGATCGTGGACCGCGACCCGGTTGTGGTGGCGATCGGCACCGAAGGCACCGCGCCGGTGCTGGCGCGCCAGATCAAGACCCGGATCGAAACCATGCTGGAGCCGCGCCTGGGGGCCTTCGCCGCACTTGCGGGCCGGATGCGTGGCGCGGTGGCGTCCCGCGTGGCGGCAGAGGATCGGCGCGCCTTTTGGCGTTGGGCGTTTGCGGATGCGCCGCGCCAGCTGCACGCCGCCGGGGCCGAACGCGATGCCGCCCGCGCGCTGAAGGCCGCGATTGCGGCGGGGCGCGCGCCCGACAGCGGCGATGCGCCCGGCATGATCAGCCTGGTCGGCGCGGGCCCCGGTGCGCGCGATCTGCTGACCCTGCGCGCGGTGCAACGGTTGCAGGAGGCCGATATCATCTTCTACGACCGGCTGGTGGAGCCCGAGGTGCTGGAACTGGCCCGCCGCGATGCGGAACGGGTGTTTGTGGGCAAGGCCGTGGGTGCCTGCGCCTGGCCGCAGGACCGTATCGACGCGGTGGTGGTGGCGGCCGCGAAACAGGGCAAGCGGGTGGTGCGGCTGAAAAGCGGCGATCCGTGCATCTTCGGCCGCGCGGGCGAGGAACTGACCGCCGCCCGCGCTGCGGGGCTGACGGTGGAGCTGGTGCCGGGCGTGACCGCGGCCACCGCCGCCGCCGCCGCCGTGGGCCAGTCGCTGACCGAACGCGGCCAGACCGACCGGGTGGTGTTCGCCACCGGCACCTGTCGGGATGGCGACGATGCGCCCGACTGGGGCCAGACCCTGCAGCCGGGCACCACGCTGGCGCTGTATATGGGCGTGCGGCAGGCGGCCGAGATCAGCCGCAATCTGATGGCGGCGGGGGTGTCCGCCGATGCGCCGGTCGACATCATCTGCGCGGCCTCGACCCCGCAGCAGCGCCATGTGACGGCGCGGCTGGGCAGCCTGGCAGACACGATCCGCGACGAAGGCGTATCCAACCCCGCGATCCTGTTGGTGCGCCGCCCCAAGGCAATGATGGTCGAGCAGGTCGCGGGCGTTCCGGACGATACGGCGCGGCTGTGTGCGGTGGGGTAACGCCCATCCGCAACGTCCGTTTCCCCGTTACGGACCCGCGATTGCCGTGCCCGCCGCATGGGCCGAGGACCAGGCCCATTGGAAATTGTAACCGCCCAGCCAGCCGGTCACATCCACCACCTCGCCGATGAAATAGAGGCCCGGCACGGTCCTGCTTTCCATCGTGCGGGCATTCAGCCCATCGGTATCGATCCCGCCCAGCGTGACCTCGGCGGTGCGGTAGCCTTCGGACCCGGTCGGGGTGAGGTGCCAGTCGCTGAGCGCCAAGGCCAGTTCGCGCAGCTTTGTGTCGGAAAAATCGGCCAGATTGCCGGTCAGGTTCAGCCGCTCGGTGGTGAAGACGGCCAGCCGGTTGGGCAGAAGCGTGGCCAGCATGGTGGCGACGGATTTGCGCCCGGCCTCGGCCCGGCGGGTGCGAAGCTGCGCAAACAGGTCGGCGTTGGGCGACAGGTTCAGGGTGATCGCATCACCGTCGCGCCAATAGCTGGAGATTTGCAAGATCGCCGGGCCCGACAGCCCGCGATGGGTGAACAGCACCGCCTCGTCAAAGCTGGCACCGTTGCAGCCGACGCGGGCGGGCAGGGCGGCGCCGGCCAGCGGCCGGAACAGATCGCCGAAGGTCAGCGGCACCAGCGCGGGGCGGGTTTCGGTGACCGCATGGCCGAACTGCTGCGCCACCTGATAGCCGAAACCGGTCGCGCCCATCTTCGGGATCGACTTGCCGCCGGTGGCGATCACCAGTGCGCGGGCGGCGATGCGCTGCCCGTTCGACAGGGTGACGGCAAAGCCGCTGTCGGTTCTGGCGATCTCGGTGGCGGCGGTTTGCAGCAGCAGTTCGGCCCCTGCGCGCGCGGCCTCATCCAGCAGCATCCGCACGATATCCTTGGCGGAATTGTCGCAAAACAGCTGGCCCAGCGTCTTTTCGTGCCAGGGGATGGCGTGGCGCGCCAGCAGGTCGATGAAATCCCACTGGCTATAGCGGGCCAGCGCCGATTTGGCGAAATGCGGATTTTGCGACAGATAGTTGCCGGCGCCCGCGTGCAAATTGGTGAAATTGCAGCGCCCGCCGCCCGAGATGCGGATCTTTTCACCCGCCGCGCGGGCATGATCGACGATCAGAACCCGCCCGCCGCGCGCACCGGCAAAGGCCGCGCACATCAGCCCGGCGGCGCCGGCGCCCAGGATTAGCGTGTCGGTATGTCGGGTCGTGGTTTGCATCATGGCCGCAGATGCGCGCGCGGCGGTGGCGGCGTCAAGCCATCTGCCGCGTGATCGGGCAGGGTGGCGGGAAATTTCACCGCTGCCGCCCCGGCGGGCGGGAATTTTCGCGCCGCCGCCGGGTTTGCGATTTCCATTCCCGCCCCAGCGGCTAGCATCGGCGGACCCATAACCCGAAGGTCCCCGCCATGAGCTCCGATTTCCTGACCCGTGCCGCCAATTCGATGATCCGCTTCGGCGGCGATTATTTTCCGTACAAGATCGCCTCGGCCAAGGGCACGGTGATGGTGGACGCGGACGGGCGCGAGATCCTCGATTTCACCTCGGGGCAGATGAGCGCGGTGCTGGGCCATGCCCATCCCGAAATCGTGGAAACCGTCTGTGAAACCGTGGCCCGGCTGGCGCACCTGAATTCGGTCATGCTGTCCGAGCCCGTTCTCGCGCTGGCCGAGACGCTGACCGCCACGCTGCCCGACGGGCTGGACCGTGCGCTGTTGCTCAGCACCGGCGGCGAATCCAACGAGGCGGCGATCCGCATGGCCAAGCTTTATACCGGCGGGTTCGAGGTGGTCAGCTTTTCGACCTCGTGGCACGGGATGACGGGTGCGGCGGCTGCGGCGACCTATGCGGCCGGGCGGCGCGGATACGGGCCGGTGGCGCCGGGCAATTTCGCCATTCCCGCGCCGAACGCGTACCGCCCGCGCTTTCCCGGTTTCGATCTGGACTGGCGTGCCGAGCTGGACGATGCCTTCGCCCAGATCGACCGGCAATCGACCGGCGGGCTGGCCGCGTTCATCGCCGAGCCGATCCTCAGCACCGGCGGCATCATCGATCTGCCCGCAGGCTATCTGACCGCGCTGCGCGACCATTGCCACAGGCGCGGGATGCTGCTGATCCTGGACGAGGCGCAGACCGGCATCGGCCGCACCGGGCTGATGTATGCGTTCGAACGCGACGGGATCGTGCCCGACATCCTGACACTGTCCAAGACGCTGGGCGCGGGGCTGCCGCTGTCGGCGGTGGTAACCAGCGCCGAGATAGAGGCCGAATGCCACAAGCGCGGTTTTCTGTTCTACACCACCCATGTGTCCGACCCGTTGCCGGCGGCGGTGGGGCTGAAAGTGCTGGAAATCGTCGCGCGCGATAATCTGGTTCAGGCCGCGCGCGACCGGGGCGCGCAGCTGGAGGCCGGGCTGCGCGATCTGATGCAGCGCCACGCCTGTGTGGGCGATGTGCGCGGGCGCGGCCTGTTACTGGGGCTGGAACTGGTCGCGGACCGCGCGACCAAAGCGCCGGGACAGGATCTGGGCGCGACGGTCACCCAGGGCTGCACCGAACGCGGGTTAAGCATGAATATCGCCAACCTGCCGGGGATGATGAGCGTCTTTCGCATCGCCCCGCCGCTGACCGTCAGCCCGGCCGAGATCGACAGCGCGCTGGGCATTCTGGATGCGGCGATCGGGGCGGCGCGTGGCTGACACTGCGACGCAGGGCCGCATCAATAAACGCGAATGTGTGCATCTGTCTCATGGAAATATTACGCAGATATGCGACGATTTGGGCTGTGAGCGCCGTGTAACAGCGGTGAAACCCATTTAGCAAAGCGGAGCCTTCCCATGCGCGCAGTCCTTTTTTCCACCCTTCTGGCCGGTCTTCCCCTGATGGCCGTGGCCGAACCGATTGACGATGCGATCGCCGCCCGCCAGGGCTATTTCAAATTGCTGGGCGCCGAGATGGGCGCGCTGGTGCCGATGGTGAAGGGCGAGGTCGATTACAGCCCCGAGGCGGCGCAGTTGCATGCCGACAATCTGGCGGCCCTGGTCCGCTATAACACGGGCCACCTGTGGGCCATGGACAGCTCGAAAGCCGACAAGCCCGGCAAGACCCGCGCCGAGGCGGTGATCTGGCAGGACATGGACGGGTTCAAGGGCAAAGGCATGGCGCTGGCCGAGGCCGTGGCCATGCTGCAGGACACAGCCGCCGACGGGCAGGGCGCGCTGGGCAAGGGCGTGGCCGGGGTCGGCGGCACCTGCAAGGGCTGCCACGACGATTACCGCGCCAAGGATTTCTGATCCATGCGCAGCCCGCCCAGAACCGCCACCACACCCGAGCGCGTCAGGCTTTGGGATCCGTTGCTTCGCCTGTTCCACTGGGCGCTTGCGGTCTGCGTGATCGTGGGCTGGGGGCTGGGCAAGTTCGGCCCCGACGTGATGACGCTGCATTTCTATTTCGGGTATGCGGTGATCGGGCTGCTTGGCTTCCGTCTGGTCTGGGGTCTGATCGGCCCCGGACCGGCCCGGTTTTCGCAGTTCCTGTACGGCCCGCGCGCCACGCTGGATTACGCCCGCCACCTGCGCGACCGGACCCCGAGCTATTGGCCGGGGCACAACCCGTTGGGGGCGATCTCGGTCTTTGTGTTGCTGGGGCTGTTGGTGGCACAGGTCGCGACGGGCCTTGTGGCCGACCCCGAGGATTACATCAATGTGGGGCCGCTGGCCGACCGGGTCAGCACCGCAACCTCGCGCAGCGCCACCGCCTGGCATGAAACCCTCAGCAGTCTGATCGCGCTGATGGTGGTGGTGCATGTGGCGGCGATTGCGTTCTATAAGCGCTGGAAGGGCGAGGATCTGATCCGCCCGATGATCACCGGCTGGAAACAGGTGATCCGCCGCGACTGAAGGCCCTTACATCGAAAAGCTGGTGCCGCAGCCACACGAAGCCGTGGCATTGGGGTTCTCGATCACGAACCGCGCGCCGATCAGTTCCTCGGTAAAGTCGATCACCGCATTGGCCAGAAACGGCAGAGAGACGGAATCGACCACCACCTTTTCGCCCGCGCCTTGCAGCACCAGATCGTCCTGGGCCACGGCATCCAGCTTGATTTCATACTGAAAGCCGGAACATCCGCCGCCTTCGACGGCCACGCGCAGGGCCTTGCCGTCGGCACCCGCGCCGATCTCGGCCAGCCGGGCGAAGGCGCGCTCGGTCACTTTGGGGGGCAGGGTCAGGTTCATGGCGAAAATCCCGTATCATCTTGGCGACATCTTCAATATATGAACGCAGGCAAGCGGCGACAAGCAGAGGCGACAACATGCTGGCACCCTATGCCTGCGATCCGGCGCAGACGCGCGGGCGGCTGTACCCCGAAGAGGAAAGCACGTTCCGGTCCTGTTTTCAACGCGATCGCGACAGGATCATCCATGCGTCGGCCTTTCGGCGGCTCAAGCACAAGACCCAGGTCTTCATCGAGCATGAGGGCGATTATTTCCGCACCCGCCTGACCCATTCGATCGAGGTGGCGCAGGTGGCGCGGACGATTTCCAATGTGCTGGGGCTGAACCTGGAACTGACCGAAGCGGTGGCGCTGGCCCATGATCTGGGCCACACGCCCTTTGGCCATACGGGCGAGGATGCGCTATCGGCGCTGATGGCGCCCTATGGCGGGTTCGACCATAACGCCCAGGCGATCCGCATCGTCACCCGGCTGGAACGGCATTATGCCGAATTCGACGGGCTGAACCTGACATGGGAAACGCTGGAAGGCATCGCCAAGCATAACGGCCCGGTCACCGGCGATCTGCCCTATGCGCTGGCCGAATATAATGCGGTGCACGACCTGGAATTGCACACCTATGCCTCGGCCGAGGCGCAGGTGGCCGCGCTGGCCGATGACATCGCCTATAACAACCACGACCTGCATGACGGGCTGCGGGCCGAGCTGTTCTCGACCGATGAGCTGGCCGAACTGCCGGTGCTGGGCGGCTGTTTCGCCGAGGTGGACCAGATCTATCCGGGCCTGAACTATTACCGCCGCCGGCACGAGGCGCTGCGCCGGTTCTTCGGCATTCTGGTGTCGGATGTGATGGAGGTGGCCAAGGCGCGGCTGGCCGAACTGGACCCGCAATCGCCGCATGACATCCGCATGGCCGGCCGGCCGATGGTGCAGTTCACGCCGGATCTGTGGGAGCAGCTGAAGGTGATCCGTAATTTCCTGTTCGAGCGCATGTACCGCGCGCCCAGCGTGGTGGTGATGCGCACGCAGGTGACCGCGATGATCAATGACCTGTTCCCGCTGTTCATGGTCAATCCCGAACTGCTGCCCAAGCAGTGGCGCAAGGATGTGGAATCGGCGCGCGACGAGACCGAGCTGGCCCGGATCGTGGCCGATTACATCGCCGGCATGACCGACCGGTTTGCGATGCAGGAACATGCCCGTCTGTTGGGGGACGGCGCGTGACGCTTGTGCGGCCCGGCCGATTGATCGAAGCTGACCGCGCGCAGCAAGGAGTATGAGGATCATGGCAGTGGCCGCGGACGGGGCGTTGGCGCCGATAATGGTTTTCGCGCTGGTGGGGGCGCTGGGCGTGGGGTCGCAATGGCTGGCCTGGCGGATGCGGATGCCGGCCATCGTGCTGATGCTGGCCGCCGGTCTGATCGTCGGGCCGGTTTTGGGCCTGTTCGATCCTGCGCGCGATATCGGGCCGCTGCTGGGGCCGATGATTTCCATCGCCGTGGCGATCATCCTGTTCGAGGGCGGGATGACGCTGAACCTGCACGGGTTGCGCGATGCCGCGACCGGGGTGCGTCGGCTGGTGGTGATCGGGGCGCCGCTGGGCTGGCTTTTGTCGGCGCTGGCGCTGCGTTATGTCGCCGGGCTGGGCTGGGCCGCTTCGGCGGTGTTCGGCGGCATCATGATTGTGACCGGCCCCACGGTGATCGCGCCGCTGCTGCGCCAGGCGCGGCTGAAACGCCGCCCCGCCCAGTTGTTGCAGTGGGAGGCGATCGTCAACGACCCGGTCGGCGCGCTGGCCGCGGTGCTGGCCTATGAGGTGGTGCTGGTGTTGCAGACCGCCACCACGGCGGGGCATGCGCTGATTGAACTGGTGATCGGCGTGGTGGTCGCGGCGGCGCTGGGCGCCTTGGGCGGCTGGGGGCTGTCGGCGGCATTCCGGCGGGCCTGGGTGCCCGAATACATGAAGGTGCCGGTGCTGTTTGCACTGCTGCTGGTGGTCTTTGCGCTGTCGGATGCGGTGCTGCATGAAAGCGGGCTGCTGGCAGTCACGATCATGGGGCTTTACATCGCGAATGCCGACCTGCCCAGCTATACCGAGCTGCGCCGCTTCAAGGAACATGCCACCGTGCTGCTTGTGTCCGGGGTGTTCATCCTGCTGGCCGCGTCGATGAAGGTTGAAAGCCTGGCCATGCTGGACTGGCGCGCGGGCGCGTTCGTGCTGGCGGTGATCCTGGTGGCGCGGCCGGTGACGGTGCTGGTGTCGCTGATCCGCACCGATGTGCCCTGGCGCGAGCGGCTGCTGGTCGCGCTGACCGGCCCGCGCGGCGTCGTGCTGGTGGCGGTGGCGGGGCTGTTCGGTGACCGGCTGGCCGGGCTTGGTATCACCGATGGCGCCCGGATCGGGCCGCTGGCCTTTGCGCTGGTGGCGGCCACGGTGGTGTTGCACGGCTTTACCCTGACACCGCTGGCGCGGGCGCTGGGCCTGGCCGGGGCCGAGGTGCCGGGCGTTCTGCTGGTCGGCGGGTCGCGCTGGGCGACCGGCCTGGCCGAGGCGCTGAAAAAGGCCGAGGTGCCGGTGCTGATCGTCGATGCCAACCGCGCCCGACTGCGCGGCGCGCGCGAGATGGGCCTGCCCACCTTCTTTGGCGACATCCTGTCCGAGGCGGCCGAGCACGGGGTCGAGATCATGAGCTATGGCAAGGTGATCGCCGCCACCGACAACGACGCCTATAACACGCTGGTCGCCACCGATCTGGCACCGGAATTCGGCCGCGAGAATGTCTTTCAGCTCAAGCGCGCCAAGCAGGACAGCACCCGCCACGCGCTGCCCGCCACGCTGGGCGGGCGGGCGTTGGGCGCGGGGCAGGGTTATTACGAGCTGAACCGCCTGATTTCCGAAGGATGGACCTTTCGCGTGCCGCGCCTGACCGAGGAATTCACCCTGGCGCAATGGCGCGAAAAGAACCCCGAGGCGATGCTGCTGGGCCGGATCGCGCCCGGTGGCGGGCTGCGCCTGCTGTCCGAAGGCGAAGAGTTTCGCGCCATCCCCGACACACGGCTGATCGTCATGATGCCGCCCGAGCCGGAGATCGCGGCAAAGCCGCAGGGCAACCCCGGCCATTGACGCCCGCCACCCCCGTGGTAAACCGCCGGACAACGACAGGATGGCCGGAACATGAACCTATTTACCGAACTGCGTGCGCTTGTGATCGACAGCCTGACCGCGATGGTGGCCGAAGGCGTGCTGCCCGAGGGGCTGGATTTTGCCAATGTGACGGTGGAGCCGCCGCGTGACGCGGCCCACGGCGATATGGCGACCAATGCCGCGATGGTGCTGGCCAAGCCCGCCGGGGTAAAGCCGCGCGACATCGCCTCTATCCTGGCCGGCCGACTGGAAGAGGACCCGCGCGTGGCCTCGGCGCAGGTCGCGGGGCCGGGGTTCCTGAACCTGCGGCTGGCGGCACAGGTTTGGCAGGGCGTGGTGCGCGCCGCGCTGCAAACCGGCACCGAATTCGGCCGCTCGACCATGGGGCAGGGCGCGCGGGTGAATGTCGAGTTCGTCTCGGCCAACCCGACCGGCCCGCTGCATGTGGGCCATACCCGCGGTGCGGTGTTCGGCGATGCGCTGGCCAGCCTGCTGGGCTATGCGGGCTATGACGTGACTCGCGAATACTACATCAACGATGGCGGGGCGCAGGTCGATGTGCTGGCCCGCTCGGTCTATCTGCGCTATCTGGAAGCGCATGGCGAGGCGGTCGAATTTCCCGATGGCACCTATCCCGGGGAATATCTGATCGAGGTCGGCGCGGCCCTGGCCGAAGAGGTCGGCACCGTCTATGTCGATCAGCCCGAAGAGGTCTGGCTGGCCGAAATTCGCGACTATGCGACCGACAAGATGATGGATCTGATCCGCGCCGATCTGGCCGCGCTTGGCGTCGAGATGGACGTATTCTTTTCCGAGAAAGCGCTTTACGGCACAGGCCGGATCGAGGCCGCGCTGAAGGCGCTGGACGACAAGGGCCTGATCTATGAAGGCGTGCTGGAGCCGCCCAAGGGCAAGATGCCCGAAGATTGGGAACCGCGCGAGCAGACCCTGTTCCGTTCGACCCTGCATGGCGACGACGTGGACCGCCCGGTCAAGAAATCCGATGGCGCCTGGACCTATTTCGCGCCCGACATCGCCTATCATTATGACAAGATCGAGCGCGGCTTCGACGCGCTGATCGACGTGTTCGGCGCCGATCACGGCGGCTATGTCAAACGGATGAAGGCGGCGGTATCGGCGTTGTCGGACGGGCGCGTGCCGCTGGATATCAAGCTGACGCAGCTGGTGCGGCTGTTCAAGAACGGCGAGCCCTTCAAGATGTCGAAAAGAGCCGGCAATTTCGTCACCCTGCGCGAGGTGGTCGATCAGGTCGGCACCGATGTGACCCGCTTCGTGATGCTGACGCGCAAGAACGACGCGCCGTTGGATTTCGACTTCGACAAGGTGCTGGAACAATCCCGCGACAACCCGGTCTTCTATGTGCAATACGCCCATGCGCGGGTCTGTTCGGTGCTGCGCAAGGCGGGCGAGGCCGGGATCGCGGTCGAGGATACCACCCTGGCGGCGGCCGATCTGGCCCGGCTGGATCACGAGGCCGAACTGGTCGTGGCCCGCAAACTGGCCGAATGGCCGCGTCTGGTTGAAATCGCGGCCCGCACGCACGAGCCGCACCGGGTGGCCTTCTACCTTTACGAACTGGCATCCGAACTGCACGGGTTGTGGAATCGCGGCAACGAACTGCCTGCGCTGCGCTTCGTGCAGGAAGGCGACAGCGCCGTGTCGCAGTCTAAAATCGCCCTCGCGCGGGCTGTTGCCGTTGTTATTTCCGCGGGTCTTGGTATTCTTGGCGTGACCCCGGTAGAGGAAATGCGCTGAGAAACAGGCGCAGACCGTTTGGGTGCTGGCAGGCAAGACTGGGTGGGCCGCGGGGTTTCTGCGCCGCCCAAGGGCAATGAGGCGGCGATGGCGCGCGCAAATTACGACGAATATGACACCCCGACCGCGCCTCCGGCGCGCGGCGCGCTGCAAACCGCGACCACCTGGGCCGGGGCGGTCACCTCGGTCGTGCTGGTCGTGGGGCTGGCGGTCTGGGGCTACCGGCTGACGGTGCGCGACGTGTCCGGCGTGCCGGTGGTGCGCGCGCTGGAAGGGCCGATGCGGATCGCCCCCGAGGATCCCGGTGGCAGCCAGGCCGATCATCAAGGGCTGGCGGTGAACCGCGTCGCCGCCGAGGGCGAGGCCGCGCCGCCCGCCGACCGCCTGCTGCTGGCACCGCGCCCGGTGGATTTGGCCGACGAAGACGCGCCGCGCGCCGATCTGCGCCCGCAGCCGCAGCTGAAACAGGCCGCCCCCGAACCCGCCACACCCCCGGCAGAGACCACGATTACCGCCCCCGATCCGGTGACCGCCGCAGTGGCGCTGGCAATGGCGGAGGAGCGCGCGCCGCAAGACAGCCCGGCCGAGCTTGAAATCGCCGACACCCTTGCGACATCTGACGAAACAGCCCCCGAAGACACAGATTCGACCCGGCTGGTTCCGGACCCTGTGCCCGGTGTGGTGTCGTCGCCCCGCCCCCGGCCGCGCCCCGAGGGCGATCTGGCCGCCCGTGCCGCGATCAACGCCGTGACCGCCGCCGCCACCCCCGCCAAGCCCGAAGAGCTGGCCGCCAGCGCGGTTCTGCCCGGCACCAATCTGGTGCAGCTCGGCGCCTTCGACAGCGCCGATGTGGCCCGCGCTGAATGGCAGCGGCTGTCGTCGCGTTTCGACAGCCTGATGGATGGCAAGCAGCGCCTGATCCAGTCGGCGGTCAGCGGTGGGCACACCTTCTATCGGCTGCGCGCCGTGGGCTTTACCGACATTTCCGACGCGCGCCGCTTCTGCGCCGCCCTGACCGCCGAAAAGGCCGATTGCATCCCGGTGGTGGCACGGTGAGCCTTGCCGGGGCAGGGGCGTATTTCTTCGGCTGTGCGGGCACGACCCTGACGGATGCCGAACGCCGCTTTTTCACCGAAGCCGACCCGCTGGGCTTTATCCTGTTTGCCCACAATATCCGGACCCCCGACCAGCTGCGCCGCCTGACCGGCGATCTGCGCGCCTGTCTGGGGCGCGACGCGCCGATCCTGATCGATCAGGAAGGCGGGCGGGTACAGCGCATGGGCCCGCCGCACTGGCGTCAGTGGTTGCCCCCGCTTGACGAGGTGCGCGCCGCTGGCCCGCGCGCGGGCGATGTGCTGCGCCTGCGCTATCAGTTGATCGCGGCCGAGCTGCGCGCGGTCGGGATCGACGTGAACTGCGCGCCCTGCGCCGATATCGCCCGCGACGTGACCCACCCGGTGCTGCGCAACCGCTGTCTGGGCGAGGATGCGCAGACCGTCGCCGAAATGGCCCGCGCGGTGGCTGCGGGACTGCTGGCCGGCGGCGTCCTGCCGGTGATCAAGCATATGCCCGGGCACGGCGCCGCGACCGTGGACAGCCACCTGGCCCTGCCGCGCGTCGACCTGCCGCGCGACGCGCTGGAACAGGCGGATTTCGCCCCGTTCCGGGCGTTGGCCGACCTGCCGCTGGCGATGACGGCGCATGTGGTCTATGCCGCGATCGACGCGGAGGACCCGGCCACCACATCGCCCGCGATGATCGACCTGCTGCGCGGCGGGATCGGCTTTGACGGGTTTTTGATGAGCGATGACATCTCGATGCAGGCGCTGGCGGGCGACATGGCGACGCGCTGTGCGGCCACCCTGCGCGCGGGCTGTGACGCGGTGCTGCACTGCAACGGCGATCTGGCCGAAATGCAGATGGTGGCCGCGACCTGTGGTACCCTAAGCGACCGGGCCCAGGCCCGCGCCGCGGCCGCACTGGCGCTGTGCGGCGCGCCTGCGGGCGATATCGCTGCCCTGACCGCCGACTGGGACGCGCTGATGCGCGACCGGGCCGATGCCTGACCTGTTCGCCTCCGATCCCGACACGGTGGCCGAACGTCTGGCCGCCGAGGCGCTGATCGTCGATGTGGACGGGTTCGAGGGGCCGCTCGACCTGTTGCTGACGCTGTCGCGGACCCAGAAGGTGGACCTGCGCAAAATCTCGGTCCTGCATCTGGCCGAGCAATACTTGGCCTTTGTCGAAAAGGCCAAGGCGCTGCGGCTGGAACTGGCCGCCGATTATCTGGTGATGGCCGCCTGGCTGGCCTTCCTGAAATCGCGGCTACTTTTGCCGCCCGATCCCAATGACGCGGGCCCCTCGGGCGAAGAGCTGGCCGCGCATCTGGCGTTTCAGCTCGAACGGCTGCAGGCGATGCGCGATGCCGCGGCGCGGCTGATGGGGCGCGATCAGCTTGGGCGGGATGTCTTCGCCCGTGGCATCCCCGAGGATGTAACCCGTATCCGTCGCGTCAGCTATACCGCCACGCTGCTGGAACTGATGCAGGCCTATGCCCGGATCCGCACCCATGACGATTTCCGCCCCTTCGTGCTGGACCGCGACGCGATCCTCAGCATGGAACAGGCGCTGGACCGGATGCGCGGACTGATCGGCTATGCCGGGGACTGGACCATGCTGGCCAGCTATCTGCCCGAAGGCTGGCAAACCGATCCGGCGCGCCGCCGTTCGGCCACCGCCGCCACCTTCGCCGCCTCGCTGGAACTGGCCAAGCGCGGCGCGATCGAGATCCGGCAGGGCGACACCTTCGCCCCGATCCAGATTCGCGCCAAGGGGGGATTATGACCGAAGACCGGGAACAAAGCCTGTTCGAGGCGCCGCCGCTGGCCGAGCAGGAGCGCATGGTCGAGGCGATCCTGTTTGCCTCGGCCCAGCCGGTCACGGTGGCCGATCTGAACGCACGGATGCCGCATGGCTGCGACGCGGCCGAGGCGCTGGTGCTGCTGCGCAAACGCTATGACGGGCGCGGCGTGCGCGTCGTGCGGGTGGGCGACGCCTGGGCGATCCGCACCGCGCCCGACCTGGGTTTTCTGATGCAAAAGGAAACGGTCGAGACCCGCAAACTGTCGCGCGCGGCGATCGAAACCCTGGCGATCATCGCCTATCACGCCCCTGTCACCCGCGCCGAGATCGAAGAAGTCCGGGGCGTTTCCGTGTCGCGCGGCACCGTCGATCAGCTGCTTGAACTGGAATGGGTTCGCTTCGGCCGCCGGCGCATGACACCGGGCCGTCCGGTCACCTATGTTGTAACTCAGGCCTTCCTGGACCATTTTGGATTGGAAAGCGCCCGGGACCTGCCCGGTCTGAAAGAGTTGCGCGCCGCCGGGCTGCTTGAAAACCGCCCCTCCCCCGGCGCCCTGTCCGAGCGTGGGGAAGAGGGTGACGATGACGAGGATCAGGGCGATATGTTCGAAGACGACGCCTGAAAGGAGGCTCTGTCATGAATGCCGATCAGATGATCAACATGATCGTGAAGATGATCATGCGCAAAGCGGTCAACAAAGGGGTGAATACCGGGGTCGATCTGGCCACCCGGCGCGGAAAGTCCGACGATCAGTTGACCCCCGAAGATCGCGAACGCGCCAAGTCGGGTAAGGACATGGCCAAGCGGGCGCGCCAGGCGGCCAAACTTTCCCGCCGGATGGGAAAATTCTGACCGCCCGGCTTCTTCTCGGTGCAAATACTCCCGCCGGAGGCAAAACCTGAGCATCCGCAGGATGCGAGGCAAGAATAATGGCCCGGAACGGGCCGCTGTTCAGCCTGCCCTGAAATGCTTGCTCAGCTTCAGGCCCTGACCTTGATAGTTGGACGCGATCCCGGTGCCATACAGCTGGGCCGGGCGCCCGGCCATCCGCTCATAGACCAGCCGCCCGACGATCTGGCCATGTTCCAGCACGAAGGGCGCCTCGTGGCAGCGCACCTCCAGCACCCCGCGCGCCCCGGCGCCACCGGCGTCGGCATGGCCGAAACCGGGATCGAAAAAGCCCGCGTAATGCACCCGGAATTCCCCCACCATCGCCAGATAGGGCGCCATTTCGGCGGCGTAATCGGGCGGGATGCAGACCGCCTCGCGGCTGACCAGGATATAGAACGCGCCGGGATCAAGGATGATCCGCCCGTCGCGGGTGTGGATCGGCTCCCAATATTCCAGCGGGTCGTAATGGTCGATCAGATCCAGATCGATCACTCCGGTATGCGGCTTGGCGCGATAGCCGACCAGATCGCTGGTTTGCGGTTTCAGATCGACCGAAAAGCCCAGACCTTCGGAAATCACCGCCGGGCCGCCGGTGACCAGCGGCGTGACGGCGTGCAGCGCGGTCAGTTCGGCGTCGTCCAGCACCGCCTGGCCACGGCGAAACCGGATCTGGTTCAGCCGCATCCCCGGCCGGACCTTCACCGAAAACGAACGCGGGCAGATCTCGGCGTAAAGCGGGCCGGTATAGCCTTGGGGGATTCGGTCGAATTCGGTGCCGCCATCGGTGATGGTGCGGGTCAGCAGATCCAGCCGCCCGGTCGAGCTTTTGGCATTCGCCACAGCCTGTATATCATCGGGCAGCGCCAGGCGTTCCATCAGCGGCACGACATAGACGCAGCCCTTTTCCAACACCGCGTCATCGGTCAGATCAATGCGGTGCATCTCGAATTCGGTCAGCCGATCGGCCACGCTGCGGCCCGCCCCGGTCAGGAACGAGGCGCGGACGCGGTACGCCACATCGCCCAGCCGCAGGTCAAGCGAGGCGGGCTGCACCTGCGCGGGCAGAATTGCCGGGCTGCCGCTGATGGTGCCGGATTCGATCATCGCTTCGATGGTCTGGGCGGGCAGAACCCCGATTTCCGTAGTGTTCTGTGTCATGCGGCGCCCCCCATAAAGTCAAACCGCCCGACACCGATCACGGTGCGGGCGGATTTGATGTTGGTCGGGCTAGCAGGACTCGAACCTGCGACCTTCCGTCCCCCAGACGGACGCGCTACCAGGCTGCGCCATAGCCCGACGTGAGGCGCTTCATACCATTTCTGCGCGCGGGGGCAAGACGCAAATCCGGGAATCGGTGCAGGTTTACGCACCTCAGCTCAGGCGCTTTTGCAGGGCGGTCAGACGCGCCAGCGCCGCGGCCAGATACGGGCCGTGGGTCTGGCGCAGATGCCGCCGTGTGGCCGGATGGCGCAGCCGCGCGGTCAGTGGTGCGGGGCCGGGGGCGATGCTGTCCTCGACCGGATCGGCGGGCGGCAGATCGGCGCCCAGCGGGGGGCGGACGGCCACCGGGCCGAGGTCGAGCTCGGGCTGCAGGTCGGGCGTGGGGGCCGCGTCGGCGGGCGCGGGCTGCGACGCTTCGGCCTTTGGCGTTGGGGGCTGTTCGGGTGCGGCGGCGGGTTGTTCGGGCGCGGGGGCCGCAGGTGGCTGTTCGGCCTGTGGTGCGGGGGGCTCGGCCGGGATCAGCGGCACCACGTTGTCGGGGGCTGGGGCAGCTTCGGCATTTTCGTGCATCGGCGCCTCGGGCACGGTATCGGCCTGCGGTTCTTCCGGCTCCTGTTCGGCCCGGTCATCGACGACCAACCCGGATTCGAGCGGCTGCGACAGCGCGCAGACATGCTTAATACCCTGATCGCGCAGAATTTTCTGAACTCCTCGAATGGTAACCCCATCCTCGTGCAGCAGTTTCTTGAGCCCGCCCAGAAGCAACATGTCGGCAGGGCGGTAATAGCGCCGCCCGCCGGCGCGCTTGACCGGTTTGATCTGGCTGAAGCGGCTTTCCCAGAACCGCAGAACATGGGCCGGGGTATCCAGCCACTCGGACACCTCGCTGATGGTGCGGAAGGCGTCGCGGGACTTTTCCATCCTCAGGCGTCCTTATGCCTTGTTGCCTGCGGCAACCCGGTCCTTCATCAGATGCGAGGGGCGGAAGGTCAGCACCCGGCGCGGGTGAATGGGCACCTCTTCGCCGGTCTTGGGATTGCGGCCGACGCGGGCGGCCTTGCCGCGCACCGAGAAGGTGCCGAAGGATGAAATTTTGACTGTCTCGCCGGCGACCAGCGCGTCGGACATGTGTTGCAGCACACTTTCGACAAGCGCTGCGGATTCATTGCGCGACAGTCCGACCTCGCGGAACACGGCCTCGCTGAGATCCATACGGGTCAAGGTATTGCCTGCCATGTCGTTCCCCTGCAAATTTCTTGTCACTTAGATTGGGAAGAAAAGATTTCCGAGTCAATATCAACAGCTTGCGCAGTTGAGTTTGAGCGGTTCTTTACCAGCGCAGCACGACCGCGCCCCAGGCCAGCCCGCCACCGATCGCCTCGGTCACCACAAGATCACCGGGTTTGAGCCGGCCTTCGGCATTGGCCACCGACAGGGCCAGCGGAATCGACGCGGCCGAGGTGTTGCCATGGTCCTGCACGGTGACGATCACCCGGTCCATCGGCACCTGCATCCGCTGGGCGGTGGCCTTGATGATGCGCAGATTGGCCTGATGCGGCACGATCCAGTCCACATCGCCGCCCGACAGGCCGACCTTGTCCAGCGCGCGGTGGGCGGTATCGGCCAGCTTTTCGACCGCGTGGCGGAACACTTCCTTGCCCTGCATGTGCAGATGGCCGGTGACCCCGGTGGACACACCGCCATCGACATACAGAAGATCGCGATAACGCCCGTCGGAATTCAGATCGGTGGCCAGAATGCCGCGGTCATCGGTGCTGCCTTCGGCCTGTTGTGCCTCCAGCACCACCGCGCCGGCGCCGTCGCCGAACAGCACGCAGGTGCCACGGTCGGTCCAGTCCATCAGGCGGCTGAAGGTTTCGGCGCCGATCACCAGCACCCGGCGCGCCTGACCCGACAGGATCATGCCGTTGGCGTTGGACAGCGCGAACACGAACCCGGCGCAGACCGCCTGAATGTCGAAGGCAAAGCCGGTGGTCATGCCCAGCCCGTCCTGCACCATCGTGGCACAAGAGGGGAAGGTCAGATCGGCGGTCGAGGTGGCGACGATGATCGCGTCGATATCGTCCGGCGCCAGCCCGGCATTGGCCAGCGCGGCGCGGGCGGCGCGGGTCGCCAGATCCGAGGTTTTTTCGCCATCGGCCGCGAAATGGCGCCGCTCGATCCCCGAGCGCGACCTGATCCATTCATCCGATGTTTCCAGCGTCTCGGCAAAGACGCTGTTGGGTACGATTTTTTCGGGCAGGTAGTGCCCCACACCCCTGACCACGGCCCGTATTGTCATTCAGAGTCTTTCGTTATTGGCCCCGTCGTGGGGGGCATCCTGACGCGGGGCGGTGGCGGACGCAACCCGTGCCGCCAACCGCTCGGAGAAACCGGACTGGCCCAGTTTGAAGGCCAGTTTCACCGCCGCCGAAACCCCGGTGGCGTCGGCCGACCCATGCGATTTGATCACGGTGCCGTTGAGCCCCAGAAACACGCCGCCATTCACCTGGCGCGGGTCGATTCGTTTCGACAGGCGGCGCATCGAGGTATAGGCCAGCAGCGCCGCGATGCGCGACAGGGGCGAATATTTGAATGCCTCTTTCAGCAGGTCGCTGATCAGCTTGGCAATGCCTTCGGCGGTTTTCAGCGCGACATTGCCGGTGAAGCCGTCGGTGACGATCACGTCGACGCGATCCGACGGGATGTCGCCGCCTTCGACGAAACCGACGAAATCGAAATCGTTGGCCGGGGCGGCGGCGGCGATCAGGTCATGCGCGACCTTCAGCTCGGCGCGGCCCTTGTGCTCTTCGGTGCCGACATTCAGCAGGCCGATGCGCGGATGCGGCAGGGCCAGGCCGTTGCGGGCGTAAGAGGCCCCCATCAGCGCGAATTGCAACAGATCCTGTTCGTCGGCGCGGATATCGGCGCCGACATCCAGCATCAGGTTGAAGCCGCCGGGATTGCGCGACGGCCACAGACAGGCGATGGCGGGGCGGTTGACGCCGGGCAGCTTGCGCAGCCGCACCATCGACAGCGCCATCAGCGCGCCGGTGTTGCCGCACGAAACGCAGACCGCGGCCTCGCCGTTGCGCACGCTTTCGATCGCCGACCACATCGACGTGCCCTTGCCGCGCCGCATGACGTGGCTGGGCTTTTCGTCCATGGTGACGATGCCGTCGGCATGGCGGATTTCGCAGCGACCGACCAGTTGCCGACGCTTGGCGACAAGCCGTTTCAACTCATCCTCGGGACCGTGCAGGATGAAGCGGATATCCGGGTTCTTGCCGGCGGAACGCGCAACGCCGGCGACAACCGCCGCCGGCCCGCGATCCCCACCCATCGCGTCCACCGAGATAACGGTGCGCGGCGCAGGTTTTTCTGCCAGTTCTGTATCTGAAGCCATGGTCAGGCGCGTTGCCCCGGTCAGGGGGGCTTACGCCGCGTCTTCGTCCAGGTCGATCTCGTCAGCCTGAGCGACGATCTGACGATCATCGTAATGGCCGCAGGAGGCGCAGACGTGATGCGGGCGCTTCAACTCGCCGCAATTGGGGCACTCGGCCGGATTGCCCGGAACCAGTGCATCGTGCGAGCGACGGTTGCCGCGGCGCGACCGCGTGATTTTATTCTGAGGGACAGCCATGTCACAACCTCGGTGTTTCGGGCACAGACGCCCTTGTATTTTCAGGAAATGGGCGACGTCATCGCCTGTGCGGCAAGCCGCTCTGCCCATCATGTAAACGAGGCCGGGAACATACCCGGATTCGGTGTCGGCGCAAGTGTTTTCTGTGGCGGCCTAATCGCCCCCGTTCTCGTCCCCATCCTCACCGCCGTCCGGCGTGTCGCCGCGCAGCCGGTCGCGCAGCGCCGCAAGCCCGGCCAGCGGCTTGGCATCTTCGTCGTGCATGGGTGCCGTGCCGGGTGCGCTGAACACCGCCTCGCCCAGTTCGGCCCCTTCGGCGCGCGGATAAAGCGGCAGGTTCAGCGCCAGCGCCTCTTCCATCACCTGGTTCAGATCAAGCAGCGGGGGCAGGGGCTCGGCGCTGTCATCCTCGGGCATCTCGACCTCGTCACCCTCAGGCTGATCGGGCATTTCGGCCAGATAGCGGCGGATGACATCGGTGTCGATCCGGGTGGTGACCGGGGTCAGCGTGACCACGCAGGGCTGGCCCACGGTGGCGCCCAGCCGCGCCGCGAGCCGCCAGTCGGCGCGGCCCTCGGGGACGATCTGGCCGCGGAAGCTGAGCTTGCGCAGCGCCAGCAGTCCCAGCCGCGCCGCAATCGCCGCACGCGCGGCGGCATCGGGGGTCAGCGCAAAGGCATAGGGCTTGCCCGGCGGCAAGGCGGCCAGGCGCAGGGCGGTGGTCTGGGGGGCATCGGTCACGGCGCACGTTCCATTCTTGAACCGGGGGCATTCCTTCTGTAAGCCGGATACGAGGCAAAATGCGGCATGGCAAGAGGTGGGGATGCAAAACGCCCGTGGGATACGGAAGCTGGCACTGGCGGGCGCTTTGACGCTGGCGCTGGTCGGCTGCACGTCCATCTATCAAAGACACGGCTTTGCCCCGACGCAGGGCGAGCTGGACAACATCATCATCGGTGTCGATACCCGCGACACCGTGGGCGAAACCGTCGGCCCGCCCTCGGTGTCGAGTCTGGTGCAGGAAGACGCCTGGTACTATGTCGAAAGCGTTCGCAAGACCCGCGGCCCCCTGGCCCCCGAGGAAGTGAGCCGCAATCTGGTGGCGATCTCCTTCGATCCGGCCGGCACCGTGCGCAATATCGAGGTTCTGGGCCTTGAGGATGGCCGCGTGGTGACACTGAACCGCCGGGTCAGCGACGACAACCTCAAGGGCATTTCGTTCCTGCGTCAGCTTCTGGGCAATGTCGGCAACTTCTCGGCCGAGCAGATCCTGAACGAGCAATAGGCCGCGCTAGCCTTCGGGTTCGAAGGTCAGCGCCACGCCGTTGAGACAATAGCGCAGCCCGGTCGGTTCGGGCCCGTCGGGAAAGACATGACCCAGATGCGCGGCGCAGCGGGCGCAATGCACCTCGGTGCGGCGCATGAACCAGCTGCGATCCTCGCTTTCGCCCACGAAATCGGGATCGGCCGGCGCATAGAAGCTGGGCCAGCCGGTGCCGCTGTCGAATTTGGTGGCCTGATCGAACAGCGGCGCGCCGCAGCAGACGCAATGGAACATGCCCGGCTCTTTCGGGAAGTCGTCATGGCTGAAGGCGCGTTCGGTGCCGTGCTTGCGCGTGACCTTATAGGCCAGCGGCGACAACTGATTGCGCCAGTCTTCGTCGCTCTTTTCGATCTTCTCGCTCATGTGGTATCCCCTGTCTGTCAAATCGTTGTCACATCTTGTGTGATATGGCCTGTCCACCATATTTAGGCGTGTGGACGCAATCCGCCAGTTCTTGAGAGGAGCACGGGGCCATGCTGTCATTGCGCAAGGGACGCTATGCCGCCCGGTTCGCCGAAGGCCCTGCCGACATCGCCGCCGCGCAACAGTTGCGCACGCTGACCTTCCGGGGCACCGGGGCCGCGCGGGATGCGGATGCGTTCGACGGGCTGTGCCAGCACATTCTGGTCGAAGAGGTCAAAAGCGGCACGCTGGTCTGCTGTTTCCGCCTGCTGCCGCTGCGCGGCGGGGCAGAGATCGGCCAAAGCTATTCGGCCCAGTATTACGAGCTGTCGGGGCTTGAAAGCTTCGCCGGTCCCATGGTCGAGATGGGCCGCTTCTGCATCCACCCCGACTGGCGCGATCCCGATATCCTGCGCGTGGCCTGGGGCGCGATGACCCGATATGTCGATGACGAAGGCGTGGAAATGCTGTTCGGCTGTTCCTCGTTCAAAGGGACCGAGGCCGAGGATTACATGGACGCCTTCGCCCTGCTGAAGGAAAAGCATCTGGCGCCCAAGCGGTTTCTGCCGCGGATCAAGGCGCCCAACGTGTTCCGCTTCGCCCAGAAGCTGCGGCTGTGCAAACCCGACGCCAAACGCGCGATGCTGGGGATGCCGCCCTTGTTGCGGACCTATCTGATCATGGGCGGCTGGGTCAGCGATCACGCGGTGGTGGACCGCGACCTCAACACGCTGCATGTGTTCACCGGGCTGGAAATCAACGCCATTCCGCCGGCGCGCAAGCGCCTGCTGCGGGCCGGATCGGCCTAACCGCTATTTGCTGAGCGCCTTCATCCCGCGTTCGATCCCTTGCAGGGTCATCGGCACCATCTGATCCTCGAAAATATCGCGGATCATCTGGACCGATTGGGTATGGGCCCAATATTGCTCGGGCACCGGGTTCAGCCACAGGTTGGCGGGCCATTTTTCGCGCGCGCGTTTCAGCCAGACCTGGCCGGGCTCTTCGTTCCAGTGCTCGTTCGCGCCGCCGGCATAGGCGACCTCGTAGGGCGACATCGACGCATCGCCGACGAAGATGCACTTATAGTCCGGCCCGTAGGTGTTCAGCACCTCCCAGGTGGGGGTCTGCGCATCCCAGCGCCGCAGGTTGTCACGCCACACACCTTCGTACAGGCAGTTGTGGAAGTAGTAATATTCCAGATGCTTGAATTCTGACCGCGCCGCGGAAAACAGCTCTTCCACCAGCTTGATATGCGGATCCATCGAGCCGCCCACATCCAGAAACAACAGTACCTTGACCGCGTTGCGCCGCTCGGGGCGGGTTTTCACGTCCAGATAGCCGTGATCGGCGGTGGCGCGGATCGTGCCGTCCAGATCCAGTTCCTCATGCGCGCCGTCGCGGGCCCAGCGGCGCAGCCGCTTCAGCGCCACCTTGATGTTGCGGGTGCCCAGTTCGACCGTATCGTCCAGATTGCGGAATTCGCGCTTGTCCCAGACCTTGACCGCGCGCTTGTGGCGGCTTTCGGACTGGCCGATGCGCACGCCTTCGGGGTTGTAGCCATAGGCGCCGAAGGGCGAGGTGCCGGCGGTGCCGATCCATTTGTTTCCGCCCTGATGCCGGCCCTGCTGTTCGGCCAGTCGCTGTTTCAGGGTCTCCATCAGCTTGTCGAACCCGCCAAGCGCCTCGATTTCGGCTTTCTCTTCGTCGGTCAGGTGTTTCTCGGCCATTTTTTCCAGCCAGTCGGCGGGCAGGGCGACCGCCTCCAGCACATCGTCGAGGGCGATCGCGTCCAGCCCTTCGAACGTCTTGGCGAAGGCGCGGTCGAAGCGGTCGAGATTGCGCTCGTCCTTCACCATGGCGGTGCGGGCAAGGTAATAGAAACCTTCGATGTCATAGGTGACCAGCCCCAGCTTCACCCCTTCCAGAAACCCCAGATATTCGCGCAGGCTGACCGGCACCCCGGCGTCGCGCAGATTTTGGAAGAAGGGCAGGAACATCGGTCAGGCCATACGTTCGATGATGATGGTCAGGATCATTCCCAGCAGGCCGAAGGCAATGGCGAATCCGACCGCATACTGGGCGATGTCGAACCCGGTTCCCTTGCGGCGTCGGGCCAGCAGCCCGCCCCAAAGCGCGCCGATGATAGCGCCTGCGATCACGATCATGAATGCCGTCTCCCCGGGCTGAGCGCCGCGATTTCCTGCAACCGCGCGCGCACTTCGCTGTCAGAGCCGAAGCCATATCGCGCCCAGCCCAGACTGTCGAGCCGCACGGCGCTGGCCTCGGCCGGGCGGTTCAGCTGATCCAGTGCCTCTGCCTTGATCATCAGCATGGTGGCCAGCAGGGCAGCGTTTTCATTGGCCACGACCGGCGCCAGATTGGTGTTGATGATCGCCAGCGCGACCTCGGCCTGACCGGCCGAAAGCGAGAACGCGGCCAGATGCATCGCCACATGCGCCTTGTGCACCTCGGTGCCAGGGCGGGCGGAATAGATCTTGTCGGCCTCCAGAAACGCGGCCAGCGACAGTTCGGCATCGGTGGCCAGCGTCAGCCGCCCCAGCGCGAACAGGCTGAAGCCGGTGCGGGTGTCGTTCCAGCCGCGCGCCCTGGCGATCGTCACCGCATGTTGCGCGGCGCTGCGGCGGCGCGAGGGCGTGGTGCCCGGGCCAAGCGCGGTCTCGATCGCGGCGATCCAGTCGCGGGTGGTGGGCGCAGAGGGGCCGGCGCCGCCGTGCTGGCCCGCCGGGTTCAGCCGTGCCAGCAGCGCGGGCAGGCGGGCGGCCACCTGTTCGCGGGTCATGCCGTTGGCCAACTCGGGTGCGTAATAGGTGCGCAGGATCAGCATGTCGAACCCGGTCAGCACGGTGTGGAAATTGTCGTCGTTGAAGATGCTGTCGGGCAGGCTGTAGAGATCGTTGAGCGGCCCCAGCGCCTGGGCCAGCTCTTCGTGCAGGCAGTCGCGCACCTCCTGCGGGCTGACATCCGAGGGCAGGAAGATCGCGGCGCGGGTGCGGCTGTCCAGCGTGGTCCAGTCCACCGCGGCCGAGCGGCGCGCGCGCTTGTATTCGGACCAGCTCGATACGCGCGGGACCACGAAACAGGCGGCCTGGGGCACCAGCCGCTGCAGTTCGATCCGGGGCAGGGCCTGAATCGTGATGTTGCCGTGTTCGCCGGGCGCGGCACGGCTGATGTCGATCCGGGCTTCGCGTCGCAGCCGGGCCAGAAGCGCGGCCAGATCGGGGCCCAGGCTGCTGGGCGCACCGGGCGCGACCTGTACCCGTACCGGCCCCTTGAACCGGGTCATGAAGGGCACCGGGCGGCCGCTTTCCATCAGGAAGCTCAGATCCAGAAAATCCTGCGCGATGGCGGCGTTCGAGCGCGCGGGCGGCGTGATGCGCGGCGCCGAAAACGTTTTCATCGGCGGCAGCGCGACAACCTGTCGGCGCGGCACCTCGGTCGCGGGCGGCGGTGCGCAGGCGGCCAGCGCCAGACAGGCCACAAGGATGAAACGCAGCATCACCGTGACTACCTTCGCGTATATTTGATGAACGGGGTCTTCTGGCCGACCCGATCGTACAGCCGCCGCGCGGTGGCGTTGTCCTCCTGCGTCAACCAATAGACGTTAGGTGCACCGGCGGCGTCGGCGGCGGCATAGACCGCCTCGATCAAGGCGCGTCCGATGCCGGTGCCGCGCACCTGAGGATCGGCATAGAGGTCCTGCAGATAACAGACTTTTTCCACCTTCCAGCCATGGCGGTGAAACAGGTAATGCGCCAGCCCCACCGGCCGGCCGTCCAGCACTGCCAGCAGCCCGTGGAAAGTATGCGGATCGTCCCCCAGCAGCCGGGAAAAGCTGCTTTTATAGACCTCCTCGGACACCGAAGAGTGATAGAATTCAAGGTACTCTGTCCACAAGCGACGCCATTCGGGGTGGTCGCTTTCGGTCAGTGGGCGGATGATCAGATCGCGCATGGGCGGGACTTTGTTCAACTAGGTATCTTTCACGTTACACACATCGTGCGAGCATTGAAAACAGCAAGCCGCCGGAGCGGCGGGATTGCGCAGGCGGCGCGGCGGTTTAGCGTTGACGCCGCGCCATGAAGGCCAGCCGCTCGAACAATTGCACGTCCTGCTCGTTCTTCAGCAGCGCGCCGTGCAGCTTGGGCAGGGCGTTGGCGCCGTCGCGCTTCAGATCCTCGGGGCTCAGATCTTCGGCCAGCAACAGTTTCAGCCAGTCCAGCACCTCCGAGGTCGAGGGTTTCTTCTTCAGCCCGGCGGTTTCACGGATTTCATAGAATTGGGTCAGCGCGGTGGTCAGAAGCGACGATTTCAGCCCCGGATGGTGCACCTCGACGATTTTCTTCATCGTGTCCATGTCGGGAAAGCGGATATAGTGGAAAAAGCAGCGCCGCAGAAACGCGTCGGGCAGTTCCTTTTCGTTGTTCGAGGTGATGATGACGATCGGGCGGATGTCGGCGCGGATCGTTTCCCCGGTCTCGTAGACATGGAATTCCATCCGGTCGAGTTCCTGCAACAGGTCGTTGGGAAACTCGATATCGGCTTTGTCGATCTCGTCGATCAGCAACACCACCTTGCGGCGCGCCTCGAACGCCTGCCACAGCTTGCCCTTGCGGATATAGTTCCTGACGTCATGCACGCGCTCGTCGCCCAGCTGGCTGTCGCGCAGGCGGCTGACGGCGTCGTATTCATACAGACCCTGGGCGGCCCGCGTGGTGGATTTGATGTGCCATTCGATCATCGGCAGGCCCAGGCTTTGCGATACCTGGCGGGCCAGTTCGGTTTTGCCGGTGCCGGGCTCACCCTTGACCAGAAGCGGGCGTTCCAGCGCCACCGCGGCGTTGACCGCAACCGACAGATCCTCGGTTGCCACATATGATTCTGTTCCGGCGAATTTCATTGGGTTTCAGTACCTCTAGCGCGCGATTTTCGGGTGACATTCGTGTAACTTCAAAAACCTTAAAGCAGCACTATATGCTAGTGACAACCATTCTGCATTGCGGTAAAGCCTGCGCGAGGAGAGCCGGGTGACCGACGTTGAACTAACATTCGGGCCCGGCCTGCGAGAAGGAGCAGGTATGAAAGCCGAGATTTTCTTGCCCGACGATTATCGTCCCGCCGAGGACGAGCCGTTCATGAACGAACGTCAGTTGGAGTATTTCCGCCGCAAGCTGCTGGCCCTGAAGGCCGAGCTGATGGATGAAAGCAAACTGACGATCGAAGGGCTGCAGGACGGAACCCGCAACATCCCCGATATCGCAGACCGCGCAAGCGAGGAAACCGACCGCGCGCTGGAACTGCGCATTCGCGACCGCCAGCGCAAGCTGGTGTCCAAGATCGACGGTGCGCTGCGCCGGATCGACGAGGGCGAATACGGCTATTGCCAGGAAACCGGCGAACCGATTTCGCTCAAGCGTCTGGACGCACGCCCGACCACCACGCTGAGCCTGGAAGCGCAGGAGCGCCACGAGCGGCGCGAGAAGGTGCATCGCGACGACTGATCGCGATGCGACGGTCATGGAATAACAGACACCGGGGCCCTTGCGCCCCGGTGTTTCGTTCAGGGAAGAGGCCATGCTGATCGGGCAGAAGATCACCGTTCTGGGGGCGGGTATCGGCGGGTTGGCCGTGGCCTGCGCACTGGCGCAGCGCGGCGCCCAGGTCAAGGTTCTGGAACAGGCGGATGCAATCCGCGAGGTCGGCGCCGGGCTGCAGATCAGCCCCAATGGCGTGGCCGTGCTGCGGGCGCTGGGGCTGGGCGATGCGCTGGCGGATATCGGGGTGCGGGCGCGGGCGGTGTCGTTGCGCGACCACCGTGCCGGGCGCGAGGTGCTGCACCTTGATCTGGGCCGGGCGGCGGGGGCGTATTATTTCGTCCACCGCGCCGATCTGGTCGCCATGCTGGCCGAGGCCGCGCGCGCGGCCGGGGTCAAGATCCGGCTGTTGCACCAGATCACCGACATTCGGTTGCAGCAGGGCGGCGCCTGCCTGACCACCGCGCAGGGCGCCGCGCTGAAATGCGGGTTGGTGATCGGCGCCGACGGGCTGCATTCGGTGTTGCGCGGGGTGCTCAACGCGCCCGGCGCGCCGGTGTTCACCGGGCAGGTGGCCTGGCGCGCCACGGTGCCCGTCGACCGGCCGCCCGCGCCGGTGGCCACGGTGCATATGGGGCCGGGGCGGCATCTGGTAAGCTATCCCTTGCACGGTGGCCGCATGGTGAACATTGTCGCGGTCGAGGAACGCACCGCCTGGGCCGACGAAGGTTGGACCCACCGCGACGATCCGGCCAATCTGTGTGCCGCCTTTGCCGGATTCGCGCCCGAGGTGCGGGCGCTGCTGGACCGGGTGGAAGAGGCGCATCTGTGGGGGCTGTTCCGCCACCCGGTGGCGCCGCGCTGGCACCATCGCGGGCAGGCGGTCTTGCTGGGCGATGCGGCGCATCCGACGCTGCCGTTCATGGCCCAGGGCGGCAACATAGCGCTGGAGGATGCCTGGGTCCTGGCCGCATCGCTGGCCAGCCACGACAGTTTCAATGCCGGGCTGGCGGCGTATCAGATCGCCCGGCGCGACCGCTGCGTGAAAATCGTGGACGCCGCGTCCAGGAATGCGCGCAACTATCACCTGCGTTTTCCGCCGCTGCGGCTGGCGGCGCATGGCGCGCTGCGCCTGGCCGGGGCGGTCGCGCCCGGCGCGATGCTGGGCCGGTTCGACTGGCTTTATGGCCATGACGTGACGCGGGCCTATCCCTGAGCCGGGGGCGGCGGTGGATTTCATCGCCGAAACGCTTGACAAAACGCCCCGGCAGGTGGCCGATACTGGGGTTGCAGACGGGATAAGGATTTCCTGACATGTCGCTGGAAGACGCATCAAAAGAGGTCGATAACGCCTTCACCCGAAAGGGTTTCAAAGGGTTGTCGTTTGAAAACACCTTCGGCGGGGCGACCAGTTTCCTGCGCCGGAATTATACCAAGGATCTGACGGGGGTCGATCTGGCGATCACCGGGGTGCCGTTCGATCAGGCGGTGACCAACCGCCCCGGCACGCGGCTTGGCCCGCGCGCGATCCGCGAGGCAAGCGCGCTGCAGGCGTTCGATCCGCCCTATGGCTGGGACTTTGACCCGCTTGAGGAATTCGCCATCGCCGATTACGGCGATCTGGCCTTCGATTATGCCGACACGCGCGCCTTTCCGGCGGCATTGACGGCGCATATCACGGGTATTCTGGCGGCCGGCGCGGGCACGATCACACTGGGCGGTGATCACTATATTTCCTTCCCGATTCTAAAGGCTTACGCCGAAAAGTTCGGGCCGCTGTCGCTGCTGCATTTCGATGCGCATTCCGACACCTGGGCCGATGACGACATGGACCGGATCGACCACGGCACCATGTTCTACAAGGCGGTCAAGCTGGGGCTGGTCGATCCGGCCCGCTCGGTTCAGGTCGGTATCCGCACCGTCAACCCCGACACGCTGGGCGTGCCTACAATCGATGCGCGCGAGGTGCATGAGAAAGGCCCGCAAGCGGCAGTGGCCAAGATCCGAGAGGTTCTGGGCGATCACCCGACCTATCTGACCTTCGATATCGACGCGCTGGATCCGGCCTATGCGCCCGGCACCGGCACGCCGGTCTGGGGCGGGCTGACCTCGGCGCAGGCGGCGATCATGCTGCGCGATCTGGCCGGGATCAACATCGTCGGCGGCGACGTGGTCGAGGTGTCACCGCCCTTCGACACCACCGGTGCCACCGCCATCGCGGGCGCGCATGTGGCGACGGAACTGCTGTGCCTGTACTGCTGGAACAAGAGGGCGCGGCGATGAAGGCGGTTTTGCTGACCCTTCTGGCCGCGCTTCTGGTCCTGATCGCCGGGTTTGCGGCCTGGGTCCGGTTGGCCCCCCATCCCGCCGCGCGGTTTCACAAGACGACCGAGCCCCAGGACGAAGGCGACTGGCCCGCGCCCGGCGGGTTCGAGGCCGTGCGCGCCGTCACGGGCGACGCGCAGGCGGTGCTGGCCCGGCTGGATGCCATCATCCGCGCCACGCCGCGCACCCGCCCGCTGGCCGGATCGGTGGCGCAGGGGCATCGAAGCTATGTCACCCGCTCGGCGCTGTGGGGCTTTCCCGACACCACCAATGTCTGGGTTGCGGACGGGCTGTTGCATATCCACGGCCATCTGCGGTTCGGGCGCTCAGATCTTGGGGTGAACCGGGTCCGCATCACCGGCTGGCTGGCGGCTTTGGGGCAGCTTTGACGACAGACAGCCGTCGCCGGTCGGGCGCCACATCGGGTTGTTCAGCGACATCTCGCAGCGCGCCATGAAGGCCCGGCCATCGACGAACAGACAGATGGTTTCCTCCAGCTCGACCCGACCGCCACTGCTGTCGGTGCAATAGCAATCCTGGGTCTTGCCACCGGGACCTGTGACATCGGCCAGCGCCGGGCTGGCGGTCAGCAAAAGCGCGATGATCAGTTTCATTCGCATAGCATAGCACAGAATCGCGCCGCCATGACCCCTTGACCACGGCCGCACGGTGGGGGAGAGGAAGGCATGGTTTCCTTCGACAAACTCGATCAGATCACCCAGCGGTTTCAATTCCTTGAGGCAAAGCTTGCCCAAGGGGCGGCAGAGGATTTCGCCAAGATCAGCCGCGAATATGCCGAACTGAGGCCGGTGGCCGAGCAAATCGCCGCCTATCGCCGCGCGCTTGATGACCTGGCCGAGGCCAAGCTGATGCTGGCCGACCCCGAGATGAAGGCGCTGGCCGAGGAAGAGCTGCCCGCGCTCAAGGCCCGCATCCCGCAGATGGAGGATGCGCTGCAACTGGCGCTGCTGCCCCGCGACGCCGCCGACGTCCGCCCGGCGATCATCGAAATCCGCCCCGGCACCGGCGGCGACGAGGCCGCACTGTTCGCTGGCGATCTGCTGCGGATGTATCAGCGCTATGCCGAGGCGAAGGGTTGGAAATTCTCGATCATCGAGGAAACCCAAAGCGAGCTGGGCGGGATCAAGGAAGTCATCGCGACTGTGCAGGGCGAGGGCGTGTTCGCCCGGCTGAAATACGAATCCGGCGTACATCGGGTGCAGCGGGTGCCAGCCACCGAAAGCGGCGGGCGGATCCACACCTCGGCTGCCACTGTCGCCGTCCTGCCCGAAGCCGAAGAGGTCGATATCGACATCCCCGCCATCGATATCCGTATCGACACGATGCGCGCCAGCGGGGCCGGGGGCCAGCATGTGAACACCACCGACTCGGCGGTGCGGATCACCCATATACCCAGCGGCATCGTGGTCACCAGTTCGGAAAAATCCCAGCACCAGAACCGCGCCATCGCCATGCAGGTGCTGCGCACCCGGCTTTATGATCTGGAGCGTCAGCGCGCCGATCTGGCCCGGGCTGCCGACCGCAAGGCGCAGGTGGGGACCGGCGATCGGTCCGAGCGCATCCGCACCTACAACTTTCCGCAGGGGCGCATGACCGACCACCGCATCAACCTGACGCTCTACAAGCTCGATCAGGTGATGCAGGGCGATCTGGACGAGGTGATCGATGCGCTGACCGCCGACGATCAGGCCCGCAAACTGGCCGAGATGGGGGCGTGACCGGCAATCAGGCCCTGATCGCCGCCGTGGCGCGGCTGCGGGCGGCGGGGATTGCGGATGCACCCCGCGATGCGCGCCGTCTGCTGGCCCATGCGATGGGGGTGGCGGCGGACCGGCTGACCCTGGTGCTGCCCGATCCGCTGACGCCGCAGGCCGAGACCGCGTTCGAGGCCGCCATCGCCCGGCGCGCCGCGCGCGAGCCGGTGTCGCATATCACCGGCCGC
Organism: Actibacterium sp. D185-2; assembly: GCF_054954595.1. Taxonomy (NCBI): domain Bacteria; kingdom Pseudomonadati; phylum Pseudomonadota; class Alphaproteobacteria; order Rhodobacterales; family Roseobacteraceae; genus Actibacterium; species Actibacterium sp. D185-2. Next base: position 150,612 of record NZ_JBPWNX010000002.1, read on the forward strand.
CGGGTCTTTTTCGGCCGCGATTTTCATGTCGGCCCCGCCGTGCTCGACCCCCGGCCGGAAACCGAAACCCTGATCGAACTGGCGCTGGCGGCGCCGTTTTCGCGGGTGCTGGATCTGGGCACCGGATCGGGCTGCATCCTGCTGACCTTGCTGGCGGAACGGCCCGGCGCGACCGGGCTGGGGGTGGATCTGTCGCCTGCGGCGCTTGCGGTGGCGCGGGGCAATGCCGCGCGGCTGGGGCTCGTGGGCGCGTTTGCGCTGTCGGACTGGTTTTCCGCCGTGACCGGCCGGTTCGATCTGATCGTGTCGAACCCGCCCTATATCGCGGCGGATGAGATGGCCGCGCTGTCGCCCGAACTGGGTCACGAGCCCGAAATGGCGTTGACGCCGGGCGGTGACGGGCTGGATGCCTACCGCGCCATTGCGGCGGGTGCGCCTGCGCATCTGGCCCCCGGCGGGCGGCTTCTGGTCGAGATCGGACCGACCCAGGCGCACGCGGTTTCGGCGCTGTTTGCCCGGGCGGGGCTTGAAAACATCAGCACCCATCCCGATCTGGATGGCAGGGACCGTGTGGTTGCGGCAACGTGGCCATAGACGGAATCTTAGCAAAACCATGCTGTTCTGCGCAACGCCGGACCAAAAACTGGGCAGGTATGCACATTTTTCGCTTGTCTTGCCCGGACTGCCATGGTTATTCGAAAAAAGGCGAGCGGCGGGATGCCATCGGCGATCCCCCTCGCGTGTAAGCCAGACAATCGCCCGGACTTGGAAATAGCTTCGCGCAAAACGTGCGACAGGGTCCGAAGAAGCCAAAACAAGGCTGGATAACAGATAAACATGAGATCATCAAAGTCACGTTCGCGGTCGAAATCGAACCGCTCGCGCTCGATGGGCAACATCGTCAACCGTGTGTTCGACAGCTCGGGGCCCGAAAGCAAAGTGCGCGGTACGCCGCAGCAGATCATCGACAAATACAATCAGCTGGCGCGCGACGCTCAGCTGAGCAATGATCGGGTTGCGGCGGAAAACTTTCAGCAGCACGCCGAGCATTACACCCGCCTTCTGGGCGAGGCGCAGCGCGAGCAAGACGCCAAGCGCGACCAGCAGGAAGCGCAGCAGAACCGCGAGCGTCCGCGCGACCAGCAGCAGCCGCGCGACCAGCAGCAGCCCGATCAGCCGCAGCAGGCCGACGGCCAGGGCGAACAGCCCGATATCCGGACCGATGTGATCGACATGGCCAACGACAACGGCGACAATGGCGACAGCGGTCTGGTGGAAACCCCCGAGGAAAAACCGGCGCCGCGCAAACGCGCTCCGCGCAAGCCCCGGGCGCCAGCGGCAAAAGCACCGCAGGACGAGCCCGCGCAGGGCGACGAGGCCCCGCAGGCCCCGGCAGCGGAATAACCCTGCCTTAGCCCTGCTCCGCCACGGCGCGGGCCAGGGCGCAGAACCCTTCGATCGGCACTTGCTCGGCGCGCAGCGTGGGCTCCAGCCCGGCGGTGCGCAGGATATCCTCGATATCGGGCGCCACGCCTTTCAGACTGGCGCGCAGCATCTTGCGGCGCTGGTTGAAGGCGGCGGCCACGACCCGGCTCAGCACGGCCGGATCGGCCGGGTAAAGCGGGGCCGTACGCCGTTCTAGATGCACCACTGCCGAATGGATCTTGGGCGGCGGGGTGAACGCCTCGGGCGGCAGGGTCATCACGATCTTCGCCTCGGCGCGCCATTGTGCCAGGATCGCCAGCCGGCCATAGGCCTTGCCGCCAGGCTGGGCCACGATCCGCTCGGCCACCTCTTTTTGGAACATCAGCGTCAGGCTTTCCCAGAACGGCGGCCATGCGGGCGGCGTCAGCCAGCGCACCAGCAGCTCGGTCCCGACATTATAGGGCAGATTGGCCACCACCCGGATCGGCGGGGTCAGGTGCTGCACCGGGTCGATCGCCAGCGCATCGCCGTTCAGCACCTCCAGCCGGCCCGGATAGGCGGCGGCGATCTCGGCCAGCGGCGCCATGCAGCGCGCGTCCTTCTCGATCGCCAGCACCCGGCGCGCGCCTTCGGCCAGCAGCCCGCGGGTCAGCCCGCCGGGGCCCGGCCCGACCTCCAGCACATCGCATTGGGTCAGATCGCCCGCCTGCCGCGCGATCTTGGCGGTCAGGTTCAGATCGAGCAGAAAGTTCTGCCCCAGCGATTTCTTCGCCGACAGCCCGTGGGTCGCGATCACCTCGCGCAGCGGCGGCAATCCGTCTATCGCGGCCACGCGCGCCCCTCCTTCATCTTTCCTGAAATATCCCCGCCCGCGGCCTGAAATCTCATCCGGCGGCCCGCGCCCGCGCCATCCGGTCGGCCATGCGCAGCGCCTCGATCAGACTGGCGGGGTCAGCCACGCCGGTGCCGGCAATGTCGAACGCGGTGCCGTGATCGGGCGAGGTGCGGATGAACGGCAGGCCCAGCGTCACATTCACGCCGCCGGCGAAATCGAGCGTCTTGATCGGGATCAGCGCCTGATCGTGATACATCGCCACCGCCGCGTCATAGCGCGCGCGGGCCGGAGCGTGGAACATGGTGTCGGCCGAATGCGGGCCGGTCAGGTCCAGCCCTTCGCGGCGCAGGCGGTCCAGCACCGGGGTGATCAGCTCGATCTCTTCCATTCCCATCTTGCCGCCTTCGCCCGCATGGGGGTTCAGCCCGGCCACCGCGATGCGCGGCGCGTCGATGCCAAAATCGCGGATCAGCGCGGCATGGGTGATGCGCAGTGTATCCGCCAGCAGATCGGCGGTCAGCGCGGCGGGCACCCGGGACAGCGGAATATGGATCGTCACCGGCACCACCCGCAGCGCGTCGCAGGCCAGCATCATCACCACCCGGTCGACCCCGGCTAGTGCGGCCAGATATTCGGTATGGCCGGGATAAGGGAATCCGGCCCCGTCCTGCAGCGCCTTCTTGTGAATGGGGTTGGTGCAGACCGCACCGGCGCGGCCTTCCTGCGTCAGCTCGACCGCGCGGGCGATACCCGAAATCACCGCGGCGGCATTTTCGGGTGCGGGGATGCCCGGTGTGGCCGGGGCGGGGAAGGGATGGCGCAGCACCGGCAGCGCGGTGGCCGAGACATGCACCGCCTCGGCCGGATCATGGATTTCCACATGCGGGGTGCCGTCGGGCAGGTGTGCCGGGTCGCCGATCCAGAAGAAGGGCAGCCGCGCGCCCAGGGCGGCCCAGGCCGCGACGGTGATCTCGGGGCCGATGCCGGCGGGTTCGCCGGCAGTCAGGGCGATCGGCGGCAGTGCGGTCATGGGGTGCGGATGATGGCGTCGGCCTTCAGCTCCTGCATGAAGCTGTCGGCATAGGAGGTAATGCGCTGATTGACCAGTTGCAGGCGCACCTGTTCGCGGTCCAGCTCTTCGCCCAGTTCGGGGGTGCGGCCACACAGCATCAGCACCGACAGCGGGCCACCCCGGTTCAGGACGACGCTTTCGCCCGGATCCAGCTTGGCCAGTTCCAGCGCCAGATCCTGCGGCACCTGGCCGATCTGCTGGGTCTCGCGCACAAGCCGCTCTTCGGGCTGGCCTTTGGCGATGCCGTAAAGGTCGTCGCAGGTATCCAGTTCGGCGCGCAGCTTTTCGGCCTTGGCGGGATCCGCGCCGGGCAGGGCATAGCGCGCATATTCCACCGCCAGCGTGTCGGGCTCGGTGACGTCGCTTTCCTCGATCGCGCGCAATTGGAACAGGGCGATGGCGTTGGGCACCGGGATCGGATCGGTCACCTCGCCGGGGCCAAGCGCCAGCACCTGCGACGCGATCTGCGGCGGCAGGTTGGCCAGATCGAGCCAGTCGATCCGGCCGCCGCGCTCGGCCGATGGCGACACCGAATAGGACCGCGCGGCCGCCGCGAAGGCGCCGGTTGTGGTGATGGTTTCGCTCAGCCGTTTGGCCAGCGCGTCATTCTCGATTTTGAATTCGGGGGTGTCGGCGCGCAGGATGACTTCCGACAGCAGCACCCGGGCCGCGCCCTTGCGCGACGACAGCGCCACCGCGCGGTCGATCTCGGCTTCGGTGACCTGCGTGCGCGGACCGAACCGGGCGCGGACCACCTGTCGCCAGGCCAGACCGGCCGTCACGAAATCGCGAAAGCTTTCGCTGGCGAGGCCCGCCTTGCCCAACTCGCCGATGAAGGCGTCGACGGTCAGGTTCGCGCGGCCGGCGAATTCGGCCATGCCGGCGGCAACCTCTTCGTCACTCGGTGCGATCCCCAGCTCGCGCGCCGCGTCCATCCGCAGCCGGTCCTCGATCAGCCCGTCCACTGCGGTCTGTTCCAGATCGCCAGGGCTGTTGAGCAGGCGCATGAACAGCATCCGCTGTTCGACTTCCCAGTTGGTGACAGCCTGATCGTTGACGATGACCCGCGGTGCAAACGGGCCCCCCTGCTGGGCGTGGGCCGGGGTGACGGTGGTCAGCGCCGGCGTCAGGGCCAGCGTCAGGGCGGTTGCAAGGGCGCTCAGGCGGCGGGTCAGTCGGGTCATTCTGTGTCGTCCGTTCTGCTCGGTCTTATCGGATGCAGCTGCGGCGGTATGCGCTGGCATCCGCGGTATTGCCGAACCCGTTCATGGAAATCGTCAGGCCGAAATCCGTTGTCGGCCTTACACTAGTCGAGGACGTGAACCGACGCGAGAGGGAAAGATCGACGGTTATGCATTCATTGCGGTACTGAAGCCCAAGCCCGGCGCGCGCGGCGCGGTCGCTGACGAAATCATAGCGCCAGTTGGCCCGGCCGTTCCAATTGCGATACATCTGATAGGCGGCGTCCACCTTCCATTCGGAGCTGTCGTCGGGTCGGTTTTCGGTCGGGTCGGCCTGTTGCCAGATATAACTCGATCCCAGATCCAGCCGGTCGGTGGCCCAGTCCAGCCGCAGCTCGTTGCGGGTAAAGCTGAGCGCGTCGTCGAACACGGCGCGGTTGATCAGCGTCAGGTCGTCGGCCATGGCCAGTTGAACCGCCGCCAGCCAGTCCGAACTGCCGCCGTCCAGCCCGGAGGTGTCGGAAAATTCGTTGGGATTGTCGTCGCGCAGGATCCGGCCCACCGTCACCCCCATCGACCAGCCGGCAGGGTCGTGGCGGGTCCAGCTCAGGCCCAGATTGGCGCGCAGCCCCTGTTCATAGGCATCCGTGCCGGGAAACCGGCTGAGCGAGAACAGGTTGCCCTCGTCGAAGGCCACGCTGCGGCTGTCCTCGTTGGGCAGGGTGCTGTTGTCCTCGTCGCTCCAGACCAGTTGCGCCACCGGTTCCAGCACCTGACTGGCGCCGCCGCGTTCGGTTTTGACGAAGGGCCAGCGCAATTCGGCCGCCAGGAAGGGGGTCGTGCGGGTGACGGGCGAGTCGACCGTGCTGTCATCCCCGATCATGTAGTAATCCAGCGCCAGGGCGCCCTGGGCCGCCAGCACCATGCCGTTGGCGGCGGTCCAGTCGCGGCGCCAGTCGGCACGGGCCGAGGCGCGGCTGACATCGCGGCCGATGATGTCCTGCTCCGAGCGGCGATCGAAGCCGAAGGCTTCCAGTTTCAGATTGGCGATGCCGCCCAGCCCGGCGGGCGCAAACCGGCGCTGCCAGAAGGTGCTGATGACGGTGCCGGGGATGGTCTGATTGGTTTCTGAATCGCGCAGCGAAGTGTAATAGGTCACCCCGGTGCCGATATATTCGTCGCGCCGGGTGCGGGTCGCCTCGATCTTGCTGGCCAGCCGGTCGGCGTCGGAATAGCCGTAATCCAGCAGATAGGCCGGGTCGCTGACGCTTTGAATATCGAAGTTCAGGATGAAATCGCGAGGCAGATCGAACCGGCCCTCGGCGAACAGATAGCGCCGTATCTCGCCACGTTTCAGATCGTCGCGCGACAGCGCGCCGTTCAGCTCGATCTCGCCGTGGCGGAAGGCGCGGCGATAGCGCAATTCCAGCGTGCGTGTGCGGTCATTGCTGAAATAGGGGGTCACGGTCAGGTCGGCATGGGGGCCGAGCGTGATGAAATACGGCACTTTCAGCCCGGCGCCCAGGCCATCGGTCACCCGGATCGTGGGGGTCAGAAAGCCGTTGGCACGTTTCAGGGTCGGGTCGGGCAGGCGCAGCCGCGGCAGATAGAAGATCGGTACCCCCATCACCTCTAGCTTGGCATGTTCGAAATAAAGCTGCTGTTGCCATTCGTCGTGGATGATGCGCCGGGCCCGGATCTGCCACAGCGGCACCGGATTGCCGATGCACACGGTGCAGGCCGAGGCCACGGTCTTGTCCAGCACCGAATAGCGCCCGCCGACGCGCAGCATCTCGGCTGCGGCCAGTTGCAACTGCTGATCCAGCACCAGCCGGGCCGAGGTCAGCAGCCCCTCTGTCATGTCGGGCGACAGCGTGGCTGCCTCGGCGGTCAGCACGGTGCCATCGGCCGAGGTGATGCGCATCGGGCCCTCGATCTCTAGCTGATCGGTGGCGCTGTCATAGGTCACCCGCTCGGCGGTCATGCGGTAACCGTCGAACAACACCTCTACCCGGCCCTCGGCGACCAGCCGCTGGTCGGCCTCGATCGCGACGGCATCGGCGATCAGCGTCGCCGGCGGGGTTTGCGCCAGCGCCCCCAACGGGGCCAGCAACCACAGGCAGGCAAGGACCAGCGCGCGCCGCATCAGCCATCCTCCAGATGCAGCAGCAGGCCCATCGACATCAGTATGCCGATCAACGGCGGACTCCAGGCGGCAAGGGCGGCGGGGATCTGGCCGTTCTCGCCCAGCACCTGCGCGAAGTTACGCAGGAAATACAGGCCCAGCCCAAGCCCCAGCGCCAGCATCACCATCATGCCGGTGCGCCCGAACCGGGTGTGGCGCATGGTAAACCCGGCGCCGATCAGCACCATCGCGACGAAGATCAGCGGCAGTGCCAGTTCCATCTGCAGCCAGACCCGGTGCTTGCGCGCCGAAAAGCCGGCCCGTTCCAGGCTGGCGATGAAATCGGGCAATTCCCATATCGGGATCGCCGACGGGGTGCCGACACTGTCGCGAATCCGGTCTTGCGTCAGATCCGAGGCCAGCGTTAGGCTGTCATGGCTGATCGCCGCGCGCTCGGGATTGTCGCCCGGCCCGGTAAAGCGCCATTCGCGTGCGCCAGTGATCAGCCAGGCGCCTTCGGTCAGTGCGGCGCTTTCGGCCTCGATCCGGAAGATCGGGCCGACCCCTTCGGCGAAGGCCAGAAAGGTCACATCGTAAAGTTCGGTGCCGTCCGGGCCGGCGCGGCTGGCGCGGATCACCATCTGACCGTCGGGCGTGCCCTGCCGCAGCCACAGCCCTTCGCGGCTGATCGACAGCACGCTTTCGGCGCCGCGCTTGTACTTGTTCGACAGCAGCTCGTACTGTTTCGAGGTGGCCGCCACCAGCGGGTTCAGCACCGCGACGCACAGCCCGCCGGCGGCCAGCGCGGTCAGCACCGGCGCGATCAGGCTGCGCAGCGCCGAACGCCCGGCGGCGCGGGTCACCACCAGTTCAGAGGTGCGCGCCAGGCTCAGAAACAGCGCCAGCGTGGCCAGCAGCACCACCAGCGGCAGGATCCGATAGAGCGCATCGGGCGCGTTGAGCGACGCAAGCCCCAGAACCTGGCTGAATTTGACGGTGCCGGTGTCGAAGCGGCGGATCTGTTCGGCCGCGTCCAGCAGGATCAGGATCAGCAGGAAGATCGCGCCGATCCCCAGCAGCATCAGCGCGAATTTGCGCGCGAAATAGGTGTGCAGGGTCATGCCGCGGCCTCCTGCCCCGGTGCGGGCGGGCGGCGGCGCTGAAACAGGCCGGGCCGGTTGCCGATCCACAGCATCACATAGGCCAGGGCGCAGCCCGCCGCCGGTGCCAGATAGACCACCGGCCACATATGCGCGCCGCTCAGCGCCAGATTGACCAGCGCCCGGTCCAGCAGTTGCATCGCGATCAGCAGCCCGGTCGCCAGCCCGATCTGGCGCCACACGCCGAACCGGCTGAACCCGCCCAGCATCAGCGCGGCAAAGCCGATCAGCGCCCCGGCGACCGCCAGAAACGGCTGCGCGATGCGGGCGTGCGCCTCGTACAGGAATTCGGCCCGGCTGCTGCGGGTCTTCTTGATCAGGGCGGGGTCGGCGGCCAGCAATTCGCGCGTCGACATCTCCTCGATCGTGCGTCGGCGCGGGCCTGCAGGCGTGATCATGCCGGCGATGTTGAACACCGAATCCTCGAAATGCGTCGTCGAGAGGCGCTGATCGGCATGGCGCAGGGTCTGGGCCATGCCCTCGAACATCACCAGTTTGGGGCCGTCGTCGCCCGGCACCAGCAGCGCGCGGTTGGCGGTATAGGTCGTGCGCTGGCTTGAATGGCTGGCATCCGACAGGAAGATATCGCGCAGCTCGCCCTGCGGGGTGATTTCGCGGATGAAGAAGGTGATGCCGTCGGCGGGATGCAGGAACCGCCCCTCGGCCAGCAGTTTCGCGGTCACGTCGCCGGCGATTTCGGCGCGCTGCTGGGCCAGTTGGGCCCGGCTGACCGGCACCAGATACAGGTTCAGCACCATCACCAGCGCCGCCACCATCAGCCCGAACAGCAGCACCGGCCGCGCCAGCCGGAAGTTGCTGAACCCCATCGCCTGAACCACCACCAGCTCGCTTTCGGCCATCATCCGGTTGACGACATAGACCGTGGCCGCAAAGCCCGAGATCGGCAGCACCAGCCGGATCACGTTGGGCAGCGCCAGCGCGGTGAATTGCAGGAACACGCCGGCGGACTGTCCGTCGCCGATCAACTGGTCGAACAGCTGCACCGCGCGGTTCAGCCAGTAGACCGAAACCAACACCAGCGAAAAGAAGCCGAACAGCACCGTCAGCTGCGACAGGAGATAGCGGTCGAATTTAGGCACGCAGCCCCCCCAAGGACCTAGGTGATCGGCAGCGACCCTAGACCAAATGCCGGACATGGAAAACTGCTATCTGGTCAAGCTGGCGGGCAGGGTCTAGGTATTTGGGAAACACCTTAGGAGAGTTCCCATGACAACCCCGCCCGAGATCGCCTTTTCCGAAACCGATCTGGACGCCGTTCTGCGCGCCGAGGGCCGCGTGGCGGTGTTTGTGGGCGAGGCGGGCAAGCTGGACGCGGGCGCGCGCCGGGTCGACAAGCTGATGCATGGCGCGCTGGCCCGGTTCGTCGAAAGCGACGGCTTCGCCAAGATGAAGCCCGGCACCGCCACGGCGCTGGCCTTTCCGTCCGGCATGGCGGCGCGCGCAGTGGATGTGGTGCGGCTGGAGCCGCGCCCGGCGCTGGACGAGGCCCGCAAGGCCGGCGCGGCCCTGGCCAAGCTGCAGGGCGATGCCGGCTGCCTGATCCTGGCGGGGGCCAATGCGCGCGCGGCCGATATCGCCTTCGGTTTCGCGATGCGGGCCTATGCGTTCACCGTGCACAAGACCGGCGAAAAGACCGTGCCGGGCAAGGTTTGCGTCATGGCCGACAAGCCAGAGGTCGTGGCCGCGGATTCCGCTGCGGCGGCGGCCGTGGCCGAGGGGGTGTTCTTTACCCGCGATCTGGTCAGCGAGCCCGCGAATGTGCTGACCACCTTCGATTTCGCCGCCCGTCTGGCCGCGATGCAGGAATTGGGCCTTGAGGTCGAGATCCTGGAGGAAGAAGAGCTTGAAAAGCTCGGGATGCGGCTGTTGCTGTCGGTCGGGCAGGGCTCGGTCAGCCCGTCCAAGGTGGTGGTGATGCGCTGGAATGGCGGCGCGGGCGACGAGCCGCCGCTGGCGCTGGTCGGCAAGGGCGTGGTGTTTGACACCGGCGGAATTTCGATCAAGCCGGCCCAGGGCATGGAAGAGATGACCATGGACATGGGCGGGGCCGGTGTGGTGGCCGGGGTGATGCGCACGCTGGCGCTGCGCAAGGCAAAGGCCAATGTGGTCGGCCTGGTCGGGCTGGTGGAAAACATGCCCTCGGGCACGGCCACGCGACCCGGCGACATCGTGGCCTCGATGAAGGGCGACACGGTCGAGATCATCAATACCGATGCCGAGGGGCGTCTGGTTCTGGCCGATGTGCTGTGGTACGCGCAAGAGCGGTTCAAGCCCGCCGCGATGGTCGATCTGGCCACGCTGACCGGCGCGGTCATCGTCGGGCTGGGGCATGAAAACGCTGGCGTGTTTTCCAACGATGACGGGTTCTGCGACGCCTTCCTGAAGGCCGCCGCGGCCGAGGGCGAAGGTGCCTGGCGGATGCCGTTGTCGCCCGCCTATGACAAGCTGATCGACAGCACCCTGGCCGATATCAAGAATACCGGCGGGCGGCCTGCGGGTTCGATCACGGCAGCGCAGTTCCTGAAACGCTTCGTCAAGGACGACTGCCCGTGGATCCATCTCGACATCGCGGGCGTGGCGCTGGTGAAAAGCGAAACCGCGCTGGCGCCGAAGGGCGCGACCGGCTGGGGCGTGATGGCGCTGGACCGGCTGGTGCGTGACCGGTTCGAGGGCTGATGGGCGGCGCGCTGTTCTATCACCTGACCCGGCAGCCGCTGGAGGTCACGCTGCCGATGCTGCTGGAGAAATCCCGCGCCGCAGGCTGGCGCGTGGCGGTGCGTGGCACCAGCGACGAGCGGATGCGCTGGTTGGACGAGCGGCTGTGGATGGGCCCCGAGGACGGGTTCCTGCCGCACGGGCTGGCGGGCGGCGGGTTCGACGCCGATCAGCCGGTGCTGCTGACCACGGGGGATGAGATGCCCAACCGCGCCGCCTGCCTGATCGCGGTGGACGGCGCCGGGGTCCACCCCGAAGAGGTCGGCGCGCTGGAACGGGTCTGCATTCTGTTCGACGGCAATGACGACGCGGCGCTGAACCGGGCGCGCGGCCAGTGGAAGGCGCTGACCGGGGCCGGGGTGGCGGCGCAATACTGGTCCGAAGAGTCGGGGCGTTGGCAAAAGAAGGCCGAGGCCGGCGGCTGAAAAATCTTCGCGAAGATTTCACCTACCGCGTCAGCACCAGCAGGTCGCGGGTCATTTCCAGCTTTTCATAGCGTTGCAGATAGCCCATGCCCAGCAGCGAGCTGTCCATCGCGCCGCCATTGACCCAGGCGCGCACGTTGCGGTCGGTGATCGGGCCGATCTGCACCTCGGCCAGCCGCACCGGCGCGGTCTGCACCAGCCCGTTGGCGGTGCGTGCCTCGCCGGTGAACGACAGATCGCCCGGCGCCAGCCCGACCCGGGCGGCATCCGCGCGCGTCAGCACCATTTCGCCCGCGCCGGTATCGACCACGAAATTCACCGGCGTGCCATTGATCGTGACGGTCAGATAGAAATGCCCATCCGGGGCGCGCGGCACCTCGATCCGGCCTTGCTCGGCGAACACGGCCTGGCGCGGCACGACGGTCGAGCGGATGTCGGACCACAGGCCGACCGCCGCGATCGCCCCCAGAAAGATCAGCCCCCAGACCGCGCCCTGCTGCGCCACCCGGCCCAGACGGCGGCGGTTCTGCATCAGGAAATAGCCCGCCACCGCGCCGCCCAGCAGCACCAGATAGATCAGCCGCCCAACCTGTTCGCCGTCCATATTCCGCCCTCGTTCAACCCCAGCCTTGCCCTGAATGTAGGATCAGGGCGCCGGATTGGGAGGCGTCAAAGCGGCGCAAGGGCGACATTTTGCAGACCGTCCAGCACGAACTGCACCGACAGCGCCGCCAGCAGCATCCCCAGCAGCCGGGTCACCACATTGATTCCGGTCTTGCCCAAGGCGCGTTCCAGCAGGCTGGAGGCCAGAAACATCAGCAGCACCAGGCCCAGCACCACCGCCATCACCAGAAGGATCAGCACGATGCCGACCGGATCGCCGCCGGCCTGATCGGTCAGCAGGATCATCGTGGCCATCGCCCCCGGCCCGGCGATCAGCGGCGTGGCCAGCGGAAACACCGACGGGTCGGGGCGGTCGTCATCGGCCTGATCCTCGCGCCGCCGGGCGCGGCGTTCGAACAGCATGTCCAGCGCGGTCAGGAACAGCAGGATGCCACCGGCGATGCGGAAGGCGGGCATCGAAATGCCGACAAAGCCCAGCACCGCCTCGCCCAGCACACCGAACAGCGTCAGCAGCGCCGCCGCGATCAGCGTCGCGCGCAACCCGATGGCGCGGCGTTCGGCTGCGGTCATGCCCTGGGTGATCGCCACGAAAAGCGGCGCCAGCCCGATCGGGTCGATGATGACGAACAGGGTGACGAAGGCGCTGATGTAGAATGTCAGCTCCATCGTCTATCCTTCTGCTTTTTCAAGCTTTTCGATGGCGCCCAGCCACATCGCCTCGGCCCGGTCCAGCCCGTTCATCACCTCGGCGTATTTCTTTTGCCAGACCTGGGCCTCGTCCAGCCGCTCGGGCTCATAGATCGCCGGGTCGGCCAGTTTCTTGGCCAGCTTGTCGCGCATGTCGTTCAGTTTCGCGACGCGGTCCTCGCATTTGCGCACCTCGGTGCGCAGCGCCTGCACGGCTTCGCGCGAGGGGCGCTTGGCCGGCTGGGCGGGGGCGGCCTGTTTCACCGGCTTGTCCACACTCAGCAACAGCTTGCGGTAGGCTTCCAGATCCTCCTCGAACGGGGCCACGCCGCCATCCTTCACCAGCCACAGCCGGTCGGCGACCATGCTCAGCAGATGCATGTCATGCGACACCAGAATCACTGCGCCGCTATAGGCGGTCAGCGCCTCGACCAGCGCTTCGCGCGATTCGATGTCCAGGTGGTTGGTGGGTTCGTCGAGGATCAGCAGATGCGGCGCGTCCAGCGTGGCCAGCAGCAGCGACAGCCGCGCCTTTTGCCCGCCCGACAGCCGTCCGACCGCGGTTTCCGCCTGATCGGGGCCCAGGCCGAACCCGGCCAGCCGCGCGCGCAGCTTCGACTGCATTTCGCCGGGCCGCTCGCGCTGCAGGTGTTGCAGCGGGGTTTCGTCGATATGCAGTTCGTCGACCTGATGCTGCGCGAAGAACCCGATGCGCAGCTTGTTCGACAGGATCATCTGCCCGCCCATCGGCGCCAGCCGGCCCGACAGCAGCTTGGACAGGGTGGATTTGCCCTGACCGTTCTTGCCCAACAGCGCGATCCGGTCGTCCTGATCGATCCGCAGATTCAGATTGCGCAGCACGACCGTGTCGCCATAGCCGACCGACACGCCCTCCAGCGCGATGATTGGCGGCGACAATTCTTCGGGATTGGGGAAGGTGAAGACTGTGCGCGCCACATCCTCGGGGGCGGTGATCGGGGTCATCTTCTCCAGCATCTTGACGCGGCTTTGCGCCTGTTTCGCTTTCGAGGCCTTGGCCTTGAACCTGTCCACGAAGCTTTGCAGATGCGCGCGCTGCAGATCCTGCTTTTTCGCCTGCGCAGCCTGCACGGCGCGCTGTTCGGCGCGCTGGCGGGCGAATTGATCGTAGGGGCCCTGATAGAAGGTCAGCTGCTTGTTTTCGAGGTGCAGGATCGCGCCGACGGCGCGGTTCAGCAGGCCCCGGTCGTGGCTGATGATCAGGACGGTATGCGGATAGCGCGCCAGATAGCTTTCCAGCCACAGTGCGCCTTCCAGATCCAGATAGTTGGTCGGCTCGTCGAGCAACAGCAGATCGGGCTGGGCGAACAGCACCGCCGCCAGCGCGACGCGCATCCGCCAGCCGCCCGAAAAGGCCGAACAGGGCATGCGCTGTTCGGCGTCGTCAAAGCCCAGACCCTTGAGGATGGACGCCGCGCGCCCCTCGGCCGACCAGGCATCGATATCGGCCAGCCGCGTCTGCACCTCGGCGATGCGGGCGGGGTCGGTGGCGGTTTCGGCCTCGGCCAGCAGTTCGGCGCGTTCGGTATCGGCGGCCAGCACGGTGTCGATCAGCGTGGTCTCGGACGAGGGCACCTCTTGCGACACGCCGCCGATGCGCGAGCGCGAGGGCAGGGTGATCGTGCCGCCCTCCAGCGCCAGCTCGCCCTTGATCAGGCGGAACAGCGTGGTCTTGCCGGCGCCGTTGCGGCCGATCAGGCCGACCTTGTGGCCATTGGGAATGACGGCCGAGGCCCCCTGGAACAGGGGGCGGCCTTCGACGGAATAGGAGATGTCATTGATACGCAGCATGGGCGCCATGTGCCCGATGCCGGGGCGCGGGTCAATCGCCGCTTTTCAAAGGGCGGGACCCATGCTAGCAGAGCCGCGAAATCCGACGCCGCACCGGCAGCAGACAAAGAGAGACCGACATGGCCATTCAACGCACCTTCAGCATCCTCAAGCCCGACGCCACCAAGCGCAACCTGACCGGCGCCATCAACGCCAAGCTGGAAGCCGCGGGCCTGCGCATCATCGCGCAAAAGCGCATCCATCTGACCCCGGCCCAGGCGGGCGTCTTCTATGCCGTGCACAAGGAGCGCCCGTTCTATGGTGAACTGTGCGACTTCATGGCGTCCGAGCCGATCGTGGTGCAGGTGCTGGAAGGCGAAGATGCGATCACGAAGAACCGCGAAGTGATGGGCGCCACCAACCCCGCCGAAGCCGCCGATGGCACCATCCGCAAGGAATTCGCCCTGTCGATCGGTGAGAACTCGGTGCATGGCTCGGATGGGGAAGACACCGCCGCCGCCGAGATCGCCTATTTCTTCTCGGGGCTCGAACTGGTCGGCTGATCACGTTTCACGCTGGATTTTGAAAACCGCCTGTCCGCAAGGACGGGCGGTTTTTTTGTGCGCCATGAAAAAGGTGTGGGCTTTCGCGACGAACCGGGGTCTGAAAAATCTTCACGAAGATTTTTCCGCCGAAGAAAATTCGTGAATTTTCTTCCTGTTCCGTGTGGGTGCTGAAAGCGGGGCTGGTCTCAGATACTGGCGTAGTCGGTGATGACCACCGGCTTGGGCTTGGGGTCGGGCCGCGCATCCGGCACCTTGGCGCAGGGTTCGGGCCGGGCCTCGTGGTTTGGCGCGTCCTTGGACTGCGGGGGGTATTGCGATGCCATCTTACTGCTCCTGGTGCGGTCGTTGTGACCGTCCTGCCTCTACTGCGCGTGCATCTCGTTTGGCGGATGCCATAAGGCAAGAGCCAAGCACGATATCGTGACGTCGAAAGGGCGTAAATGTGTCCAAAATGTGACCCTGTGAGGGGTTAAAGGCGGTTGCGCCAGCATGCAATTCATGTATTCATGAATTATGGAAATAAATGATGCCACATCGATTCTCACCACGCTGGGCCATGCCGGTCGGCTGGCCGTGTTCCGCCTTCTGGCGCGGCGCGCGCCCGAAGGGGTGCGCCCGTCCGAAATCGCGCTGGCGCTGGGGCTGAAGCCGAACACGCTGTCGGTCTATCTGTCGGCGCTGGAACGCGGCGGGCTGGTCACGTCCGAGCGGCAGGGAAAATCGGTGTTCTATACGGTCCGCATGGCGCGGATGGGGGCGCTGGTGGATTTCCTGGTGGCCGATTGCTGCCGGGGGCGGCCCGATCTGTGCGCAACACAAACGGCGAAGGCAATGTCAGGAGTACATCCCATGTCGCAGAAAACCTATAACGTCCTTTTCATCTGCAGCGGCAATTCGGCCCGCTCGATCTTCGCCGAGGCATTGCTGGCCAGCGAGGGCGGCGCGCGCTTTCAGGCCTATTCGGCGGGCACCAAACCTTATTCCGAGCTCAACCCCTTCGCGGTCGATCTGTTGAAGCGCAACGGCCATGACGTGTCCGGCCTGCGGGCCAAGCATGTCTTGGAATTTCAGGCGGCGGATGCGCCGAAGATGGATTTCGTCTTTACCGTCTGTGATGCCGCCGCGAACGAGGAATGCCCGCCCTGGCCGGGGCAGCCGGCCACTGCCCATTGGGGCCTGCCCGATCCGGTCAAGGCCGAAGGGACGGATGCCGAAAAAGCGCTGGCCTTTGCCGAGGTCTATGCGCAGATGCGCCGCCGGATTCTGACTTTCGCGGCGCTGTCCTTCGATCAGCTCGATGCGCTGTCGCTGCAACGGCATCTGGATGAAATCGGTCGCATGGATGACACACGCGTCGGCTAATATGGCGGGAAAATCGGGGAACAGAATGGTCAATATCGCAATCAACGGCCTGGGCCGGATGGGCAAACTGGTGCTGCGCGCCTTTTTCGATCAGGGGCTGCCGGGCAATATCGTGCTGCTGAACGACACGGCAGGTACGCCGGAACAGCACGCGCTGCTGATGGAGTTCGACACGGTGCACGGCCGCTGGTCGGGCGAAATCAGCCATGACGCGGACAGCCTGACGGTGAACGGGCAGCGGATGCAGGTGACCTGCGCCAACCGGATCGAGGATCTGCCGCTGGCCGATCTGGGCATCGATCTGGTGGTGGATTGCACCGGCGTGTTCAAGACCGGCGCGAAACTGGCGCCTTACTATGAGGCCGGGGTGAAAAAGGTCGTCGTGGCCGCCCCGGTCAAGGATGGCGGCGCGCTGAACCTGGTCTACGGGGTGAATCACCACCTTTATGACGCGGGGGAACACCACCTTGTCACCGCCGCCAGCTGCACCACCAACTGCCTGGCGCCGGTGGTTAAGGTTGTGCACGAAGAAATCGGCATAAAACACGGATGTATCACGACAATCCACGATGTGACCAACACCCAGACCATTGTGGACAAGCCGGCTAAGGACATGCGGCGGGCGCGTTCGGCGTTGAATTCGCTGATCCCGACCACCACCGGCTCGGCCACCGCGATCACGCTGATCTATCCCGACCTCAAGGGTCGGCTGAACGGCCACGCGGTGCGGGTGCCGCTGCTGAACGCGTCCCTGACCGATTGCGTGTTCGAGCTGGAGCGCGCGGTGACCGCCGAAGAGGTGAACGCGCTGTTCAAATCCTATGCCGAAGGGCCGCTGAGCGGAATCCTGGGCTATGAGGAACGCCCGCTCGTGTCATGCGACTATCTCAACGATCCGCGCAGCTCGATCGTGGATGCGGGCTCGACCATGGTGATCAACGGCACCCAGCTGAAGGTCTATGCCTGGTACGATAATGAATGGGGCTATGTCTGCCGTCTGGCCGATGTGACCCGGCTGGTGGCAGGGCAGATGTGATGGACGCGACGGCAAAAAAAACCGACGGCATGGCCGCCTATGTCGCGGTCACTGCGGCTTATTGGGCCTTCATGCTGTCCGATGGCGCGCTGCGGATGCTGGTCTTGCTGCATTTCCACACGCTGGGCTTTTCCGCCATTCAACTGGCCTATCTGTTCCTGTTCTACGAATTCATGGGCATGGTTACCAACCTGTCGGCGGGCTGGCTGGCGGCGCGGTTCGGGTTGACCTCGACACTGTATGCGGGGCTGGTGCTGCAGATCGGGGCGCTGGTGGCACTGGCGCAGCTCGATCCGGGTTGGGCGGTGGTCACATCGGTGATCTATGTGATGGCGGTGCAAGGTGTGTCCGGCGCGGCCAAGGATCTGGCCAAGATGTCGTCGAAATCCGCGGTGAAGCTGCTGGCGCCTTCTGGCGACGGCGCGCTGTTTCGCTGGGTGGCGGTGCTGACCGGCTCGAAAAACGCGGTCAAGGGTATTGGTTTCCTGCTGGGCGCGGTGCTGCTGGGCGTGTTGGGCTTCACCCCGTCGGTGCTGGCGATGGCGGTCGTGCTTGCGGTGATCCTGATTGCGGTGGCGCTGTTCATGCCCGCGGGCCTGCCGCGCGGCAAGAAGGGCACTAGGTTTTCCGAGGTGTTTTCAAAGGACCCGAATATCAACCGGCTGTCGGCGGCGCGCATGTTCCTGTTCGGCGCGCGCGACGTGTGGTTCGTGGTCGGCATTCCGATCTATTTCTACGCAGTGCTGTCGGACGGGACCGAGGCCGGCAATCGCGCCGCTTTTTTCCAGATCGGCACCTTCATGGCGCTGTGGATCATCGCTTACGGCGCGGTCCAGGCCTGGGCGCCCAAGCTGCTGGGCGCGAAGGATAAATCGCTTCAGGCGATCACCGGTCTGGCGGCGCGCTGGGTCGGACTGCTGACGCTGATTCCCTTCGCGCTGGCGGCGGCCGCGCTGTGGGCGGATGGCCCGCAGATCTGGCTGACGGTGACGCTGGTGGTGGGGTTGCTGATCTTCGGCTTTGTCTTTGCCGTCAATTCCTCGCTGCATTCCTACCTGATCCTCGCCTTTACCAAGGCAGACCGGGTGACGATGGATGTGGGATTCTACTACATGTCCAACGCGGCGGGGCGGCTCCTCGGCACGCTGCTGTCGGGCGTCAGCTATCAGATCGGCGGGCTGCCGCTGTGCCTGGCCACCGCCGGGGCGATGGCGGGGGCCAGTTTCGTGATCGTGCGGCGGCTGGGGCCATAGCCCTCCTTCTTCTCGGTGCAAATACTCCCGCCGGAGGCGCTGAAAAATCTTCCCGAAGATTTTTCCATCCGAAGAAAATTCGGGAATTTTCTTCTGCTCTGTGCGCCGCTCAGCCCCAGTTCCAGATCGCGGGCACGAACCGATACCCGCCGCCGTCGCGCATGATGTGGCCCACGCCGGGAAAGGGGAAGTGATAGCCCAGCACCGCCATCCCGTCCGCCGCCGCCATGTCCAGAAGCCGCTTGCGGGTGTCTGTGGCCATCGGCCCGTCCTGATCGAACCCGCCGAACCAGTCGGGCCGCTCGACGCTGACATAGGCATGGGTCATCGCATCACCCAGCACGATCAACTGCTTGCCCTCGCTCTCGATCACCACGCTCATGTGGTTAAGGGTATGGCCCGGCGTTGCGATCAACCGCACGCCCGGCACCACCTCGTGCCCGTCCCGGGCCATGGTCCAGTTCAGCCCGTCGGTCGACAGCGAATTGACCGCGCCGACCACGAATTGCTGCATCTCGACCGGAACGGAGGTGGCCAAACCATCCTGCATCCACCAGTCATATTCGCCCGCGCCGATGGTGTATGCGGCATCGGGAAAAATCGGCTCGTCGAAATCGTCGCGAATGCCCCAGATGTGATCGGGATGAGCATGGGTGATCACCACATGGGTGATGGCGGCGGGGTCGATCCCGGCGGTTTGCAGGTTGGCCAGCAGGCGGCCCGCGGTGGGCAAAAAGCGGTTACCCGACCCCACATCGACCAGCACCACGGCGTCGCCCAGTTCCACCACCACATGGTTGGTGTGGGAATAATTCTGTTCGGTCGGCAGGTGATGCGCCGTCAGGAACGCCACGATTTCTTCGGGCGTCGCATTGGTGGCCAGCCCGTCGACCGGCAACCCCAGATGGCCGTCCGACACCACGGTGATTTTTGCGGCGCCGATATCGAAGCGAAAGAAGGGCGGATTGCCGCGCCCTGCGGGGGCCGACATCTGCGCGAAAAGCGGCGTGGCGGGCAGCGCAAGCGCGGGGGCCGCGGCGGCAATTTTCAGCAGCGCGCGGCGGCTGGGGGTAAAGCGGGGCATTCGGTTCCTCCCTATGCGAATATGTGCATTCTAGGGGCGGGCGCGCAAACTTCAATCGCTCACCGCGCCGATCCGGGGGTATCCCGCATCGGCGGAATTTGCGGGGCAGGTTATCCCAGCGCGATCGCGTGATTGTCCCAGGCGCGGGGCTGCACCGACAGCGGCGTCGCCCCCCCGGCGTCAAGAAGGTGCAGCCCGCCCTGCCCATCGCTGGCCAGAAAGCCGCCCGGCGCAGGCGCCAGCCCGCAGATATCGGCGCGCAGCCAGCGCCCGGCATAGTCGCCATCGGCGGTGAACCGATGCATCCGCCCGCCGCGCGGCGAGGTGATCGCCACCGCGTCGCCCGCGCCGGTGAAGGCGACGCTGCCGGCATAGCCCTTCATCTGCATCTGCTCGTCCAGCGGCGCGCTCAGCACTTGCGGCGCGGTGCCCCGGCGGTGCAGCCCCAGCAGCGGCACCGGATCATAGAGATCGCCATGCCACTGCATCGCGAACGCCACCAGCCCACCCGGCCCCAGCGCCAGATGGCGGATCGAGTTGTGGTGCAACTCGGGCGCCAATTCGACCGTTTCCAACACCCCGTCCTTGATGTCCACATAGGCCAGGCTGGGCTGCATCGTGTCGATGTTCAGCATTTCGCGGCCCTTGGTCAGGATACCGCCATTGGCGACGACCAGCTGATTGCCGCCCGGCAGGCGCTTCAGATCATGCGGCCCGAGCCCGCCGCTGGGGATCTCGCCGATCCGTTTGTAGCCGTCGCGCGCGGCCCACAAACCGATCCGGCCCTCGCCGATATCGAAAGCGTTCTCTGGCGTACACAGCAGATCGCCCTCGAACAGATATTCGCCATGTCCCATGAAATGACGCCCCTCGGGCGTTTCCAGCCGGGTGATCGGCTGGCCGGTTACACAGTCGATCACCACCGCATAGGTGCCGGGGCGGCGGGCAAAGCCCACGGCTTCGGGGCGGGTCGGATGGGCGGCGGCGGCATGGCCGCGACCGGGCAGGGGGATGCGGAACACATCCTGCCCCTGTGCCGTCAGACCGAACAGCGCATAGCTGCCGTCGGGTTCTTTCGCCGCGGCCAGATAGGCCGGGCTGCCCGCATCGGCCCAGCTGAGCGCCGGCAGGCTGCCCGCCGCCAGCAAAGAGGCCAGAAATCCGCGCCGTGTGGTCATGTCAGTCTCCGTCCGCCGAATTGAACCCGGCCGCCACGCCCAGTTGCGGGCCGATCTCGGCCTGCACGGCCTCGGATATGGCGGCGGCGCGCTGTTGCACGATTTCCAGTTTCAGCCGCGCCTGCGGATCGTCGATATCGGCGAAGGTCGGATCGCCCACCCGTGCGGCGGCCGCCAGCGCGGCGTCGAAGGCGGCATCGGTCTGCGGCGCCTGACCCTCCGCCAGCGCATCGGCCAGATCGCGCAATGCAGTCAGCGACAGTTCCACATTGCGCAGGCTGCGGCCCGCGCGGCGCGCTTCGGCCCGGGTCGGGCGGGGCCGCTCGAACGTACCCAGCGGGCGGCCCAGGCGCTGATCCTTGGTGAATTCGAGCCCGCTCAGAAGGGCGGTGAACAGCGCCTGCGCGCTTTCATCCGTCGACAGGAAGACCGTATTGCCGGGCTGGCCCGCACTGCGCAGCTGATCGGCATAGTCGCCGGTCCAGCCATCCGACACCGCCTGTGCCATATCGGCCAGATCGGTGGTCAGCGCGCGGGTCAACGCACAAGGGTAACTGCCTGTTTCATAATTGAAAAACGCGGGGTCATACAGCATCATCTCCAGCGCGAACAGCCCGCGCGCGGCGACCGAGACCTCGGCGAATTCCGCCGGATCGCCGGCCGCCGGATCGGCATCCGCGATCAGCCGGTTCAGCGTGGCGGGGGTGGCGCCGCGGGTGTCGGGCCAAAAGGCGATCGCCTGCGCGCGGCCCTTTTCCAGCACGGGGCCAAGCTGCAGATGGCTGATCCCCAGCCAGGCATCGAAGGCGGCGTTGAAACCGGGTTTCAGCGCGGGGGGCGTGCAATCGGCCTGCGCCGCATCGGCCAGCGCGTCGGTCGCATCGGCGAAGGCGGCAACGCCGGGCAGGATATGGCTGTCGATCACCGCATCCACATCGGCCAGCGCCGCCGGGGCGGCCAAGGCAAGGACGGCGGCCAGTACAAGTTTCATTCACAGGCTCCCAAGAAATTTCAAAAGCGCGTCGCGATCGGGTTTCGGCATGGCGACGACCTGATCGCGGGCCGGTGCAGCCTCGCCCCCATGCCACAGGATCGCCTCCAGCAGGGACCGCGCGCGCCCGTCATGCAGGAAATAGCTGTGGCCGCTGACGGTTTCGGTCATCCCGATGCCCCACAGCGGCGGGGTGCGCCATTCGGTGCCGGTGGCGCGGGCCTCGGGGCGGTTGTCGGCCAGTCCCGGCCCCATGTCATGCAGCAGCATGTCGGTATAGGGCCAGATCAGCTGAAAGCTTTGCTCGGGGCGGTCGTCCAGCCGGGCGGTGACGAATTTCGGGTTGTGGCAGGCGATACAGCCGGTGTCATAGAAGACCTGCTTGCCGCGCAGCACCTGCGGATCGTTCAGATCGCGCCGCGCGGGCACCGCTAGATTGCGCGAATAGAAGGTGACCAGATCCAGCCCTTCGGCCGAGATTTCCAGCCCGTCCTGATCGGCGCTGTTGCCGTCGGGTGCGGTCATGCAATCCACCTGCGACGGGGTGCAGTCCCCCCAGGCGCGCGCGGCCAGCGGGTTGGAAATGCCGATATCGCCGGCAAAGGCCCCGGCCGATTGCGCCTTGATCGTGGCCTCGCCCGCCTTCAGCCCAAACCGGCCCAGCATCGGCTGGCCGTATTCGGCGGACCAGACGATGTTCGGGCGGCCCGAGATGCCGTCGCCATCGGCATCGTCGGGGTCGGCCAGCGCCAGGATGTCGTCGGCGGGCACCGCTTCGAGCAGGCCGAGGCCGATCATCTGCGGCGCGATCCGCGGCGACAGCATCACATCATCGGCCATCGGGCCATAGCCCGGGTCGGTCACCGCGTATGCGGGCATGCGCAGGCGGGCGGTGTCGCCGTCCGACAATTCCACCGGGATTTCGGTATAGGTGATCTGCATCCGGCCTTCGGCGGCATGGCCGGGCAGGGCCAGATCCTGCAACTGGCCACCATAATGCGGGTCGGGGGCGGTGGCGATATAACCCTCGATCCGGGCCATCTCGGCGGTTGGATCGGCGGGAACAGAGAGGCGCAGGAACATCGACACGGCGCTGTCTTCGGGGCCTTCGGGCGGGTGGCCGCGCCCGTCTTTCAGATGACAGCGCTGGCAGGAGCGCGCGTTGTACAGCGGCCCCAGCCCGTCCGACGCCAGGGTCGAGGACGGCGCCGAGACCCAGAGCTTCTTGAACAGCCCGTTGCCAAGCTTGAAATCCATCTCGCGCTCGAAGCTGATATTGCCCGAGGGCTGGGAAAACGCATCGGCATTGGCGCGGGCGCGCACCGTGGCGGACCCGGCCGGGTGGCTTTCGAACCGTTCGGGCGCGGTGAAATCGTCGGTGGGCGCGGTGACGGCGCGGATGCGCGCAGCCTCGTCCCCGCTGCGAGGGATCATCGACAGATGCGGATTGTCGCGTTCGGGCGCGGGGGTCGCGGCGGCGCAAAGCGGGGGTGTCAGCAGCAGCGCGGCGGCAGCCAGGACAGCGTTCAGAGGGTGACTCGGGTTCATGCGGACCTCCAGTATGGAGCGGTCATGACGCGGCTTTCCGACAGTTTCAATAAGGAATATTGCCGCAGCCGGAAAAACCCGGCCGGCTGCGGCGCGTGCGCGCGGTGCGGATCAGTCTTCGGCCTCGTCGGCGGGCCGGGCGTTCAGCTGGCCGAAATTCTCGGCCCCGATCGCGCTGTGCAGCGCCAGTTGGGTTTCGAGGAAGTCGATATGGCCTTCCTCATCCTCGATCAGTTCTTCGAACAGGTTCTTGGTCACCGCATCGCCCACCTCGTTGCAATAGGTGCGGGCCTCCAGATACAGGGTGCGGGCCTCATGCTCGGCGGCCAGGTCGGCCTCCATGGTTTCCTTCAGGGTCTGGCCGATGCGCAGCGGGTCCAGTTTTTGCAGGTTCGGGTGACCTTCCAGAAAGATGATCCGCTGGATCAGCTTGTCGGCGTGGTTCATTTCCTCGATGCTTTCGACGCGGGATTTGGCGGCAATCCGGCCATAACCCCAGTCTTCCTGCAGGCGGTAATGCAGCCAGTACTGGCTGACGGCGGTCAGTTCACTGCGGAGCGCCTTGTTGAGATAGTCGATGACCTTGGGGTCGCCCTTCATTTTCGTTTTCCTGTGTTGGTGCGCGGCGCAGGCCACGCAGGTTCATGGGGACTTCGAAACTGTCGCACGCGCGCATTGTTTGCAAGAACAGCGGCAGGCAGCCGCCGCAGTCGGCGCGTTTGCCGAGGGCGTGATAGATCTTGCCCGGCGTGATGATGGTATCGGGATCGGCGGCGCGCATCCAGTCGACCGCGGCGCGGATATCGCTGTCGGCGATGGTGTTGCAATGGCAGACGATCATCCGGGCGCTCCCGCAGGGGGCCGGGGCCGCGTGGGGCCGCCCCGGCCGGTTGACGATTACTGGAACACCGCGTCGGGGTTATCCAGGCTGTCGGAGCCTTCGATCGCGACCTCGCCCAGGCCCAGTGCGGCCACCGCGCGTTCGATCGCGCGGGTCTGGGTCACCAGCGCATCGACTGCGCCCATGATCAGCTCTTCGCCCGCCGTATTGCCGCGCGCCAGCATCTGGTCATAGGACGTGCCCGCCTCGGCCACGAACTTGACCTGACCCAGCGACAGCACGGCGGCGTCCAGCCCGGCGCGCAGGGCGGCATCGACCTCGGGCGCGGTTTCGGCCACCAGATCCGAAACCGACGGCCCCGACACCACCGCGCCATCGACCCGCACATAATGCCCGGTATAGACGTTGCGGATGCCCAGACCGTCATAGAAATGGCTGTTATGGGTGTTGTCCGAGAAGCAGTCATGCTCTTCCTCGGGGTCGTTCAGCAGCACGCCCAGCTTCATCCGCTCGCCCGCCAGTTCGCCGTAAGACAGCGACCCCATACCGGTCAGGATGGCCGAGATTCCGGCATCTTCGTCGGCCATCAGGGCGGTGCGCGCGTCGCCGCCGTCGCGCCATTGCGCGGCCATCCATTCCAGATCGCTGACCAGCAGGTCGGTTGCGGCCTTCAGATAGGCCGCGCGCCGGTCGCAATTGCCGTTGGTGCAGGCATCGCCCGCGGCGAAATCGGTCCAGGGCCGGTCGCCGGCGCCGTGATCGGTACCGTTCAGATCCTGGCCCCACAGCATGAACTCGATCGCGTGATAGCCGGTGGCCACGTTGGCCTCGATCTCGTCTGCTTCGTGCAGGGTGCCCGACAGCAGTTCGGGGGTGATGTCGGTCGCGTCCACCTCGGTGCCCGACAGGGTGAATTTCGGCGTCGCGATCACGTTCAGCACCGCATATTCGTTTTCGTCGGACGGGCCGCCATAGCTGCTGTCCACATAGTCGATCAGGCCTTCGTCCAGCGGCCAGGCATTCACCTTGCCTTCCCAGTCATCCACGATCGGGTTGCCGAAGCGGAACGCCTCGCTTTGCTGGTAGGGCACCCGGGCCTGCAGCCAGGCGGTGCGCGCCGCAGTCAGCGCCTTGGCGGACGGGTCCGCGATCAGCGCGTCGACAGCCGCCTGCAGCGCCTTGCCGGTCGCCGCGCTGTCGCCATAGGTGGCGGCGGCGATGTCGGCATAGGTCGCCAGCACGTCGCCCTTTTCCGAGGCGAGGACGGGGGCGGCCGCCAGAAATGTCGTCGCGGCGAGCGTTGCGGTCAGGGTGGTTTTCATGGGTGCGTTTCCTTCGTGGTCTCGTTTGCGTGGGTCTGGCGGGGCTGGCCGGGGCCTATTTGGTCAGGATCAGTTTGCCGGCACGGGTGATCCGCAGCGTATAGATCTGGCCGTCCAGCGTGATATGGGCCTGGCCGCTGCCGCCGGTCAGGGCGCGGGCGTCATGTACCGGTGCGCCGTGCGGGGCGGTGTCGTCTGGCAGTGCGGGGGCCGGGGTCATGTCCGCCCCTCGATCCGGTCGATCAGCCGGTCGAAGCCCCGGCGCGGGGCACGGCATTCACCGTTTACGAATATACGTATGTCGCGCCACCAGCCGGTGGCGGCTCGGGTCAGGTCGTTCATCGCTATCTCCCTTTCGAACGACTCCTGGCTGGCCCGGCAGGGTGGCTGGGAATCTCTGATATAAAAACTGACTGTTATGGTCGGATTTGTCAATTCCGATAAAATTGATCGGTTACTTGACGCCGCGGCGGGCACGATGCGGCGCCCCGATCGGGATCTGGTGACGATGAGCGATGTGAAACTGACCCGCTATCGGCGCGATCATATTATGATCGCCATACTCCGAAACCAGATGACGGTTTCGACAGCGGAGCACGGCCAGGCTGAAATGCGCAATCAGGCCGAAGGACTGTGGGTCGCGTATGGAAAGAAGCCGTTGATGTTTTGCAGCCGGCCTTCCTCGTCATGCGTGGCGAAGCTCATGCCATAGTGAAGCGTTGATCCGCCCGCGTCGTGCTGCGCCCATCGCGCGAGCGATCCGCCATCGTGCGAAATCACGTCTATGATCCGGAAACCGTTACCGGCAAAATTTTCCTGAAAGCCACCCATATAGTCTGAAAGAGCCTCTCGGCCGGTCAAGAGGCCGTTCGGATCGCAATATGTCGCGTCATCGGCAAGACAGGCCAGCAACTCTCGTTGACGTGTTTTTGCATCGGATGACCAGATTTTGGCGTAACGGGGCCAAAGTTGGCTGACGTCCATGGCGTTGTTCCTTTCATGCGGTCTGAGCCAGAGATTCGAAGAATCTTAAAATCATCCGTTCGAGCATGCGTTTGTCGTATCCGGCGCGCACAAGGACGAGGACGCCTTGATAAAAGGCCAACAGCGCGTCGGCGTCCGCCGCGTCGCCGCCAAGACGGTCATCAAACGCGGCCTTCAGCACCTCAAGGCCTTCTGCGACGACGTCTGGCGCCCCCGCATCGCCAAACTCGACGGCGCTGTTGGTTATAAGACACCCATACGATTCTGCGTCGGGCTCGTTCAGGGTGGACAAGAAGAGCGCTTGAAGCCCTGCAATGCCTGATCCTTTCGGGGCGTGTTTGCGAATGCGCTGATCGACCACCGTGCGGAGATAATGGGCGCATGCGGCCTGAAAGAGACCCTGCTTGTCGCCATAGGTATTGTAGAGACTGCCCGAGGTAACGCCGCTCGACGCTTCCAGGTCGCGCACGGAACACCTTGCAAATCCCTGGCGGCGGAATGCGTGCATAGCTCCCGTCAGAACGGTGTCCGGATCGAATGCGCGCGGGCGGGCCATGTGCTGATCTCCATTATGGAATGATTATTATATAATTAACATTCCAGAATTGTGTCAAGCCATCTGTCGAAGGACAAGGTCAACCTCTTGTTCATGTTTCAGGGGAGCCGCCGGTCGGCTGGTCTATCTTTTTGCGACCACCGTCATGCCTGTCAGCGCCAGGCGTTCTGGCGACCTTCTGGGTCATCAACGGGCGCTGCGTGCAGGGGGGACCATTTCAGCGCTGCCCAGTCAACGAACCATGCTTTTCCATAGGCTCCATCCTCGATTGACTTGGAGCGCCTGGGGCAGTTCACTTTCGGATTGATCAGGTCGCCTGCAAACACCAAAGGCCGGTCCCGTCGCCGGGATGAGGGTAAGCGCGCGTGCCCCCGCACGGATTCGAACCGCGGACCTTCGCTTTACAAGAGCGCTGCTCTGGCCAACTGAGCTACGAGGGCTACGCCACGGCGATTTAGCAGTCATTGCCCTGATGGACAAGTACCGCCGATGTCCAAAACCGACTGCAAGGCAGTCAATCGCGAGATTGAACCGGGCGGAAAACCCGCATCAGTTCACTAGGTCCGAGCCCCGTTAAAAACGGGAGGATTACCCGGCGGCCATCTGGCACATCAGCAGCAGTCGTGCCTTGCGGGCCGAAAGCTCGTCACAGGGCTGAACGCCGAGGGCGGTCAGTTCGGCCAGGCAGCCGGAATAATCATAATCGGCGCCCAACCGGCCCGAGAAGGTTGAACTCGTGACCGCGATGGGCACGCCCGCCCGCCGGAGTGTTGCAATCTCGGGCATCCAATCGGGGGGCACCTGACCCCGGCCCAGTGCGTCAAGAACAAGGCCCCGCGCGCCGCTTTCGACCGCGGCGCGCAGCAGCAGCGGCGAGGCCTCCATCGCGGCGGGCAGGATATCGACACGGGGCAGGGGCGGTTGCAGCCCGGCAAAGCACGACACGGGCGCGGCGGCGGCGCGCAGATCCACATGGGCCCCGTCCACATGACCGAGTGGCCCATGGCCCGGCGAGCCGAAGCCGCGCAGCCGGTGCGACGACACCTTGCGCACGTGGCGGGCTTCGTGGATCTCCTGATCAAAAACAACCAGCGCGCCGGCCCCGCGCGCGGCGGGGGCTGCGGCGGTGGTGATCGCATCGCGGATATTGGGGCCGGCATCGCTGCCGGGGGCATAGGGCACGCGCTGCGCCCCGGTCAGCACGAGCCCGGCATCCGGCAGATCCGTGATCAGGTCGAGAAGAAAGGCGCTGTCCTCAAGCGTGTCGGTCCCTTGTGCGACGACGACACCGGCGGCGCCGTCTGCCACGGCCCTTGCGCAACGGTCGCGCACCGCGAAAATATCTTTCAGTTGCAGGGCATTGCTGGGTTTCTGCGCGAGGGTGATTACCGTCAGCTCCACCTGGGTGTCCAGCGCGAG
This sequence comes from Actibacterium sp. D185-2, assembly GCF_054954595.1. Taxonomy (NCBI): domain Bacteria; kingdom Pseudomonadati; phylum Pseudomonadota; class Alphaproteobacteria; order Rhodobacterales; family Roseobacteraceae; genus Actibacterium; species Actibacterium sp. D185-2. The sequence continues at coordinate 178,831 of NZ_JBPWNX010000002.1, forward strand.
GCTGGTCACAAGCTCTGCCCCCGTCATGGCGCCGGCCACCGCGCGGCCGCTTTCGCCGCGCAGGCTGGCGATGGTGCCGCCAAGCGCGAACAGGGTGATCTTGGGGCGGTCCGTGGTCATGTCATCTCGTTTTGCAAAAAGGGGCCGGGGTGCCGCTTAGCGTTATCCCGGTTCTGCGTCTATGCCCAGACGGGGGCTGTGTCAGGCTTGGGAAAAAGAGGGACGGACCCCGGTATGCTGCCTGCAAAAGCGGCAGGCGATGTTGGGAAATTGATCAGGGCTGCGGAAAGACTTGTGCCTTCCTGTCGTCCGCTCGACAGGACCGGTCCCCGCGCGCTTTCACGGTTGTCACCAGTTCACGCACAGCAAAAGGCGACCTCAGATGGCTCAGAAAGAAATCCTTGTCGGGTTCGGGGTGGATGTGGATGCCGTTGCCGGGTGGCTCGGCTCTTACGGCGGCGAGGACAGCCCGGACGACATCTCCAGGGGGATGTTCGCGGGCGAGGTCGGGTCCATGCGGCTGCTGCGGCTTTTCAAGAAATACGACATGACGACGACGTGGTTCATTCCGGGCCATTCGGTCGAGACCTTCCCGGCGCAGATGCGGGCCGTGGCCGAGGCCGGGCATGAGGTGGGCGTGCATGGCTACAGCCATGAGAACCCCATCGCCATGACGCGCGAACAGGAGGCGGCGGTGCTGGACCACAGCATTGATCTGATCACCGCGCTGACCGGCAAGAGACCCAGGGGATATGTGGCGCCGTGGTGGGAATTTTCGCCCGTGACCAACGAGTTGCTGCTGGAACGTGGCATCCTTTATGACCATTCTCTGATGCATGACGATCACACGCCCTACCGGGTGCGCGTGGGCGACCGCTGGACCAAGATCGACTATACGGCCAAGGCGCAGGACTGGATGAAACCGCTGGAACGCGGCGCGGAAACCGATCTGATCGAGATCCCGGCGAACTGGTATCTGGATGATCTGCCGCCGATGATGTTCATCAAGAGTTCGCCGAATTCACACGGTTTCGTCAATCCGCGCGATATCGAGCAGCTTTGGCGCGACCAGTTCGACTGGGTCTACCGCGAGATGGATTACGCGGTCTTTCCGATCACCATCCATCCCGATGTTTCGGGGCGCCCGCAGGTTCTGCTGATGCTGGAGCGGCTGATCGACTACATCAAGGGACATGACGGCGTGCGCTTTGTCACGATGACCGAGATGGCCGAGGATTTCGACCGTCGCTTCCCGCGCGGCTGAGCCCATGTGCGCCCTTTGCGGTATTCTGGGCTGCGACGACCACTGGAGCCATGCGGTGGCGCGCGACGGGGTTTATACCCGCAACACCGACCGGCTGGCGCGCCGGGCAGAGGCCGCGCGGCGGGCGAAGGTGGCCAATGCCGCCCTGGCCCATCTGCGGTTGCGCTTCGGCGACTGGCAGGGGCGCAGCTATGTGCTGCGCAGCGCCACCGGCAAGACGGTGCTGTTTGACGCGCTCGGCCATCTGTGGCCCGAGGCCGAGGCGCTGAGCGGCAGGGCGCTGGACCCGCTTGATCCCGACTGGCTGGACCGGATCGAGGCGGCGCTGGATGCGGAGCAGGGCGGATGATCCCCGTCATCGTGCTGACGGGCGGGCTTGGCGCCGGCAAGACGACGCTGCTGCAGCGCCTGCTGCGCGATCCGCGCATGGCCGGCACCGCGGTGCTTGTGAACGAGTTCGGCGAGATCGGGCTGGACCACGAGCTGATCGCCCCGGTGGATGGCCCGGTGATGCTGATGCGCTCGGGCTGCGTGTGCTGCACGATCCGGGGCGACATCGCGCAATCCCTGCGTGATCTGCTGGATCGCCAGGGGGCCGGAGAGATCGCGCCGATCACCCGTGTGGTGATCGAAACGACGGGGCTCGCCGATCCGTTTCCGGTGCTTTCCACCCTTCAGGCGGACCCGGTGATGCGCTCGCAGGTGAAAGCCGGGGGGGTGATCACGGTGGTCGACGCCTTCAACGGCCCGGCCGCGCTGACACGCGGGGGCGTTGCGCTGCGCCAGATCGCCGCCGCCGATACGCTGGTTCTGGCAAAGACCGATCTGGTCGGGGCGGCGGATGCGCGCGCGCTGGAAAAACGCCTGCGCGCGCTCAACCCGGTGGCGCGGCTGGTGCGCGCGGATGCGCCATTGGACGAGATCGTGCCAGAGCGACCGATGGACAAGGAGATCGCCCTGCCTGCCGCGGCGCAGGGGCACAACCACGATCACAGCGGCATTCAGACCCTGTCGATCACCCGCGCCGGGCCGGTCAACTGGACCGCATTCGGCCTTTGGCTGACGGCGCTTTTGCACACGCATGGCGAGCGGATTCACCGCGTGAAGGGAATTCTTGCCGTCGAGCAGGGCGGGCCGCCCGTGGCGGTGCATGGGGTGGGGCCGCTGGTGCATCCGCCCGGCCATCTGGAACATCTGGGCGGCGGGGCGATGGAATCGCGGCTGGTGTTCATCTTCGAGGATCTCTCGCCCGACGCGCTTCGCCGTTCTTTCGATCTGTTCGACCGGCTCGGCCATGCCCGCGCGCCGCTGCCGGAGACTGTTTGCTGATGCGCCTGTCCGCGATGAAAGGCTTGACTGTCGCTGCGGCGCCCGCCGCCGGTTTTCGCGCTGCCGCATGAAATGTCGCAGGGAACTGCCTGTATTCTGGGTGGAAATCGGCGAACCTGATCATTCGCAGGACAGTTCCGAAGATCACGCATCATTTCGTTGCGCCGGATCTTGCACAGACAGACAACCTGCGCGCTTCGTGAGGCTGCACCACCCGTTTGGGGCGGTGCCGGGATCCACGCCTTGCGAAGGAGCCACTATGCAACAGGAAACCACGCACCAGGAAACAACCGGTTGGCAGAAGCTATCGACCGCCAATGTCGACAAGACGGAGCGCCTGAGCTTCTGGCAGGACTCGGCGAACACGCTCTTCCCCTCTACGGTGGTTACGGGCCGTGCGGATGACGACTTCTTCGGCTCCGTCACCTGGATGGAATTCGGACAGGTGATGCTGGCGGACTTCATCTCTACCGCGACCGAAGTTCAGCGCGGCGAGGAACATATTTGCCGCAATGACATGTGGTACGAGGTGTGCCTGCAGGTCGAGGGCGATTGCCGGCTGACGCAGGGCGGGCGCAGCGTGCGCGTGCGCCCGCGCGAAATGGTGCTTTACGACAGCCAGCAGCCCTATCGCATGACCTTCGCCGGCCCATATCGGCAGATCGCGCTGAAACTGCCGCGGCGGTTGCTGCAGGACCGGGTGCCATGCCTTGACACGCTGATCGCAAGGCAGATGTCGGGGCAGTCGCTGCCGGGGCGGTTCCTGTTCGATTTCATCATCACCATGTGCGACGTGAAGCGCGAGAGCGCCCGCGAAAGCCTGATCAACCGGCTGGAGGCGCATGTGATCGACCTGTTGGCCACCGCGCTCAGCGAAATCGCCTCGGAACAGCCGCTGTCGGCCAACCGGCAGGCACAGTTGGCGCGGGTGAAGGCGCATATCCTGGCGCATCTGGATGACCCCGGCCTTTGCCCGGCCGAGATCGCGCGCCAACAATCCATCTCGCACCGGTCGCTCTACGAGCTGTTCGCGGGCGAGGATCTGCAGGTTTCGAAATGGATCAAGGCGCAGCGGCTGGAGCGGATCCGGCGCGATCTGGGCGACAGCCTGCTCAGTTCCTGGCCGATCACCACGATCGCCCTGCGCCGGGGGTTCAAGGATTTCTCGCATTTCTCGCGGGCGTTTCGCGCCCAATACGGAATTTCGCCGCGCGCCTATCGCAAGGCGCGGCTCAGTTGACCTGAAGGACCAAGAATGCGTCTGTGGATCAGAACCCCCCTGGCCGTCATGGCCGAAAACGCCGCTGGCGGCCTTGTGGTCGAAGACGGGCGGATCGTGGAGCTTGTGGCGGGCACGCGGCCCACGGGCCCGGTCGATGAGGTTTTCGATGGATCGCGCCACGTTGTCATTCCGGGCCTTGTGAACGCGCATCACCATTTCTATCAAACCCTGACGCGCGCGCATCCGCAGGCGATCAACAAGGAGCTGTTCCCGTGGCTTCAGGCGCTCTATCCGCTGTGGGGCAGCCATCTGAACCGCGACACGTTTCGCATCGGCGTGCGCCTCGCGCTGGTGGAATTGCTGATGTCGGGCTGCACGACCGCTTCGGATCACCTGTTCGTCTTTGGCAGGGACATGGCGGATGCGGTGGATATCGAAGCGGAGGAGGCCAAGGCGTTGGGCATGCGCGTGGCGCTGACGCGCGGCGCGATCAATATGGGCACCAGTTCCGGCGGGATCGCGGATGAGCGGCTCATTCAGGATTACGACGCGGTGCTGAGCGATTGCGAACGGGTGCTGGGCGCCTATCACGACCGTTCAGACGGGGCGATGACCACTGTGGCGCTGGCGCCTTGCGCGCCGTTCAACGTGACCCGCCAGCTGATGATTGACACGGCGGAGATGGCCGACAAGCATGATTGCCGCCTGCACACCCATCTGGGCGAAACCCATGACGAGGATGAATTCTGTCTGTCGAAATACGGCATGCGCCCGCTTGATTATCTGGAGGATGTCGGCTGGATGACCGACCGCGTCTGGATGGCGCATGGCATCCATTTCAACGACGATGAAATCGCGCGGATCGGCAAATGCGGCATGGGTGTCTGCCATTGCCCGACGTCGAACATGGTGCTTGCGTCGGGTCAGTGCCGGACCAAAGAGCTTGAAGCCGCGGGCGCGGTGGTCGGGCTGGGCGTCGATGGTTCGGCGTCGAACGACAATTCCAACCTGATGGAATCCGTGCGCCACGCGCTGATGCTGGGCCGTCTGACCTATGGCGCGGCGGCGGTGACCCATCTGGATGCGCTGGGCTGGGCGACGGAGGGGTCCGCCAGGCTTCTGGGGCGCACGGATATTGGCGCGATCGCCCCGGGGAAACAGGCGGATCTGGCCATGTTCACGCTTGATGAGCTGCGCTTTTCGGGGGCCGGCGATCCGCTGGCGGCGCTTGTTCTGTGCGGGGCGCATCGGGCCGACCGGGTGATGGTCGGCGGCGAATGGCGCGTGCTCGACGGTGTGCCCCTCGGTGTCGATCTGGACGCCCTGCGCCGCGATCACGCCGCCGCTGCCGCGCGGTTCCTGCACGCCGCGTAGCCACGCCGGTCCCCCCCGAAGCGCCGCCGGCCTGGCGGCCGGGTGCCGCGCATGTCCCGACATGTTTTGTCGCCAGTCGGGGCCAGAGGGCCCGATGGCCCCGTCCGGCGCCGCGGTGTTTAGTGGGGGCAGGCGGCCCCGTTGGATGGCCGCGCCGGAACGGGAAGAAACACCATGTTCTATCGACAGATGGAAACGCGGAAATGGCAGGAACTGGATCAGGCGCATTACCTGCATCCTTTCACGGATCACAAGGCGCTGCGCCAGACCGGATCGCGCGTGGCGGTTCGCGGCGAGGGCGTCCATGTCTGGGATACCGAGGGCAGAAAGATCATCGACGGGCTTTCCGGCCTGGGCTGCGTGAACATCGGCTACGGGCGGCCCGAACTGGTGGCCGCCGCCAGCGCGCAGATGAGCGACCTTTCCTTTTGCCAGTCCTTCTTCAACACCACGCATCCCGCCGCCGTGCTGCTGGCCGAGAAGCTGGTGAAGCTGACGCCGGAGGGGCTGAACCACGTCTTCTTCCAATGCTCGGGCTCCGAGGCGAACGAGACCGCCGTGCGCGCGATCCGGCGCTATTGGGATCTGAAGGGCCAGCCCGGCAAAAAGCTGATCATCGCCCGGGAATATGCCTATCACGGCTCGACCCATCTGGCGGCGTCGCTTTCGGGGCTGGAACCGATGCACCACGCCGGCGGTGACGTGCCGATGCCGGTGGTTCACCGCATCAAGACCGCCTATCCCTATCGCGAGAAGCCCGCCGCGATGCCGGATGACGAGTTCGGGCGCCTTGCCGCATCCTGGCTGGAAGACAAGATACTGGAACTGGGCCCCGAGAATGTGGCGGCGTTCTTCGCCGAGCCGGCGCAATCGGCCGGCGGCTCGATCGTGCCACCGATGAGCTATTGGCCCGCGATTCAGGATATCTGCAGGAAATATGACGTGCTGCTGGCGCTGGACGAGGTGGTGATGGGCTTTGGCCGCACCGGCAAATGGTTCGGCTCTTTCCACTATGGGATCACGCCGGATCTGATGCAGATCGGCAAGGGGCTGACCTCTGGCTATCTGCCCTTGTCGGCTTGCCTCATGTCCGACCGTGTCGCCGATGTGCTGATCGACAAGGGCGGCGAATGGGCCCATGGCTATACCTATTCCGGGCACCCCTCGTGCTGCGCCGTGGCGCTCGCCAATATCGAGGTGATCGAGAGCGAGGGGCTGATCGAGAATGCCGCCCAGACGCTGATCCCGCATTTCGAGGCGGGGCTGGCCGAATTCACCGATCACCCGCTGGTGGGGGATGTGCGCTCTGTCGGGCTGATGGCCGGGCTGGAGCTGGTGGCCGACCGCGCGACCGGCGAGGCGTTTGACGGCGCGTTGCAGGTTGGTCAGCATTGCTCGGCCGAGGGGCTGTCGCGCGGTTTGGCCTTCCGCGCCAATGGTGACAGCATGGCGCTGATGCCGCCGCTGGTGATGACCGTCGGGCAGATGGACGAGATGTTCGCCATCGTGCGCGCGGCGCTTGATGCCACCGCCCGGCATCTGGGGATGGCGTAGCGCATGGTGCGGACCGACAAGTTCTATATCGACGGGGGCTGGGTGGCGCCTGCGGGGGAGGCGACAGGCCCGGTGATCAACCCCGCCACGGGCGAACCGATCGCCGAAGTGGCCTGGGGCGGGCCAGAGGATGTAGAGCGTGCCGTGCGCGCGGCGCGGGCCGCCTTTCCCGCCTTTTCGGCGGCACCGGTGGCCGAGCGCGTGGCGCTGCTGCGCCGCATCGCGCAGGTTTTCACGGCGCGCAAGAAGGAACTGGAAGCGGCGGTGACCGCCGAAATGGGCAGCCCCGCCGATCTGTCCGACTGGATGCAGACCGGTTCCGCGATCCTCTATTTCAACGAGGCCGCCGACACGGCCGAGGCCTTCGGCTTTGAACAGCCGCATGGCACGACGCGGCTGCGCTATGAGGCGATTGGCGTGGCCGGGCTGATCACGCCGTGGAACTGGCCGCTGAACCAGATCGTCACCAAGCTGGCCCCGGCGCTGGCGGCGGGCTGTACGGTGGTTCTGAAACCTTCGGAAATCTCGCCGCTGTCGGCGCTGCTTCTGGCCGAGGTGCTGGACGAGGCCGGGGTGCCGGCGGGGGTGTTCAACCTGATCAACGGGTCGGGGCAGGATGTGGGCGCGGCGATCTGCCGTCATCCAGGGATCGACATGGTGTCGTTCACCGGCTCCACCCGAACCGGAATCGCGGTGGCGCAGGCCGCCGCCCCCACGGTAAAGCGCGTTCATCAGGAGTTGGGCGGGAAATCCGCCAACATCATACTGCCCGATGCGGATCTGGGGCGGGCGCTGGCCGACGGGGTGGGGCGGTGTTTCATCAACTCGGGCCAAAGTTGCATCGCGCCCAGCCGGATGCTGATCCCCCGCGCGCGGCAGGCGGAGATTCACGCGGGCCTTCTGGCCGAGGCGGCAAAGGTGCGTATCGGCGATCCCGCCCGCGCGGAAACGACGATGGGGCCTGTCGCGTGCCGGGCGCAGTGGGACCGGGTGCAGGCGATGATCGCGCGCGGCATCGCGCAGGGTGCGCGGCTTTTGTGCGGCGGCACCGGCCTGCCCGAGGGGATGAACCGGGGGTTCTATGTGCGCCCGACGATCTTCGTGGATGTGACCAACGACATGGATATCGCCCGGCAGGAAATCTTCGGCCCGGTTCTGAGCGTGATCGCCTATGATACGGTCGATGAGGCCATCGAGATCGCGAATGACAGCGAATACGGGCTGGCGGGCTATGTCTATGGGCGAAACCCGGATGAGGCCGAAGTGGTGGCACGGCGCCTGCGCGCGGGGCGCATTTTCATCAACAACCCGCCCTTCGATTTCTCGGCGCCTTTCGGCGGGTACAGGAAATCGGGGAACGGACGAGAGCTTGGCCTGTTCGGCCTGACCGAGTACCTGGAGGTCAAGGCCATGCTTGGGTATCGCAACTGAACGGCGCCGGGAAAGGACGACAGATGAACATGGGTCCGAGTGCCGAGGCCACCCCGCCTGCCGGGGGCGATGCGGGGAACAATCCCGTCGATATCTTGGTCGATCATGTCGAAAAAAGCTTTCACACGAAGCACGACGTGATCAAGGCGCTGGAGGATGTCACGCTGAAGATTCACCGGGGTGCATTCGTGGCGCTGATCGGCCCTTCGGGCTGCGGCAAGTCCACCCTGCTGCGCCTGGTGGCGGGGCTGGATGCACCGGATGACGGATCGGTCCGGATCAGGGGGCATCAGCCGCTGGAGTTTCGCAACCAGGGCCGCCTTGGCATCGCCTTTCAGGACGCGGCCCTGCTGCCCTGGCGCTCGGTTCATCAGAATATCGCGCTGCCGCTTCAGATCCTCAAGCGCCCGGTCAAAGCGCATGACGAAAAGATCCGCGAATTGATCGAGTTGGTCGGCCTGAAGGGCTGCGAGGATCACCTGCCCGCGCAGCTTTCGGGGGGCATGCGCCAACGGGTGGCCATCGCCCGTTCGCTGGTCAGCGCGCCGGAGGTGCTGTTGATGGATGAACCTTTCGGCGCGCTTGATCAGATCCTGCGGCGCACGATGAATATCGAGCTGCAACGGATCTGGAGCCAGCAGAAGACGACGACCCTACTGGTCACGCATGGGATCGACGAGGCGCTGTTTCTTGCCGATCAGATCGTCGTCATGCATGCGCGCCCGGGCCGCGTGGCCGAGGTGGTCGATGTGCCCTTCGCGCGCCCGCGTACCAAGGCGCTGTTTTCGGACCCGCAGTTCCACGCGATGTGCGAAGAGCTGATGGAAAAGCTGCATCCGGGCCACAAGGACGACTGACAGGCTTCACGCGCCGAATGTCGTCTCAGGGCGTCGGTTCGGCGGGGCCGATCCATTCCAGCTCGACAAAGGCGCCGCCGGGGCTGCGCAGATAGCAGCAGCGCCCGCCGGGAAAGTCGATGACCTCGCCCAGCAGTTCGGCCCCGGCGGCGCGGCAGGTGTCCACGGTCGTTGCCAGATCGTCGACGTGAAAACAGATGTGGCCCGCCCCCGGCCGCCACGGCAGCGCATCCCCCTGCGGCGCGGGGCCGGCGGCATCGTGAAAGCAGATCAGCTCCAGCACCATATCCAGGCCCGGCGCGCGCATCTGGGTAAAGGCGCAAAGCAGCCCCGCGTGCCCTGCCATGCGGGCGATGTCGGGGCCGATGTTTTCCTCCACGAAATCGGCGTGAAAGCCGAACACCTTCGTGAAAAACGCCATGGCCGCGGGCAGATCGCCGACCGTGAGAGAGACGTGGTGAAGATGAACGCTCATCGCCGGGTCCTGCGTTCGAGCATGCCGACCAGTTCGTAAGTGCCGGCCGAGATCAGGATGGAGATCAGCGCGCCGGCCCAGATGGTTTCGTAATCCAGCGCCGGGCGGGAAATGTTCAGCAGATTGCCCAGACCGACCCCGCTGACCAGCCATTCCGCCACCATGACGCCCAGCAGCGCCATGGGCGCGACCATCTTGGCCGCCGCGAAGAAATAGCTGATCGAATAGGGAACCGCGATGCGCCACAAAAGCTGCCAGCGCGACCCGCCGTAGACCGACACCAGATCCCGCGCCGCCGCTGGGATGGCGGTAAAGCCCTGGTTCAGCAGCACATAGGCCGGGAAAAAGACCACCAGCATCGCCAGAAAGACCGAGGCCGTGATCCCGCGCCCGAAGGCCAGCACGACAAAGGGCACCAACGCCACCAGCGGCGTGTTCTGAACGAGCATCGCCACCGGCACCAGCGCCCGCGCCACTGCCGGGGCGAGGATCGACAGCGCCGCCAGCACGAAGGAAAAGGCCAGCCCGGCGATCAGCCCCAGCGCCGCCATCGGCAGGGTAACGCCTAGCGCCGTCCAGATCGGATCGGCGTTTTCGGTAAAGATGAACCGGATCGTCTCGGTCGGGGTGGGCGCGATGATCGACGGCAGGTCGGCACCCTTGATCAGAAGCGCCCACAGCACGAAGGGCAGCAGCAGCGCGATCAGGCCAAAGCCGGCCCGCCCCAGCCGCCGGCCGTCGCTGTATGGAGCGGTGCCCAACGAAGGGGCCAGCGTCACGCTTTGCGTCGTGCGTTGCAGCCAGACGGCGGGCAGGAGAAAGACGAGATAGCCGCAAAGCGCGATGGCCGAGGTCGAGATCGCGATGCCCCAGAGTCGCGCCGGATTGGCCTGCGGCAGGGTCGAGAGCAGGAAAGAGCCAAAGCCGAAGCGGGTGCCGGAGCCGAACTCGCCCAGCACCGCGCCCAGCACTGCGATCGGTGCGGCCACGCGCAGCCCGGCGAAGATTTGCGGCAGGCTGCCGCGCAAGCGCACATGGCGCATCAGTTCTGCCTCGCCGCCGCCATAGACCTCGATCAGGTCCGACAGGCGGCGGTCCACGTCCTTCAGGCCCAGCAACATCGTTGACATGGCGGGGAAATAGACCATCAACGCCGCCAGGATGGTCTGTGGCCAGTCGCCTTTGAAGAACAGCACCAGAAGCGGTCCGACAACGATCGCCGGCATGGTGTAGATCGCGATATTCACCCCGCGAAAGGCGGTATCGAGCCACGGCAGGCGGCAAAAAAGCAGCGCGCCGATGAAGGCCGCGCCGCCGCCTATGGCGAAGCCGGTCAGCGCGACCTTGATCGTGGCGGCCCCGTGCATCACGAAAAGATCCGCGCCGATCCACAGATCCCGAAGGATGTAGACCGGGCTGGACAGGATCAGCCGGCCTGTCCGCGTGCCCGAGCCGAGCAAGTGCCAGGTCAGCAGCACCAGAGCCACCACAAGGATCCGGCCCAAGGCCTGCACGGCACGGATACGGCGCGGCGAAAGGGCGAAACGGGGAGAAGAGGAAAGTACCTTGGCGGGCATGTGATCTGATCTCGGCCTGGAAGGACGCGCGGCAATCTGGACGGCCATGCCGGGATGCCCGCCCTGTCTGACAGACTGCCCTGTTGGCGCCGGGGCGGCCAGAATCATGGCTGGGCCCATGACGCGGTAAAACTTGGCCGCAGATGCGGGCCCCTCGCGGGCCTGTCACGAAATTGTATAAAAGCTGTGCGGCGGGCCGTGACACCCGGAAAACGCGCACGGCCCGGCGGTCTCGGAAAAATGCGAAACCGTCTTGTATTTCAGCGTTTTGCGCCGTTTCGCCTGGTATTTTACCGCTTTTCGGCCATCGGCGCGGTTTCGCGAAATTAAGCAAGTCAGCGCGCAACGGCAGGCAAGACAGCAAAATTGACCATGCCCCACCGGGCTTTCTAAGCTTTCGGGACGGGAACCGGAAAAACGGACCGCGCCAAAGCTTTCAACAATCCCAACATCAGGATATTGCCATGACCAAGCTTTCCCGCCGCGCTTTCACCGCTTCCGCCCTGGGTGGCCTTGCCGCCGCCGCCGTGCTTCCGGGCCGGGCCGCGCTGGCATCCACCAGTAAACTGACCCTGCAGGCCATCTGGATCAACGATCCCGAATTCAACGGATATTACATCGCCATGGAGAAGGGGTTCTATGCCGAGGAGGGGTTGGAGATCGACTATATCCCCGGCGGCCCCGATGTGATCCCGCAGGCCTCGCTTCTGACCGGCAAGGCCGACGTCGCGCTGACCTCGCCGCTGGAAACCGCCGAGGCGATCTTTGAAAAAGGCGCCAGGTTCAAGGTGATCGGCGCGCAGTTTCAGAAAAGCCCCGACAGCGTGATCTTTCTGAAGGAAAGCGGCATCACCACGCTGAAGGATCTGGAAGGCAAGACCATCGCCTGTCCGCCGCTGAACATCGGCCCGTTCAAGATCGTGCTGAACCTGAACAAGGTGGACGCCGATACAATCACCTTCGTTCCCTACACCTTCGACCCGACCCCGCTGGCGCTGGGGCAGGTGGATGCGGTTGTCGATTTCATGACCTCGATGCCCTACGTCGTGGCCCAGGCGGCGCAAAAGGAAACGGGCTTCATCCTCTTTTCCGACGTGGGCATGGTTTATGGTCAGGATCTCGTGTGCGTGACCGAGGACACGCTGGCCGCGCGGCGCGACGATCTGGTCGGGTTTCTGCGCGCCTCGCGCAAGGGATGGGTCGAAGAGTTCAAGGCCCCCGGCAAGGCCGCCCTCGAATGGGAGGACACCTGGTTCAAGGGCAACGGCTATAGCCCGGACATGACCCAGTTCCACTCGAACATTCAGGTGGATCTGATCGACCATCCCCACGGGGTCTATTCGATGGATGACGTCTGGATCGAGCAGACGCTTGCCTCGCTCAACAACGTCGGCATCCCGGCCACCAAGGATATGTTCGACACGTCGCTGCTTGCCGAAATCTGATGAAGGACATCAAGGTCGGGCAAGGGATTGCCCTGTTCACGCCCCTGAAAATCAGGGGGGTGACCTTTCGCAACCGCATGGTTCTGTCGCCCATGAGCCAATATGCGGCCAAGGACGGTCAGGCGACGGGATGGCATTTCGACCATTACGCGCATATGGCCCTGTCCGGCCTTGGCGGCGCGCTGGTCGAGGCCACCGCGATCAGCCCCGAAGGGCGGATCACGCCCGACTGCCTTGGCCTTTGGGACGATGACCAGATCGAGGGCCTGTCCCGTATCGCGGCGATCTTTCACCGCCATGGTATCCCCGCCGGTATCCAGATCGGCCATGCCGGGCGCAAGGGGTCTACCGACGCGCCCTGGAACGGTGGACAGTTCCTGCCGGAGAGCGATCCGCGATATTGGCAAACGCTGGCCCCCTCGGCGCTGAAATATCACGATGACTGGCCCATGCCCCGCGCGCTGACGCTGGACGGGATCGCACAGGTGCGCGCCGATTTCGTGTCCGCCGCCCGGCGCGCCGTGGCCGCGGGGTTCGATTTCATCGAAATCCACGGCGCGCATGGCTATCTGCTGCACAGCTTCGTCTCGCCGCTGTGCAACGCGCGCGAAGATGGCTATGGCGGCACGGCCGGCAACCGTATGCGCCTGCCGCTGGAGATCACCGCCGATCTGCGCGGCGTGATCCCCGCCGATATGCCGCTGTTCTACCGCGCCTCCTGTATCGACCGCGTCGAGGGCGGGTTGGTGATCGAAGATACCGTGGCCCTTGCGAAGGGGCTGAAAGACGCCGGGGCCGATCTGGTCGATTGCTCTGCCGGCGGCGCGGCGATGAGCACGAATGGCGCCTATATCAAGGGCGACATCACCGAACAGCACGATATGGCGGCAACGATCCGCGCAGAAAGCGGCCTGGCGACGATGGCAGTGGGGGGAATCCACACCCCCGCGATGGCCGCCGGTATCCTGGATGCGGGCAAGGCCGATCTTGTGGCGATCGCCAGCGAGATGCTGAACAATTTCGATTTTCCCCGCCAATGCGCCGAAGCGCTGGGGGTTGAACAGCCGGATTTCGTGCAGCCGCTGCGCTATGCCTTCTACAACCAGTTCAGCCGGGCAAAGCCATGAGACCAGAGCGGGCGGAGCTTGGCGAAACGGGTCTGCGCGTCAGCCGGATCGGTTTCGGCACCGCCCCCTTGGGGGATTTCTACGATTACCTGCAGGAACATGAGGCAATCGCCACGGTCGAGGCCGCGTTGCGCGCCGGGATCAATCTGGTCGATACCGCCCCCCATTATGGCAACGGGCTGGCCGAGCATCGCACCGGCACAGCGCTGCGCGGCGTCGTGCGGGACGAGGTGGTGATCTGCACCAAGGTCGGCCGGGTCATGCAGCCGCAGCGACAGGGAAAACCGGCCGCCCCCGCGCGCGGCTTCGTTGGATCGCTGCCGCATCGGCCGTGTTTTGATTACAGCTATGGCGGCACGATGCGGTCGGTCGAACAATCGCTGCTGCGCCTTGGGACCGATCGGATCGACCTGTTGCTGATCCATGACATAGACCCCTGGACCCATGGCGCGGACCGGATCGAAACCCGCTACCGCGAAGCGGTGGAGGGCGCCACACGCGCGCTTTCGGATCTGAAATCGCAAGGGGTCATCGCGGGATACGGCCTTGGCCTCGACGATCATGAGATGGCCGAGCGGTTTTTGGGCGATGCGGATTATGACGTGATCCTGCTTGCGGGCCGCTATTCGCTGCTGGAGCAGCCCGCGCTTGCCACGCTGATGCCCAAGGCCAAGGCCGCCGGTACGGCGCTGATCCTGGGCGGGGTTTTCAACTCGGGCATTCTTGCCACGGGCGCGGTGGACGGGGCCAGGTATAACTATGAAACCGCGCCCCCAGACATCCTGGCCCGCGTCGCGCGGATAGCGGCGGTCTGTGCCGCCCATGCCGTGCCGCTGCCCGATGCCGCGGTGCAATTCGCGCTGGCCCACCCTTGCGTCGCCTCGGTGGTGCTTGGCGGGGTCAAACCGGCCGAGGTTATCCGCAACCTGACCACGCTTGAGACTGTCATTCCCCCGGCATTCTGGTCCGACCTGAAATCCGAGGGGCTGCTGGCGCAAGACGCGCCGACGCCCTGAGCATTGTTCATGGGGCATGAAAGGGCCCGCTCATACACGCGCTTTCATGTTTTCCAATGGAATATCAGATGTCGAACATCTTGCCCCATCCGGTGATCTTCGGCGTTACCCCGGCTTTCAGGCAGGCGTCCAGATAGGTGACCGAAATCGAGTCGGCCAGGGGGATGCCTGTCTCTGCCTCGAACTCTGCCGCCAGGGCGGTGGCCGGGAAATTCGTGCAGACCACGGCGATGCAATCGGCGGCATCATGGACGGCGGCGCGCAGCAGCGCGCGCATCTTTTCTGGCGGGGTCGCGCCGATATCGACATTCGCCACGCAGCCGAGCGAGACCGCCTGCACCACCTCGAAACCGGAACGTGTGTAATTCGCGATGATCGCGGCGGTCACGTCCTCGGTATAGGGCACGGCCAGGGAAATCTGCTTCCAGTTCCTTTGCTCGAAGAGGTCATAATAGCCGATGGTGGCGGAGGTCGCTTTGATCCCCGTCTCGGCCGTGATCGCTTCGCACAACTTGTGATCGTGCTCGATCCCGCGCCAACTGGCGGCGGTGCCGTTCCAGGTGATCACATCAAGCGGCGCATCGGCCAGCAGACGCGCGGCGGCAAGCATCGGTTCGAACTGGAAATGCGCCTCGGACGCGGCGTTCAGCGCCAGTTTCTGCACCGTGATGCGCGAGAAGTGGTGGGATATCCGCCCGGCCTCTTGCATGTTTATCGCATAGGTCAGCGGTTCCGCCCAGGTGTTGGACGAGGGCATGATATGGCCGATGCGCGTGTAACTCTCGGGCGGGTTATAGGGATAGGGCAGGGACATGGGACCTCATTCGCAGGGCAGGTTTCGGGTAAAGCCCAGATCGGGCCGGGGGCGGTCGTCCAGGAAATGCTGGACATGCGGCACGGTGTTTTCGGCCAGGGCGCGGATCTCGGCGCGGTTCGCTTCAAGCCGGGGCATGAAGCCTGCGATCCGGGCGCGCAGGGCGTCGGGGTCAAAGCCGGTGGGGCGGCCCGCATGCAGCACCTCTCGCCCGGCGACGAAGACATGGGCGACAGAGGCGCCGTTTTCGGCTGTGACCATTTGGGTGATCGGCGCGTTGAGCGGGCAGAAGGCCGGGCTTTCCAGCGACAGGCAGGTCAGGTCGGCCGGCGCACCGGGGGCGAGCGTCGCGGGCGCCAGCCCCATGGCCGCGGCCCCGCCCAGCGTCGCCATCCCATAGGCCTGCGCGGCGCCGACCCAGCGGCGGGCCGGCGTCTCCCACAGCCGCGACAGGTTGGTGGCGTGGCGCATCGCCTCGAACATGTTCATCCCGTCCGAGGAATTGGCGCCGTCGGTGGCAAGGGCCACGGTCACCCCTTCTTCCAGCATCATCCGCAGGGGTGCGACTCCGGCGCCAAGCCTTTGATTGGACGCGGGGATATGGGCGACCGTCGCGCCATGGCGGGCCAGGGTGGCAAAATCGCGCCGCTCCAGCCAGACGGCGTGGCCGGCGGTGAAGTCGGGGCCCAGAATTCCCAGCTCTTCCAGCCGCTCGACCGGGGAAGCGTTCCAAAGCGCGCGCGCCACCTCGGCCTGAAGGCGGCTTTCCGCGACATGCATATGCAGGCGCCAGCCCCGCGCGCGGGCCAGGGCGGCGGCGCCTTGCAGGAATTCGGGGGTGCATTGGTGCGGAATTGTCGGGGCAAGGCCCCAGGCGATCCGCTCGGGCAGATCAAAGCCCATGGCCTCGTCGATCCTGCGCAGCAGGGTCTGGGGATCCTGCGGCGTGCCGGTCAGCGCTTTGGCCCTGCCGGCGGGCAGCGCGTCGGCCAGGCCGGAGATCGAGTCGGCGAATCCGATATCGGCGACCATGGGGGCGATGACGGCACGCAGCCCGGCGTCGTGATAGGCTTGGGCCACGGCGTGCAGATGCTCGGGCTCCGGCGTGGGCATTCCGACGACCAGATCATAAACCGCTGTGACGCCGCTCGACAGCATGTCCCACGCGCCCAGCAGTGTGGAATCGTAAACCATCTGCGCGTCGCGCCCGGCGGCCATCCAGCCGCCATGCGTCAGCGAAAGTTCCAGCGGCCAGAGGTCTGCCACCCCCTTGTTCAGGTTCGCGTGGCCGTGGGTATGGGCATTGATCAGCCCCGCGATGACCATATGGCCCGAAATGTCGCGCTGCGGCAGATCGGTGCCGTGATCCCCGGCGATCCGCCCGTCACGGATCACCAGATCACGCGGCACGACCTTTGCGGTCAGCGGGCAGGCGACGAGCCCGCCCTTGAGCACCAGCCCGCTCATGCCGCCGGGGGCGGCGGGCAGACGCCTGTGAAATGGCGCGCCACATCGGCGCGCCCGGCGAACCACACGCCCTCGGTTGCGCGGATGCTGGCCAGGAAACCGCGCAGCGCGTCGAACCGCGCGGGCTGACCCGAGACGCGGTTGTGCAGGCTGATCGTCATCATCCGGGGCGAGGTCTGGCTTTCCCTCAGCAGCGTGGTGAACGCAGAGGCCAGATAGGCGCGGAAATCCTCTCCGGTGGGCAGCTTGGCGGTGGCAAGGCGGTTGTCGTTCAGCGTGAAGCTGTGCGGTACGATCAGCCGCCCGGCATGCCAGAAAGGCAGATCGTCGGCATAGCTGTCGGCGTCGTAGATCAGGCATTCATGCTCAGCGATCAGCGCGCGGGTGCGGACCGATGGCGCATAGCGGCTCTGCCAGCCGGTCGGCGGCCGCCCGATGGCGCGGGTGATGCCCGACACGGCATTGGCGATGGCGGCGCGTTCCTGCGCGTCGTCCATCAGGAAATGACGCATGAACCGGTCGCCATGGGCGCAGACATCCCAGCCCGCCTCGGCGATCAGCGCGGCGGCGTCGGGGTTGCGCGCCAGCGCCTGTGCGCAGGCCGAAACCGTCGGTGGCAGGTCCAGCTCGGCAAAGAGATCGGCCAGCCGCCAGAACCCGGCACGGCTGCCATATTCGAAAAGGCTTTCGGCCACCAGATCGCGCGTGCCGGACGGCACCTCGCCCATGATCGCATCGGTGAGCGCAAGTTCGGTTGCCGGATCACCGTCGGGGATCGAGGGCTCGGCGCCTTCCTCGAAGTTCAGCACCACGACGATGGCCAGACCCGCCCCGCCGGGCCAGCGGAAATCGGGCTTGTGCCGCCCGTAGCCGATGAAATCGCGCTGGCTCATGCGGCCCGCCCTGCCGGGAGTTGCGCGTGGAGCGTGGCGGCCATGGCCAGCAGGCGCTCCTCTCCGCGCGGGCCGGCGATGAACGACAGGCCGACCGGCACGCCCTCGACCATCGTCGCGGGGATGTTGAGCTGGGGCAGGCGGGCAAGCGAGGCCACGCAGGTCAGCGCAAGGGTTTTCTCGCGAAACTCGATCAATTGCTCCAGACCGCCGCCCACGAAGGGGGGCAGATCGTGGGCCGTGGGGATGCAGATCACCCCGTCCGCGCCCAGCAGGTCTATCATGTGCTCCGTCAGCCCTTCGCGCCAGCGCGCGGCGGGGGCGATATCGGCGGCGGTCACCGTCGCGGCCAGCGCCATGCGTTGCGCGATCGAGGCCGAGACCTGCCGCCCCTCCGCCGCCGCCCAGGTGCCGAGCGTGGCGTGAAGATCGCCCAGTTGCAGCGGGCGGAACGTATCGAGCCAATGCGCCACGCCGCCGCGATACAGATCGACCTCGGCCACGGGGCCAAGCGCCCTGGCCAGCGGCAAGAGCGCCTGCGCCACGCGGGGGTTGAGGATCGCGAAAGCATCGCGCGCCAGCAGCAGGCGGGTGGCGGACAGATCGCCCGTGGGGCCGAAGTAAACCTCGCCCACACGGGACATCACGGCCGGAGAGCGCGCCATCCAGCCCACGGTATCGAAGCTGGGCGCCATCGCCATGACACCGGCCACGGAGATCCGCCCGAAGGTGGTGCGCAGCCCGAAGATGCCGCAAAAGCTGCCCGGCACCCGGACCGAACCGCCGGTATCGGTGCCAAGCGCGAAATCGACCAGCCCGCCCGCCACCGCCGAGGCCGAGCCGGCGGAAGAGCCGCCCGGCACCCTGTCGGGGGCGGCGGGGTTGATCGGCGTGCCGAAGAACTCGTTGTCACCGAACATGCCGCAGGCGACCTCGTCGGTATGGGTCTTGCCGGCGCATTGCGCCCCGGCGGCCAGCGGAATCTGCACTGCGGGCGCCGTGGCGCGGGCGATCACCCCGGCCGCCAGCCGGTCGGGGTTGCCGCAGGCTGTCACCGCGCCTTCGATATCGAACAGATCCTTCACCGCGAAGGAGAGATCGGCCAACGGCCCTTCCCATGTGGCGCGAAAAGGCGCGGGGCTATGCCCGACGAAGGCGGCCCGGCGGATCGTTTCAATCTGCGTCATGATCACTCCGCCGCGACATTCAGCTTGTTCTCGACATCAAGGTTGTAGCTGGCCATGAAATCCTCCACCCGGGTCTTGGCGTTGTCCCAATCGAAGAAGCGGAAGCTGTTGCCGCGGGTCACGAATTGCGCGCCGGAATAGAACATCTCGTATTGCAGGTGCCGCGAGCCGAACTCTGACCCGACCGCATCCCACGCCAGTTTCATCAGCTTCACCCGGTCGTGCGAACCGGCAACGGGCGAACGCTGGGTGCGGGCGATGATGTCGGCGGTTTCGTCCGCCGCGAAATCCAGATGCGATGACGGCACCATGATCATGCCACCCCCCGACAACAGGCGGATCGCCTCGATAATCTCGGGGTAAGTCGTCTGCGCCACCACCTGCGCGGTACACAACAGGCTGCGGTCGGGGACGAAATATTGCCCGAACTGCTCGCCTTTCGCTTCCATCGCGATGACAAGCGCATCCATGTTGGCGACCTTGGCGGCGATCAGGCCAAGCTGTTCGCGCACCTGCGGATAGGTGATGACGTTGTTCAGATCGGCGATCTTGCGCGCCAGACCCAGCAGGAAATGCAGCTTCTGGGTCAGCCGGATCATGCATTGATAGTTTTGCATCACATGGGCGCGGGTCTGGTGCCATTGCGCCTGCGCCATCTTCAGATCCTTGTAGACGAAGACCCGCTCCCACGGCACTTTGACATCGTCAAAGACCACCACGGCATCATTCTCGTCAAAGCGCGCGGAGAGCGGGTAATCGAAGACCGAACTCGCCGCGCCCTCGTAAGAGCGGCGGGACAAGAGTTTCAGTCCCTTGGTCCCCAGCGGCATGGCGACGGTAAAGGCGTAATCCTCATCGCCCGCCTGCAGCGCCTGAAAGCCCGAAACCATGATCTCGTTCGCCAGGATGCCGGAGGTGGCCAGCATCTTGGCCCCCCGGATCGTCACGCCCTCGGCGTCTTCATCGACGATCGCGGCAACAAGGTTCTTGCCGGGCTGGCCAGAGGCCGATTTCGCCTTGTCCGCCTGCGGGTTGATGATCACGTAGGACAGGAACATGTCATTGTCGCGGATGTAGTCGAAGTAATCGGCCATCGCGGCGGCGCGTTTGGGATCATTCGCGCCGAAGACATCCAGCCCCATGCGAAAACCCACGAAGGTCGAGGCAACGTGATCCGGCGACCGACCCAGCATGCCGCAGGTCTGAGTGGCCCAGCGTTCGATCGACACGCGACGCTCGACAAGCTCGGCATAGCTGGTGGGCATCATCCAGGATTTGTTCACCCGCGCGCCGGTCTTTGGCGAGGCGAAGGTCATCGCCTCGATATTCTCGGGGGCCGCTTGATAATCGTAAAGGGCGCAGGCCGAGGCCACGGCGCCCCTGAAGGCGGGATCGGTGGTGACATTCTCGACCCGCTTGCCATCGATAAAGACGCAGCGGTCGTCCTGAAGGCTTTTAAGGTGGGCAGCGCCGTTCTTGGGCATGGGATAACTCCGGTCTCGGCGGCGCAGGGGAATCTTATCCTGCGATGCACCGCGGGCATGTGGTTTGGAAACGGCCCCCGTCTCCACTCGCCCTTTTTCGGGTCCGGCGGCGGGGTGTCGCGACAAGTCTGGAAAGACAGCACAAGCGGGTCAATCCTGCGGAAAGCGCCCCGCAGGGACAGACATTTCAGGGCGCAGGGGCGGCCATATCTTGACTGCCCCTGCGCAAGCTTTGTCAGGTGGTGCGCATATCGGCGTCGAACATGTCTTCGGCCGTAATATCCGTCGTCAGCAGACCTTCGTTCTTCATGTAGCCGATCACGGTCTTCAGGGTTTTGCGGTTGGCCGCAAACCCGGCGGCCCAGTAATCCTTGCCGAGCCGGCGTTCGCTTTCCAGCAGGTGGTCGAACAGCCAAGGCAGCATGACGTTCAGCGCAGCGCTGTTGAAAAGCCGTGCGCGGGCCTCGTCCTGCGCGCCGCACAGGGCGGCGTAAAGGCGTCTTGTCAGGCCCGGATTGGCTGCGGCGATCTCGCGTTTCAGGGCGAAAATATGCATCGGCGGGAAGATCCCGGTCTTTTGGTAATAGGCCGTCTCTGCCGCCACCGGATCATCGAAAAGGCGTGTGACGGGGCAATCGGGATCATGGGGGTCATAGGTTGACGGGGCCCCGGCGGTATAGAGCGCATCGATCTTGCCGTCCGCCAGCATCTTCGCCAGCCCGCCGTCATCGCTGGCGTGGACGATCTCGAACCCGCCGGGATAGGTCTGCGGGTGCTCGTCGGCGGTGCGGCCGAACTCCAGCCCGTTGGTCACATAGACCGGCGCCCGCATGTCGAGGCCATGGTGTTCGTCGAAAATTCCGCGCAGCCAGACGGCGGCGGCCATGTCCCAGATCGGCACGCCGACGCGTTTGCCGGCCAGATCGGCGGGGCTTTTCAGCCCGGCGGCCTTGTTCACGAAGACGCAGGAAAAGCGGAAATGGCGCGAGGGAAAGACCGGCAGCGCCAGATAGCGCCGCGCGCCTTCGAGATCGCGCAGATAGGTTGCCAGCGGAAATTCGGCTGCGTCATAGGTATGGTGGGTGCATTGTTCGTTGAAAAGCTGCTGCACGCCGTGGACATGCCAATCGGCCTCGACCCCGTCGATCGTGACCGCCCCGTCGATCAGCGGCCGGATACGGTCGCAGTCAGAGGCCCCTATACTCAGTTTCAGCGTCATGGCTCAGCTTTCCAGTTGGTGAATACGGGTGATCAGCACGTCGAGAAGCTCGGGCAGGGCGAGCGGTGTGGCATTGGCGCCGCCCCGCGACCAGGCTCCGCCGACACGATCGGGCGTGGTGCCGAGGCGCCGCGCCAGCCGCTCTATCGCATCGGTGCAATCGGCGGTCTCGGGCAGACAGGTGATGCGAAGCTCGGGCGGTAAAAGGTCATTGGCGCCGACGAAGGCCAGGCGCTCGGTGCCGCAAAGCTTGGAGGCGGTGACGCCGTGTTCCTTGCGCGCCGCCTTTTCCAGCACGAAGCTGCGGTGCGTCAGGCCGGGCGCCACCCATGAAATCCGCGCATCGTAAAGCCCGCCGATCCGTTCCATTACCTTGGCCAGCAAGGTGGCCATGATATTGTGCATCTCGACATAGGCGCGTTTCTCGTTCGCGCCCCAGATCCACTTGCCGGGCCCGACCTGTTGCGCCGTGCTGTCCGCCCGCCAGGGAGAGACCGCATTGCCGCGCTTTTCGAAAAGCCCCGGATCGTCGTAGGCATGGGAGGGCGAGGGCTTGCCCTCGTACCCGGTAACCGTTTCGTAGGGGACCAGCGCCATGGGCTCGGAAATCACCGCGCGGTGGATATACGTCCCCTTGCCGTCGCTCAGGATCGAGACGTCCATCAGCTCTTGCGGATCGTCCGGCCCGAGGCGCGCGCAAAGCTCCTGCGCCAGCGGCTGGCGGGCGATGGGGCGGAAGCCTTCGTCGTAGAGCCGCCGGTTGATCGCCCGATGTTCCGAGGAAAAGGGATAGGGCTTTGTCGCCGTGCAGGGCAGCATCAGCAGCACCTTGCGCCCCTCTTGCGGCAGCTCCGGCATGTAGCGCTCGGTGATGAAGGCGATCCAGTCGGCGATCCGCGGATGGGTGAGGGATTCGAGGTTGTCCTGCGGGCTGTAGAGGCACAGCTCCGGGTCCAGCGCATAGGGGGGCTGGATCTTTTCCTGCGACTGGTGGAACCGGTCCGCCCTGTCTTCGACGATCACTTTGTTCGACATCTGAAACCTTTCACACAGGTGTTTCGCTGGAATCGGCAAGGGCGGGATCAGGCATGGGCGCGGCCTCGGGGCGCAGTTCGGGTTCGTCATAGGCCATCAGTGCGGCCAGATGGGCGTCGGCATCTTCGGTGAAAAGCTGCCGCGTGATGCCGCGCACCACCCGCTCGGCCCCGAATTTCAGGGCCGAGATGCCGGCGGAGCAGCCCTGTGACACCATCGACGCGAAGGTGTAGCAGTAATGCCGGGCGAGCATGGCGTCGCTTTCTTCGGTCTTGCCCCGGAACTGGAAGGCATCGCCCAGATAGGGATAGCTGCCCAGCCCGTAATCCCCGGGGCCACGCGCGGGCCCGTGCCTGTCGGCCCAGGTGGCGATGTCGGCGGCCATCCGGCGCAGCTCTGGCCGGGCGGTGAAATCCACCACCATGCCGGTGCCGACGATCAGGTAATCTGCATCAAAACGGCCTTGCGGCGTGGTGATTTGTACCTTGCCATCAGCCTCGCGCAGATCGCTGAAGGGGCTTTCATAATGGATATGGAAGCTCTTCCAGATCGCGCAACGATTAAAGGTTTCCTGCGGGGGCGGCTGGTTCATGCGGAAGATTTGCTGCATGAACGCCCATTTTCTCGCATCATCCAGATCCGGGAAATTGCGCAGAAAGCCGGTGAACTCCATCCAGCGATAGGGGTTCACCGGCGGCAGTTTCGGCCTGCGCACAAACAGATCCACATGCGCGCCCGCCTCCAGCGCCCGGGCGGCGTTGTCGAAGGCCGAGGCCCCGCCGCCCAGCACGGCAACGCGCTTGCCCTTCAACGCGGCAAAGTCGATCGCATCGGCGGTATGCGCAAACAGCGCCTCGGGCAGGGCGGCGCGCACGAAATCGGGCACCGCCCAGGCGCCGGTGGCCTCGATCCCCGGGGTCAGCACCACGGCGCGGGCGTAATCCACCGTCTCGCGCCCT
Source organism: Actibacterium sp. D185-2 (assembly GCF_054954595.1). Lineage (NCBI taxonomy): Bacteria > Pseudomonadati > Pseudomonadota > Alphaproteobacteria > Rhodobacterales > Roseobacteraceae > Actibacterium > Actibacterium sp. D185-2. The sequence goes on from NZ_JBPWNX010000002.1 coordinate 202,560, forward strand.
GCGGTATCGCGCTGATGGATGGCTGTGATGCCGCCGGGCAGGGGCTCCAGATCCACCACTTCGACGCCGTGCCGGATCGGCGGGTTCACCGTGCCGCGCAGCCAGTCCAGATAGTCCTGCCAGTCTTCGCGCGGGATCTTGCCAAGCTGCGCCCAGGCCAGATCCCCGAAACGGGCGCGGTACCACGCCTCGGGTGTCAGCGCCGGTATCCCCATCTCGGGGCCGGAGACGTGTTTCGGCGTCCGCAACGTCTTCATCCGCGCGAAGCTGCGCCAGGGCCCGGCCTTGCCCGGCAGGGCCCGTTCATAAAGGCGAATTTTCGTCACACTCTCGCGCATCAAACCGAGCGCGACGGTCATCCCGGATTGCCCGGCGCCCACGATCGCGACGTCCAGCACCTTGGTGCCATTATGGTAATGCGGAACGACCCAGGACCGTTTGGGATAGGACAGCATATCAAGCTGCGCTTGCGCCTGCGCGGCCAGCGCGTCGAGCGGATCGGTCATGAAAACTCCTGATCAGGGCAGATGGACGCCCCCGTTCAAAGGGCTGGCTTTGGGCGTGCCCGTTTTTCCGGTTGCGACGACCTGTCTCGCATTCATTTTAAGGATTTTTCCAAGTGGGGTTTAGGAGAGCTGAAGCTTCCCCCGCTCCCCTGCCAAGCGAGCAAAGAAAACACGCGCGCTCGTCCACGCTTGCGCCTAAATCTTGTTCAGCATTGCAAGGTGCAGCGGGGCGTGGAAGCGGTTCGGGAATTGGCGGGCGAAGTTTTGCCACCGTGGTCTGCGACTGACAGACAAGCTATAATATCGGCGTGGCGGCGGTGGTGTCAGACCAATACGGACTCGTCTCCGGTTTCCGGCGGCGCAACCAGCCCGCCATCGTGATCAGACCGGAAAATGCCAACTTCCGCCGATCCTGGGCTGGACCGCTGTGCAAAGTCGGCCGGGCCCCGGGCGCGGCTGGATGAAAGTTTGGTGGCGGGTCATGGGGAGCACCGGTAAATATAACGCTCGACATGGCTGCTCGGGCAGTCAGCAACCCGACAATCGGCGTCAATCTGTATCTTCCTGAAAATCATGGATGCTGAACTGGATACGGGCGACGTATTCGCTTTCGGAGATGTCGAATTCGATACGCCCCTGCAGCTGATTGACAAAAGCCGCAATCAGCTTGTCGCCGAGCCCCCAGCTTTTATCCGTTTTCTGCTGTTCCGAGGAGGGATGGTAGGAATTGCGCGTTTCGAATAATACCTCTCCGTGGGCCGTCCGGCCAAGCCGGATATGCAGCCACGTCCGCCCTGACGGATCGGGACCCAGGTATTTGAAGGCATTGGTCAGCAACTCTGACACGGCGAGGCAAAGCGGTACGGCCTGGTCTGGGACAAGAGTTGTTTCTTCAAAGGACTGGCGCACTTCGACATTCAACTCGCTCGGCAGCATGCTGGAGACCATGCGCTCTGAAATGCTGCCGATAAGTTCATCCAGCCGTATATGTCCATGGGTCGAGGTTTCATAAAGATGCTGATGTACGGTAGCGATGCTCATGACGCGGCGCCGGATATCGCTCAGCACGTTGCGCGCCTCGTCCGAGGTTGCCTTGCGCAACTTCATATTCAGAATAGAGACGATCAGTTGCAGGTTGTTCTTGACCCGATGGTGCACTTCTTTCAGCAGGATTGTCTTCTCGTGAACCGCATCTTCCAGCAATGCCTCGTCATGCAACACGCTTTCGGCAAGCAGTGACCATGTCTGACTCATTTCGCGGATTTCCTGGGCCAGCGTCTCTTCGTTTTCCATCGGCACGTTGCGGCGTGACCGTTTGAAAGACAGCATACGCGCTCTGAGGTTGCGGGTGGGCCGAATAACCATGCGTTCCAACGCGAAAAAGGCAACGAACAGACAAGCAAGCCACATCATCACGGGAAACAGCATCGGTGTCAGAAAGTTCAAGACGTTCATCCCGAAAACCTGACTTTGATACTCCCAACTGCCGAGCGCATAAACCGCATCGGGAACGATGGGCACCACGGCAAAAACCCGCTTCTGGCCGTCGTTTGTCACCCCTGTAAAGGATAATTCGCGGTTGCGTGAAAAACCCTTGAGGTAAACCGTGCGGGGAAGCCGGTTCGAAATGTCTTCCAGCCCGGAATCGGCGCTTATAACCTGCCCGTCGGCGTTAAAGGTAATCAGTTCCAGTGGCCGCTGCTCGTCGGCATGGACATGCGTATTTTTAAGCTCCCTGTGTGGCAAAGAGATTGCGACATAACCGTCAAAGGCGCCGTCTTTGAAAACCGGTGCCGAAATCACAATGACTGATGTATTGCTGACCGGCGCATCCATGTTGACGCTGACCCGTTGTCGCGGGTTTTTGCGCATGTCCCGAAAACCGTCGGTTTCGGATATATCAACCGGTTTGGGGCTGGACGAACATGAGATCAGGCCGTCGGCCGGGATGTAACCCGCAAAAGAAAACACTTCGGTGGTTTCAAGAAAGGCCTGAAACCTCTGGCTGCATTGCGTTGGGTCCTTTCCCAGAACGGAAATCACCGAGGCGATCGCGTTGGCGGCCCCGATCGCCGTTTGCACATAGCCAGCCTGGGTGCTGGCGGCATTATAGGTTAGCGCCAGAAGGTTCGCTTCGGCCTTCCTGTCGGCCTCTCTTGCAAGGGCAAAGGTTTGCAAGACAGATACCAACCCGATCGGCAACAGCGCCACCGCCAGAAGCACCACCATGCGAAAGGCCAGCCCACCCCGCATTCGCTTCAGACGCGCGATCACCCACCGACCCTTTTGCCGACGATGCCGGACGACACGACCGTCTGGGTCGCGGCGTCGGTCAGTTCCAGTGCGTCGTCTTCCTTCAGACCCAGCAAAGCAACCAGTTGCGCCCGGGCGCGATTGACGCGGCTTTTGATGGTTCCGATCCTGACCCCGCACATATCAGCGGCTTCCTCATAAGAGAACCCCGATGCGCCGACCAGAACCAGGGCTTCGCGCTGTTCGTCGCTAAGCTTGGCGAAGGCCTGCATAAAGTCGCGTAAGGCCAAGCGGCCATCGTGGTCGGGCTTGCTGACCAGCATTGCGGCGAGCGCACCGTCAGTATCCTGGACTTCGCGGCGTACCTTGCGGCGGTCTGAATAATAGGTATTGCGCAGGATCGTGAACAGCCATGCCCGCATGTTCGTGCCGGCCGTGAATTTATCAATATTTTTCCATGCTTTGATGATCGTGTCCTGCACAAGATCGTCTGCCGCCGAAGGGTTGCGCGACAGGTTCATCGCGAAGGCGCGAAGTGCGGGCAGGTGTTCTACTATTTCATCGCGGGGATCGGTGCCGGTCAATTTCCGTCACCTTTTTTCTGGTCCTGCTCGCGCAATGCACGCAGGAGTTCATGAAATTTGTCTGGTACCCCGTCGTCAGCCAAGGATTGATATACCTTGCGCAGGTTGTCATCTATCATCTGTTCTGCCGAAGTCTTTGCCGCTTTTTTGCTCATCCCGAATTTCTCATATTTTGGCGCCCGCACATTTCTTCTGGAACCAAACGCATTGATCGGCGTTTGGTTCCATAGAATACAGAATATTATACAAGGACAGTTGGGATGACCGAAAAAACTCAGGGCGAATACTTGTCTGTGACAGTGGCAGGGCTTTTGCCTTTTCTGCGGCGATACGCGCGCGCGCTTACCGGCAACCAGCGCACGGGCGATATGTATGCCGCTGCGACGCTTGAGGCGTTGTTAAGCGATCGATCCGTCTTTGACATGCAGCTTGACCCGAAAGCAGCCTTGTTTCGGGCCTTTCATGCGATCTGGTCCAGCGCCGGGGCACCTGTCGCGGAAGCGGATTCAGAGATTTTCAAACGCGCGCAAAAACATCTTGCCCGCCTGACCGCCAATTCACGCGAAGCGCTTTTGCTGCACAGCGTTGAGGAATTCAGCATCGACGACATCGCTGCGATCATGGATCTGGACAGGTCAGAGGTCGAACACCTGATCGGCGCGGCCCGCCGCGAGATGGAAGACAGCATCATCGGCCGCATCATGATTGTCGAGGACGAGGCGATCATCGCCATGGATCTGCAGGACATTGTCAGCGATATGGGGCATGCGATCACCGGGGTCGCCCGCACCCATGACGCCGCTGTAAGGCTTGCAGCGAAGGAACGCCCCGATCTGATCCTCTCTGACATTCAACTGGCGGATGGGTCTTCTGGGATCGACGCGGTCAACGATATTCTGTCCGCGGCCAAAGATATTCCGGTGATCTTCATCACCGCTTTCCCTGAACGCCTGTTGACGGGCGAACGCCCGGAACCCGCGTTTGTTATCACCAAACCCTATTCCGAAGATCAGGTGCGTTCGGCGGTCAGCCAGGCAATGTTCTTCTCCAGCACCGAAACACTGAACGCCTGAATGGAAATCAGCCCCCGGTCAGATGCTGACCGGGGGCTGATTTGACGGCTGTTTCGCTTGGTATCAGGCTGCGGTGGCCCGCAGCATCCATGCCGCTTTTTCATGAAAGGCCGATCGCGCCGTCGCCATGTCCGCCGTGACAGGATCATCGTGATCTTCTGCCATCTTGATAAGGCTGTGCAGGGATTTCGCCAGATTTTCGTGATCCGAAGCCAGATCCTTGACCATCTCCTGGGCGGATAGCTTGTCTACGGTCTTGCCGATCTCGGAGCCGGCTGTCAGCGCAGCGACAGAGGTCGGGGCCAGCGCGCCGAGGGCGCGAATGCGTTCGGCCAGTTCATCGGTCGCGGTAAACAGGTTTTGATACTGTTCCTCGGTCAGATGATGGATCGAATAGAAATGCGGACCTTCCACGTTCCAGTGGTAAACGTGGGTTTTGATCATCAGGCGATATGTGTCAGACAGAGCGTCCGCTAGGGCTTTCGCAACTGCGTCAGCCTGTTTCACGCCAGTCTCGATCACATCCGTTTTCGCGCGTGTTTTGGTGCTGGTTGCCATGAAATCATCCTTTTGTTGAGCCGGATCATACCGGGGTCGGTGATGTTTGGTTGTGGGGTGATTATCGTGAATATTGCATCTCCGGCGCGGGGCCGCGCCGGAGATAAATCGCCGGTTATACCGGCGGTTTGCCCTGAAGGGCGCGCGCAATCATGGCGACTGCGAACAGGATCAGGAAAATCACAAAGATAATCTGCGCGATCCCGGCGGATGCGGAAGCGATCCCGCCAAAACCGAAAACCCCAGCGATCAGTGCGATGACAAAAAAAGTGAGGGCCCAACCTAGCATGGTCTGTCTCCTTTGCTGATAAGTTTGGCTGCCTTAGATGCAGTATGATTTTACAACGTTGGCGGAACGGGTTCGGTTCCGCACTGTGGCCACAGATGCGGGAAAAGGCGGCGGTGGAACCGGACAGCGCCGGCGGCGTTGATAGGGGCGACTCAACAGAAACGTCCAAGAAAAGGATCAAGCAACATGTCACAGTCCGCCTCTACGGCCAAACCGGCCGCACCATCCATCACCGATCTGAAAGCCGAACTGGAAACCTTGCGCGGGGATATGAAATCGCTGGGTGCAATCATGTCCGACATGGCCAGCTATCAAAAACAGTCGCTCGCGGATGCAACGAAAGAAAAAATCGGCGAGCTGCGCAGCAAAGGCGAAGAGGGCGTGGCCGAAGCTCAGAAAATAGCGGGGGGTGCGTTCCGGGCCGCAGAAACTTCGGTGCGGGAAAACCCAGCCGCTGCGCTGGGAATAGCGTCGGGTCTTGGGTTTCTGATCGGGCTACTTGTGGCGCGGCGGTGATGCAATGACAGTGTTGCATGGGGCCGCCCGTCAGGCCGAACGCGGATTGAAAACTGCCGCCCTGTTTGCGCTGGGCGGTATACTGACCCTGATCGGTATGGGTTTTCTGACAGTTGCGGGATGGATCAGTCTGGCAACTGCCTATGATCGGACCACAGCCGCACTCGTTCTGGGGTTTGTTTATTTCGGCCCCGGTATTTTGGTGATTGCAGCGACACGTCAGCGTACCAATCCGGTGCGCAACGACCCGCCATACCCCGACCCCGGAAACACATCTGAAATCGCGTCATTGTTGCAAGCCTTTATCGGCGGAGTGGATCAAGGCATTCGGACCCGTAAATCCGAACGAAAATGATCGCTGTCGAGCAGCATTTTCGACAGTGCCAAAGGAAACCGGCTTGGGGCGTGCAGGCCGGTTTCCCAGCGTTGGAGCATGACAAAAGGCAGCCCTGTTCGCCATTTCAAAACGAGCCCAGAAATTATCCGGTTGCAGGCGGCCTGTCGCCCGCGGTTCCAAAGTGACGTTCGCCCCCCTTATTGCAGTAAATGCTATCAAAGCAGCAGCATCAAACCGCGACAGGTCCAGCCTGGCTGACTTAAAGAAGGCTCAGGACGAGCCATCCGCTTAGCTCCGCGATCTGCTGCGCCGCCCCCAGAACATCGCCTGTCTGTCCGCCCAGGTGTCGCCAGGCGATCAGCGCGATCCCGGCACTGCCGATCAGCACCGCGGCGAGGGTGGGAAGCCAAGCCCCGGCGGGAAGCAATGTCACCGCCGCCAGCCCGAGCAAGGCGGCCACAACGACCCGGGGCAGGTCCAGTTCGCTGACCCGCTGCCCGAGCCCCTCCGGGCGCGCCGATGGCAACACCATTGACCAGAGCGGCAGAATTGCTCGACTTGCCGTGGCCAGTGCAATCAGGGCAGGTACGACCAGCGCAGGTGTGGCCAATTCGGCCATCGCGGCGGTGCGCAGGCCAACGCAGATCAGCAGAGCCAGCACTCCATAGGTTCCGATCCGGCTGTCGCGCATGATTTCGAGTTTGTTTGCCCTGTCGCACCCGCCGCCGCAGCCATCGGCCAAGTCGGCCAAGCCGTCTTCGTGCATCCCGCCGGTGGCCAGCACGCCCGCCGCCAATGCCAGAAGGCTGGCAATCAGGGGCGAGAGACCCAATCCGGTCGCGCCGGCATAAACCACGGCGGCGATGCCACCCACCAGTATTCCCGCCAGGGGCCAGGCCCAGGCCGAGGCCGCCATGGTGGGGGCGCGCCCCCCGATCCGCCCGGCCGGCACCCGCGTCAGCAGCATGACTGCGATCTGGACCTCGGACAGGCGCATGCGCAGGTTCATGCCTCTGACACTCCGGCTTCGCCGAAGGTGGCCATGCCGTTGTGACAGTCCAACGCGGCGCGCAGGATGCCAAGCGCCAGCGCCGCGCCCGAGCCTTCGCCCAGACGCATGTCAAAGGACAGGACCGGTTCTTTCTTCATGGCTTCCAGTAGCAGGCGGTGGCCCGGTTCCGCGCTGACGTGACCGACCAGGCAATGATCCAGCAACGCGGGATCCGCGCCGTGCAGCGGCGCGACGGCGGCGGTGCAGATGAATCCATCCAGGATCACTGGAATTCGGGCCGCGCGGGCGGCCAGGACCGCCCCGCAAATCGCCGCCTGTTCACGCCCGCCAAGGGCCGCAAGCAGCGCTGGTGCATTCCCCTTAAGCCCCGCATGCAAGGCCAGCCCGCGTTCGATCGCGGTGATCTTGCGTGTCTGCCCTTCGGCGTCCGCGCCGGTGCCGGGCCCGACCCAACGCGCGGCCTCGCCCCCAAAGATCGCGGCGGCCAGTGCCGCGGCGATCGTGGAATTGCCGATCCCCATCTCGCCCAGGATTAGGACGTCGGCGTCCGGGTCCACCGCTTCGGCGCCGCGCTTCAGGGCGATCAGCGTCTCGGCCTCGGTCATTGCGGGGCCTTGGGTGAAGTCGGCGGTGGGCCGGTCAAGCTCCAGCGCCACCACCGACAGATCGGCGCCGTTCGCCCGGCAAAGCTGGTTGATCGCCGCGCCGCCGGCTTCGAAATTCGCCACCATCTGTGCGGTCACGTCCTGCGGATAAGGGTTCACCCCTTGGGCACAGATCCCGTGATTTCCCGCAAAGACCAGGGCTTGCGCCTTGCCGATCACCGGGCGGTCGGTGCTGTGCCATTCGGCCATGAATTCGGCCAGCGCCTCAAGCCGACCCAGCGAGCCGGGGGGTTTTGTCAGCGCATTCTGGCGCGCACGCGCGGCCGCGCCGGCCTGTGTGTCAGTTTGCGGCAGGCGGGCCGCAAGGGTGGCCAGATCGGCCAGCGCCGATAGTTCAAAAGGGGTGTTCGTCATTCGGTTTCACCTTCAGGGGCAGGCCGCAGACGGCCATATAAACCTCGTCCGCAGCCGCGGCGACAATCTGGTTCATCAGACCCGAGGCATCGCGATAGGCGCGCGCCAGGGCGGTTTCGGGCACGATCCCTGCACCCACTTCGTTGCTGACGATCACCACCGGATCGCGCTGTTGGGGCAGCGCGGCGGCCAGGGCTTTTGCGGCGACCTGCCAGTCGTGCCCGCCCAGCATCAGATTGCTGAGCCACAGCGTCAGACAATCCACCAGCCGCACCCCCTGACCGTCGGTTTCCTGAAGCGTTTTCAATACCTTGATTGGGGCGCAAACGGTTTGCCATTCCGCCCCGCGCCGGGCCTGATGCAGGGCCACGCGGTCGGCCATTTCGGTGTCGCCGACCTCGGCCGTTGCGATATAGGTGGCCTGCGTGCCAAGCGACAGGGCCAGCCGCTCGGCCAGGGCGCTCTTGCCCGAACGGGCGCCTCCGGTGATCAATATCGTCTTGCTCATGGAGCGCAGAGAAAGCAGATAAGGGCGGCCTGCGAAAGGGGCAATCGGGCGATGCAGATGGCGCAAGCGACAGAATTGACGATGATCCGGCATGCGCCGGTTGTGCCCGATGGCCGTGTCTACGGGCGCCGCGACCGGCCCGCCGATTGCAGTGACACGGCGGCCTTCGAAGCGCTTCGTCTGCGTCTTCCCGCGCCCGCCCGTATCGTTCACAGCCCGGCACTGCGTTGCGTGCAGACGGTTGCCACCCTTTGGCCCGGACAGGCCGCGAGTCCATGCCCGGCCTTGTGGGAGCAAGACCTTGGCGCGTGGGAGGGGATTGCCTATGCCGAGATGCCCGATCTTGGCCTGCTGTCGCGAGAGGAACTTGCCGTGCATTGCCCGCCGGATGGCGAGAGTTTTGCCGATCTTTGCGCCCGTGCCGGACACGCGCTAAGTGATCTGGCGCAGGGTGGCCCGACCACAATTGTCGCCCATGCCGGTACGATTCGCGCGGCGCTGTCGCTGGCGTTGGGGACGGTTCCCGGCGCCTTGGCCTTTGAGATCGCGCCGCTGTCGGTGACCCGTATCGCCTGTCTGCCCGGCGGCAATTTCGTTATTCGAGGAGTCAACGAATGCCACGCGCCGGCCCGCTGACAACCACGGTCTCTACCCATTTCGGTGCGGTGCTGCATACGGCAGGGCAGTGCCAGATTGTACGGCTCAGAACCGGGAACGCGGGATGAGCGGGCCCCTCGCGATGCTGATTGCACTGGGGCTGGATGCGCTGATCGGCTGGCCCGACGGGCTTTTCACGCGCATCGGCCATCCGGTGACATGGCTGGGCCGTTTGATCGCCGCGATGGACCGGCGGCTGAACCGGGGAACGGCCCCAGATTGGCAGCGATTGCTGGCGGGAGCCGGAACAACCGTTTTTGTGGTCGCCATGGCCTATGGCGCGGCACGGGGTCTGTGTGCCCTTTTGCCGGCTGGATGGGGTGGCGCCGTTCTGGTGGGGTTTCTGGCCTGGCCACTGGTGGCGGCGCGCGCGATGTATGCCCATGTCGCGGCGGTGGCACGCCCTTTGCAGGCCGGCGATCTGCCCGGCGCGCGGCGTGCCGTGTCGATGATCGTGGGCCGCGACCCGGAGCGTCTGGACCAGGCTGGGATCGCCCGCGCCGCTTTGGAAAGTCTGGCCGAGAACACCAGCGATGGCATCGTGGCGCCGCTCTTTTGGGGTGTGTTGCTGGGGCTGCCCGGAATCGCGGCCTATAAGGCGATCAACACGCTGGATTCCATGATCGGCCATCGCAATGCCCGCCATGAACATTTCGGAAAGACGGCCGCGCGCCTTGACGATTTGGTCAATCTGATTCCGGCGCGATTGACCGGGCTGCTGTTTGCGCTTGTCGCACGGCACCCATTTGCGGCGCTGGCCTGTATGATCCGCGACGCGCGCCATCATCGCTCGCCCAATGCCGGCTGGCCCGAGGCAGCCCTGGCCGGTGCGCTGAAGCTGCGCCTGTCGGGCCCGCGCACCTATGGCGATCAGGTTATGCAGGAACCCTGGGTCAATGGCACGGCGTCCGATCCCGCCCCGGATGACCTGCGTCGCGGGTTGTGGCTTTATCTGCGGGCAATGGTTGCGCTGGCCCTGTGCCTCGGGCTGTTGGCGCTTCTCTGACGGAAGCGGTTCATGCGCGAGCACGGTGGCAATATCGACGGCGCCACCGCCCGGCGCAACCTTTCGACCCGCGCGAACGGGTCCTGTCCTAGCGGGCCAGCGCCAGCAGCCCGGTCACATCCAGATGCCGTTCCATATGGTCGGCCAATGCGTCGAGTGTCTGCTCGATCACCGCACCGTAGCTTTGCCCGCTTGTGGTGACGCCAAAGCCAGCCAGAAAGGCGCGGCGGAATTCGTCCTCGGCAAACATGCCGTGCAGATAGCTGCCCATGATCCGCCCATCGGACGAGAGCGCCCCCTCGGGTACGCCATCGACATGGGCGAACGGTCGGGCGCGATCCGGACCCTCGCTGCGACCGATGTGGATCTCGTAACCCTGCAGTGACGCACCGGTGGCTGCATGGGTTGCGCGGACCCGGGTCAGCCGCTTGTCGGGGGTCATCTCGGTTGCGATCCTCAGCAGGCCCAAGCCGGCTGTCTCGCCCGCCGCGCCTTCGATCCCCGACGGATCGCGGATGATCTCTCCCAATATCTGATAGCCACCGCAGATGCCCAGAACATGGCCCCCCCGGCGGACGTGGGCGGCAAGATCCACATCCCAGCCCTGCGTCCGCAGAAAGGCCAGATCGCCGCGCGTGGACTTCGTGCCAGGCAGGATCACCAGATCGGCATCGCCCGGAATTGCCTCGCCCGGCCCGACCAGGGTCAGATCGACCTCGGGTTCCTGCGCCAGCGGATCGAGGTCATCGAAATTGGCGATCCGCGACAGTGCCAGACAGACCACGCGCAGACCCCGCCCGCGCGCCCGGCGCGGCAGGTCCAGCGCATCTTCGGCGGGCAGTTTGACCGCGTCGGGAAAGAATGGAAGCACCCCGAATCCGGGCCAGCCGGTGCGCGCCGCGATCAGCGCATAGCCATCGTCAAACAACGAGACATCGCCCCGGAACTTATTGATCAGAAATCCCGCGATCATGGCGTTGTCACCGGGGTCCAGAACCGCCTGGGTGCCGATGATCTGCGCGATCACCCCACCACGGTCGATATCTCCGGCCAGAACCACGGGCACATCCGCCGCACGGGCAAACCCCATATTGGCAATATCGCCCGCCCGCAGGTTAACCTCGGCCGGGCTGCCCGCACCTTCGACGATCATCAGATCGTTGTCCGCGCGCAGCCGCTGGAAACTCTCCAGAACCCGTGCCAGCAGTTGTGGCTTCAACGAGCAGTAATCACGCGCCCGCGTTGTGGTCAAAAGCCGTCCCTGCACGATCACCTGCGCGCCCACATCGGTTTCGGGCTTCAGTAGAACAGGGTTCATGTCGCTCACCGGCTCCAGCCCGCTGGCCCGCGCCTGCAAGGCCTGCGCCCGCCCGATCTCGCCGCCGTCGGCGGTCACGGCGGCATTGTTCGACATGTTCTGCGGCTTGAACGGCGCCACCCGCAGCCCGCGCCGCCGCGCCGCCCGGCACAACCCGGCCACCAGCAACGACTTGCCGACGTTCGATCCCGCCCCCTGGATCATCAACGCGGTCATTCCGCCCCCCCGCCTTGTTCCCGACGCAACCCGCAGGAGCCTCCGGCGGAGGTATTTTTCGCCAAGATGAAATGGGCAAGTGTGCCGCACCGCGTCCCGAGCCGCCTGAGCAGGCGGGACGCGGTGCTTCCTTCACCTTGGGCGGTCATCGGGACCTCTCCCTGTACCGCATGTCCAGTATGCAGACCCATCCTTAACAAAATCTTTCCCTCATCTTGGTCCAAATACCTCGGGGGGAGCGGCCATCGGCCGCGGGGGGCGGCGCCCCCTTGGCCCGGATCAGAACTCGACGCCCGGCTGCGCCTTGATCCCGGACCGGAACGGGTGCTTGACCAGGGTCATCTCGGTCACCAGATCGGCGATCCCGATCAGCTCTTCCTTGGCGTTGCGCCCGGTCAGAACCACATGGGTCATCGGCGGTTTTTCGGTTTCCAGAAACGCCACGACTTCGGCGATGTCCAGATAGTCATAGCGCAGGGCGATGTTGATCTCGTCCAGCAGGACCATCCTGATCCCGGGATCGCGGATCAGGTCCTTGGCCTTTTCCCACCCTTTGCGGGCCATCGCGATGTCACGCGCCTTGTCCTGGGTTTCCCAGGTGAACCCCTCGCCCATGGCGTGGAACTGACACAGATCGGAAAACCGGCCTTCGATCAACCGCCGCTCACCGGTATCCCAGGCGCCTTTGATGAACTGCACCACGGCGCAGGGCATCTCATGCGCGATACAGCGCAGAATCATCCCGAAGCCGGACGAAGATTTTCCCTTGCCGGGTCCGGTGTGGACGATGATCACCCCCTTTTCGCCGTCCTTCTTTTCCATCATCCGGTCGCGGGCGGCTTTTTTCTTAGCCATTTTAACCGCATGGCGGGCTTCGTCGCTGGGCGGGGTGTCGGTCATGGCACGTTTCCTTCGCTTGACAAGGCAAGTGGTTTTGCCGCAGAGGGGTCCTCGTTGGTTCCTGTCCCAGGACAGGCGAAGAGGGAATGCGATAAGCTCCGTGACCGTCCCCGGTCAAGGGCCGAAGCGCAGCCGCCCCCGCGACCGTGACCGGAGAGGTCGCCCGACCACTGGCCCTGCATGGGCCGGGAAGGTGGGCAGACCGCCGGGGCCCCAGGCCCCGACATCCGCAAGCCGGGAGACCTGCCAACACGACGTATTGCAACGGGCGAACGGGGTGTGTCGCGGCCGGCTTCGGAAGATGCCTGTGCTGTGGCGTTCTCTGTTGGCCCGATCCCCCCTGCAGCCGAACCACAGGGACGGGCTGCATGGCCGAAGTAGTACTTACCGTTTGCACCACATGCCGCCGGGTGGCCGGCGGGGACCCCGGCACCGAAGAGCCGCGCCCAGGCGCCCGGTTGCTCGATGCCCTCGCCACCCATGGCTTGCCCGAGGGGGTCTCCCTGCGCCCGGTCGAATGCCTGTCGGCCTGTTCGCGGGGCTGTGCGATCGTGCTCAGCGGCGGGGCGCGGCGCTGGAGCTATGTGTATGGCGATCTCGATCCCGAACAGCACCTCGGTGACATCCTGGCCGGCATCGCGGCCTATTCGGCGACCGATGACGGCCTCGTGCCCTGGCGCGCGCGCCCCGAGGTGTTTCGCAAGCAATCCATCGCCCGCATCCCCCCGCAGGAGTAAGCCTCATGTCCAATCTGTCGAAAATTCCCGTCACCGTGATTACCGGTTTTCTGGGGGCGGGCAAGACCACGCTTATCCGCCACCTGATGGCCAATCCGCAGGGCAAACGGCTGGCGGTTCTTGTCAACGAATTCGGCACTGCCGGGGTGGATGGCGATATCCTGAAATCCTGCGCGGACCAATCCTGCCCGGCCGAAAACATCGTCGAACTGGCCAATGGCTGTATCTGCTGCACCGTGGCCGATGATTTCATCCCGACCCTGGAGGCGCTGATGGCGCTGCCCGAGACGCCCGACCATATTTTGATCGAAACCTCGGGGCTGGCACTGCCGAAACCGCTGCTCAAGGCCTTCGACTGGCCGGCGATCCGTTCGCGCATCACCGTGGACGGGGTGATCGCCCTGGCCGATGCCGAGGCCGTGGCCAAGGGCCAGTTCGCCCCGGACCCGACCGCCGTTCAGGCCCAACGCGCGGCGGACGAGTCCCTCGATCACGACACCCCCCTGTCGGAGGTGTTCGAGGACCAGATCGCCTGCGCCGACATCGTGCTGTTGTCCAAGGCCGATCTGGCAGGGGAGGACGGCGTCGCCAGGGCCCGCGGCATGATCGCAGCCGAGGCGCATCGCCCGCGGCCGATCCTGCCGGTGATCGAAGGCGTGATCGACCCGCTTGTGCTGTTGGGGCTGAACGCGGCCGCCGAGGATGATCTGGCGGCCCGTCCCAGCCATCATGACGCTGATGACGATCACGAACACGATGATTTCGAAAGCCTGGTGATCACGCTGGCCGAGATTGCCGATCCGGCGGCGCTGATGGCGGCCATCGAACGGCTGGCGAATGAGCAGAATATCCTGCGTGTGAAGGGCTATGTCGCGGTGGCGGACAAACCGATGCGACTGTTGGTTCAAGCCGTGGGGGCGCGGGTGCGCGCGCAATATGATCGGCCCTGGGGCGAGGCGCCCCGCCTGTCGCAACTGGTGGTGATCGCCGAGCATGATCACATCGACGAGGCCGCCATCCGCTCCGTGCTTGGGGGCTGATCCGGCATGCATGTCGTCTTTCGCGAAAGTCATGGGCTAGGGGAAACCGATATCCCGCAGGATCTGGGGCAGGCGCCCTCTGATCTTGTGGTGTTGTCGTTTTCCGACAGCGACCTTGGCGCCTTCGCGGCAGGCTGGCACCGGGCAGGGGGCGTATTGCCGACCCTGCGGCTGGCCAATCTCGCGGCGTTGAAACACCCGCTGTCGGTCGATGTCTATGCCGAGCAGACCCTTGCGGGCGCCAAGGGCGTTCTGGTGCGGCTGATCGGCGGGGAAAGCTATTGGTCCTACGGGCTGGCCACGCTGCAGGATCTGGCCCGCAGGCGGGGCATTGCGCTGGCCGTCCTGCCCGCCGACGGGCATCCCGATGCGCGGCTGGCCGCGCTGTCGACCCTGCCGGTCAGCACGCTGCGCCGCTTGCAGGTGCTCTGCGATCAGGGGGGCGCCGTTGCGGCGCAGGCCGCACTGGCGCAGATGGCGCTGGCGGCGGGGCTTTACGCGGGGCCGGTGGCCGGGGCCAAGACAGTCCCCGAGGTCGGGTTCTATCGGCCCGGCATCGGCGTGGCCCCCGAGCCGGTTCCCGGTGCGCGACCAATCGCATTGATTACCTTCTATCGGTCGTACCTGACCTCTGCCGATACCGGCCCGGTCGATGCGTTGATCGACGCGCTTCAGACGCGCGGTTTCGATGCGGTTGGGGTCTTTGCCCCCAGCCTCAAACCCGCCGCCTTTGCCGATTGGCTGCGCCAGCGGATCGTCAGGCTGCGGCCCGCCACCATCGTCAATGCCACCGCGTTTTCCGCGCAGGGCGCAAACGGGGCACCGTCGCCGTTCGATGCGGCTGGCTGCCCGGTTTTTCAGGTCGCGCTTTCCACCGCGCAGCGCAAGGATTGGGCGCGGGCAGAGCGCGGGCTGTCGCCCGCCGATCTGGCGATGCATGTGGTCCTGCCTGAGGTGGACGGGCGCATTCTCGCCGGCGTCGCCAGTTTCAAATCCCCCGCGTGCCGTGACCCCGATCTGCAATATACCCGCGTCACGCATTGCGCCGATGCGGGGCGTGTGGCGGCCATCGCCGATCGGGTCGCCGCCTGGCATCGTTTGCAGGCCCTTGATCCGGCGGACAAGCGGCTCACACTGGTCCTGTCGACCTATCCCGGCAAAGGGCATCAACTGGCCCATGCGGTGGGGCTCGATGCTCTGGCCTCCTGCGAGACAATTCTGCAGAGCCTGGCGCGGAACGGCTATGATGTCGCGCCGCAAACCGGGCTTGGCACAGCGCTGAGCACACAGACGATAAGCTGGCCGGTGGCCGCCTATGAACGGGCCCTCGGCGCTCTTTCGCAAAAGCTGCGCGACGCGCTGCGGGACACCTGGGGGGCGCCCGGCGACGATCCTCTGGTGCAGGATGGGGCGCTGCGTTTCGCGGCCCTGCGCGCGGGCAAGGCGCTGATCGCCCTGCAACCCGAACGCGGCGATGTCACCGGCCGCCGCGACGACTATCACGACCTCAGCCGCACCCCGCGCCATTCCTATGTCGCCTTTTACCTCTGGCTGCGCGCACAGAGCGATGCGCTGATTCATATTGGCGCGCATGGCACGCTGGAATGGCTGCCGGGCAAGGCCGTGGCGCTGTCGGACGAGTGCTGGCCCGAGGCGTTGATCGGCCCTCTGCCGGTGATCTATCCTTTTATCGTCAATGACCCGGGCGAGGCGGCACAGGCCAAGCGCCGGATCGGCGCGGTGACCCTTGGCCATTTGCCACCGCCCCTGGCGCAGACCACGCTGCCCAAGGGGCTGACCCGGCTGGAACATCTGCTGGATGAATATGCCACCGCCGATGGCTTGGACCCCGCGCGCCGCGACCGGCTGATCGCCGATATTCGCGCCGAGGCGCAGGGTCGGGGCGTCGAGGCCGATCTGGGCATTCCGGTCGGGGCGTCGGCGGCCGAGGCAATCACCCGCATCGACCGTTTCGTCTGTGACATCAAGGAAAGCCAGTTCTCCGAAGGCTTGCATGTTTTCGGCACCGGCGCCTGTGGTGACGCCGAACGCGCAGGCTTGATGGCGGCGCTGTCGGGGCGGTTCGTGGCGGCCGGACCCTCGGGTTCGCCTTTTCGCGGCCGATCGGACGTTCTGCCCACGGGCCGCAACCTGTTCACCACAGATCCGCGCGCCGTGCCGTCGTGTGCGGCCCATGCCCAGGGCGTGAAACTGGCCGAGGAACTGCTGCGCCGCCACCTGCAGGATCATGGCGACTGGCCGCGCGGGCTGGTGATTGATCTGTGGGGGTCGGCCACCATGCGCACGGCGGGCGAGGAATTCGCCATGGCCCTGCATCTGGCCGGGCTGGCGCCGACATGGGACGAAGGCTCGGACCGCGTGTCGGGGTTCGAGGTGGTGCCGCTGACCCTGCTGAACCGGCCCCGCATCGACGTGACCTTGCGGGTCTCCGGCCTGTTTCGCGATGTCTTTCCGGGTCTTGCCCAGATGTTCGAGGCCGCCGCCATAGCCTTGGCCGAGCGGGAGGAAGCCAGGGCCGACAACCCCTATCGCGACCGCACCCCGCGCGTGTTCGGCCCCGAGCCGGGCCAATACGGGCTGAACATGACCCGGTATCTAGGCGACTATTCCGACGCCGCCCGGCAGGCGGCGGGGGAGGCCTGGCTGGCCGCTTCGTCGCATGCGATCGATGCACAAGGCCGGATTGCTCCGGCCCGCGAAGCGCTGGAGGCGCGCCTGAACGACGCTGACAGTTTCGTGCATTTGCAGGATCTGCCGGAAACGGACCTTTTGGTGGCCTCGGACTATGCCGCACATGAGGCTGGTTTTGCCGCCGCCATGGCGCGGCTGGGGGCCGGGGCCCCCGCGCTTTATCATCTCGATGCCACCCGGCCCGACGCCCCGCGCGCCCGCGGCCTGGCCGAGGAGATCGCCCGCACGGTCCGCGCCCGCGCCGCCAACCCCGACTGGGCCAACGGTATGATGTCCCACGGTTTTCGCGGCGCGGCGGAAATCGCGGCGACGCTCGATCATATGGCCGCTTTCGCACATCTGGCGGGCGTTGTCCCTCCGCATCTCTTTGACCTTTATTTCGAGGCCACGCTGGGGCGCGACGATCTGGTGGCCTTCATGCAGGCGGCCAACCCGGAGGCTTTGGACGCCCTGCGCGATCAATTCTCCGCTCTGCGCGCAGCCGGGCTTTGGACCAGCTTGCGCAATTCGATCACCGCCGACATGGAGGATCACGGATGAGCGATCCCCTGATCCGCGGATGGTGTCCCGGGGCATTGCGCCCGATGGCCTCAGGTGACGGGCTTGTCGTTCGGGTGCGCCCGCCCATGGGACGGCTCCGTTCAGCACAGGCCCATGGTCTCGGGGCCGTGGCGCAGGCATATGGACGCGGTGTGATCGAGATGACGACCCGTGCCAACCTGCAAATCCGGGGCGTGGCCGAGACCGCTTTGCCCGCTCTTTGGTCCGATTTGCGCGCGCTGGACCTGCTGGATGACAGGGCCGAGGCCGAGGCCCGCCGCAACATCGTGCTGAACCCGTTCCGCTTCAGGGCCGGCGATGATCGGGCGCGTGATCACGAGGCCATCGCCCAAGGGTTGGCGCGCGGCCTCGCCAGCCCGGTCATGCCCGCCTTGCCGGGCAAATTCGGCTTCGTCGTCGATGTGGATATGCGGCTTCGCCATCTTGCGGCTGTCAGCGGCGACATTCGCATCGAAGGTGCCGCAGGCCATCTGATCGTGCGTACCGATGGGGCCGCGATGGGCCGCAAGGTTGCGGATGAGGGCGAGGCTGTCGCGCTGGCGCTGAAACTCGCCCGCTGGTTCGCGGAGTCTGGCGGGATCGGCGCGGACGGGCGCGGACGGATGCGGCACCATCTGGCGAACGGGGCGCGGCTGCCGCAGGATCTTTCCGGTGACCTGCTGCCCAATTCTCCCGCCTCTCCGGCGCATCCCGGCGCTTATGCGTGCGGCGTTTGCGTCGGGGCGGGCTTTGGTCAATTGCCCGCGCACCGGCTGGGTTGGCTGGCCGATCGCGCGCCGGCGGGCGTGTTTGTCACGCCCTTTCGCATGCTCTACCTGCCGCATCCCGTCGATATTACGCAGATCGAGGTGGCCGAGGAACTCGTCACTGCACCCGGCGATCCGCAGATGCGGGTCTTTGCCTGCACCGGCGCGCCGGGATGCCCCCAGGCGCTGTCTGCAACCCGCGAGCTGGCCAGGGTGCTGGCGCGGCATGTGCCGACGGGCAGGGTGCTGCATGTTTCGGGCTGCGGCAAGGGCTGTGCCCATTCTGGCCCTGCAGACATCACGCTGACCGCCACGGCGCCTGACTGCTTCGACCTGATCCGCGATGGCCGGGCCAGCGATGGCCCAGGCGGTTGCGGCCTGACTGCGGCGCAACTGACCCAGACCCCCGACCTGCTGACCGAAAGTCCCTGAATGCCCCACAGCTATGAAACCGACGGCACCAAAATCTACGCCGAAAGCTTTGCCACCATTCGCGCCGAGGCCGATCTGGCGCGGTTCGCTGCCGAGGAGGAACCGGTGGTGGTACGGATGATCCATGCCGCCGGTCTGGTGGGGCTGGAACGCGACGTGCGGTTTTCGCCCGGCATGGCCGGGACAGCCCGCGAGGCACTGGCCGAGGGCGCCCCGATCCTGTGTGATGCGCGCATGGTCTCCGAAGGGATCACCCGGTCGCGCCTGCCCGCCGAAAACAGGGTCATCTGCACCCTGCAGGACCCACGCGTTCCCGAAATGGCGCGCGAGATGGGCAACACCCGGTCGGCCGCCGCGCTGGAACTGTGGCGCCCGCATCTGGAGGGCGCGCTGGTGGCCATCGGCAACGCGCCCACGGCGCTGTTTCACCTGCTGAACATGCTGGAGGATCCCGCCTGCCCACGCCCGGCGGCGATCATCGGCTGCCCGGTGGGTTTCGTCGGCGCCGCAGAATCCAAGGATGCGCTGATGCTGGCCCCGCCTGTGCCCGCGCTGATCGTCAAGGGCCGGCTGGGCGGCTCGGCCATCACCGTGGCCGTTGTCAACGCTTTGGCCAGTCGGAAGGAATGACCATGGGCAGGGTGATCTGCGTCGGGCTTGGCCCCGGCGACCCCGAACTGATGAGCGTCCGCGCCGACCGGCTGATCCGCACCGCGCGCGATGTGGCCTATTTCCGCAAAGCCGGACGTCCCGGTCAGGCGCGTCAGATTGTCGAGGGGATGCTTGATCCCGAGGTCATCGAACATGCCATGGAATATCCGGTGACGACCGAAATTCCGCTCGCCGATCCCGAATATAACCGCCTTTTGGCGGCGTTCTATGACGACTGGACCACACGGCTGGCCACCATGACCGGCGACCGCGACGTGGTGGTTCTGTGCGAGGGGGATCCGTTCTTTTACGGCTCCTTCATGCATCTGCACAGCCGCCTGCAAGGCCGCACCCGGATCGAGATCGTGCCCGCCATCACCGGCATGTCGGGCTGCTGGACGGCCACCGGGCAGCCGATCACCTGGGGCGACGACGTGCTGACCGTGCTGATGGCCACACTGCCCGAAGACGATCTGGCCCGCCGCGCCGCCGACACCGACGCGCTGGTGGTGATGAAGATCGGGCGCAATCTGGCGAAACTGAAACGGGCTCTGACGCGGGCAGGGCGGCTGAAGGACGCCTGGCTGGTAGAGCGCGGCACCATGCCGGAGCAGAAGATCAGCCGTCTGGCCGACGCGATCGCCCCGGTTCCCTATTTCACCATCGCCGTGGTCCATGGCAACGGGCGGCGGCCATGAGCGGCTGGATCGCGGTGGCCGGGCTGGGGCCGGGCGACGATGCGTTGATCACGCCGCAGGTGCAGGCCGCGCTGGAACGTGCCACCGATATCGTGGGCTATTTCCCCTATGTCGCCCGCATCCTCCCGCGCGAGGGGCTGACCCTGCACGGATCGGACAACCGGGCCGAGCTGGATCGCGCCGCCCATGCCTTGCGGATGGCCGCCG
The DNA here is from genome assembly GCF_054954595.1 of Actibacterium sp. D185-2. Taxonomy (NCBI): domain Bacteria; kingdom Pseudomonadati; phylum Pseudomonadota; class Alphaproteobacteria; order Rhodobacterales; family Roseobacteraceae; genus Actibacterium; species Actibacterium sp. D185-2. Next base: position 223,096 of record NZ_JBPWNX010000002.1, read on the forward strand.
GCGGCCGCCGGGTGGTGATCGTCTCCTCGGGTGATCCCGGGGTCTTCGCCATGGCCTCGGCGCTGTTCGAGGCTGTCGAAAACGGGCCGCCCGCGTGGCTTGATCTGGATATCCGCATCCTGCCCGGCATCACCGCCATGCTGGCCGCCGCCGCCCGGCTTGGCGCACCGCTGGGCCATGATTTCTGCGCCATCAACCTGAGCGACAACCTCAAGCCCTGGGCGGTGATCGAGCATCGCCTGCGCATGGCCGCGCGGGGCGATTTCGCGATGGCGTTCTACAATCCACGCTCGGCATCCCGTCCGCATCAGTTCGGGCAGGCGCTGGACATCCTGCGCGCGGAATGCGGCGGCGCGCGGCTGATTGCCTTTGCCCGCGACGTTTGCAAACCCGATGAGCAGCTGCTGACCACCACGCTGGCCGAGGCCACAGCAGAGATGGCCGACATGCGCACCGTGGTGATCCTCGGCAACGCGCAAACCCGGCGGCTGGGCCGTTTTATCTATACCCCGAGGTCCGTGGAATGACCGAGCCAACCCAGAACCCCGGCCACCTGAGAAAACACCATCCGCGCGGGCACCGGCGGGCGGTCAATCAGGATCACCGGCAACCCCAGCATGCGCGCGGCGCCCAGCTTGGCGCGCGCGCCGCTGCCGCCCGCATTCTTGGCGACAATCGCCTCGATCCCGTGGCGCGCCATCAAGGCGCGATCTTCATGGGCTGTGAAAGGACCCCGCGCGATCACCACCGTGTTGCGCGGCAGGGGGACAGGCGTCTCGGGCGGATCGACCAGCCGCAACAGATAGAAATGCTCGGGGCGTTCAGAGAAGGCCGCCAGATGCTGCCGCCCGATGGAAAGAAAGACGCGCGCGGGGTGGCGGGGCAAGGCCCGCGCGGCGGCGGGGATATCGGGCACGCTTGTCCAGCGGTCGCCAGACCCCGCCTGCCATGGCGCCCGCTCCAGGGCACAAAGGGCCACGCCGGTTTGGGCGCAGGCCACCACCGCATGGGTGCTCATCTGCGCGGCAAACGGGTGGGTGGCATCAACGACATGGGTGATCGCATTTTCCCGCAAAAACCGCACCAGCCCCGCAACCCCGCCAAATCCACCCACCCGCGTGGGCAGCGGCTGGGGCATCGGGGCATGGGTGCGCCCGGCATAGGAAAACACCGCATCGGCACCGGCTTTGGCCAGGGCGCGGGCCAGCGCGCTGGCCTCGGTTGTGCCCCCAAGAACAAGGATGCGCGGCATGTCTGACCTTTGGCTCAGCATCATCGGTATCGGCGAAGATGGCCTGAACGGGCTATCCCCTGCAAGCCGCGCCGCGCTGGATGGGGCAGAAATCGTGTTCGGCGGGCCGCGGCATCTGGAACTGGCCGGGGCAGGGCCACGCGGGCGGCCCTGGCCGATGCCCTTTTCGGTTGCGCCGGTGCTGGCGTGTCGCGGGCGGAAGGTGGCGGTGCTGGCTTCGGGCGATCCGTTCTGGCACGGCGCGGGCGGATCATTGGCGGCGCATCTGGCGCCCGGGGAATGGCAGTGCTTTGCTGCGCCTTCGGCCTTCTCGCTGGCCGCTGCCCGGTTGGGCTGGCGGCTGGAAGAGGTCGTCTGCCTCGGCCTGCATGCCGCGCCGTTCGAACGGCTGGTGCCGGTGCTGACCCCCGGCGTGCAGGCGATCTGCCTGCTGCGCGACGGGGCGGCGGCGGGGGCGCTGGCAGCATGGTTGACGGACAAAGGCTTTGGCGCCTCGGAATTGCATGTCCTGGAGGCCCTCGGCGGGGTTCGCGAACGGGTCCGCAAGGGGCAGGCGGATGGCTTCGATCTGGTCGGGGTCGTGGCCCCGGTGGCGGTCGCCATCTCTTGTGCCGGCGGGTCCGGCCTGTCCCGGGCCAGCGGATTGCCGGATGCGCTGTTCGCCTCGGACGGGCAGATCACCAAACGCCCGGTGCGCGCGCTGACCCTGTCGGCCCTGGCACCGCGCCCCGGCGAGCTGCTGTGGGATATGGGCAGCGGCTCGGGATCGGTCGCTGTGGAATGGGCGCTGGCCGCGCCGCGTGCGCGCGCCATCGCGCTTGAGCCGCGCGCCGGGCGATGCGCCAACATCCGCGCCAATGCCGAGTGTTTTGGGGTGGCGCATCGGATCGAGGTGGTGGAAGGCCGCGCGCCCGATGCGCTGGCCGAACTGCCCGCGCCCGATGCGGTGTTCATCGGCGGCGGCGCTGATGGCGCCCTTTTCGACAGGCTTTGGGCCGATCTCCGCGCCGGAACCCGGATCGTCGCCAATTCCGTGACACTGGAAACCGAGGCCCTTCTGGCGGAGTTGCACGCGGACAAGGGCGGCCAGTTGCTGCGCTTTGAGCTGGCCGAGGCGGCGCCGCTGGGCCGCATGCGCGGCTGGGACCGCGCGCGCCCGATCGTTCAGTGGAGCGTGGTCAGATGAGAGTGGCCGGTATCGGATTTCGGGCAGGTGCCCCGGTGGCTGCGTTGCGCGAGGCCGTGGACCGCGCGGGCGGGCGGGCCGATGCGCTGGCCACCGCCGCCGACAAGGCAACTGCACCGGCCCTGGTGGCGTTGGCCGAGGCTCTTTGCCTGCCCGTTCTGTCGGTACTCCCCGCTCAACTCGCCCGCCAGACAACGCTCAGCCAATCGCCGCGCGTCAAGGCCCTTTGGGGCACCGGCAGCCTGGCCGAGGCCGCCGCGCTGGCGGCCGCCGGACCGGGGGCGCGCCTGATCGGGCCGCGTGTGCAATCCGCAGATGGCATGGCCACCGCCGCAATCGCAGAAGGAACAGACAGATGACCGTGCATTTCATTGGCGCCGGCCCCGGTGCCGCAGACCTGATCACCCTGCGCGGGCGCGACCTGATCGCCGCCTGTCCGGTCTGTCTCTACGCCGGTTCGCTGGTGCCCGAGGCACTGCTTGCGCATTGCCCGCCCGGCGCGCGGATCGTGAACACCGCGCCGCTGTCACTGGACGAGATCATCGCCGAGATCAAATCCGCACATGCCGCCGGGCGGGATGTGGCGCGGCTGCATTCGGGCGATCTGTCGGTCTGGTCGGCCATGGGCGAACAGCTGCGCCGGTTGCGCGCCGAAGGCATCCCCTTTGACATCACCCCCGGCGTCCCGGCTTTTGCCGCCGCCGCCGCCGCGCTGGAGGCCGAGTTGACCCTGCCGGGTGTGGCACAATCGCTGGTGCTGACCCGGACCTCGGGCCGCGCCAGCGCCATGCCTGCGGGGGAGGCGCTGGAAAACTTCGCGGCCACCGGCGCGACGCTGGCCATTCACCTGTCGGTGCATGTGCTGGACGATGTGGTGGCCCGGCTGATCCCGGCCTATGGCGGCGACTGCCCGGTGGCGGTGGTCTGGCGCGCCACCTGGCCCGACCAGCGGATCGTGCGCGCCACGCTTGCCACCGTCGCGGCGGCAACGGGGGGCGAACGCGGGCGCACCGCGCTGATCCTTGTCGGCCCGGCGCTGGACCCGCGGGAGTTCGGCGAAAGCTGTCTTTACGCGCGCGATTACGACCGCCGGTTCCGCCCCCAGGGCACCAGCCCCAGATTCCCGGAGGGCCGCGAATGAGCCTGCCCCCCGGCCTGCTGATCTCGGCCCCCGCGTCAGGCACGGGCAAGACGACGCTGATGCTGGGCCTGCTGCGCGCCTTTGCCGATCAGGGCGTGGCGGTGCAACCTTTCAAAAGCGGCCCCGATTATATCGACCCGGGTTTTCACCGGGCGGCCGCCGGGCGCAGTTCGGTCAACCTTGACAGTTGGGCGATGGGCGAGGGGCTGCTGGCGCATCTGCTGCAGGCGGCCGAGGGCGCCGAACTGGTTCTGGCCGAGGGCTCGATGGGTCTGTTCGACGGGGTCGCCTGCCCGGGCGAAAGCGGCATGGGCGCCAGCGCAGATATCGCCGCGCTGACCGGCTGGCCTGTGGTGCTCGTGCTCGACGTTTCGGGCCAGGCGCAATCGGCGGCGGCCGTGGCGCGCGGCTTTGCCGATCTGCGCGCCGATGTGCCGCTGGCGGGCGTGGTGCTGAACCGGGTGGCCAGCCCGCGGCACGAGGCGCTGGTGCGCGCCGGGATGCGCGACGCGGGGATCGCGGTGCTTGGTGCCCTGCCACGCCGGGCCAGTATCGAGATGCCCGAACGCCACCTTGGTCTTGTGCAGGCCCAGGAGCATCACGCGCTTGACCATATCCTGTCCGAGGCCGCCCGGTTTGTCGCCGGTCATATCGACCTGCCGCGTCTGCGCGCCGCCGCACGGTCGACCCGACCCCTGATTGCAACGCCGCCGCCGATCCGCCCGCCGGGGCAGCGGATCGCGCTGGCACGCGACGCCGCCTTTTCCTTCGTCTATCCGCATGTCCTGGACAGCTGGCGCAATGCGGGGGCCGAGGTCATTCCCTTCTCGCCCTTGGCCGATCAGGCGCCGGACCCGCAGGCCGATATCTGCTGGCTTCCCGGCGGCTATCCCGAATTGCACGCCGGCACCCTTGCCGCCGCCCGGAGGTTCCGCGCGGGTCTGTGTGCCTTTGCCGAAACCCGGCCGGTGCACGGTGAATGCGGTGGCTACATGGCGATGGGGGCCGGTTTGATCGACAAGGAGGGACAGCGCCATGAAATGGCCGGGCTGCTGGGGCTGGTGACATCGTACCAGAAACGCAAGATGCACCTGGGCTACCGGCTTGCCGAGCTTCGTGCGCCCTTGCCCGGCCATTCCGCGGGCGCCCGGTTGCGCGGGCATGAGTTTCACTATTCCACCATCCTCGACCAACCCGACGCCCCGCTGGCGCGGGTGTTCGACGCCAATGGTGCCGAAGTGCACGAGACCGGTTCGGGCAGGGGGCATGCCACCGGCACCTTCTTTCACATGATCGCGGAGGCGACATGAGCGGGTTCGTCAGCTTCGTCTCTTCCGGCCCCGGCGATCCTGAGCTTCTGACGCTCAAGGCCGTCGACCGCCTGCAAAACGCAGATGCCGTGCTTTATGACGATCTGTCGGCAGGCCCGATCCTGGAATATGCCCGCGAAGGCGCCGACCTTGTGGGCGTGGGCAAACGCGCGGGCCGCCCGTCGCCGCGGCAGGATCACGTCAGCCGATTGCTGGTCGACTATGCTGCAACCGGCACGCGCGTCGTGCGGCTGAAATCGGGGGATGCGGGGATATTCGGGCGGCTGGAAGAGGAGATTTGCGCCCTGCGTGCGGCGGGGATCGGCTATGAGGTCATTCCCGGCGTAACCTCGGCCAGTGCCGCCGCCGCTGCCGCGGCCATCCCCCTGACCCGGCGTGTCACCGCGCGGCGGTTGCAGTTCATCACCGGCCATGACGTCACCGGCGCCTTGCCGGACGAGATCAACACCGCCGCCCTGACCGATACCAACGCCATCACCGCCGTCTATATGGGCAGGCGTACCTTTGCCGCGCTGGCCGAGCGGCTGATCGCCGGGGGGCTGCCGCCGGACACCCCCGCCTTGCTGGCCGAAGGTATCTCGACCTCGGCGCAGACCCTCAGCCGCCACACGGTTGCGGGCCTTGCAGCGCATTTGCCCGGCCTGTGCGGGAATGCCCCGGCACTTATTTTGTATGGCCCGCTGGCAGAGGAGGATTGACCACAACCGGACAAACCGACAAGATTTCCAGGACGGTTCCCAAAGGCGCGAAGCGCCCGGGATGAAAAGGGAACACGGTGCGGTGTAGCCATCAGGCGCCAAACCCGTGACTGCCCCCGCAACTGTAAGCGGCGAGCCTGCCCGGACAATGCCACTGACCCCGCAAGGGTTGGGAAGGCCCGGAACGGCACAGACCCGCAAGTCAGGAGACCTGCCGTCAGGGGCATGCGCCCCGAAACCCTGACCCGGCACATGCCGGACCAACCCCTTTGCAATGCCGTCGGGTGAGACGGCAGGGAGAAATACCAATGCATATCGAACCCGGACTTGTCGTCGGCGCCAAAATGGCGCTGAGCTATGCCACTGCCGCCGGTGCGGCCGCCTATGGGCTGAAACTGTCCATCGACACCATTCGCCAGTCGGGCGTGCCCGCGCTGATCCTGCGCAGCGTCCTCAGCACCGTGCTGGTCTTTGCCTTCTTTGAAATTCTGCCGCATTACCCGGTGGGCGTGTCCGAGGTGCACCTCATCCTTGGCTCCACCCTGTTCCTGCTGTTCGGCGCGGCCCCTGCCGCGATCGGCTTGGCCCTTGGCCTGCTGGCGCAGGGCGTGTTCTTTGCCCCGTTCGATCTGCCGCAGTATTTCATCAACGTGACCACCCTGCTGGTGCCGCTGTATGCGGTCGGCACATTGGCCAAACGGATCATCGCGCCCGGCACCGCATATGTTGATCTGAAATACGGCCAGGCGCTGGCCCTTTCAACGGCCTATCAGGGCGGCGTGGTGGCCTGGGTGGCCTTCTGGGCGCTTTACGGTCAGGGTTTCGGGGCTGAAAACGTCACCTCGGTCCTGACCTTCGGCGGCGCCTATATGCTGGTGGTGATCGTCGAGCCGCTGGTCGACCTGGCCGTTCTGGCCGGGGCCAAGGCCCTGCGCGGCCTGTCAAAGACGCCGCTTCTGACCTCGCGCGTCTACAACGCGGCCTGAAGCCGTCCAAACCCAACGTGTGCGGTCCCGGTATCGGGGGCGCACACCTTGCCGGAGCCCGCATGATCACGCTCTCCCTCGTCGGTATCGGTGCCGGCAATCCGCAGCACCTGACCCTGCAGGCCATCGAGGCGCTGAATGCCGCCGATGTCATCCTGATCCCGCACAAGGGGCAGGGCAAAGACGACCTTGCCGGTTTGCGGCGGAAGATTTGCGCACAAGTGCTGCAAGCCCCGGGGCCGGGCCTGCACGAATTCGATTTGCCCGAACGCGACCCGGCGACACCGGATTACCTTCGGCGGGTCGAAGACTGGCATGATACCATCGCCGACGTCTGGCTAGAGGAACTCACCGCCGCGCTGCCCGAAGGCGGGAGAGCCGCCTTTCTGGTCTGGGGCGATCCGTCGCTTTATGACAGTACCTTGCGGATCGCCGAGCGCCTCAAGAGCCGAATACCGCTGGAGGTCCGCGTCGTCCCCGGTATCACTGCGATTCAGACCCTCACCGCCAGCCACGCCATCCCGCTGAACACCATCGGCGGGACCTTCACCGTGACCACCGGCCGCAAGCTGTGCGAAGGCGGTTGGCCGGAAGGGGCCGAAACCCTTGTCGTGATGCTGGACAGCGGCGGCGCATTCCGGACTCTTCCTCCCGACGGCCTCCATATCTGGTGGTCGGCCTACGCCGGAATGGAAAATGAAATCCGCCTGTCCGGCCCTTTGGCCGAGATTCGCGACATCATCGTCGCGCGCCGCGCCGCCGCCCGCGCCGAGCATGGCTGGATCATGGACACCTACTTGTTACGGTGGCTTTGACCTGCCGCACCGCGGCCTTTCGCGGTCCCTGTGTATGTCCAATTGCGCGAGTGAACATTGGGCATTCTTCTGGTGTAGCGAACGTCAGCTCCCCGCCCTCGTCAGTCCGCCATGGGTCTGTTGTCGTTTGAGGTTTCCCAAATCGGTTGTTGAGTGATCCATGGTTGCCAAATGGGAGGCACCTTGATCCGCACCGCTCTGACCGACGCACTCGGAAACATGATCGGCTTCCGCCTGCTGCCCGGACAGGCTCACGACCTGCGCGGCACGGCTGCGCTGATCGAAGGGGGCTGCGGCCAGTCCCTCGCTGATCGAGCGTCCGATGCCAGCTGGTTCCGTGAGGTTCTGACCGGGATCGAGGCGCTCATCCCGCCCGAATCCAACCGCCGCTTCCCGGCCGGGCTTGATCGCGACACCTGCCAATGGCGACACTTGATCGGGAACGTCTTCGAAAAGCTAAATGAATACAGAGGGATCGCAATCCGGCGCTGCGAACCCGCTGAAAGCGTTAGCGCCTTCATCTGCCTCGCCGCAGCCGTGATCCGAACACGATGAATGTCAACAGGCGCTGGTAAATTGTTAACAAAACGTTAACGCGATGCAAAAGCGGGTTTGCTCTGATGCCTGTGGGTTTAATGCGAATTGCCCTGTTTTCACCTTATTGTGTTCATATTGCCAATATCCGCGTGCAGTGACGATTGGCTTTTGTGGAGGTTGCCCAAAATAGATTTTTAACGAAAGAGATATTGAATTGGCTATCCGCGTTTTCAGGTGCTACTTTTGCGGGCACCGCATGCGTCTTTCCGGTAAAAACTGCGGGTATTGCTATGCTCGAAAACGGACCCATCAGCGTCTGGGTTTTTATTTACCATATGTCCTTTTTCTTGTCTCGGCAGTGGTGATCGTTCTGGGTTGGGGGGCTGCAGTGCTGAGCTGACCTCCGGATCGGACGGATCGAGGCCCCGGTGTTTTCGCATCACATCCCCGCGCCGTAAAAATGGCGGCCGGCGCGAAGGCCGACCGCCAGATGGGTCGTCGGGGACTGGACGTTACTTGATGACCTCGATCTCGGTCAGTTGCGCTTTGGCCAGACGGTCCACCGCGCTTTCGGGCACGGACAAGGTGACCACGCCATCGGCGACCGCAAGGACGTCGTCGCCATCCATCTCGACCTCGTTGCCATTGGGCAGCTGGAACATGATCCGCTCCAACGCGCCGGTTTCGGGGTCGATGACCGACAGGGTCACGTTGCCGACAAACTGGCCATGTTCGCCCTGCACGGCATAGCCGGCATATTCGCCGGGGGCGTCGGGAAAGAACGGGCCTTCGTCGGCTTCACTGCTTTGTGCCAGTGCGGCACCGCCCAGCGACAGGGCGAGGATCGAGGAAAGGGCGGTCATTTTGAACATCGGTTTCATGGTCGAACTCCTTTCGTTCGGTTGCTCCATTGTGCTGTATCAACGAAGTACCGCGTCGCTTGTTCCCGGGTTTTCCGGCGCGGGCCTCTGCTGCACCTTGATCCCGCCGCCTGTGCCTGCAACTCTGTGTGAAACCGCAGGAGCCCCGCCATGACCAACCCGCGCCTTTCCGATCTCATCGACCAGGGGCGCGGGGCCGCGCCCGCCGATCTGGTGCTGCGCGGCGGGCAGGTGTTCGATCTGGTCACCGGCGCGATGATCGCGGGCGATGTGGCGATCTGCGGCGATACCATCGTCGGGATCGGCGCCGATTACGAGGCGCGCAGGGTGGTGGATGTGTCGGGCCTGACGCTGGTGCCCGGTTTCATCGACACGCATCTGCATATCGAAAGCTCTCTGGTGACGCCGTTCGAGTTCGACCGCTGCGTGTGCCCGCGCGGGGTGACCACGGCGATCTGCGACCCGCATGAGATCGCCAATGTGGTGGGCGTGCCGGGGATCGACTATTTTCTGGACGCCGCGGCACGCACGGTGATGGATATCCGGGTGCAGCTGTCGTCCTGCGTACCCTCGACGGATATGGAAACGGCGGGGGCGGCGATCGGGGCCGACGCGCTGGCCGCGCTTAAGGATCATCCGCGGGTGATCGGGCTGGCCGAGTTCATGAACTATCCCGGTGTGATTTACAAAGACCCCGGCGCCATGGCCAAGCTGGCGGCGTTTCGCGGCCGCCATATCGACGGCCATGCGCCGCAGCTGTCGGGGCGCGATCTGAACGCCTATATCGCCGCCGGTATCCGCACCGAGCATGAGGCGACGACCGCCGAGGAGGCGGTGGAAAAGCTGCAAAAAGGGATGCGGGTGCTGATCCGCGAAGGCTCTGTTTCCAAGGATATGCATGCGCTTCAGCCGGTGCTGACCGAACGCACCGCGCCCTATATGTGTCTGTGCACCGATGACCGGAATCCGCTGGACATCGCTGAATACGGCCATCTGGACTACATGATCCGCACCCTGATCGCGCTGGGTACGCCGGTTCTGGCCGCCTATCGCGCGGCCAGCCTGTCCGCGGCCGAGGCGTTCGGACTGAAGGATCGCGGCCAGATCGCGCCGGGCAAACGGGCCGATATCGTGGCGCTGCCCGATCTGGCCGATTGTCGGGCGGCGCTGGTGATCTGCGGCGGGCAGGTGGTGGAGGATGCGGCATTCGCGGCGCGCGATCTGATCGACCCGGTGGCGCGCCATTCGGTCAAGGCACCGACGGTGACGGCGGCGGCGTTCCGGTCGGTCGGCAACCGCGAAGACACCGATGTGATCGGCATTCTGCCCGGCAAGATCATCACCGAGCATCTGCACGAGGTGATCGCGGTGGCGGATGGCGACAAGCGCCCCGATCCCGCGCGCGACCTGATCAAGATCGCGGTGATCGAACGGCACGGCAAGAACGGCAATATCGCCACCGGCTTCGTGCGCGGGTTTGGCCTGCAGCGCGGCGCGATTGCCTCGACCGTCTGTCACGATCACCACAATATCGCGGTGGTGGGGGCCGATTACGACGATATGGCACTGGCCGCGAACCGGCTGGGCCAGATCGAGGGCGGCTTTGTCGTGACCGACGGCGGCAAGGTGTTGGCCGAACTGGCGCTGCCGGTGGCCGGGTTGATGAGCCTGAACAGTTTCGAACAGGTCGAGGCCGATCTGGTCGCCCTGCGCGCGGCGGCCAAATCGCTGGGCGTGGTACTGGAAGAGCCGTTCTTGCAACTGGCCTTTCTGGCGCTGCCGGTGATTCCGGCGCTGAAGATCACCGACCGGGGGCTGGTGGATGTCACGAAATTCGAGATCATCGCCTGATCTGCGTATCGTTGCACATGCTATGCCTCATGGCGGCGTTTGCATGCGTGGTTGCGGGTAAACTGTATGAGACGGGCAGCGGCAGCTGTCATCGCCGGGGCCTGTCCCGAACCTGCCCATAATCGCGGCGCGGCATGTGGCCAGCCGGTGCGCAGGCTGCCGGTGCGGTGGGCGGATATCGCGCCGCTGGCCGCGCTTGCGCGGGACGGGTCAGGAAAACGTGGTTTTGGGCTTTTATGCTGCTTGACGCCGCCGGACCACACGCCTAAAACCCCCCTCACGCCGGGCCTAGCCCGGGGAAAGCAGAGCGGTTGTAGCTCAGTTGGTTAGAGTACCGGCCTGTCACGCCGGGGGTCGCGGGTTCGAGTCCCGTCAACCGCGCCACTGCTTTTCCCGTATATGTCCTGTGCGATGCGCGGTTGTAGCTCAGCTGGTTAGAGTACCGGCCTGTCACGCCGGGGGTCGCGGGTTCGAGCCCCGTCAACCGCGCCACTTTCTTTCCTGAACCACTGACAAGATCAGGCGCAGCGCCGCCCGAAGGACAGACATGTTGCGATTCATCGACGCTTTGCCGCTGCCGTTGCTGTTGGTTCTGGTGGCCACGCTGGGCCTGGCCCCCTATGTGCCCGAGCCGCATATCTGGGAAAAGCTGACCCTGCTGGCGGCGGGCGATCTGAGCGCCCCGATTGATCTGTTCGATTTTCTGCTGCACGGGGCGCCGTGGCTGTTTCTGGCGGCGAAGCTGACGCGTGGGGATCGGGCGGGCTGAGCCCGGCGCGGGCTGTCACGGGCGCGATGCAATAAGATTACCATATCGTCACATCGGTGACGCAGCCGTGAAATGCGGCTATGCGATCCGGGCCGGGTTCTCATCCTCGAAACGCGGAGTCGTCCCATGCCAAGCATTCGTATCACCCGTCGCCAGGCCCTTGTCGGGTCGGCGGCCCTTGCCACCTCTTTTGCCATGCCGTCCCTCAGCCGCGCGGCCAGCCGCCCGGTCCTGACCCACGGCGTTCAGTCCGGCGATATCGCCCATGACGGTGCCATGCTGTGGGCCCGTGCCGACCGCGAGGCCCGCATGGCCATCGAATGGTCCACCACCGAAAGCTTTGCCAATGTGCAGCGGGTCCAGCCCCTGACCATCGGCGCGCCGACCGACTTTACCGGCAAGATGGCGCTGGCCGGGCTGCCGTCCGATCAGGACATCTTTTACCGCGTCACCATGACCGATCTGGCCGATGCCAATGCGGTGTCCGAGCCGGTGGTCGGCCACTTCCGCACCGCGCCCACGGGCCTGCGCGACATTTCCTTTGTCTGGTCGGGTGACACCGCCGGTCAGGGCTGGGGCATCGACGAATCGCGCGGCGGCATGACCACCTACAAAACCATGCTGGGCCACAAACCCGATTTCATGATCCATTCCGGCGATACCGTCTATGCCGACGGCCCGTTGAAGGAAGAGGTGACGCTGAAGGACGGCACGATCTGGAAGAACGTGGTGACCGAGGCCAAGACCAAAGTGGCCGAGACGCTGGACGAATTCCGTGGCCAGTATCTTTACAACATGATGGACGCCAATGTGCGCGCCTTCAACGCCGAGGTGCCGGTGCTGTATCAGTGGGACGACCACGAAGTGCTGAACAACTGGTATCCGAACGAGATCCTGACCTCTGACGATCGCTATAGCGAAAAGTCGGTGGCGCTGCTGGCGGCGCGGTCTGCCCGCGCCTTCCACGAGATGTACCCGATCCGCGTGAATACCGAAGAGCCGCACCGCGTTTACCGCAAGGTGTCCTACGGGCCGCTGATGGATATCTTCTTTCTGGATATGCGCACCTATCGCGGCGACAACACCGCGAACAACCAGCCCGAAGGCGCCCCCTTCCTCGGGGCCGAGCAACTGGCCTGGCTGAAGCGCGAAATGACCGCGTCCAAGGCGGTCTGGAAGGTCATCGCGTCTGACATGCCGATCGGCATGATCGTGCGCGACGGCGACAATTTCGAAAACGGCGCCAATGGCGACGGCCCGGCGCTGGGTCGCGAGCAGGACATCGCCGAGCTGCTGTCCTTCGTCAAGCACGCCAAGGTGAAGAACACGGTCTGGCTGACCGCGGATGTGCACTACACCGCCGCGCATCACTACAGCCCCGACCGCGCCCAGTTTCAGGATTTCGATCCGTTCTGGGAATTCGTTTCCGGCCCGCTGCACGCCGGCACCTTCGGCCCCAACGATTATGACAACACGTTCGGGGTCGAGGTTCGGTATGCCAAGCACCCGAGCGAGGAGCAGGGCGCGAACCTGCCGCCGTCGATGGGCTATCAGTTCTTCGGCAAGGTGGATATCGCCGCCGATACCGGGGTGATGACCGTCAGCCTGCTGGACAGCGCAGACACGCTGCTGTGGTCGACCGAGATCGAGCCTGAACTGGTCTGACCGGGTCACTGATCGGATTGCGGGGCGTCCCCACCGGGCGCCCCGTGACGTTTCTACAGGCCCCAATCTCAGGCCGATGATGCGGGGCTGGAAACGACGGATTCAAGGATGTAAGAAATAACCCCGGCAGCCAGGGGCTGCCGGGGCATACACTGCTAAGAAAGATCGCCAAGACGCCACCACTCACGGAACTTCGTCTCGAAAAAGTAATGACGCTACAGTCGCGTCAGGTGTCGTTTTTGTCAATATGATAATTTTTGAGAAACTGTTATCCTGTAGCCGGGCGGAGCTGACAACGGCGGGTAAGAGGCCGATCATGGGCATGATGCAATGGACAAGATGAACGCGATTTTCGAGCTTCGGGCGCTGTTGCGCGAGATGGAGCGCGATATCGGAATCGACACGCTGACACAGGCCGAAAAGGATGTGTTCCTGGCGGCCCGAAACTTGACCCGGAAGGTGGGGGATGTGGTTGCGTCGGACGACATCCGCAGCCACGAGCTTGTGCGTTCGCTGGCCCAGGCGACCTATCACCGGACCCTGCGGGCCCTGCTCAAGCGTGGTCTGCTCTGCAAGGCGGACGGATCCAAAGCGAAGTGTTATGTCGTGACGCCCGACATGATCGACGTCTGAAACCGCCGAAGGGATCCCCGCGAATCCTGTCCGCACGGACGGGCGACGGCGGCGGGGCGCAGGATTGCGGCCTTTTTCACGATTTTATCTCGACACTGCCGGGTTTATTTTCGGTACCGTTACGTTATGACGCAGGGGCCAGCCCGGTTGACGTTGGTCAAAGCAATTCATTCCAGACAAAACGGCCTACAATTCCCAAATGATCCAAAACCGCAAATTCTGGACCGACGCCGCCAATTTCCTGTTCATCGTTGCGGCCTATGTCCTGTGCCACGGCATGGCGGCGTTCGTGATAACACCGGTCCAAAGTCTGGTGCTTGCGGATATCACGGTTTTCGCAAGCCTGATCTATCTTCCGCATGGGGTTCGGGTGCTTGCGACCTGGTTTTGGGGCTGGAAGGCGGTGCTGCCATTATGCGTCGGTGCGTTCGTGTCAGAGCTGCTGTTCACTCCCGCGCCGGTCCGCGAGGCCATGCAGTCCGTGCTGTTTCAGTCGATTCTGGTGGGCGCGATGTCGGCCTTTGCTGCGTTCGAACTGTTCCGGCTGCTGGGTGCCAGTCTTTATGCCGGGCACAGCCGGTCGATCGACTGGAAGCGGATGCTGCTTGTCGGCGCGTTGGCGTCGCTGGTCAATTCGACGGGGCAGAGCATCGTGTTCAACGGGCTGATCCTGCCGCAAGACGGCGTTTATGTCTTCATCACCTACGCCGTGGGCGATCTTGCCGGCCTGTTTGTGGCCATGGTCGCGCTGATGATGGCATTCCGATGGATCCGGCTGTCCGGTCAGACGGCGGGCGGCGAAGATCTGCGATAACCGCACTGGCCGGGCCTGCCCCGGACCGGGGCAGGGGGCACATGTTTATTCGGCCAGCGCCGCCAGAATCCGGGCCCAGCTGCGGATACCCTTGTGGAACGATTCCAGGTCGTATTTCTCGTTCGGGGAATGGATCTGGTCGTCGTCCCGGCCAAAGCCGATCAGCATCGCGTCGGTGCCCAGGATTTCCTTGAAGAACCCGGCAATCGGAATCGACCCGCCGCAACCGACATAGGCCGCCGGGGTCTGCCATTCGTCGCTCAGCGCGGCGCGGGCCTTCTCGAACGCCGGATCGCCGATTTCCATCATCCCCGCGGCTGACGCGCCGTGGCCGTGGAACGCCACCTCGCAGTCGAAGGGCAGCAGGGCGCGGATATGGTTGCGGAAATTTTCGCGGATCACATGCGGGTCCTGACCTGGCACCAGGCGGAAGCTGATCTTGGCATGGGCCTCGCTTGGCAGCACGGTCTTGAACCCGTCGCCGGTATAGCCGCCCCAGATGCCGTTCACTTCGCAGGTGGGGCGCGACCAGATCATTTCCAGCGGGGTGCGGTCATGCTCGCCCGCAGGCACCGACAGCCCGACCTCGCCCAGGAACCTGGCATGATCGAAGGCCAGCGCCTGCCACTGGGCGCGCACCGCGTCGGGCAGTTCGGTGACCCCGTCATAGAAGCCCGGCACGGTGATCTTGCCGTTTTCATCGTGCAAAGAGGCAATGATTTGCGCCATCACCCGGATCGGGTTCATCGCAACGCCGCCATACATGCCGGAATGCAAATCCTTGGACGGGCCGGTGATGGTCAGCTCTTCGCCCAGCAGCCCGCGCAGCATGGTGACGATGGCGGGGGTCTTGCTTTCGAACAACCCGGTGTCGCAGATCAGCGCGATGTCGGATTTCAGCTCTTCGGCGTTTTCGGTCATGAACGGTACCAGTGAGGGCGAGCCGGACTCTTCCTCGCCCTCAAGGAAGAACGAGATTTTGGCGGGCAGGGCGCCATGCACCGCCTTCCAGGCGCGGCAGGCCTCGACGAAGGTCATCAACTGGCCCTTGTCGTCCGAAGCGCCGCGGCCGCGGATCACCTTGCCCTGCGGGCTGTCCTGCAGTTCGGGGTCGAACGGATCGCGGTCCCACAGGGCCAGCGGATCGACCGGCTGCACGTCGTAATGGCCATAGAACATCAGATGCGGGCCGGGCCCTTCGCCATGGGCGACCACCATCGGGTGGCCCGGCGTCGGGCGCTTTTCGGCGGCGAATCCGATGCTGTTCAATTCCGCGACCAGCCAGTCGGCAGCGCGGTCGCAATCGGCGGCATAGGCCGGATCGGTGGAAATCGAGGGAATCCGCAGCAGTGCCAACAGGCGGTCGGTCGCCTGCGGCAGCTCGGCGTCGATATGGGCAAGAACGGGATCAAGGGCCATGGCGCATCTCCGGCGTGGGGGGATTTCGGGGCGGAGCCTAGCAGGCGCGGGGCGACTGTCCAGAGGGGGTGGAACAGCCGCGCGCGCCACGCTAGTTTCAGCCTGACACCGATATGTGGGGGATGCCAATGCGCGGGTTGTTTCTGATTGCTCTTCTGGCCGCCGGCGGGGCGGGGGCGGCGCTGGCCGAACCGCCGTTGGGCGGCAAGGCCGCCCGCAAGGAAATGTTCGACGCGACCACGTCGTCGGCACGGATGGTGCCGCAGGCCACCCTCAGCGACGCCGACATGGCGCTGATCAAGCAGGTGGCCGCGACGCAGCCCTATTACGGCGCGGTCGCGATTTCGCCCAGCGAGGGGCTGATGTCCGAGGCGACCCTGGCCGCCGCCAATTTCCACGATCTGGACAATGCCCGCACCGCCGCCCTGGCCGGCTGCGACGCGCGCCGCAAGGACGGATCGGACCCCTGCGTGATCGTGTCGGAAATCCTGCCCGAAGGCCATGAGCCGCGCATGCTGCAACTGTCGGCGGCGGCGACGGACGGGTTGCAAAGCGACTATCGCAAGGGGCGGGGCGCCAAGGCGCTGGCGATTTCGCCCGCGACCGGGAAATGGGCCGTGGCAAAGGGCGACGGGGCTGCGGAGGCTGCCGTGGCCCAATGCGCGCTGGAGGCCGGGATCGGCGATTGCCGCGTGGTCGTGCAGGACTGACCGGCGGTTGCCGTTGCGGAAACCGGGGGTGCGGCCGCAAACTTGACCGAAATCAAAGCGAGGCCAGGGCGGCGCGCCTTAGGTGGCGGGGCGGCGCTCCACCGCCGCAGGAATGGCAGCGGTTATTCCGAACAGGATGCAAGTGCCGGTGCTGGCAACGAAAAAGGCAAGGGGGGCTAAGAGTGCGAGGCGCGACAACATGTGCCAATTCTTAGGTTTCCCGACTGTAATAAATATGCAAGAAACGGAACGCTTATGCTGAGGTTTCTGTTCAGCGGCCCGAAAGTGGAGGAGAGGGTCGTTGTGCGTGAAGGGGGAGGCCCGCAGGGCCGCTTTGGGCGCCGACCGCGCCCAGCCGCCAGGATCTGGACCCGCCCGGTACTTGACGTGCCCGGCCCGCTGTCCGAAAAAGATCGTCGTGCTCCCGTCACGAACAGAGACCGCCCGGCGCCGCAACAGGCGCATGGGTGCATTGGGTCTAAAAGGGGATGTTCGGGCGGCAGACGATAGGCGCCCGGCGGGACAGGCCGAAAAGGCCGCGAGAAAGACGAAGGAGACTTCTAGTGGATTACACCGCGGGATTGGATATCGCCCTGAACCGGCTGCACGAAGAGGGGCGTTACCGCACCTTCATCGACATCGAACGGCGCAAGGGCGCTTTCCCGCACGCGGTCTGGCGCAGGCCCGATGGATCC
This sequence comes from Actibacterium sp. D185-2, assembly GCF_054954595.1. Taxonomy (NCBI): domain Bacteria; kingdom Pseudomonadati; phylum Pseudomonadota; class Alphaproteobacteria; order Rhodobacterales; family Roseobacteraceae; genus Actibacterium; species Actibacterium sp. D185-2. The sequence goes on from NZ_JBPWNX010000002.1 coordinate 240,479, forward strand.
GAGAAGGAAATCACCGTCTGGTGTGGCAATGACTATCTGGGCATGGGGCAGCACCCGATGGTTCTGGCCGCGATGCACGAAGCGATCGACGCCACTGGCGCCGGATCGGGCGGCACCCGCAACATTTCGGGCACCACGGTCTATCACAAGGCACTGGAGGCCGAACTGGCCGATCTGCATGGCAAAGAGGCCGCGCTGATCTTTACCTCGGCCTATATCGCCAACGACGCCACGCTTTCGACCCTGCCCAAATTCTTTCCCGGCCTGATCATCTATTCCGACGAGCTGAACCACGCCTCGATGATCGAGGGCATCCGCCGCAACGGCGGCGCCAAGCGCGTGTTCCGCCATAACGACGTCGCCCATCTGCGCGCGCTGCTGGAGGCCGACGACCCCGCCACGCCCAAGCTGATCGCCTTCGAATCGGTCTATTCGATGGATGGCGATTTCGGCCCGGTCGCCGAAATTCTGGACCTGGCCGACGAATTCAACGCCCTGACCTATATCGACGAGGTGCACGCGGTGGGCATGTACGGTCCGCGCGGCGCCGGCGTGGCCGAGCGTGACGGGCTGATGCACCGGATCGACATCATCAACGGCACCCTGGCCAAGGCTTACGGTGTGATGGGCGGCTATATCGCCGCCAGCGCCAAGATGTGCGACGCGATCCGGTCCTATGCGCCGGGCTTCATTTTCACCACCTCGCTGCCGCCGGCGGTGGCGGCGGGGGCGGCGGCGTCGGTGCGGCATCTGAAGACCGATCAGGCGCTGCGCGACAAGCACCAGCTGCAGGCGCGTATCCTGAAGATGCGGCTCAAGGGGATGGGCCTGCCGATCATCGACCATGGCAGCCATATCGTGCCGGTTATCGTGGGCGATCCGGTCCATACCAAGAAGCTGTCGGACATGCTGTTGGAAACGTACGGCATCTATGTCCAGCCGATCAATTACCCGACCGTCCCGCGCGGCACCGAGCGGCTGCGCTTTACGCCCTCGCCGGTGCATGGCCCCAAAGAGACCGACCACTTGGTCAAGGCGATGGACGCGCTGTGGTCGCATTGTGCGCTGAATCGCGCCGAACTGTCTGCCTGACCCGCTTCTGCGAGTGCAAACGCATTTGTTCTGTGATAAATATGTCTTAAGAGTTCCGCGGATAAAAGAATCGCGGGGCTGACTGGGGACAGAACAGTGACAGGCACGGGGCGGGGCAGATGATCGGGCGCAAACAGCCGCCGGTCGCGGCTGAGGCAGAACAAGGACCGAAAGGGTTCGACGCCTTTGAATTGCGTCTGGGCGATATCATGCGCGGCGAACGCGCGACCCTCGGTAAATCTCTTCTCGATGTGCAGCGCGAGCTGAAGATCAAGGCGACCTATATCGCCGCGATCGAAAACGCCGATCCCACCGCGTTCGAGACCCCCGGCTTTATCGCCGGCTATGTGCGTTCCTATGCCCGCTATCTGGGGATGGAGCCCGAATGGGCCTATGGCAAATTCTGTCATGAGGGCAATTTCGCCACCGTTCACGGCATGGACAAGGCGGCCTCTGCCGCCAAGCCCGCCCCCGGTGCGCCGCGCAAACCCGCCACCGCCGACCCGCTGGCCGATCCCAATGCCAGTTTCGTTCCGCGCGGCGAGGCGCTGCTATCGCGGCTGGAGCCCGGGGCTGTCGGTTCGTCGCTGGTGCTGCTGGCGCTGATCGGCCTGCTGGGCTTTGGCGGCTGGTCGGTATTGAAGGAAATCCAGCAGGTGAAGCTGACCCCGGTGGATCAGGCCCCCGGCGTGATCGCCGAGGTGGACCCGCTGTCGGGTGCCGGCGCGATGGAACTGGCGGTCAACGAAACCGCCGGCATGGCCCTGCCCAGTGCCGAGGCGCTGGACCGGCTCTATCGCCCGCGACCGCTGGACGTGCCCGAGATGATCGCCCGCGACGGGCCGATCGCAACGCTGGAGCCGGGCGGGCTGAGCGCGCTGGCCGCGATCCCCGAGACGCCGCGCATCGCCACGGTGTCGCCGGCCGAAACTGCTGCCCCCGAGGATCGCGACGCGCCGGTGCGCGTGGTTGCCGATACCGCACCCGAGATCGTCCTGTTCGCCACGCGCCCGGCCTGGGTGCGGGTGTCCGCCGCCGATGGCAGTGTCTTGCTTGAAAAAATCCTCGATGCGGGGGAACGCTATGCGCTACCCCGCACCGAAGAGCCGCCGCTGCTGCGCACCGGCTATGCCGGCGCGGTGTATTTCGCGGTGAACGGTCAGGCCTACGGCCCGGCGGGCGAGGGCGGATCGGTGGTCAAGAATGTGGTTCTGGGCGCGGATGCGCTGTCGCAGACCTATCAGATTGCCGATCTGACGCAGAATCCCGATCTGGCCAGCATGGTCGCGCAGTTGTCGCAGCCGATCGGGGCCGATTGACGCGACCCCGGTTGTCGCGGCACCGGCGCGGGTCTATCTAACCCCTGTACCGAAGTCAGGCTGGGAGAGGGCGAATGTCGTTCAACCATGTGCGCCCGTGGCGCAATATCTATCGCCGCACATCGCGCCAGATCCATGTGGGGCCGGTGCCCGTGGGCGGCGACGCACCGATCAGCGTCCAGACCATGACCAACACGCTGACCACGGATGTAAAGGCGACGATTGAGCAGATTCAGCGCTGCGCCGAGGCCGGGGCCGACATCGTGCGCGTTTCGGTGCCGGACGCCGACAGTTCGCGCGCGCTGCGCGAAATCGTGGCCGAAAGCCCGGTGCCGATCGTGGCGGACATTCATTTCCACTATAAGCGCGCGATCGAATCGGCCGAGGCGGGCGCCGCCTGTCTGCGCATCAATCCGGGCAATATCGGCGATGCGGCGCGGGTCAAAGAGGTGATCAAGGCGGCGCGCGATCACGGCTGCTCGATCCGGATCGGGGTGAATGCGGGTAGTCTGGAAAAGCATCTGCTGGAAAAATACGGCGAACCCTGCCCCGAGGCGATGGTCGAGTCGGGGCTGGAGCATATCCGCATTCTGGAAGACAACGATTTTCATGAGTTCAAGATCAGCGTGAAGGCCAGCGACGTGTTCCTGTCGGCGGCCGCCTATCAGCAACTGGCCGACGCCACCGACGCGCCGATCCATCTGGGTATTACCGAGGCCGGCGGGCTGGTGTCGGGCACGATCAAATCGGCGATCGGGCTGGGCAATCTGCTGTGGATGGGCATTGGTGACACGATCCGCGTGTCGTTGTCCGCCGATCCGGTCGAAGAGGTCAAGGTCGGCTATGAGATCCTGAAGTCGCTGGGCCTGCGGCATCGCGGCGTCAATATCATTTCCTGCCCGTCCTGCGCGCGGCAAGGGTTTGATGTGATCAAGACGGTCGAGGCGCTGGAAAAACGGTTGGAGCATATCAAGACCCCGATGAGCCTGAGCATCATCGGCTGTGTCGTGAACGGCCCCGGCGAGGCGCTGATGACCGATGTGGGCTTTACCGGCGGCGGTGCGGGGGCGGGCATGGTCTATCTGGCCGGCAAGCAGAGCCACAAGCTGAGCAACGAGCAGATGATCGAACATATCGTCGAGCAGGTCGAGAAAAAGGCCGCCGAGCTTGACGCGGCGGCCCAATCGCAGGCGGCGGAATAAGCGCGGAAATCCGGGCTATTCGGCCCGGGTCTGCGCCACGACCTGTTGCATCCCCGCCAGCGGCAGATAGCCGCGCAGCATCTGGTCCTTCAGCACGAAGGTCGGCGTGCCCGTGATTTGAAGGCGCTGCGCCAGCGCGCGGTTCGACTGGATCACCAGATCGACCTCGGGGTGGGTCATCCGGGCCATGATCGCGTCGCCGTCCAGATCCAGCCTGTCGGCCAGATTGCCCAGGCTTTTCGCGGTGACATTGCCACGGAACGTGATCAGCGCGTCATGCGCGCTTTTATAGGCGTCGGCCCCGGCCAGTTGCAGCGTGGCGATGGCAAAGCGCGACGACAGCTCGGACTGCTCGCCCAGAATCGGGAATTCCTTGACGATCAGGCGGATATTGCCGTCACCCTCGACCAGTTCGGCCACTTCGCTATGCGCCTTGCGGCAATAGGTGCAGCGGTAATCGGTGAATTCCACCAGGGTCACGTCGCCCTCCGGGTTGCCGCCTACCCACGAAAAACCGTCGCTGAAAATGTCGTCGGCATTGGTGCTGATCAGGGCCAGATCGTCGTTGGCCTGTTTGTTGGTCTCACGCTGTTCCAGAACCGCGATCGCCTCCATCAGCACTTCGGGGTTGTCCAGCAGATAGGCGCGTACCTCGGCCCGAAAGGCGGCGCGGTCCGGATCGCTCATGTCGGTCAGGTCGGTGGCACGCGCCGGGGCGGCCAGGGTCAGCGCCACAAGGGCGCCGGCAAGCAAAGGGCGGGTCATGTTCGATCTCTCCGTTTTGTCGCGGTGCACATGGCGTTGCTCTTTCTATTTCATAGTCGGGCAGGGGCGGCAATCGCCACACACGCTTGCGTTACGAGTTGTCGCGGCCCGGGGGCTCAGCGCCGGGCGGCGGCGGCCTGGGCGGTGCGCAGCACGTCCTGCGCGCGCAGCCAGCCCGGCGATCCGCGCGGCAGCAGCCCTTCGGCGCGTTTGGCATGGACTGCCGCATCGGGCAGTCGGCCCAGCACCGCATAGCGTTCCGCGGTGCAGATCGAGGCCATGCCGTCATTTCCGCCCCGGGCATAGGCCACGGCCAGATCGCGCAACATCCGTGGGTCATAAGGATCGCGCCCGCGCGCCTTTTCCAGCGCCGTCAGCGCGCGGCGGTTGCCATCTGCCGTGTTCAGCGCCAGCAGCGCGCGGCCATAGCCGGCCAGGATCAGCGGCTCGCCCGGCGCCAGTTGCACGGCGCGGCCATAGGCATTCACCGCAGCGGGGAAATTGCGCGATTCCAGCAAGATCTGGCCGCGCAGCTCGTGCACGAACCCGTCCTGCGGGCGCCGGGCCACCAGCGCGTCGATCTCGCGCAGCGCGGCCTTGGTGTCGGGCTTGCGGTGATAGGCGATCGCGCGGCGCATCACCGCAGCGTCGGTATCGGCCTTGCCCACCCGGCGCAGCGTATAGGCGGGGTTTTGCAGGAAGGCGCCCAGCTTGCCCTGGGCGCGTGCGAACCAGTAATCGGCGGTCGGATTGGCGCGCGCCTTGTCGCCATATGCCGCCGCGAAGCCCTTGATCGCGCGCATCCGGTCGCGGGTCAGCGGGTGGGTCCGCACATACGGATCCTGGCGCGAGACATTCAGCGCCTCCTGGCCGCGGAACAGTTCCAGCACCTGCACCATCGCCTGCGGATCGGCGCCGGCACGCGCCATATAGCGGATGCCCGCCTGATCGGCCGAGGATTCCTCGGCCCGGGTATGGGCGAACAGCAGCCGCTGCGCCGAAGATCCGGTGCCAATGGCCAGTCCGGCGGCGGCCTCGCTGCCCGCACCGGCGGCGGCGGCGGCAATCGACAACAACAGCCCCATTGCGGCGGCGGAACTGGCGCCGCGTATATTGGCCAGCCGCCGGGTGATATGACCATTGGCGATATGGGCGATCTCATGCGCGATAACGGCCTGCACCTGTTCGGTGCTTTCCAGTTTCAGCAGCAGGCCGGAATGGATGAAGATGGTGCGCCCGTCGACGACGAAGGCGTTGAGCGAGCCGTCATTGATGACCAGCACCCGCAACTGCGACGGGCTGATCCCGGCGCTGCTGGCCATTGGCTGGGCCAGGTGGCGCAGGGCGTATTCGATTTCGGCGTCGCGGATCAGCCCTTGCGCCCGGGCCCCCGACGGGGTCAGCGCCAATGCCAGCACGAGGACGGAAACCACCAGCAGGCCCCGGCGCGGGGCGTGTGCCATTGACTGTCTGCCTTCGCGCTGAAAAAAACCCGCCATGGCGCAGACTATGGAGGGAATGATGCGAAGTTCAAGTCGGGGCGAGGTGGATCCCTTCATTGTGATGGACGTGATGGAGGCCGCCCGCCAGGCCGAGGCCGCCGGTCGCCACATCATCCATATGGAAGTGGGCCAGCCCGGCACGCCGGCCCCGGCCGGTGCGCGCGCGGCGCTGGAACGGGCGCTGGCGCAGGATGCGCTGGGATATACCGTGGGTCTGGGCCTGCCCGCGCTGCGGGCGCGTATCGCAAGGCTTTACAAGGATTGGTACAATGTCGATCTCGACCCGGGCCGCGTGGTGGTCACGGCGGGATCGTCGGGGGCGTTCCTGCTGGCCTTTACCGCGCTGTTCGACACCGGCGACCGGGTCGGGATCGGCGCGCCGGGCTATCCGTCCTACCGCCAGATTCTGAAGGCGCTGGCGCTGACCCCGGTGATGATAGAGACGGCGGCGGAAAACCGCCTGCAACCGGTGCCGGGCGATCTGCCGCCCGATCTGGCCGGGCTGATGGTGGCCTCGCCCGCGAACCCGTCGGGCACGATGCTGGACAAGGGCGCGATGGCGGCGCTGATCGGCGCGTGTCAGGCGCAGGGAACGGCGTTCATATCGGACGAGATCTATCACGGCATCGAATATGAGAAGAAGGCCGTGACCGCGCTGGAAATCAGCGACGACGTCTATGTGATCAACTCGTTTTCAAAATATTTCTCGATGACCGGGTGGCGCGTGGGCTGGATGGTGGTGCCCGAGGATCACGTCCGCAAGATCGAGCGGCTGGCGCAGAATATGTTCATTTGCGCGTCCCATGCCAGCCAGGTGGTGGCGCTGGCGGCGATGGAATGCGACGACGAATTGCAGGGCAACATGGCGGTCTATCGCGAAAACCGCCGTCTGATGCTGGACGGGTTGCCCAAGGCCGGATTCGACCGGATCGCGCCGCCGGACGGGGCGTTCTATGTCTATGCGGATGTATCGCATCTGACCGATGACAGCCGCGCGCTGGCGGCCGAGATTCTGGACAAGGCCGGGGTGGCGGTGACGCCGGGGCTTGATTTCGACGCCGAACGCGGCGCGGGCACGCTGCGGTTTTCCTATGCCCGCGCGACCGAGGATATCCGCGAAGGGCTGGCCCGGCTGACGGCATTCATGCAGGCGCGGCAGGCATGACCGGATGGCGCGGGGCATTGCCCCGCAAGTCCCTTGGGGGATTGGCGCCCGGCCAGGCCTGCGGTTCTTCTTCTTCTTCTTCTTTTCCGGGGGGCGGGGCTGCGGTAAGGTGGGCCAAAAGGCGTCGAGGCGCATGCGCGGTATGATCAGGTATTTATTGGTGGCGGCGGTCGTGGGGCTGGCCGGGGCGGCGGCGGCACAGGATCTGTCGGCGCTGGCGCGGGTCGATGCGGCCGGGTCGGGCTTTGAAGACCGGGGTGGCGGCGCGGTTCTGCGGCTCGATCTGAGCCAGCCGGTGCCCTATCGAGTGCGGATGCTGGATGCCCCGCCACGGCTGGTGCTGGATTTCCGCGAAGTGGCCTGGGACGGGCTGCGCGCCGATGCGCTGGACCGTTCGGACCGGGTGCAGACGCTGGCGATGGGGCCGGTGCGACCCGGCTGGTCGCGGCTGGTGGCCGAACTGGATCGCCCGCTTGGCCTGCGCACGGCCGAGCTGCGGCGCGATGCCGCGACCGGGCGCGGGATGCTGGAGGTAGTGCTGGAGCCGGTCACCCAGAAGGCGTTCACCGCGCAGGCGGCAGAGGCGGGCGCGGTGCTGTGGGGGCTGCCCGAACCCGCACCGCTGCCGCCGGCGCAGCGCCGTCAGGACGGCACGCGGCCGGTGCGGGTGGTGCTGGATCCGGGCCATGGCGGGATCGATCCGGGGGCCGAGCGCGACGGCGTGATCGAGGCCGATCTGATGCTGACCTTCGCGCGCGAGCTGAAAGAGGTGCTGCTGCGCGCCGGGTTCGACGTGGCGATGACGCGCGAGGAGGATGTTTTCGTGCCGCTGGAGGCGCGAATTTCCATCGCACGGGCGGCGCGGGCGGATGCGTTCCTGTCGCTTCATGCCGATGTGCTGGCCGAGGGGCGGGCCGAAGGCGCCACGATCTATACCCTGTCCGACACCGCGTCGGACGTGGCCTCGCAACTGCTGGCGGAACGGCATGACCGGGCCGATCTGCTGGCCGGGGTGGATTTGCGCGATCAGGACGATGTGATTGCCGGGGTTCTGATGGATCTGGCCCGGATCGAGACCGCACCGCGCGCCGATGATCTGGCCGATGCGCTGGTGGCGGGGCTGAAACGATCGGTCGGCCGGATGCACAAGCGGCCGCGCCTGTCGGCCGGGTTTTCGGTGCTCAAGGCGCCCGATATCCCGTCGGTGCTGATCGAGCTGGGCTTTCTGTCCAGCCCGCGCGATCTGTCGAACCTGACCGATCCGGCCTGGCGCGACCGGGCGGCGGCGGGGATTCGCGAAGCATTGCTGGACTGGTCGAAATCGGACGCGGCCCAGGCGGCACTGCTCAGGCGGTAGCGGTAAAGCGGGCCAGCCAGACAGAATGGCCCCGGCAATCGGGGTCTTCGGGCACGAAATCAATCACCGCAAAGCCGTTTTGCGCCAGGAGGTCGCGGTATTCGTCGGGCGACAGGCTGGCGTGATAGACGCTTTCGCCCTCGACCTCGCCGATGGCTTCGCCTTCGGCCTGGCCCGAGGTGAACATCAGCACCGCGCGCGGCGCTGCATGGGCGGCAAAGACCGGGAACATGGCGCGCTGATCTTCGGCCGCGAGGTGGAAAAAGCTGTTCCAGGCCAGAATCGCGTCGAATTTGCGGTTCAGCGACAACCCGCGCATATCGGCCTCGATCACGTCGGCCTCGGGCAGGTTGGCGCGAAACAGCGCCACCATTTCCGGCGCGCCGTCCACCCCGGTCACCTGCGCACGCCGTTCCGTCAGATAGGTGGCGATGGGCTTGCCGGGGCCGCAGCCCAGATCCAGCACCCGCCGCCCCACCGCATGCGACAGCATCCGGTCCAGCCAGCGGCGTTCAAACAGGCTTTTGTCGCGATTGCGGGCAAAACCCGCCGCGACGCGCGAATAGGTGGCAAGGATGTTTTCCGGGCGCATGGCCATGGCGCTACGCGGTTGCGGCGGTCGGCGCAAGCCCCTCGCGACGGTGTGACATGCGTGGCGGCGCAATTTGGCCGATGCGTCGTCGGGTTGCTTTTGACCGCACCGGCGGGGCTGCGTATATAAGGCGAGCTTATAGAGGGAGCACCGGCTTGATCCGCTTCATATTGTCCTTTTTCGGGGCGCTGTTTGGTTTCGTGACCAACGGCCTGGTGATGGCCGCGCTGACGATCGGCGCGATCTTCTGGATGTATGCGCGCGATCTGCCCAATTACGAGGAGCTGGCGAATTATACCCCCAAGACGATCAGCCGGATCTATTCGGGCGAGGGGCGTCTGATCGACGAATTCGCCGAAGAGCGCCGCCTGTACGCGCCCGCAGACGAGATTCCCGATCTGCTGAAGGCCGCGTTCATTTCCGCCGAGGACAAGAATTTCTATTCCCACAGCGGCTTTGACGCACGCGGCATCATCGCCGCCGCGATCGACGCGGTGAAAAGCCGGGGCAAGAATGTGCGCGGCGCATCGACCATCACCCAGCAGGTGATGAAGAACTTCCTGTTGTCGGGCGACCGCACCGGCGAGCGCAAGATCAAGGAACTGATCCTGGCGACCCGGATCGAAGAGACCCTGAACAAGGACCAGATCCTGGAACTGTATCTGAACGAGATTTTCCTCGGCCAGAACTCTTACGGCGTCGCCGCCGCCGCGCAGACCTATTTCAACAAGACCCTGGCCGAGCTGGAACCGCAGGAAGCCGCCTATCTGGCCGCTCTGCCCAAGGCACCTTCGACCTATCACCCGGTCCGCGCGACGGCCCGCGCGATCGAGCGGCGCAACTTCGTGCTGCGCGAGATGTTCGAGAACGGCTATATCGACGAGGCCGTATATGAGGCGGCGAAGGCCGCGCCGCTGTTGACGGTGCAGAACGGCGACTATCCCGCCTTCCGCGAGAGCCTGCCGCCGCGCGACTATTTCACCGACGAAATCCGCCGCCAGCTGAGCCAGGATTTCGGCGAGGGTGAATTTTTCGGTGGCGGTCTGACGATCCGCGCCACGATTGACCCCGATTTGCAGGTCAATGCCGCCAAGGCATTGCGCGACGGGCTGGAAGAGTACGATCGCAGTCGCGGCATCTGGCGTGGCACCGGCAAAACCCTGCCGGCCGGGCAATTGACGGCCGAACCCGACTGGCGCGCTGCGCTGGCCGGGGCCGACGTGCCCCGCGACATTGCGGGCTGGTATCCGGCGGTGGTGCTGGAACGGGCGGGCGGCGCGGCACGGATCGGAATCGAGGGCGTGGCCGAGGATGCCGATGGCCACTGGATCCCCGCAAAGGACGTGACCTGGGCGCGTAAGCTGCGCGCGGACGGCACATTGTCGTCCAGGGCGCAGGCGGCGGGCGATCTGGTTTCGGTGGGCGATGTGGTGCTGGTGCGTCAGATGGTCAGCGACAGCGACGGCAGCTTCATCCGCTGGACCCTGCGGCAGGTGCCCGAGGTGCAGGGCGGATTCGTGGCCATGGACGTGAACACCGGCCGCGTGATCGCGATGCAGGGCGGCTTTTCCTATCAGTATTCGGTGTTCAACCGCGCCACCCAGGCGACGCGCCAGCCCGGCTCGGCGTTCAAGCCCTTCGTCTATGCCGCCGCGCTGGACAGCGGGTTCACCCCTGCCACCATCGTCATCGACGCCCCGATCGAGGTGGAAACCGGCGCCGGTATCTGGCGGCCCAAGAATTCGTCGAACAAGTTTTACGGCCCCGCGCCGCTGCGCACCGGCATCGTCTATTCGCGTAACCTGATGACGGTGCGCCTGGCCGAAGAGGTGGGGATGGATCTGGTTGCGGGCTATGCCGAACGGTTCGGCGTGTATGACCGGATGGATCCGTTCCTGGCCAATGCGTTGGGCAGTCAGGAAACCACGCTGTACAAGATGGTCGCGGCCTATGCGATGTTCGCCAATGGCGGCGAGCGGGTGGAACCCACGCTGGTGGACCGGGTGCAGGACCGCTGGGGCAAGACCATCTATCGCCACGACCCACGCCATTGCGTGGATTGCACCGTCCCCGACCTGCCCGCGGGCGCGGGCCCGCGCATCACCTCGAACCGCGAGCGGGTGATGAATGCGATCACCGCTTATCAGCTGACCTCGATGCTGCAGGGTGTGGTCGAGCGGGGCACGGCGGCGCACACGGTCAATCTGCCGGTGCCGACGGCGGGCAAGACCGGTACCACCAACGACTCCAAGGACGTGTGGTTCGTCGGCTTCACCTCGAATATCGTGGCGGGCTGCTATATCGGCTATGACCGGCCGCGCCCGCTGGGCAAGGGGGCCTATGGCGGCACCATGTGCGGCCCGGTCTTCACCGAGTTCATGACCCATGCGGTCGAGAAGTTCGGCGGCGGTAATTTCAAGGTGCCGCCGGGTGGCCATTTCATCAAGATCGACCGCTATTCCGGCGGGCGGTTGCCGGATGACGCTGTCGGCGACAACGTCGTGGCCGAATATTTCCGCGATGGCGAAGAGCCGATCTTTGGCCTGGCCGCGATAATTGACGGCGGTTTTGCGATGGGGGCGAATCTGCCGCTGTTCAAACCGGGCGAGGTGGACGACGGCGAAGAGGTCACGACCTCGACCGGCAAGAAGGCCACCGTGGGGCCCAAGGCCAGCTTCGGCACTCTGTCGTCGGGCGGGTTGTACTGAGCCTTGTAGCCCCGGGCCCAAGCCGTTATCTACAGCCCCTGAACTTATGAACCGCATCAACCGAAGGTCCGCCCATGCGTGCTGACACGCAAAACACGATCGAGGATATCCGCAAGTCGCTGGCGCTTCTGGCGCAGCGTCTGGATTGGGACACCGCCCAGCACCGGTTGGAGGAATTCAACGCCCGCGTTGAAGATCCCGATCTGTGGAACGACCCCGAGAACGCGCAAAAGCTGATGCGCGAGCGTCAGGCGCTTGTGGATGCGATGGGCACCTATGAAAGCATCGGCCGCGATCTGTCCGACAATATCGAACTGATCGAGCTGGGCGAGATGGAAGAGGACACCGAGGTGGTGGCCGAGGCCGAGGCAGCGCTCAAGACGCTGGCCGAGAAGGCCGCCCAGAAAGAGCTGGAGGCCCTGCTGAACGGCGAGGCCGACGCCAACGACACCTTCCTGGAAATCAATGCCGGCGCGGGCGGCACCGAAAGCTGCGACTGGGCCTCGATTCTGGCGCGGATGTATGTCCGCTGGGCCGAGAAGAAAGGCTACAAGGTCGAGCTTCAGTCCGAAAGCGCGGGCGAAGAGGCGGGGATCAAATCCGCCACATACAAGATTTCCGGGCACAACGCCTATGGCTGGCTGAAATCCGAAAGCGGCGTGCACCGGCTGGTGCGGATCTCGCCCTACGATTCGGCGGCGCGGCGGCACACCTCGTTCTCGTCGGTCTGGGTCTATCCCGTGGTCGACGACAATATCGAGATCGAGGTGAACCCGGCCGATATCCGCATCGACACTTACCGGTCGTCCGGCGCGGGCGGGCAGCACGTCAACACCACCGACTCGGCGGTACGGATCACCCACGCGCCCACCGGCATCGTGGTGACGTCTTCGGAAAAGTCACAGCACCAGAACCGCGACATCGCCATGAAGGCGCTGAAATCGCGGCTGTATCAGATGGAGCTGGACCGCCGCAACGCCGCCATCACCGAAGCGCATGAAAACAAGGGCGATGCGGGCTGGGGCAACCAGATCCGATCCTATGTGCTGCATCCCTATCAGATGGTGAAGGATCTGCGCACCGGGCACGAGACCTCGGACAGCGCGGGTGTGCTGGACGGTGATCTGGACGCCTTCATGGCGGCGACGCTGGCGCTGGACGTGGCAGGCAAAAGCCGGGCCGAGGCCCAGGCCGCCGACTAGGCGCCCGCGCGCAGCCTCTCCCGTTTTGGTTGATCGAGTCGGCGTTGCCGGTCATTCTTGTTTTGCCTTCGGGCAAAAACAGGGAGGAAATCGAATGACACTGACGGACGTGCCCCCGGCCTCTGCCATTCCTGAAATCGCGGATATCGGCGTGGCGGATCTGCGGGCCGCGCTGCGGGCGGGCTGGCGCGACTTTCTGGCGGCCCCGGGTTATGGCGCGTTTTTCGGCGGGTTCTATGTGCTGTGCGGCATCGGGCTGTTCTGGCTGACCCAGGCGAGCGGGCAGATTTACTGGCTGGCGATCGCGGTGTTCGGTTTTCCGCTGCTGGGACCATTCGCGGCAGTCGGACTTTACGAGGTCAGCCGCCGGCTGGAAGCCGGCACGCCGCTGCGCTGGCGCGAGGTGCTGGGCGTGGTCTGGCGTCAGAAGGACCGGCAATTGCCGTCGATCTGCGCCATCATCATTCTGATATTCCTGTTCTGGTCCTTTATCGGGCACATGATCTTTGCCCTGTTCCTGGGGCTGACGACGATGACCAATATCAGCAGTTCCTACGAGGTGTTCCTGGGCACCAACGGATTGATGATGCTGGCGGTGGGGTCGCTGGTCGGCGGCGCGCTGGCGGCGCTGATCTTTGCCATCACCGTGGTCGGGCTGCCGCTGCTGCTGGATCGTGAACTTGATTTCGTCACCGCGATGATCGTCAGTGTCCGCACCACCATCCGCAATCCGGGGGTGATGCTGCTGTGGGGTGTTCTGGTGGCAGTATTGCTGTTTGTCGGGATGGTGCCGATGTTCATGGGGCTGCTGCTGGTGTTGCCGGTGCTGGGACATGCCAGCTGGCACCTGTACCGCCGTGCGCTGATCTGACCGGCAGATGGAAAACGGGCGCCGCAATGCCGCGACGCCCGTTTCGATTCGGATGCTGGATCGGGGCTCAGCCCTGCGGCAGGGCCGGTTTTTGCGGCGCCGGGGCCTTGGCGCCACCATTGCTCAGCGGGTCGTCCTGACGCTGCACAGAGCCTTCGAAATGGGCGCCGGATTCGATCGCGATGGTCTTGTGGATGATGTCGCCTTCGACCCGCGCGGTCGAGGTCAGGCGCACCTTCAGGCCGCGCACACGGCCAACGACACGGCCATTGACCACGACGTCATCGGCCACGACTTCGCCCTTGATGGTCGCGCCTTCGCCGACGGTCAGCATATGGGCGCGGATATCGCCTTCGACCGTGCCTTCGACCTGAATATCCCCAGTGGTACGCAGGTTGCCGGTGACGGTCAGGTCGGTGGACAGCACAGACGCCGGGGGCTTGGGCTTTGGCGCGATCGCCGGTTTGTCGCCAAGCGGGGCGGGAGCCTTCGCGGCCTCCGGCATTTTCGGTTTCTCCGCATCGCCCGTTTGTTTCGGACCGGGCTCATTGATCCTGCTTTTAGAAAACATCTCTGGCTGCCTTGATATAGGTCATCGGATTGACGGGTTTCCCACCTACGCGCACCTCATAATGCAAATGAGTGCCGGTGGAGCGACCGGAATTCCCCATATCACCAATCCGGTCCCCGCGCGAGACCCTTTGGCCGACCTTCACGCGAATGTTCGACAAATGGCCGAAGCGGGTTTCGACCCCGAAGTCGTGCTGAATGGTGACAAGCCGGCCATATCCGTTGGACCAGTCGGCCTTGGTGACAACGCCGTCGGCGGTGGCATAGATCGCGGAACCATAGGCGCCGGCCATATCCATGCCTTCGTGCATCCGCGAGCGGCCCGAGATCGGGTGCTTGCGCCAGCCGAACGGGCTGGTGAAGCGGAACGAGGATTTCAGCGGCAGTGCGAACGGCGTCTTTTCGGCCGCAAGCCGGTAAAGGTTCAGCTTGTCGAGTTCCCGCAAGATGGCATTGGCGCGCAGGCTGTCGGGGTCGGGGGTGGCGTCGCCCTTGGTGGACAGCGCGATCGGGGTCAGCGGGCCGCCCTGGCCGGAATATCCCTTGCGCACCTGATCAAGCAGGGTGTCGGTGTTCAGCCCGGCATTGCGGAACATCTTGTCCAGCGGCTCGACCGAAATGGACATCGCGTCCTCAAGCTGTTCGAAGATGCGGTCGTTGCGGTCCTGCGACAGGCGCCGGTCGTAATCCAGCGCGCTGGCCAGATCATAGGCGGCGGCGGCATCGGCGGCGACGGCATCGCGTTCGGTTGCGGTCAGGTTCAGCGCGTCGGACAGGAAGCTGACGGTCTGCTGCATGTCCTCGATGCGGCCGGCGTCGGATTTCGAGGATCCGCCGTCGCCCGCCAGTGCCACTGCCAGCGCGTCCGAGCGCTCCAGCGCGTCGTCGCGTTCGGTCATCGTGCGGCGCAGGGTGGACTGGATCACCTCGATCCCGGTTTCCAGCTCCTTGCGGCGATCTTCCGAACCGAGCAGCGCCGATTGCATCTTGGACACTTCGTCCAGCGCCAGCGTGAACCGCTTTTGCGCCTTCTGCGCCTCCTGGGTGCGCAGATCGCGTTCCGCGGCCAGGGCGTTCAAACGTTGTTCAAAGGCGATCTGCTCGCGCTGCGCCTGGTCGCGCAGGCTGCCGGCGCCGATACTGTCCATCAGCAGGATCGCGGTGGCGATGATCGACCAGCCGACCAGCGCGGCGCAGCCGAACAGGGCCAGAGCCTGGGTTTCCGACCGAAGCCGGATGAACCGTGTTTCGGTATCGGATCGCAGGAACAATCGCTGTTCCGGCAAGAAGCGCTCCAGCGCCATGTGCAATCGCATCAGAATTGGAAGTTTCAAGCCCCTATGCCCCGTCGTCTGCCTCATCCCCAGATCGTCGTGACCACCGTTCCCCGGAAAAACCATGGTCTTGGTTTGCATAGGGCATAGGCGGGCGCGACCGCAAGATTTTTGAGCGATTCTACTGCCTTGCTACTGGCGTAAGTTGACGAACCGGCAAGAAACTGCCGATTTTCGCCGGGCGTTGCGTTCAGGCCACGCTGCCGCCGGCGCTCAGCGGCCAATAGAAATCGGGCGGCAGCCCGGCCTCGGCGCGCTTTTCCTCGTTGAAGGGTGGCTTCAGCGCGCCGTGGAAATACTGACGCACCAGGGCGTGGAACCTGTCCTTCGGGTCCTCGTTATGGCGGCCGCACAGAAAGTGGAACCATTTCGAGCCATAGGCGACATGGGCCACTTCTTCGCCATAGATCACCTCAAGCGCGGCGACGGCCTGATCGTCGCCAGCCTTGCGGAACACCTCGATCATGCCGGGGGTCACGTCCAGCCCGCGCGCCTCCAGCACCATGGGCACCACGGCCAGCCGGCCCATCAGGTCGTCTGCGGTATCCTCGGCCGCGCGCCACATCCCGGCATGGGCGGGCAGAGCGCCGTAATGGCTGCCCAGCCGGTCCAGACAGTCGCAGACCAGATTGAAATGGCGCGACTCGTCCTCGGCCGCTTTCACCCAGTCGTCGTAAAAGCCCATCGGCATCGGCACGTCGCCGAACCGGGCCAGGATGTCCCAGTGCAGATCGACGGCGTTCAGTTCGATATGCGCGACCGCGTGCAGCAGCGCGATCCGCCCCTCGGGCGAGCCGGGGCGGCGGCGCGGCACGTCGCGTGGCGACAGCAGTTCGGGCCGTGCGGGCCGGGCGGGATGCGGTGGCGGGCTTGCGGTGCCGGTGGCCAGCGGCGTGCCGGCCGCGCGCGCGGCGAACCAGCGCGCGGCATGGGCCTGCGACAGGGCGGTTTTCGCGCGCCCGTCGGCGGTGGTCAGCACCTCGACCGCCATCTGTGCCAGGGTCGGGTCGCTCACAATGCGCGGGCCGCGTCCAGAACCTCCTGCGCGTGGCCCTTGACCTTCACCTTGCGCCATATGCGGGCAAGGGTGCCGTCGCCCGCGATCAGAAAGGTCGCGCGCTCGATCCCCATGGATGTGCGGCCATACATGTTCTTTTCGACCCAGGTGCCATAGGCCGCGCATACGGCGCCGTCTTCGTCCGACAACAGCGGCACCGCCAGATCGTGTTTGACGCGGAACTTTTCATGCTTGGCGACAGTATCCTTGGAGAGACCGAAAACCTGCACCCCGGCGGCGGCGAAGTCCGGCAGAAGCGCGGTAAAGTCGATGGCTTCCGTCGTGCAGCCGGGCGTGTCATCCTTGGGGTAGAAATACAGCACCACGGGGGCCGGGCGCAGGGCTGACAACGTGATCGTGTCGCCGCCATCGCGGGGCAGGGTGAAATCGGGGGCAGGCTGGCCGATGTCGGGCATGGGGGTGCTCCTTTGGACTTTCGCAATCGTCCCTATCTGCATAGGGTCCGCGGCGCGAGGATAGAGCCGCCGCCCGCAGAGGCAAGAGCAAGAGGGTGCCGCACAGGCGCAGGATGACCGAAACAGAACCGCAACCCCAACCGCCACGCCGGCGCATGCGCTTTGGCATCTGGCTGCTGCTCAGTCTGGCGCTGATGGCCGGGCTGTTCCTGCTGGCGGTGCTGTCGCTGACCGAGCGCACCCTGACGGTGCCCGCCTGGGCGACCGACCGGGTCGCCGAGCGGCTGAACGCGGTGCTGGCCCCGGCGGCGCTGGATCTGGGCGCGGTGCAGGTGGTGTTCTCGCGCAAGGCGCCGCCGCAGGTGCATCTGCTGGATGCGACCCTGTCGGATGCCAATGGCCGCCCGCTGGCGCGGATGCCCGACATGCAGGTCACGCTGGCCGCGCGCGCGCTGCTGGACCGTCGGATCGAGGTGCGACGGGTGGCGCTGTCGGGCCCCGAGATCACGATCCGACGGGCCGCCGATGGCCGGCTTGACCTGGCCCTGGGCGACGCGGTGGCGCCGTTCAGCGCGGCCAGCGTCGCCCAGGTGCTGGAGCAGCTGGATCAGGCCCTGACGGTTCCGGCCCTGGCCGCGGTCGAGGGGGTGTCGGCCGAAGGTTTGCAACTGCGCTATGTCGATGCGCGCGCCGGGCGCGCCTGGCTGGTGCGCGACGGGCTGCTGACGCTGGATCAGACCGCGTCGGACCTGTCGGCGCAGCTGTTCTTTTCGCTGACCAGCGATCAGGGCGTGCCGTCCGAGGTGGCGATGAGCTTCGAGACGCTGAAAGGATCGGCCGAATCGCGAATGTCGGCCAGCTTCAGCGATCTGCCCGCCGCCGACATCGCCACCCAATCCCCGGCGCTGGCGTTTCTGACCGTGCTGGATGCGCCGATCTCGGGGGCGGTGCGCACCGGGGTCAGCGCCGGCGGATCGCTGGCCCCGCTCAGCGCCGCGCTGGAAATCGGCGCGGGCGCGCTGCATCCGGTCGAGGGCGCCGCCCCGATCCGGTTCGACCGCGGCAAAAGCTATTTCCGCTACGATCCGGCGCAGGACCGGATCACCTTCGACGAGGTGTCGGTCAAGACCGGCGCGGTCAGCCTGACGGCCGAGGGCCACGCCTATCTGCGCGACTATGTGGGCGGCTGGCCGACCAGCCTGATCACCCAGATGCGGCTGCGGCAGGTCGCGCTGACGCCCAAGGGCGTGTTTGCCGAACCGGCCCGGTTCAGCGCCGGCGCGGCCGATCTGAAACTGACGCTGGACCCGTTCACCGCCACGATCGGGCAGGCCAGCCTGACCGACGAGGCCGGTGTCGAATATCGCGGCTCGGGCGTGGTGCGAGCCGGGCGCGAGGGCTGGCAGATCGCGCTGGACATGACGCTGGACCAGATCACCGACACGCATCTGCTGCAGCTTTGGCCGGTGGATCTGGTGCCGCGCACCCGGCAATGGGTGGCCGACAATGTGCAGGATGCGCTGATCTTCAATGTGCAGGGCGCGTTGCGCCGGGCGCCGGGGGCACCGGCGGTGGCCTCGCTCGGCTATGATTTCCGCGATGCCACGGTGCGCTTCATGAAAACCATGCCGCCGGTCGAGCAAGGCTACGGCTATGCCATGATCGCCGATGAAAGCTTCACCCTGGTGCTGGAAAGCGGCACCGTCGCCGCGCCCAGCGGGGGCGCGGTGGATGCGGCGGGGACGGTGGTGCGCGTACCGGATATCACCGAGCGCCCGGCGCGGGGCGAGATCACGCTGAAGACCGACAGTTCGGTCGAGGCGATGCTGTCGCTGCTGGATCAGCCACCGCTGGAACTGATGTCGAAGGCGGGCCAGCCCGTGGCCCTGGCCGAAGGCCGCGCGCAGATGGTGGCGCAGTTGTCGGTGCCGTTCGTCGGGGGCACCCAGCCACAGGACGTGGCGTATTCCGTGTCGGGCACGCTGAGCGACCTGCGCTCCGGGGTGATCGTCAACAATCGGGTGATTGCCGCACAGCAGCTGACCCTGAACGCCGACGCGACCGAGCTGTCGATCGCCGGGCAGGCCACGCTGGACGGGCTGCCGGTGCAGGGGGTCTGGAGCCAGCCCCTTGGCCCCGCGCACAAGGGCAGCAGCCGGGTCGAGGGTACGGTCGAGCTGTCGCAGCGCGCGGTCGATATCTTCAAGATCGGCCTGCCCGCAGGCAGCGTGACGGGCCGGGGCCTGGGCGCGATCACGCTTGATCTGGTGCAGGGCCAGCCGGCGCGCTTTGCCCTGAGTTCCGATCTGAACCGGGTCGGGCTGCACTTGCCGGGACTGGGCTGGTCCAAGGCCAAAAGTGCCAAGGGTACGCTGGAGGTGACCGGCAGCCTGGGCACCCCGCCGGTGGTCGAAAGCCTGAACTTCACGGCGCCCGGCCTGCGGGCCGACGGCGGGCGCGTGGCCATCACCGCCGACGGCGCGTTGCAGGAGGCGCGGTTTTCACGGGTGCGGCTGGGCGGCTGGCTGGATGCGCCGGTGACGCTGGCGGGGCGCGGCGCGGCGCGGCCCCCCGCGGTGGTGCTGGGGGGCGGCCGGGTTGATCTGCGCAACCTGCCGAAGGCCTGGGGCGGCGGCAACGGCGGCAGCGGTGCGGCGACCGGCCCGGTTCAGGTGGCGCTGGACCGTCTGGTGGTGTCGGGCGGCATAGCACTGCGCGATCTGCGTGGAACACTGTCGCAGGCGGGCGGGCTTAACGGCCAGCTGACCGGCACGGTCGAGGGCGGCGCGCCGGTCGCCGTGACCCTGGCGCCGGCGCGGGGCGGCACCGGCGTCCGGGTCCGCTCGGACGATGCGGGCGGGGTGCTGCGCGGGGCGGGGATTTTCGAGAAATCCAACGGCGGCACACTGGATCTGGTGCTGACACCGCGCGGTGCGCCGGGGGATTACGACGGAACCCTGTCGATCAAGCGCACCCGGGTGAAAGGCGCCCCGGCGCTGGCCGAGATGCTGAGCGCGATTTCGGTGGTCGGTTTGCTGGAGATGCTGGATGGCGAAGGGCTGGTCTTTTCCGAGGTGTCGTCCGAGTTCCGCTTGACCCCCGATGCGCTGCAGGTCACGAGGGGCAGCGCCGTGGGCCCGTCGCTGGGTATCTCCATGGCGGGTGTCTATCTTTTCGGGACCAATCGGATGCATATGCAAGGGGTGATCTCGCCCATCTATCTGCTGAACGGGATCGGCGCGATCTTCACCCGCAAGGGCGAGGGGCTGTTCGGCTTCAACTACAGCCTGAAGGGCGATCCGAAGAACCTGCGCGTGGGCGTCAACCCGCTGTCGATCCTGACGCCGGGGATGTTCCGCGAAATCTTTCGCAGTCCCGCACCGGAGCTTGCCAAGTGAAACTGTCCGATTTCGATTTCGACCTGCCCGAGGCGCTGATCGCCACCCGTCCGGCGCGCCCGCGCACATCGGCCCGGATGCTGGTGGCCCAGGGCGATACGATCCGTGATCTGCATGTCCGTGACCTGCCCGATCTGCTGGGCCCCGGCGATCGGCTGGTGCTGAACAACACCAGGGTGATCCCGGCCCGCCTGTTCGGCAAGCGTCTGCGCGACACGCCCGAAGGCCGGGTCGAGGCCAAGGTCGAGATCACTTTGCTGGAGCCGCAGCCGGGCGGTGCCTGGGGCGCGCTGGCCAAGCCGCTGCGCAAGCTGAAACCGGGCGAGGAGATCGTGTTTTCCGACGCGCTGTCGGCCCGGATCGTAGCCAAGGGCGAAACCGATGTTTCACTGGCCTTCAACCTGCAGGGCGACGATTTCGACGCCGCCCTGGCGCAGGCGGGGGCGATGCCGTTGCCGCCCTATATCGCCGCCAAACGCCCCGCCGACGCGCAGGACAACGAGGATTACCAGACCGTCTTTGCCCGCCATTCGGGGGCGGTGGCGGCGCCCACGGCTTCGCTCCATTTCGACGCGGATCTGCTGGCGGCGCTGCGCGCGAACGGCGTTCAGTTCACCGAGGTCACGCTGCATGTGGGGGCGGGCACCTTCCTGCCGGTGAAGGTGGACGATGTCAGCCAGCACAAGATGCACGCCGAATGGGGCGAGGTGACCCAGGCCGCGGCGGATCAGATCAACGCCACCCGCGCGGCGGGCGGGCGGATCATTCCGGTGGGCACCACCGCGCTGCGCCTGATCGAAAGTGCCGCGCACGACGACGGCACCGTGGCGCCGTGGCGCGGCGAGACCGACATTTTCATCCGCCCCGGATACCGCTTTCTTGTCACCGATGCGCTGATGACCAATTTCCACCTGCCGAAATCGACGCTGATGATGCTGGTTTCGGCCCTGATGGGGGTGGACCGGGTGCGCGCGATCTATGCCCATGCGGTGGCGCAGAAGTATCGCTTCTTTTCCTATGGCGATGCGTCGCTGCTGATCCCATAAGCCGCAAAGGCGACATCAATTGTCGCCGTGGCACATTTAGCCGATACAGGACCGTCCTAGAGAGGGCGGGAAACGCGATTCGAGGTGTGATGTGATACGGGTTCTGGCCAGTTCCTGGGCGCTGCTTCTGGGCATGTTGCTGCTGATGATGGGCAACGGCCTTCAGGGTACGTTGCTGGGTGTGCGCGGTGGGATCGAAGGATTTTCCACCTTTCAGATGTCGTTGGTCATGTCGGGCTATTTCCTGGGCTTCCTGGGGGGCTCGCGGCTGGCGCCGGAAATGATCCGGCGGGTGGGTCATGTGCGGGTCTTCGCGGCGCTGGCCTCGTTCATCTCGGCGGCGTTGATCCTGTTTCCGGCGATAACCGAGCCCATGGCCTGGATCGTCCTGCGGGTGGTGATCGGATTCTGCTTTTCCGGGGTCTATGTGACCGCCGAAAGCTGGCTGAACAATTCGGCCACCAATGAAACCCGCGGTCAGGCGCTGTCGCTTTACATGATCGTGCAGATGGCCGGGCTGGTGGCGGCGCAGGGCATTCTGACGCTGGGCGATCCGTCGGGCTTCATTCTGTTCATCGTGCCGTCGGTGCTGGTGTCGATCTCGTTCGCGCCGATCCTGCTGTCGGTGGTGCCGACACCTGCGTTCGAGCGGACCAAGCCGCTGAGCATCCGCGCGCTTTACCGCATTTCGCCGCTGGGCTGCGTCGGCACCTTCCTGCTGGGCGGGGTCTATTCGGCGCTGCTGGGCATGGCGTCGGTCTACGGTACTCAGGCGGGGCTGAGCGTGGCGCAGATTTCCGCCTTCGTGGCGTCGATCTTTGTTGGCGGACTGCTGCTGCAATATCCGATCGGCTGGGTTTCCGACCGGATCGACCGGCGTCGGCTGATCCTGGTCGCGGCGGCGGTGGGCGGCGGGGGCGCGATCGCGGGGATGCTGATGGGCAGCCAGTTCGCGGTGCTGCTGGGCGCGGCCTTTGTGGTGGGCGGCACCACCAACCCGCTTTATGCACTGCTGATCGCCTATACCAACGACTTCATGGAGCATGAGGACATGGCCGCCGCGTCGGGCGGGCTGATCTTTCTGAACGGGGTGGGGGCGGTGACAGGGCCGCTGATCACCGGTTGGATCATGGGCGTTTTCGGGCCAGAGGGGTTCTTTCTGTTCATCGCCGTGCTGATGGGGGCGCTGTCGGCCTATGCCGGGTACCGGATGACGCAGCGCCCGGCCCCCGATGTCGATCACACCGGCAGCTATGCGCCGGTGCTGCCCTCGGCCACGGCCGTGGCGGTCGAGGTGGCGCAGGAAATGTTCATCGAAGCCCAGGAAGAGGAAGAGGCCGCATCGGTCGCACCGGCGGCCTGACCGGTAACCGCCTTGCGGCCCGCCCCGGTATCTGAAACGGTCGTGGCATGACCCACACGCAGCAGGTACAGGAGCAGACCATGCAGACCCCGCAAGAGGTGATCGACTACTGGCTGTCCGAAGTGGGGCCCGAGGGCTGGTATACCGGCGGCGATGCGCTGGACCGCCAGATTCGCGATCGGTTCGAGCCGATGTGGCAGCGGGCCCATAACGGCGAATTCCACGACTGGCTGACCCAGCCGCGCAGCGCGCTGGCCTATCTGATCCTGACCGATCAGTTCCCGCGCAACATGTTCCGGGGCGAGGCGCGCGCCTTTTCCACCGACCCGATGGCGCGGGCGGCGGCCAAGCAGGCGATTCATCTGGAATTCGACATGAAGGTGGACGAGCCCGAGCGGCAGTTCTTTTACATGCCGCTGATGCATTCGGAATGTATCAGCGATCAGGACCGCTGCGTGCGTCTGATGCTGACACGGATGCCGCAGACCGGCGCCGACAATCTGCTGCACGCCAAGGCCCACCGCGAAGTGATCCGCCGCTTTGGCCGGTTCTCGTTCCGCAACGACGCATTGGCGCGCTGCTCGTCCAAGGACGAGGAAAGCTTCCTGGCCGAGGGCGGTTATGGAAAGATCGTGGAAGCGCTGCGCGGCTGATCGCCTGTCAGAATCAGCGGTTTGGCGGCGCGAGGCTAAAAAACCACCCGGGGCGACGCCCACCGCGTTGATGCGGTGCTGGAGATAGTTTAACATCAAACTAAATCTCATTCAGGGGGCGCGCATGGCTGCCAAAACTTTTGACATGATCGTAATCGGCGCCGGGCCGGGGGGCTATGTCGCCGCCATTCGCGGCGCGCAACTGGGCCTGAAGGTGGCCATCGTCGAGCGCGAGCATATGGGCGGCATCTGCCTGAATTGGGGCTGCATCCCCACCAAGGCCCTGTTGCGCAGTTCCGAGGTGTTTCACCTGATGCACCGGGCCAAGGAGTTCGGGCTGTCGGCCACCGGCATCGATTTTGACCTTGATGCGGTGGTGAAACGCTCGCGCGGGGTGGCCAAGCAGCTGAATGGTGGCGTCGGCCATCTGATGAAAAAGAACAAGGTGACCGTGGTGATGGGCGAGGCCACGCTGCCCGCCAAGGGCAAGGTTTCGGTCAAGACCGACACGGGCACCGAAGAGCTGACCGCCAAGCATATCGTGCTGGCCACCGGCGCCCGCGCGCGCGAACTGCCGGGGCTGGAGGCCGACGGCGATCTGGTCTGGACCTACAAACACGCGCTGGTGCCGCCGCAGATGCCGAAAAAGCTGCTGGTCATCGGATCGGGTGCGATCGGCATCGAATTCGCCAGCTTCTACAACACGCTGGGCGCCGACACGACCGTGGTCGAGGTGATGGACCGAATCCTGCCGGTGGAGGACGCCGAAATTTCGGCCTTCGCCAAGAAGCAGTTCGCCAAGCAGGGCATGAAGATCATGGAAAAGGCCATGGTCAAGCAGCTCGACCGTGGCAAGGACAAGGTCACCGCGCATATCGAGGCGGGCGGCAAGGTTGAAACCCATGAGTTCGACACGGTGATTTCTGCCGTGGGCATCGTCGGCAATGTCGAGGGGCTGGGGCTGGAAGGCCTGGGCGTCAAGATCGACCGCACCCATGTGGTGACGGACGAGTTTTGCCGCACAGGGATCGAGGGGTTGTATGCCATCGGCGATATCGCCGGCGCGCCCTGGCTGGCGCACAAGGCCAGCCACGAGGGCGTGATGGTGGCCGAGTTGATCGCGGGCGGGCATCCGCATCCGGTAAAACCCGAAAGCATCGCCGGCTGCACCTATTGTCAGCCGCAGGTGGCCAGCGTCGGCTATACCGAGGCCAAGGCGAAAGAGCTGGGCTATACGGTCAAGGTTGGCCGCTTCCCCTTCATTGGCAACGGCAAGGCGATTGCCCTGGGCGAGCCCGAGGGGATGATCAAGACCGTGTTCGACGCCAAGACCGGCGAATTGCTGGGCGCGCATATGGTGGGGGCTGAGGTGACGGAGCTGATCCAGGGCTATGTGGTCGGCCGTCAGTTAGAGACCACCGAGGAAGATCTGATGAACACGGTCTTCCCGCATCCGACGCTGAGCGAGATGATGCATGAAAGCGTATTGGATGCTTACGGGCGCGTGATCCACATGTAAGCGGGTCTGGTCCAAAGGCCGCGCCTGCGGCGCGACAGCTTTGGTATGCGCCGCGCGATGCGCGGCGCGGGGCCTCCGGCGGGAGTATTTGTGCCGAGAAGAAGCGGCGGCGGCGGTCAGTGGGTGACGGTGCCGCCCGCCATCTGCCAGTGGTGCAGTCCGCCGAGGTTGTAGACCTCTTTGTAGCCCATTTGCAGCATCAGTTGCGCCGCCATTTGCGAGCGTGCGCCGGACGCGCAATAGAGCGCCACCGGCTTGTCCACCGACAGGGCGGGGTGGCATTCGGGGCTGCTCGGGTCGGTCTGCATCCGAAATACTGGCATCGGGATATGGAGTGCCCCCGAGGCGTGGTCGGTCATCTTCAGTTCACCCGCGTCGCGGACGTCCACCAGTGTCAGTTCGCCGGCTGCGGCCCGTTTGACCGCATCCTCCGGGTCGATCGCGCCGACGCGCGGCCCGGATTGCCTGAATTTCGAGAGCATTCGCGTTTTCCTTGTTGTCCTGTGTCGCGCCGGTCTGGCGGTTGAGGGGGTATATGTATGCCGCATTCAGAATGTGAAGCCCCGCCCGTATGCCGCATCCGCCCAGCGTGGCGCAATTACGCTGCATATGCAAATGTTCGTGTCTTGTTCCTAGTTTTCGGTTGGAGATTCGGTTTGCGTCCACTATTTCTTAAGGATCGAACCGGGGGGCATTCATGGCCGAGATGAAAATGATCGAGGTGCGCGGCGCGCGCGAGCATAACCTCAAGAACATCGATGTGGATATTCCGCGCGATGAGTTGGTGGTGATCACCGGCCTGTCGGGCTCGGGCAAGTCCAGCCTGGCATTCGATACGATCTATGCCGAAGGGCAGCGCCGCTATGTGGAATCGCTGTCGGCCTATGCGCGGCAGTTTCTGGACATGATGGAAAAGCCCGATGTGGATCACATCAGCGGGCTGTCCCCCGCGATTTCCATCGAGCAGAAGACGACCAGCAAGAACCCGCGCTCGACCGTCGGCACGGTGACCGAGATTTATGATTATCTGCGGTTGCTGTTTGCCCGGGTCGGCACGCCCTATTCGCCCGCCACCGGCCTGCCGATCGAGGCGCAGCAGGTGCAGGACATGGTGGATCGCGTGATGGCGCTGGAAGAGGGCACGCGCGGTTTTCTGCTGGCGCCGATCATCCGCGACCGCAAGGGCGAGTACCGCAAGGAATTTCTGGAACTGCGCAAGCAGGGCTTTCAGCGCGTCAAGGTGGACGGGCAGTTCCATGAGCTGGACGAGCCGCCCACGCTGGACAAGAAGTTCCGTCATGACATCGATGTGGTGGTGGACCGGATCGTGGTGCGCGAAGGTCTGGAAACCCGGCTGGCCGACAGTTTCCGCACCGCGCTGGATCTGGCCGATGGCATCGCCATTCTGGAAACCGCGCCGCGCGACGGCGAAGGTGAGCCCGAGCGCCTTACGTTCAGCGAAAACTTCGCCTGTCCGGTATCGGGTTTCACCATTCCCGAGATCGAGCCGCGGCTGTTTTCCTTCAACGCGCCGTTCGGGGCCTGCCCAGATTGCGGCGGATTGGGGGTGGAGCTGTTCTTTGATGAACGGCTGGTGGTGCCCGACGCGGCGCTGAAGCTGTATGACGGGGCGCTGGCACCCTGGCGCAAGGGCAAGTCGCCCTATTTCCTGCAGACGATCGAGGCGATCGCGCGCCATTACGAATTTGACAAGAACACGCCGTGGAAGGAGCTGCCGGCGCATGTGCAGCAGGTTTTCCTGTACGGTTCGGGCGACGAGGAAATTCAGTTCCGCTATGACGAGGGCGGGCGGGTCTATCAGGTGTCGCGCGCGTTCGAAGGCGTGATTCCGAACATGGAGCGCCGCTATCGCGAGACCGACAGCAACTGGGTGCGCGAGGAATTCGAGCGGTACCAGAACAATCGCCCGTGCCATACCTGCGACGGCTACCGGCTGCGGCCAGAGGCGCTGGCGGTGAAAATCGCCGGGCTGCATGTGGGGCAGGTGGTGCAGATGTCGATCCGCGAGGCCTATGCCTGGTGCGCGACGGTGCCGGAAAACCTGACCGCCCAGCGGAACGAGATCGCCCGCGCCATCCTGAAGGAAATCCGCGAAAGGCTGGGGTTCCTGAACAATGTGGGTCTGGAATACCTGACCCTCTCGCGCAATGCTGGCACGCTGTCGGGCGGCGAAAGCCAGCGGATCAGGCTGGCCAGCCAGATCGGATCGGGGCTGACCGGGGTTCTTTACGTGCTCGACGAGCCCTCGATCGGGTTGCATCAGCGCGACAACGGGCGGTTGCTGCAGACGCTGAAAAACCTGCGCGATCAGGGCAACACGGTGATCGTGGTCGAGCATGACGAGGAAGCGATCCGCGAGGCCGATTACGTCTTCGACATCGGCCCCGGCGCGGGGGTGCATGGCGGCCGTGTGGTGGCGCATGGCACGCCCGCGCAGATCGCGACCGACCCGGCCTCGATCACCGGGCAGTACCTGTCGGGCACGCGGGCGATCCCGGTGCCGGGCACCCGGCGCAAGGGCAACCGCAAGAAGATCACCGTGGTCAAGGCCAGCGGCAACAATCTGCACGACGTGACGGTGGATTTCCCGCTGGGCAAATTCGTCTGCGTCACCGGCGTGTCGGGCGGGGGCAAGTCCACGCTGACCATCGAGACGCTGTTCAAGACCGCCTCCATGCGGCTGAACGGGGCCCGCCAGACGCCCGCGCCCTGCGAGACGATCAAGGGGTTGGAGCATCTGGACAAGGTGATCGATATCGACCAGCGCCCGATCGGGCGCACGCCGCGGTCGAACCCGGCCACCTACACCGGTGCATTCACGCCGATTCGCGACTGGTTCGCGGGCCTGCCCGAGGCCAAGGCGCGCGGCTACAAGCCGGGGCGGTTTTCGTTCAACGTCAAGGGGGGGCGCTGCGAGGCGTGCCAGGGCGACGGGGTGATCAAGATCGAGATGCACTTCCTGCCCGATGTCTATGTGACCTGCGAAACCTGCAAGGGCGCGCGCTATAACCGCGAAACCCTGGAGGTGAAGTTTAAGGGCAAAAGCATCGCCGATGTTCTGGACATGACGGTCGAGGATGCGCAGGAATTCTTCAAGGCGGTGCCGGGCATCCGCGACAAAATGGATGCTCTGGCCCGCGTCGGTTTGGGGTATATCAAGGTCGGGCAGCAGGCCACGACCCTGTCGGGGGGCGAGGCGCAGCGGGTGAAGCTGTCGAAGGAGCTGTCGAAACGCGCCACCGGCCGGACGCTTTATATCCTCGACGAGCCCACCACGGGGTTGCATTTCGAGGATGTGAAAAAGCTGTTGGAGGTGCTGCACGAACTGGTCGAGCAGGGCAATACGGTGGTGGTGATCGAGCATAACCTGGACGTGGTCAAGACCGCCGACTGGATCATCGATATCGGTCCCGAAGGCGGCGATGGCGGCGGCCGGGTGGTGGCCACCGGCACCCCCGAACAGGTGGCCGAGGCCGAAGAAAGCCATACCGGGCGCTATCTGAAGGACATTCTGGCGGCACGGGGCGTCGCGGCGGAGTAGGGGTGATATGCGGAAGCCGAAGATCGGATTGGCGCTTGGCTCGGGCGGGGCGCGGGGCTGGTGCCATATCGGCGTCGTCCGCGCGCTGGATGCGCTGGGGGTAAAGCCCGACGTGATCGCCGGCTGCTCGATGGGGGCGCTGGTGGGTGCGGCCCATGCGGGCGGGCGGCTGGATGCGCTGGAAAGCTGGCTGGCCGGGCTGACGCGCACGCGCTTTGTCTCGCTGATCGACATCCGGCCCGCCAGCGGTGGACTGGTCGAGGGGCAGGAAATCCTGCGCATGATCGAATCCCTTGGTCTGGCGACAAAGATCGAGGATCTGCCGACCCGCTTTACCGCCGTTGCCACCGATATGGAAACCGGGCGCGAGATCTGGTTACAGGATGGCAATGTCGCCCAGGCGGTGCGCGCTTCGGTGGCAATTCCGGGTGTGATCAGCCCGTACCGGATCGACGACCGCTGGCTGATGGACGGGGCGCTGACCAATCCGGTGCCGGTCTCGGCCTGCCGGGCGATGGGGGCGGATGTGATCATCGCGGTCAATCCGAATGCCCGGCTGGATGGCACCGTCTGGCGCGGGGGCAGGGCCGTGTCGTCCACCGCGCCCAGCTGGGCCAACATTTATGATTATCTTCCGGCCTCGTTCCAGAAGCGGTTCGAAGGGACCATTCCACCCCGCAAGGAACGCGACCGTGCGCCGCATTATGTCGACGTGATCTCGACCGCGATCGACGTGATGACCGAGCAGATCCGGCGCAGCCGCCTGGCCGGCGAGCCGCCGCATGTGCTGCTGAACGCCAATCTGTCGCGCATGTCGGTGCTGGAACTGTATCGCGGTGACGAGGCCATTCGCGAGGGCGAACTGATGGTCGCGCGCAACGCCGACTGGATTCGAAGCTGCGTGGGTCTGCCTGTCGCCGGCTATGAGTCCACTACCTAGAACCACACCTCGATCGCGTCCGTGCCCAAGGTTACCGACAGCGCGCGCCCGGCCTCGGCCGCCGCGTGCGGCAGTAGCGCGAACTGCACCTCGGCCGGGGTGACATCGCCGGGCGGCTGCGGCTGGGTCAACGCGGACCAAAGCCGGTCTTCCACCTTCAGCCGCTCGGCGTCCGCGCGCAACTGCCAGCGCCCGGCGCCGCCCGACAGCGCGATATCACCGCCCCGCGGCAGCGCGCTTTCCAGACACAGCAGCACCAGCAGCGCCAGTTTGGCGTCGGCGCGCGCCAGATCGGGGTCGAACCGATGGGTCAGCGCGATCCGCCCTTCGCGATAATAGTCGTCCAGAACGCCGGCCAGATCGGTACGCCCGATCCGCTGATCGCCCGCCGCCGCGCCAAAGGCGATGCGGAAGAACCGGATGCGGGCATTGGCGCTTTGTACGCTGTCGGCCATCAGCGCGGCCTCGGGCCCGTCGCCGGTGCCGGTCATGCGCAACAGTTCCAGCCCATTGCCGATGGCGCCCAAAGGGCTGATAAGGTCGTGACAGATGCGCGAGCCAAGCAGCGCGGTCAGATCGGGGCGGCTGGGGGAACTCATTCCGGCCCCCCGCTGCGGAAGGGACGTGCCATGAGTGATATGAATGCGATGCTGGAGCCCGGCATGTTGGTGCGCCACCCCGACCGGCCCGATTGGGGGCTGGGACAGGTGCAATCGAATATCGGGGGGAAGATCACCGTGAATTTCGAGCACCAGGGCAAGGTGGTGATCGATGGCGCGCGGGTCGGGCTCATGCCGGTTTTCGACTCCTGACAGATTGTTTTTGACTCCCGATGCCTCGCATATCAGTCTTAACAGGGCGTTAACCCGAACACGGCGTCACCGCGCTGTTGCAAATCCGCGTGGCAATGCCTAGAACCCTGCCACCCTTGGACGGAACGGAAACGCTCAGCCCGCCATGCTCCCCAGTGACGACCATTTCGAGCTGAAGCTCGCCACCGCGCCCAATGATCTGCTTGCCGCGCAGCGCTTGCGGTATGAGGTTTTTGTGGCCGAACTGGGCGGCGACGGCGCCATGGTCGATCATGATGCGCGGCTGGAGCGTGACGCGTTCGACCCGTTCTACGATCACCTGATTCTGATCGACAAACGGCGCGATGCCGCCGCGCTGGAGCATGTGGTGGGGGTTTACCGGTTGCTGCGCAGCGATCAGGCCGAAAAGCTGGGCCGCTATTATTCCGAGGCCGAATACGATCTGACCGTGCTCAAGCAAAGCGGGCGGCGGTTGCTGGAACTGGGCCGCTCCTGCGTGCACCGCGATTACCGGGGCGGCACCGCGCTGATGCGTCTGTGGAACGGGCTGGCGCGCTATGTGCTGGATCACCGGATCGAGGTGCTGTTCGGGGTGGCCAGTTTCCATGGCACCGATCTGGAGGCGCTGAAAACGCCGCTGGCCTATCTGCACCATTTCCACCTGGCACCGCCTGAATTGCGGGTGCGGGTGCTGCCCGAACATTTCCATTCGATGGATCTGATCCGGAAAGACGAGGTCGACCGCAAGGCGGCGATGCTGGCGACCCCGGCGCTGATCAAGGCCTATCTGCGGCTGGGTGGGTTCGTGGGCGAGGGAGCCTATGTCGATCACGCCTTCAACACCACCGATGTCTGCCTGATCATGGACACAGAGAAGATGACCGCGAAAAGCCGCGCGCGCTATTCGGGGGATCGCGGCCGGTGAGCCCGGTCTGGGATGACGGCAGTACGCCCGACATGCCGGCGATCACGCCGATGGGCTGGCTGCGGGCAATCTGGCGCGGCACCGCGCTGGGGCTGCTGGTGTTCGGCGGTTTGGCCTTGCTGCTGCTGCTGCGACTGATCGAGCGGCCGCTTTTTGGCTGGCATCGCCCGGTCACACCCTTCATCACGCAGTTTGTCTGTCGCGCGGCCTTTGTCATCCTGCGCATCCCCTATCAGGTGCGCGGCGCACGGATGACGCAGCGTGGCGCGGTGGTGGCGAACCATTCGTCGTGGCTGGACATCTTCGCGCTGAATGCGCGCAAGCGGGTCTATTTCGTCTCCAAGGCCGAGGTGGCGCAGTGGCCTGGCATCGGCTGGCTGGCGCGGTCCACCGGCACGGTATTCATCAACCGCGACCGGCGCGAGGCGAAGGCGCAGACCGCGCTGTTCGAAGCGCGGCTGAAGGCCGGCCACAAGCTGTTGTTTTTCCCCGAGGGCACCTCGACCGACGGGCAGCGGGTGCTGCCGTTCAAATCGACGCTGTTCGCGGCGTTTTTCAGCGAGGCGCTGCGCGGCTTTCTGCATGTGCAACCGGTCACGGTGATTTACCGCGCGCCTAAGGGGGCGGATCCGCGTTTCTATGGCTGGTGGGGCGAGATGGCGTTTGGCCCGCATCTGCTGAAGATATTGGCGGCGCGGCGGCAGGGATCGGTCGAGTTGGTGTACCATCCGGCGCTGAAAGTGGCCGATTTCGACAGCCGCAAGGCGCTGGCGCTGGCCTGCGAACAGGCGGTGCGCAGCGCGTTTCCTGTCGCGGGATAAAAAAATTTTCCCGAAAATTTTTAAGCGAAAAATTCTTCGTGAAGAATTTTCCTGGCCTCCGGCGGGAGTATTTGCGCCAAGAAGAAGGGGCAGGGTCAGACCATGGCCGCGATCAGCGCACCGAGGGCGGCGGCGGGGTCATCCTGGGACCAGATTTCTTCGCCCACGCCGAAGAAATCGGTGAAGGGCGCCAGTTGGGCCACGAGTTCGGGGGTCAGCGCGCCTTCGGCCACCACCGGTACTTCGATCACTTCGGACCACCACGCGAACAGGTCGTGCTCGGCGCAGGTACCGTCGCCCAGGGCGCTGTCGCCGACCGGGCCGAAGCTGATGTAATCGGCACCGGCTTCGCCCGCGTTCAGCCCGTCATGGCGCGACGCGCCGCAGAACGCACCGACGATGGCATCGGCGCCCAGTGCCTTGCGCACCTTGCGCACCGAGCGTGCGCCGTCGGTCAGGTGCACCCCGTCGAGGCCGAGCCGGTCGACCAGTTGCACATGTTCCTCGATGGTCAGGGCGATGTCGCGGGCATGGCAGATCTCGCGCAGCGCATCGGCGGCGCGACCGACCCGGTCTTCGTCTTTCGAGGCCAGGGCCAGGCGCACGCAGGCCACCG
Organism: Actibacterium sp. D185-2; assembly: GCF_054954595.1. Lineage (NCBI taxonomy): Bacteria > Pseudomonadati > Pseudomonadota > Alphaproteobacteria > Rhodobacterales > Roseobacteraceae > Actibacterium > Actibacterium sp. D185-2. Next base: position 273,286 of record NZ_JBPWNX010000002.1, read on the forward strand.
GATGCGCGTCCAGCACCGCGGCCAGCCGGTCGGGAAATGTGGACAGGTCGAATTCGGGCGGGGTGATCAGATAGATTTGCGGTGCCTGGTCTTCGGACATGGGGCCATCCTTTTCGGGTTGCGCCCTCATAGCTTGGGTGTGGGCGGCTCACAAGTGCTTGCCCTGAGGCCGGGCCCGGCGTAAATGCGCGGCCATGGCACAGAACATGCAAACCGGCCCGCAGCCCGCCTTTGTCCTGGTTCGCCCGCAGATGGGCGAGAATATCGGCGGGGCCGCGCGGGCGATGTGGAATTTTGGGCTGGACCGGATGCGCATCGTCGCCCCGCGCGACGGCTGGCCCAATCCGCGCGCGGTGGCGTTGGCCTCGGGGGCGGGGCGGTTGCTGGATCAGGCGGGGCTGTTCGACGACACCGGCGCCGCCGTGGCCGATTGCGATTTCGTTTTTGCCACCACGGCGCGGGGCCGCGATCTGACCAAGCCCGTGATGACGCCCGAGCGCGCGATGGAACATGCCCGCGCGCTGGTGGCCGAGGGGCGCCGCGTCGCGGTTCTGTTCGGCCCCGAACGCGCCGGGCTGGAAAATGACGATGTGGCGCGGGCCAATGCCATTGTCTCGGTCCCGGTGAATCCGGATTTCGCCTCGCTCAATCTGGCGCAATGCGTGTTGCTGACCGCCTATGAATGGCGCCGTCAGACCGCCGATATCGTGCCCGAGGTAGTCGAGATGGCGAAGACCGAGTTTGCCAGCCAGATCGAGATCGAGAAGCTGGGCGATCATTACGAGGAGCGGCTGGACGAGGCCGGCTTCTTCTTTCCGGAGATCAAGGCCGCGGGGATGAAACAGAACCTGCGCAACATGTGGAGCAGGATGCCGCTGACCCGCGCCGATGTGCAGATCCTGCATGGGGTTCTGCGGCAAATGGTGCGGTGGAAAACCCACGGAGAGTGACTTGAAGCGCCTTCGGGCGGGGCCTACTGTCCGGGCAGGACAGAGCGGGGGACGGCATGAGCGGCAAGCGCAGCATTTTCGAAGAGGTCGGCGGCGACACGCCTGCCGGGCAGCCCGTGCCGCAGCCGGGCGGGATCGACAAGGCGCATAAGGGCGCGCGTGGGGCGGTGCGGATCTGGCTGATCGTGCTGTTTGCGATGGTCGCGGCGATGATCCTTATCGGCGGGCTGACCCGGCTGACCGATAGCGGGCTGTCGATCACCGAGTGGAAGCCGGTGACCGGCGCGCTGCCGCCGATGGATCAGGCCGCCTGGATGGCCGAATTCGGGAAATATCAGGCCACCCCGGAATTTCAGTTGCAAAACCGGGGCATGACGCTGTCCGAGTTTCAGTACATCTATTGGTGGGAATGGGGCCACCGGCAGCTGGGCCGGATGATCGGGCTGGTCTGGGCGGTCGGTTTTCTGTTTTTTCTGCTGACAAAACGCATCCCCACCGGCTGGACCGGGCGCTTGCTGGGTATCGGTGTGCTGGGCGGGGCGCAGGGCGCGATTGGCTGGTGGATGGTCAGCTCCGGCCTGACCGGCGCACGGCTGGATGTGGCGTCTTATCGGCTGGCCGTGCATCTGGGGCTGGCCTTTGTCATCCTCGGTTTCATTGCGTGGTATGTGTTCGCGCTGGCCCGCAGCGAGAAGGATCTGATGCAGGCCCGGCGCGGGCGCGAGGCCAAGCTGTTCTCGATGTCCACCGGGCTGATGCATTTCGCGTTTCTGCAAATCCTGCTGGGGGCACTGGTGGCGGGGATCGACGCGGGGCGCAATTTTACCGACTGGCCGCTGATGGCGGGGGGCGTTCTGCCGCCCGATCTGTTCGCGCTGTCGCCCTGGTGGCGCAATTTCTTCGAGGATGCGGGGCTGGTGCAGTTCCTGCACCGCATGGCCGGGTATCTGCTATTCATCTTCGGGATGGTGGTCTGGAACCGTGCCCGTAAAAGCGGCAACCTCAGGACCCGCCGCGCCTTTGACTGGATGGGGCTGATGCTGTTCGGTCAGGTGGTGCTGGGGATCGTCACGGTGATGCATTCGGCACCGTTGCAGATCGCGATTTTCCATCAACTGGGCGCGATCGTGCTATGGGTGCTGATCCTGCATGCGCGCTTCTTGTCGCATTATCCGTTGCAACAATCCATCCGGGGGACCGCATGACCGCTTTTGACGCGCTGATGGCGTTTCAGCACCAGACCGAGGCTTTGGCCCAGGTCGCCGGCCGCCTTGGCTGGGATCAGGAAACCGTGATGCCGCGCGGTGCCGCCGCCCAGCGGGCCGAAGAAATCGGCGCGCTGGAGGGTGTGCTTCATGCCCGCCGCACCGATCCGAAGATCGGCGGATGGCTGGATGCGATCGACGATGGCACGCTGGATGCGGTGGGCGCGGCCAAGATGCGCCATATCCGCCGGTCCTATGCCCGTGCCACGCGCCTGCCCGAAACGCTGGCCGCCGAACTGGCCCGCGTGACCAGCCGCGCCCAGGGCATCTGGGCCGAGGCCCGCGCCGCCGATGACGTGGCGCATTTTCTGCCCACGCTGGAACGGGTCGTCGCGCTGAAACGCGAAGAGGCCGCCGCGCTGGCCGATGGCGGCGATCTGTATGACGCGCTGATGGACGATTACGAACCCGGCGCCACCGCCGCCGAAACCGGTGCGATGTTCGACCGGATGCGCCCGCGTCTGGTGATGCTGCGCGAGCGGATCATGGGATCGGGCCATGTGCCCGCGCCGCTGACGGGCGACTTCGCCGAGGCCGGGCAGTTGCAGCTTGCGCGCGAGGCCGCGACCCATTTCGGCTATGACTGGCGCCACGGGCGGATGGACAAGGCGGTGCATCCGTTCAGTTCCGGCTCCGGCTCTGACGTGCGGATCACCACGCGGGTGGTCGAACCCGAGCCGTTCAACTGTCTTTACTCCACCATCCACGAGGTCGGGCATGGCTGTTACGAGCAGCGGATCGACCCGGCCTATGCGCTGACGCCGCTGGGGCAGGGCGTGTCGATGGGGGTGCATGAAAGCCAAAGCCGGATCTATGAAAATCAGCTGGGCCGGTCGCGCGCCTTTACCGGCTGGCTGTTCGGCCGGATGCAGGCGATTTTCGGCGATGCGGGGGCGGCGGATGCCGATGCGTTCTATGGCGCCGTCAACCGGGTGCATTCGGGGTTCATCCGCACCGAGGCCGACGAGGTGCATTACAACCTGCATATCATGATGCGCTTCGATCTGGAGCGGCAACTGATCGCGGGCACGCTGGATGTGGCCGACCTGGAAGCGGCCTGGAACGCGCGGTTCGTGCATGATTTCGGGGTGGCGGTCGACAAGCCCTCGAACGGGGTGCTGCAGGATGTGCACTGGTCGGTGGGGCTGTTTGGCTATTTCCCGACCTATACGCTGGGCAATGTCTATGCGGGCTGCCTGAATCTGGCGATGCGGGCCGCCGTGCCCGATCTGGACGACGCCCTTGCGCGCGGCCGGACCGAGGGCGCGACCGATTGGCTGCGCGCGCATGTGCAGCGCCATGGCGGGCTTTATACCCCGGCCGAGGTGATCGAAAACGCCTGCGGGTTCGCGCCCAACGAAGGACCGCTGCTGGATTATCTCGACGCCAAGTTCGGCGCGCTTTACGGGGTCTAGGGCCCCGGGGGACGATGCTGGAGGTTGCGATCTTTTCCTACAACCGCGGGGCCTATGTCGCGAATTGTCTGGCGTCGGTACGCCGCAATCTGCCCGGCGCACGGGTGCGGGTCTATGACGATGGTTCGGACGCGCCCGAAACCCTGGCGTATCTGGACACGCTGGGCGATCTGGTGATCCGCCCCGACAGGGCGCGCGCGGCGCGGCTGGGCGGGCTTTACGGCAATATGCAGGCCGCCCTTGACGCGGCCGAGGGCGAATTTCTGCTGTTTCTGCAAGACGATGTGCAGGTGGTGCGCGCCGTCACGGCCGAGGAACTGGACGCCTTGCGCGGCTGGTTCGACGCGCACCCGGACGCGGCATTCGTCAGCCCGGTATTTCTGAAGGGCGCGCGCCGGGCCAGTCGCCGCCGCCTGCTGCGCCCGGTGCCCGGCTGGCGCGGCTACACCTTCGCCACGACCGACGCGCGGCGCGTGGTGGACATGTTCTATAACGACATGACCGTCGCCCATGTCGGCCGGCTGCGCGCGGTGGGGTGGCGGTTTCAACCTTCTGAACGGGCCAATGCCGAACGCGCCCGCGACGCGGGCTTCGCGCAGATGATGGTGATGGGCGATCCGTTCGTGTTCTTCTGCCCCGAGGTGCCGTTTTTCCGCTATAAGGATCAGACGCTGGGCGCCCGATGGGCCGACCGTATTCTGGGCCGCGATGTGCGCCGGTTCACCGACATGGACCCGTCCACGCGCGCCGCGTTCCTGGCGCGCCCGCTGACCGATTTACCCTTCGCCGAGGATTACCTGACCCCCGAAAACCCACATGTGCGCCGACCCTTCGTCTTTAAGTCCGTCAATGCGCGGTGGTATACGCGGGCGCTGAACAAGCTGGAGCTGGCGCTGCGCCCCCGGCGCTGATCCGGTTGGCGTGCGCCGTCCGGCACGCTATAAGCCGCCGCCAGAGGCCCCGGTGCCCCCCTTCAAAGGTCCGTACACGTGCTTATCCTTCTCCAGACGCTGCTGCATCCGTTCATCGCCTGTTTCTGGGTCACGCTGTCGCATCTGACGCACCGCCCGATCTATATCGCCACCGCGATGCGGCATCAGAAACCGATGATCCGGCATCTGGCCGCGCCCGACGGGCTGTGGTTTCGCGGAATCACGCCGCGGTTTCGCAAGCGCTGGCACCGGGTGCTGAAACGGCCATTTTCCGCCGTGGCGCGCGCCATCTATGGCCTCGGCAACCGCAAGACGCTGATCTTCGTGCATTGGGGCTATTCCGACAAACAGCGCTTCGGCTTCGATTTCCGCGATCTGGGCTATCAGGTGCGCTATCTGGAAAACACGCTGATCGGCTTTGGCATCAAATACGGCTTTCCGGTCATCGGCTACCTGAGCGACAGCCAAAGGCCCTATTTCGACGGGCGCGGACCAAGTGATCTGGAGGATATCCTGAACGCCACGCGCCCCGGCGACTGGCGCGACGATCCCGCCATCGCCGATTTCGTTGAAACCGCCCGCAACAGCAGCCTTCAGAAATTCCTGGAATACGATCAGGCCTCGCCGCTGGCGATCACCGGCAGCGATGTGGTCGTGGTCGGCCAGGTGCCGGGCGACGCCGCCTGGATCGAGACCGTGCCGACCGTGGCCGACAATCTGGCGCTGGTGTGCGCCGCGGTCGATCTGTTCGGCCCCGCGCGACGCATCTTTTACAAGCCGCACCCGCGCAACCCGATCATCGTACAGGAACGCCGGGCCATCGCCGCGGCCTTTCCGCAGGTGGTCGAGATCGGCACCGACGTGTCACTCAAACAGCTGTTCCGCGCGCGCCCGGCGGTGGCGGTCAACACCTCGGGGGCGGGGCTGGATGCGGGCATGGCGGGCTGCGCGGTCCACGCGTTCGGGGTGTCGTTCTATGCGGGCTGGGGCGCCACGACCGATCACTTCGCCCCCGTGACGCGCCGTGCCAACCGGCTGACATTCGAGGATATCTTCGCCACTGCGCTGGTGCGCTATACCCGGTATTTCGAGCGCGACAGCCTGCGCGACGCGCCGATCGAACGGGTGACCGGGATCATCCGCAGCTTCGACGCGGATCAGGCCGCAAAGCGTTAGGTCTGCCAGTCGGGCGAACGCTTTTCCAGAAAGGCGCTGATGCCTTCCTCGGTGTCACGAAACAGCATGTTCTGCACCATCACGTCGCCGGCATAGGCATAGGCCTGATCTACGGGCATCTGGATCTGCTCGTAAAACGCGGCCTTGCCGATCCGTACGGCGGCCCCCAGCTTGGCCGCCACCGTGTCGGCCAGATCGCGGGTGACGGCGGCCAGATCATCGGGCGCCACGGCGCGGTTGATCAGGCCCAGTGCCTCGGCCTTTGCGGTGTCGATGAAGCGGCCGGTGGTCAGCATCTCGAAGGCGTGCTTGCGCGGCACGTTGCGCGACAACGCCACCATCGGGGTCGAGCAGAACAGGCCGATATTCACCCCGTTCACGCCAAAGCGCGTGCCTTGTGCCGCCACAGCCATGTCGCAGGACGCCAGAAGCTGACAGCCGGCGGCCGTGGCGATGCCATGCACCTCGGCGATCACCGGCTGCGGGATGCGCTGCAACCCGGTCATCACCCGCGCGCAACGGGCAAAAAGATCGGCGAAATAGGCGCGCCCGCCGTCTTCGGCCTGCCGGCCCGCGGTCATCTCTTTCAGGTCATGACCCGCGCAGAACACCTTGCCCGCGCCGCGCAGGATCACCGCGCGGGTGGCGGTGTCATCGGCCAGCGCGTCGATCTGCGCCTGAAGTGCCGCCAGCATCGCATCCGACAGTGCATTCAGCCGCCCCGGCATGTTCAGCGTCAGCTCGGCCACGCCGCCCCGATCCGTGCGTAACAGTATCTCGTCACTCATCTTGCCATTCCTCCCTTTTCAGCAAAGTCTAGGGCGGGAGTGGGAGAGGGGAAAGAGACATGCAGCCAGTGATGGACAGCGCAGCGCTGGAGGAGTTCCTGCGCGCCGAATTTCCACAGGTCGCGCAGGATTTCACGGTCGAGCAGGTCGCCCCGATGACCGCGCGCCTGCGCCTGAAGGTGGGGCCGCAGCATCTGCGCCCCGGCGGTACGGTGTCGGGCCCGTCGATCTTTGCGCTGGCGGATGTGGCGATCTATCTGGCGGTGCTGGCGATGATCGGGCCGCGGGCGCTGGCCGTGACCACCAATTGCAGCATAGATTTCATGCGCAAACCGGCGGCGGGCCGCGATCTGATCTGCGAGGCGAAGCTTCTGAAACTGGGCCGGGTGCTGGCGGTGGGGACGGCGACGATCCTGTCCGACGGCGCACCCGATCCGGTCGCCCATGCCAGCCTGACCTATTCGATCCCGCCGCGCTAACCCCTTCTTCTCGGCAAAAATACTCCCGCCGGAGGCGAACCAGGTCTCGCGCCCGGTTCAGGGCAGCAGCTTTTTCACATAGGCGGGCAGGGCGAAGGCGGCCTTGTGCACCTCGGGCGTATAATACCCGGTCGCGAATCCGGCCTCGGCGAACCGTGCCTGTAGCGTGGCCACATCCACCGCCCCCGCACCGCCATCGGTGCCCCAGCCAAAGGCCATCGGCCCGCCGGCATAGGTCGGGATCGTGGCCATATAGCAGCCCCAGTCGGTAAACAGCGCCTTGAAGGCACGCAGCGTGTTGGTCAGCTCGTCACCTTGCAGGAACGGCACGCCGTTCTGGGTGACCAGAATGCCGCCCGGCGTCAGCGCGCGTTTGGCGTGGCCATAGAACGTGTCGGTGAACAGCACCTCGCCCGGTCCGATCGGATCGGTCGAGTCGACGATGATCACGTCGAATTTCTCTTCCGTTTCACGCATGAAGGCGGCGCCGTCGTTGATGGCCAGATCCAGGCGCGGATCGTCGAACGCGCCCTGCGACAACATCGGCAGATACGCCTTGGAAAATTCCACTACGCCCGCGTCGATCTCGACCATGGTGACATGCGTGACCGAGGCATGGCGCAGCACCTCGCGTGCCATGCCGCCATCACCGCCGCCGATGATTAGCACCCGCTTTGCCGCGCCATGGGCCAGAATCGGCACATGGGTCAGCATCTCGTGATAGATGAAATTGTCGCCCTCGGTGGTCTGCACCACATCGTCCAGCGTCAGCACCCGGCCGAAAGTGCCGTTCTGAAACACTTTCAGCCGCTGATGTTCGGTCTTGCTGTCATATAGCATCTCGTCCACCCGCAGCGCCTGGGCATAGTCGGGATGCAGGCTTTCGCGAATCCAGTCGCTCATGCTGCGGCCTCGTCCGATACCAGCCCGTCGCCGCGCAGCAGTTCCTCGACCCGCACATCGTCGGTGCCGAAGGCTGCCTTCAGCACATCCACCGCGCGCCACGGGTCGGCGTCGCCGCACATGAACACGTCAAATGCGCCATAGCCGATCTCGGGCCAAGTGTGCACCGAGATATGGCTTTCGGCCAGAACCGCCACGCCGCTGACGCCCTGGGGGCTGAACTTGTGGGTATGGATATGCAGCAGGGTCGCGCCACATTCATCGACGCAATCGCGAAAGGCACGCTGGATGCGGGCCTCGTCATCCAGCCCGTGGCCGTTCACCACCTCGATGATCAGATGGGTGCCAGCAAAAACCTTGCCGTCGCGGCGAATGAAATGGTCGTCGCGGTCCGGGTCGAAAATGTCACTGGCATCGTTGGCAGCCGCAAGGCTGCGTGTGTCTTCCGCATGGGCGCCTGTCTCCAGACCGATCCCCAGTTGGAAGAGGTCGGCGCGGTCCATGGCGCATCCCCTTCTTTCCAGCAGATTGAATCCAGTAGGTCCCTTAGCGCCCCCCCGGATGTTCCGAAGTTGGGATCGGTCCCTAACGTGAGGCGGCACCTAAGCGGCGCGCGGGATTCGATCAATCCCTTTTCGCCGCAGTCGCGAAAAAAAAGAGGCCGGGCACAAGGCCCGGCCAGTGAAGAGGTTCCTGAAAAGTCCTATTCCCGCCAGAACGGCTTGGCCGCCTCTGCCGCGACATCGCGAGGATGAAGCCCCATATCGCGCATCTGGGCCGGGGTAAGACGGGCCAGTGCGGTACGGATCTTGCACCGTGCGTCCCATGTCAGAAGCAGGGCCGCCACCGGGTGGGTGCGGCGCTTGGTCGGAACCTCCGGGGAAAAGCCGCCATCGGGGCTGAATATCGGGGCTGGTCTGACAATGTGGGCACGCATCGAATTAGTCCTTGCTTTGTATCGGTACAATCCTGTAGTTTCGCTACAATCAAAGAGATACAATGCGGCGGATCGAAAGGCGAGTGAAACATTGTGATGGATACAATTCTGGATGTTGATCTGTCCGATGTGGACGGCCCGAAATATCTGGCCCTGGCCGAGGCGATCCGCAGTGCGATCCGCGCGGGCCGTCTGGCACCGGGCGACAAGATGCCGCCGGTGCGCGACCTGGCCTGGCAGATGAAGGTGACGCCGGGCACGGTGGCGCGGGCCTATCAGCGGCTGACCGATGCGGGCAAGCTGCGTGCGCATGTCGGGCGCGGCACGTTCGTCGCCGAGGCCGAGGCAACGCCGCCCGCGGTGCTGCCGGTCGAGATCCGGCCGCTGCCGATCCTGTCGGACCCCGACGTGCTGGATCTGCGCTCGCCGGTTCTGCCCGATGTGGGGCAGGGCGATCAGATCCGCCGCGCCCTGCACCAGGTCGCGGATCTGCCGACCGATTGCTTTCTGGACTATCCCACCCCCAGCGGCGATCTGGCGGTGCGCGGACTGGTGCTGCGCAAGATCGAATCCTTCGATGCCGCGTGTCTGACGCCGGAACATGTGGTGCTGACCCATGGCGGCCAACACGCGCTGTCGCTGATCTTTCAGGTGGCGCTGAGCGGCGCGCGGCCGGTGGTCCTGACCGAAGAGCTGTCCTATTCCGGGTTCCGCCATGCGGCGCGGCTGGCGCGCGCCACGGTGATTGCGATCGAGCAGGACGAGGAAGGTCCGGTGCCGGCCTCGGTGCGTGCGGCCTGCGAGCGGCACGAGGTGCAGGTGCTGGCAACCTCGGGCCATGCCCACAACCCGACCACCATCACCACCAGCCCGGCCCGGCGTCAGCAGATCGCGGCGCTGGCGCGGGAATTCGATTTCCAGATCATCGACGATCAAAGCTACAGCCTGGTGCGGCGCGATCGCCCGTCCTATCGGGATCTGGTGCCGGAACGTGTGTGGTACGTGTCTTCGGTGTCGAAATCGGTGGCGCCGGGCCTGCGTATGGGCTGGTTCATTGCCCCCGACGGCAAGGCCGAGATCGGCCAGCTGGCGGCGCGGCATTCGTTTTTCGGTCTGTCGCGCCCGATCCTGGAGGTGGCGGCCGATGTGCTGGGCGCGCCCGACGCGGCCGAGCTGCGCCAGCGCGTGGTCGATGAAACCGCCGCCAGGGTGGCGATCCTGCGCGCGGCGCTGGACGGTTACGCGCTGCGGTCGCGTTCGGACGTGGCCTTTGCCTATCTGCCGCTGCCGCTGGGCTGGCGCGCCTCGTCGTTTCAGCGCGCCTGCGAGCGCAAGGGGATCCTGATCCGCTCGGCGGATGAATATGTGCTGCAGAACGGGCGGGCGCCCAATGCCGTGCGCTTCGGGATCAATGGCCGCGTCCCGCGCGCCGAGTTCGAGCGCGGCTGCCAGGCCCTGCGCCGCCTGTTGGACGCCCCGCCGCATGAAATGGGGGTCTGAAATGGCGCCGACAAATGGGGTATTTAAATACCTATTTTGTAATGCGTTGAAAACATGCGTATAAATCAGCATCCATGCGCTTGACTGCGCGCGTGAAACCCGTAGAACTCGCCCATCCAAGACACCGGGGTGCCGCACTGGCCCCCAAGACCAAGCCATAGGGCCAAGAACCATGAAAACCTTTACCGCTACCCCGGCGGATATCGAGAAGAAATGGATCCTGATCGACGCCGAAGGCGTCGTTCTGGGACGTCTCGCCTCGATCGTCGCCATGCGCCTGCGCGGCAAGCACAAGGCCACCTTTACTCCGCATATGGATATGGGTGACAACGTGATCATCATCAACGCCGACAAGGTGCAGATGACCGGCAAGAAGCGCGATGACAAGAACTACTACTGGCACACCGGCCATCCGGGTGGCATCAAGTCGCGGACCGCGCGCCAGATCCTGGAAGGCGCGCACCCCGAGCGTGTCGTCACCAAGGCCGTGCAGCGCATGCTGCCCGGCAACCGCCTGTCGCGCCAGCAGATGACCAACCTGCGCGTCTATGCCGGCGCCGAGCATCCGCATGAGGCACAGTCGCCGGAAGTGCTGGATGTGAAATCCATGAACCCGAAAAACACCCGGAGCGCATGATGGTTGATGAAATCAAATCCCTCGACGAGCTGAACGCAGCCGTCTCCGGCAGCGACGCAGCGGTTCTGATGGAACTGGCCGCACCGCGCGAGCCGGTTCGCGACGAGCTGGGCCGCTCCTATGCTACCGGCAAGCGGAAGGACGCGATCGCTCGTGTCTGGATCAAGCCGGGCTCCGGCAAGGTCACCGTGAACGGCAAAGAGATCAATACCTACTTTGCGCGCCCGGTGCTGCAGATGATCCTGCGCCAGCCCTTCACCGTGTCGGGCACGGAAGATCAGTTCGACGTGATGGCGACCGTCAAGGGCGGTGGTCTGTCGGGCCAGGCCGGTGCGGTCAAGCACGGCATCTCGAAGGCGCTGCAGTTGTATGATCCCAGCCTGCGCGCCGCGCTGAAGGCTGCGGGCTTCCTGACCCGCGACAGCCGCGTGGTGGAACGCAAGAAGTTCGGCCGTGCCAAGGCGCGCAAGAGCTTCCAGTTCTCCAAGCGCTGATCACGCTGCCATATGTTTCGAAAGGCCCGGCCGTCTGTGCCGGGCCTTTTGTGTTTTCAAAATGCGCGCCTGCGGCGCAGCCCGTTTCGCACTGCGTGCGGGGCGCCTCCGGCTGGAGTATTTGTGCCGAGAAGAAGGGGCGGTCAGGTGTCGGGCGGGATCAGGCCCAGGCCGCGCAGGTAGATGCCGATGCCGCTTTCCAGCAGTTCCTCTGGCGGAAACGGCGCGCGGGCGCCGGGGGTGCCGCGGGCGTAAAGTTCGACCACGCCGTGGCTCATGGCCCAGATATGGGCCGAGACCATCGCTGCGGGCGGGCGTTTTTCGGGCGGGATATGCTGCGACAGGTCGCTGGCGGCCTGTTCCAGAATGCCGTTGGCGCGGCTCGCGGCACGGGCCAGTTCGGGAGTCACATTGAGCGACACGCCGCTTTCGAACATCGCCATGTAATGGCCGGGATATTTGCGGGCGAAGGCCAGATAGGCGCGGCTGGTGGCCTCGAAACTGGCCAGGGCCGAGGGCTGGCCCTTTTGATAGGCGTAGTCCATCAGATCGGCAAAAATTTCATATCCCTGGCGGGCGGCTTCAGCGATCAGATCGTCGCGGCCCTGAAAGTGGCGATAGACGGCGGCGGGGGTGACGCCCGCGGTCTTGGCCGCTTCGGACAGGGTGAAGCCTTGGGGGCCGGTCTGTTCGATCAGGGTCAGGGCGGCGTCGACCAGCGCCTGTTTCAGGTTGCCGTGATGATAGCCGCGTTTCTTAGGCATCCCAGATCTCGGGGCCGCCGGCGATTTTCGGGTCGGGTACGCAGGTGACCTTGGGGTTCTTGCCGGGGTAGTCGACCTGGCACAACACCTGCTGGATCGCGGCGATCCGGGCGCGGCGCTTGTCGTCCGAGCGCACCACCGTCCACGGCGTGACCGGGTTGTGCGAAAAGGCGAAGTTTTCCTGGATGGCCGTCGAATAGGCATCCCATTTCTTCAGCCCCTCGACGTCGATCCAGCTGAGTTTCCACTGCTTGAGCGGATCTTTTTCACGCTTGAGGAACCGGCGCATCTGTTCGGCCCGGCCCACGTTCAGCCACAGCTTGATCAGGTGGATGCCTTCTTCGACCAGCATCGACTCGAACTCGGGCAATTGGGCGAAAAAATGCGCGCGCTGCTGCGGGGTGCAAAAGCCGAACACCTGTTCGACCACGCCGCGATTGTACCAGCTGCGGTCGAACAGCACGATCTCGCCGCCTGCCGGGAGCTGCTCGATATAGCGCTGGAAATACCATTGCGTGGCTTCACGGTCCGAAGGTTTGGGCAGCGCCACCACCCGCGCCACGCGCGGGTTGAGGTTTTCGCGGAACCGTTTGATCGTGCCGCCCTTGCCGGCGGCATCGCGACCTTCGAACACCACGGCCACGCGCTTGCCGCTGTCCTTGACGTGGGATTGCAGTTTGACCAGTTCGATCTGCAGATCGGCCATCACCGCGTCGTATTTGTCGCGATCCATCTGTTCGGCGTAGGGATAGCTGTCGGACAGGATGTCGTTCTTGTCGGCCTTGTTGATGGCCGCGCGCAGCGATTTGGGGGCGTCGTCGCGGAAATAGGCGCTGATGGCCCCGTCGAATGGAAGTGTCATGTGAACCCTCCTGTCTGGTCCGGTCAGTATGGCGATTGCGGCGCGCGGCGCAATCCGGCGCGCTTAGCCGCCGATCCGGCCGATGTCGTAAGGCGTTGTCTGATAGATCTCGTTGATCCAATTGCCATAAAGCAGATGCGCGTGGCTGCGCCAGCGGTTTTGCGGCGGCTGGCTGGGGTCGTCGTCGGGATAGTAGTTCTGCGGCACGTTGATCGCGGTGCCCGCGGCCACGTCGCGGTCATATTCCTGTTTCAGCGTGTCGCTGTCATATTCGAAATGATTGAAGATATAGAGCGCGCGGTGCCCCGGATCCTGCACCAGGCAGGGGCCCACCTCGTCGCTGCCCAGCAGGGTGATCAGATCGGGCACGGCGTCGATTTCGGCCTGGCGCATTTCGGTCCAGCGGCTGACGGGGATCACGCAGTCGTCGGAAAAGCCGCGCAGATAGGGCGAGGCGGGCGCCAGGTTGCGGTGCCGGAAACAGCCGAAGGCCTTGCGATCCAGCATGTGTTTTTGAACGCCGTGGAAGTAGTTGATCATCGCCATGCCGCCCCAGCACACCCCGAAGGTGGAGTGCACATGGGTCTGGGTCCACGCGAAGACCTGTTTCAATTCGTCCCAATAGGTGACTGCCTGGAAGGGCAGATGCTCGATCGGGGCGCCGGTGATGATCAGGCCGTCGAATTTCTCTTCCGAGGCGCGCACCTCGGCGAAGGGGCGATAGAACGCCTCCATATGTTCGGCGGCGGTGTTTCTGGTCTCATGCTCGGTCATGCGGATCAGCGACAGCTCGATCTGCAGCGGTGTGGCGCCGATCAGCCGGGCGAACTGGTTTTCGGTCTGGATTTTCTTGGGCATCAGGTTCAGCAGCCCGATCCGCAACGGCCGGATGTCCTGCACCGCGGCGCGGGTTTCGTCCATGACCATGACACCCTCGTTCGTCAGAACGTCGAAGGCGGGCAGGTCAGTGGGCAATTTGATCGGCATCGGGCAGGTCCTGTTTGCGGCAAGAGGCGTGAAATAAGCGGTTTTTCAGCGCGCCTCAAGGGCATGGGCGATCAACGCCTCGAAATCCTCGGGCGATTTCACCTTGGCCACGTCATGGGCGCTGATCCGCAGGCCCCAGTTTTCGGCCATCGCGGCATAGCGCGGCTGACGGTGCGCCAGCGCGCGGGCATAGGTCCAGCGCACGAAGGCGTCAGGATCAACACCGCCTTCTTCAACCTTGATTTCGTTCAGATATTCTGCCCATGCGGCGGTCAGGAATTCGGGCTGATAATACATCGGCTTGGGGGCGCGGTCGAAGCGGCGGATCAGTTCCTGCGCGTGGGCGTCGCTGCCTTCGATCCAGACCATCAGCAAATTGTCGGACAGCGCCTTGAGAACCGGATCGTCGGCATCGTCGGGTGCCACCACCTCGCAGATCGACCCGCCCGAGTCGCAGACGAAATTGGCATAGCCATAGATGTCCTGCGCGCGATCGATGAAATGCGGCGTGTCCAGCAGGGCGCTGATTTCGGCCACGCGGTGCTGTTCCTGGCGTTTCATGTATTCATCGAAGGGCAGGCCGCCCTTGGCCGGATCGCCCGGCTTGCCCAGATAGGTCGAAAGCGGCGCCAGATTGTCGAAGGTGATGTTCGACGCGATATAGACGCTGTCGGTCATCAGCAATTCGCGCAGCAGGGGCACGCGCATTGCCTCGCGCTTGAAATTGTCGGCGATGTGTTCGCCCATGTAACGGGTGCCGATGCGGTAATCGACGGAATAGTGAAACCAGCCACCGCCCGCGCGCAGCATGTTCGACAGATAGGTCTTGCCCAGACCCGACATGCCGAACAGCAGCACGCGCTTGCGATCCGCCGCATGCCAGTCTTTCGCCGATTGATAGAGCATTGCCTGTCCCCGTAGCCTTCGGGTTTCGTAGCCAGCGGCGCGGAAACGGTCAAATGCTAATACATCCGGCGGTCCGATACACGACGATAAAGGCCCCGCCGTGCTGGCGGGGCCTTCGTATGCGTTCGATGCGGATCAGAAGCGATAGCCGATCTGAATGCCGTAGGCGACGCCGGTATTGTCCTCGAAATCGCCCTGGGTGGTGCCCGCAATCAGCGGCGATTCCGTTTCCGCGTCACCGATCCAGATATAGCGCGCACCGCCGGTGATGGTGATCTTGCCGGCGGTATAGGACGCCGCCAGACCCACGCTGGTGAAGCCATCGGTCGGGCCCAGGTTGCCGACATAGCCGCCCTGGGTTTCCTCATAACCCACAGTGACCGCGCCGGACCAGGTTTCGGTGAAACGGCGGCCGAGGCCCAGGTTATAGGTGACCGTGTCGTTGTCATAGGCGACCAGCGAGCCGCCCGGATCGACCAGCGTGGTATAGACCGTCGGCGTGATGTCGAACGCGGTCCAGTCGGCCCAGCGGACCGAGCCGAACAGCAGCGTGTCGGCGGCGATTCCGGTCTGGAATTCCAGGTTCAGCGATTGCGGCACTTCGGTGGTGAAACTGGTCGGGTCCGCAGAAAAGCTTTCGCTGGCGGTGAAGTCATGCTCGATCGCCGAATTGTAGGTCAGCGCCACGCGCGCGGCAATCTCCGGCTTCTCCCAGGCTGCGCCGATGACATAGCCCCAGTCCGACGCGGTGTCGGTGGTCATGGTATAGCCGTTGAACAGGGCGACCTTGCCCGACGCCTGCTCATTTCGGACCCCGCCGAACACGCTGAAATTCGACGGCAGCTTGTAGCGTGCCAGAAGGGTCAGCGCGTCCGAATCGATTGATGCGGTCGATCCGCCATAAAGGTAGGCCGGGTTGCCGTAATTCACATCGGCCCCGATCGGCCGGTTCAGGATCAGCGCGAAGTCGAGCTTGTCCGACAGCGCCGCCTTGAAGGCCAGGCTTGGCGCCAGATAACCGCCCGCGATATCCCCGGTTGGGGCGCCTTCTGCGAAAAATGGCGGAATTGCAGAGGCTTGTGTGCCGCTGACATCGGGCGACACATAGCCGAATCCAAGCTCCAGATAGGTGCCTTCCTCGAACAGAATGTCGGCAGACTGCGTTGAGCGTTCGACGCCGCCAGCATATGCCGTGCCTGCGCACAGCGCGGCCAGCGCCGCTCCTCCCATTAGTTTTTGCATTTTATGTCCCTTTGGTGGCATGCAATTTGAACGGTGACGCTATCGAAAGGTACCTTTGCACGTCAATTATTGACGCGGCGTAAGATTGAGAACCGGGCCCGAGAGAGACACGTTAGCGTGTTCCGGCGCGGATGTTTACCAGATTTGCACCAAAAATCAGGACGGCCCCGGCGGCGACGGCCCATTCAAGCGGTTCGTCATAAAACAGCATCCCAATGACCGCGATCACAGGCAGCCGGACAAAATCCATCGGTACGACGATGATCGCCGGCGCGACCGACAGCGCCCGGGTCAGGCAGAAATGCGCGGTAAGGCCGGCGCAGCCCACCAGCAGCACCCAAGGCAGGGTCGCGGCCGAGGGCAGGGTGATCGTGCCGTCCAGCGCCGCAGTGCCAAGCCCCAGTCCGGCCTGGATCAGGGTCAGCCAGAACAGGATGCAGGTGATGGTCGCGCCTTCGGTCAGGCGCTTGGTGAACAGGATTGATCCGGCAAAGCCGATGGCGGCCAGGGCGGCGGCGATCGTGCCGGGGTTGAGGCTGGCCGGGCCGGGATGTGTGATCACCAGTACGCCCAGAAAGCCCAGTCCGGCGGCCAGAGCACGGGCGCCGGTGATGCGTTCGCCCAGCACCAGCGGCGCCAGCAGCGTGACCCAGAGCGGCGAGCTGAATTCCAGTGCGAAAAGCTGCGCCAGCGGGATCATCGTCAGGGCGAAGAACCACAGGTTCTGTCCGGCGAAATGGCTGATATTGCGGATCAGATGCAGCCCCATCCGCTGTGTCGTGATCTGCCGCAACGTGCCGGCGACCGCGCCCGCCGCCAGCACGGCGACCAGCCCCACGAGCGAACGATAGAGCATCAGCTCGAACGTATCCAATTCGACCCGGGCCGCCCGACCGGCAATCGCCATGGTCGTGAATGCGGTGATCGCACCGGCCATCCACAGCGGGGCTTGTATCGCCGCAGACACTTTGGTGTGCTCCAAGACACGCTCCCCCCGCCATTTTGGTGGTGGGACGCTACGCCGGATGGGTGCGAAAGGAAAGCGTCAGGTCATTGCGGCCAGAAAGAGCCCGAGCGTGATCGGCAATGCCGCCAGAAGGCAGACCAGCACCGAGTTTTGGAAGGCGCTTTTGGGGCGATAGCAATAGCCACAGCGATTACCCGCAAAGCGCATCTTGTGACCGCAATGCTTACAGCGAAAGAGCCGGACCGTCATCTAGTGCTCCGTATTCAATATGAAAATCCGGCAGGGACTGCCGGGTTAAAAATACTTTTCACTCGTTAAATGTCGGCAGATCTACACGATTCAGAAAAAGTTAACAGCTTCTACATCGAGTCTTTTTTCAGATCCAGTGACCCGGTGATCACTCTATAAGTGCACCTTTGGGCCGCCCGGATCGCAGAAATCGTGCAAAGGGCTTGTGGTTCTGCACGGGCCTGATCAGGGCAGGGTCATTCCCACTCGATCGTGCCGGGGGGTTTCGAGGTCACGTCATAGGTGACCCGGTTGATGCCCTTGACCTCGTTGATAATCCGGGTGGCGGTTTCGCCCAGAAATTCATGGCTGAACGGATAGTAATCTGCCGTCATCCCATCCACGGACGTGACCGCGCGCAGGGCGCAGGCAAAGTCATAGGTTCGCCCGTCGCCCATCACGCCGACAGTGCGCACCGGCAGAATCGCGACGAAAGCCTGCCAGATCTCGTCATACAGGCCATGCTTGCGGATCTGGTCGATATAGACCGCATCGGCGCGGCGCAGGATCGCCAGCTTTTCGCGGGTGATCTCGCCCGGGCAGCGGATCGCCAGGCCGGGGCCGGGAAAGGGGTGGCGGCCGATGAAACTTTGCGGCAGGCCCAACTCGCGGCCCAACGCGCGAACCTCGTCCTTGAACAGTTCGCGCAGCGGCTCGACCAGCTTCAGCCCCATCTTTTCGGGCAGCCCGCCCACATTGTGATGCGACTTGATCGTGACGGACGGGCCGCCTGAAAAGCTGACCGATTCGATCACATCGGGATAAAGTGTGCCCTGGGCCAGAAACTTTGCCCCGCCGACCTCGCCCGCGTGTTTCTGGAACACGTCGATAAACAGTCTGCCGATGATCTTGCGCTTTGTTTCCGGATCGGAAACGCCGTCAAGCTCTCCAAGGAAAAGATCCTGCTCGTCGGCGTGGATCAGCGGCATGTTGTAGTGGTCGCGGAACATGGTCACGACCTCTTCGGCCTCACCCTGCCGCAGCAGTCCGTGATCGACGAAAACGCAGGTCAGCTGATCGCCGATCGCCTCGTGGATCAGCACGGCGGCGACCGAGCTGTCGACGCCGCCCGACAGGCCGCAGATCACCTTGGCATCGCCGACCTGTTCCCGGATCTGGCGGATCGCCTCTTCGCGGTAGGCGCCCATGGTCCAGTCGCCGGCAAAGCCCGCAAGGCGCACGAAATTCTCATAAAGCTTGGCGCCGTTGGGGGTGTGATGCACCTCGGGGTGAAACTGTACCGCATAGAAATGACGCTCGGGGTCCGCGGTGATCGCGAAGGGCGCGTTGGGCGAGGTGCCGTAGACGTGAAAACCCGGCGCGATCCGCGAGACATGGTCGCCGTGACTCATCCAGACCTGTTCATGCCCGTCCTCGAACCAGCCGTCCAGCAGCGGCAGCCTGGCGGCGCTGGGGGTGACATAGGCGCGGCCGAATTCGGCGGTGCCGTGGCCCGACTCGACCAGACCGCCCAGCATCTGCATCATCACCTGCTGGCCATAGCAGATGCCCAGGATCGGCACGCCCAGCCCGAACACCGAGTCCGGCGGGCGCGGCGAATTCGCGTCGATCACGCTGGCGGGGCCGCCGGAAAAGATCACCGCCTTGGGCGCGAAATCGGCCAGGAAGGCGTCGGTGACAGTCTGGAACGGGTGGATTTCACAATAGACGTTCAACTCGCGCAGGCGGCGCGCGATAAGCTGCGTTACCTGGCTGCCGAAGTCGATGATAAGAAGGCGGTCATGCGATGCGCTGGTCATACCGTGGCTGATAGGGCGGGGGGCGCATTTGTGCAAGAGGCACCGCGCCGCAACAGGGCCGCGCGGTGCGAAAAACGGCTACCACTTATAGGTCATGCCGATGGCGAATTCATCCTGCACCATCCGAAGCGAGATCGGCTGGCCGAAGCCCGGCGTCTGGTTCGCGCCGTTCTTGTGGGCCTCGAACGCATGGGTGTAGGAACTGGTAAGGCCCCAGCTCGCGTTCAGTTTGTAGCTGGCTCCGACCGAGGCGTGCCATTGCGGCGTGGCCGGCGCCAGGGTGTTGAACAGCACTTCGTCGCCTTCGGTGAAGCTGGTGGCATAGCTGACCCCGCCGCGCAGCGTCAGCTTGGGGCTGTGCCGCCAGATTGCGCCGACCCGGATCACATCCATGTCGTCCCAGCCGAATCCGGGGCCGTCATCGGCACCCAGCGGGGTGGCCAGAACCGCGCCGCTATTGGCCAGCGCCGGGATGTCGCCATAGAAAATCCGCTGATACTCGGCGGTCAGGGTCAGCCTGGTGTTGGTGGGCGGGGTATAGGCCGCACCGAGCGTGGCCACGGCGGGGATGTCGAAGCCGCCCTGTTCGGCGAACAGGCCGGAATATTTATCGAATTCCTCCATGTCCATCTGGCTGCGATAGGCTGCGCCGAAGCTCCATTGCGCGTTCGGTTCCCACAACAGGCCCATATTCAGGCCATAGCCTTGCGACCAGTCATCGCCGTTATTGGTGACATTCGCCGGGTCGATCGACGATGCGGCAAAGGTTTCCAGCCCGGTCGCGCTGAACCGTTGCAGCGCGAAAACCGGCGCGATGCCGAAGGACAGCTGATCGGTCACCTGATAAGTGTAGTTCACCGACAAGAAGACCTGCTCCAGGCTGACACCCAGCGGGGCGCTGCCGCCCAGGGGCGAGAACGGGTTGGACTCGTACTCGGTGTTCATGCCGCCATTGCCGAAGATGAACAAGCCAAGCGCGCTCCGCTCGTTCAGGGTGAAGTTCGCGCCGCCGCAGGGGATGAAGAACACCGAATTCTCGCTGTCATAGGTGCCGGGGATCAGCGGCCCGGCGCCGCCCACATCGAAACTGCGGTCCGGTGCGAAGGTGGTCAGGCAGAACCCGGCCTGATTGCCCACCTTCATTCCCATCGCCGGGTTTTGCGCCAGGCCCAGAACGCCGGTCGGCACCGCGACGCCCGCGCCGGCCATGCCTTTCGATCCGCCGCCATAGCCGTTGGCAATATAGCCGTTGGTTGCCTGTGCCGGGCCGCCCAGGGTGGCCAGTGCGCAGGCAACGGCGCAAAGCTGTGCCGGCGCCGCGCGCCGCACATCGAGATTGATCATTGGTAGTCCTCCCAGTCGCGCAGGTGCATTGATTGCCCTGCTTTTCTTGTATGTGGTGCCGCCGTCCAGCAAGGCCGAACAGCGGCTGTCTCTCTCCCTTCATCCAGATCGACACATTCATATGTGTTGTGTCAACCGTCTTGCACGATGTCGCACTTGACGGGCAGAGCGGCGCAAACTCTCCTTTGCGGCAGCGGGAAACTGACTAAAACCAAGCGCAGGTCCGCGCCACGGCGCGACCCGTGGGCGATGGGCAGGAGCATGGAAATGGCCGATACCGATGACATGCCGGCACGGGCCGGGCGCAAGGGACGCGGCGGCGGCGGGGCCGCGCGGCGGGCTGAACGCCGCGCCATCCGGATCGACACCGCCCGGTTCATCGAGCGCAAGATTCCCAATTTCGAGATGCTGAACGAAGAGGCGCTGGCGATCATCGAGGCCAATGCCGAAACCGTGCTGGAAGAGATCGGCGTGGCCTTCGTGGAAAATCCCGGCGCGCTGGATCTGTGGCGCGCGGCCGGGGCCGATGTGCGCGGCGAGCGGGTGCATATCCCGCGCGGCCTGGCGCGCAAACTGTGCGCCACCGCGCCCGCCCGGTTCACCCAGCACGCGCGCAATCCGGCCCGCAATGTGGAAATCGGCGGTGACAGTCTGGTGCTGGCCCCGGTCTATGGCCCGCCTTTCGTGCGCGATCTGGCCGGCGGGCGCCGCTATGCGACGATGGCCGATTTCCGCACCTTCGTAAAACTGGGCTATATGTCGAAATGGCTGCACCATTCCGGCGGCACCCTGTGCGAGCCCACGGATGTGCCCGTCAACAAGCGGCATCTGGACATGCTGCACGCGCATATGACCCTGACCGACAAGCCGTTCATGGGCTCGGTCACCGAACCGTCGCGGGCACAAGATTCGGTCGAAATGTGCGAGATCCTGTTTGGCCGCGATTTCGTGGCCCGGAACACGGTGATGACCTCGCTGATCAACATCAACTCGCCACTGACCTTCGATGCCACGATGATGGGCGCGCTTGAGGTTTATGCGCGCGCAAATCAGGCCTGTATCGTGTCGCCCTTCATCGTCGGGGGCGCGATGGCGCCGGTCTCGGTGGCGGGCACGCTGACCCAGGTTCTGGCCGAAGTGCTGGCCGGTGTGGCCTATTCCCAACTTGTGCGTCCCGGCGCGCCCGTGATTTTCGGGGCTTTCGTGACCTCGATCGACATGAATTCCGGCGCACCCACCTTCGGCACGCCCGAGGCCAGCCAGATCCTGTACGGCGCGGGACAGCTGGCGCGGCGGCTGGGCCTGCCGTTCCGGTCGGGCGGCGGGCTGTGCGGCTCGAAACTGCCCGATGCGCAGGCGGCCTATGAAACCACGCATACGCTGAACGCGGCGCTTCTGGGCGGGGTGAATTTCATGCTGCACGCCTGCGGCTGGCTGGAAGGCGGGCTGGTCGCCAGCTTCGAGAAATTCGTGATGGATGCCGATCAGCTGGGTGTGCTGCACAAGCTGGCGGCCGGTGTGCCGGTGGATGTGCAGGCCCAGGCGATGGACGCGATCCGCGAGGTCGGGCCGGGCGGGCATTTCCTGGGCTGCGCCCATACCCAGGCTCATTTCAAGGATGCGTTCTGGCGCACCGATCTGCTGGACTACAAACCGTTCGAAACCTGGGACGAGGACGGCGCGCGCGATACGCAGGCGCTGGCCGCGGCCCGGGTGGCGAAACTGCTGGGCGACTATCAGCAGCCCGCCCTGGACCCCGCGATTGCCGAGGCGCTGGACACCTATGTGGCCGAAAAGAAGGCCGCCCAGCCCGACGCGTTCGTCTAACCCTGCGCCTGCCGGGGCGGCTGCGGCATCAGCCGCGCCTCGGCCATCATCGCGATCAGCAGCTCCACATGGCACGCGATCGAATAGGCCGCATCGCCCGCGCGGCGGGTTTCCTCCATCCGTTCCTCCTGTTCCAAAAGCGCGCCCAGGGCCTGGGCCGGCGAGGGCAGCCGCGTCCCCCTGACCAGCCGGGTCAGATCGCGCTCGCGCCGGTAATCGGTCAGGCCGAACCGGGCCGCGCGGATCAGCAGTCGGGGACGGCGCAGCGCCTTCAGAATGGTGATCGGGTCTGTCATGGAAAACACCTCCTGCATGTGTTGGTCATGACAGAATGGCGCAACCACAGCGGGTGTTGCATTTTCGAATGATCCTCCGTTCGGAGGTTTCAGAGAAGTTTATCTTTCCCGGACAATTATAATAAACGGCCCCTATGTTAACGGCTTGGTAACAAACACAACCATAGCGTGTTTTTCGTCAGGTAGGGGCGGCAGGGTCGCAACCGGGCGCGGCCAAGGGGGCAAGGGTGATAGGGCAGAAGATACCGCCATCGGAATTAACCGCAGATCTGCCCGGTTGGGTGTCCGGAACAGTCGGCCTGTACCTGGCCCACACGGTGTGCGGCCATTCAATCCGCGCACTGGCCCGGGCCGAGGGCCGGCATGCCTCGACCATCCTGCGGCATGTGCGCCGCCTGGAGCAGCGGCGCGACGATCCGCTTGTCGATGCCGCGCTTCAGACCCTGGGACGTTCCCTGTTTACCGAAAACGAAGAAGAGGACTGCAACCCGATGACAGCACCGATGCGACATGCAAACCGTCCCGCCGATGAGGCCACCGTCACCCGCGAAGCGCGCCGCATCCTGCGC
Source organism: Actibacterium sp. D185-2 (assembly GCF_054954595.1). Taxonomy (NCBI): domain Bacteria; kingdom Pseudomonadati; phylum Pseudomonadota; class Alphaproteobacteria; order Rhodobacterales; family Roseobacteraceae; genus Actibacterium; species Actibacterium sp. D185-2. The sequence goes on from NZ_JBPWNX010000002.1 coordinate 296,574, forward strand.
CGGTTGTGCGAAAGCGGCGCGTTCCTGGCGATCGCGCCGGATCTGGAAAAGGCGGTCGTGCTGAAGGAGAACGACAAGGGCGAAACCACCCGCATCGCCGTGGTGTCCCGCGGCGCGGTCGAGGCCTTCGCGCTGAAGGATTGGATCACCTGCAAGGCGCCGGGCCGGGTCGCGACCTATCAGATCACCCAGGCCGGCCGTGCGGCACTGAAACGGATGCTGGCCGACGACCCGCGCACGGCCCAGGCGGGGTTCGCCGAGGCCTCCGCGCCCTTCGCCGAGCAACATCGTGATTGGGCCGAGCGTTCGGTGATCGACGATGGCGCGGAAGGCCCGCGCCAGATGCGCTATAATCTGGCGGAATCGCCGCTGGCGCTGCTGGCGCGGCGCAAGGACAAGACCGGCGCGCCGTTCCTGACCGCCGATCTGGTGGCCGCGGGCGAACGTCTGCGCGAGGATTTCGAGCTGGCGCAGATGGGGCCACGCATCACCCAGAACTGGGACCGGTTCCTGTCGGGTGGCAGCCGGGGCACGTTCAATGGTGGCGGTCAGGCCGACGGGCCGCGCGCCGCGCGCGACCGGGTGGCGGCGGCGCTGCGCGATCTGGGGCCGGGGCTGGGCGATGTGGTGTTGCGCTGCTGCTGCTTTCTGGAAGGCATGGAAGCCGCGGAAAAGCGCATGGGCTGGTCGGCGCGGTCGGGCAAAGTCGTGCTGCGTATCGCGTTGCAGCGGCTGCGCCGGCACTATGACGACCATGCCGGACCGGGCCGTGACATGATCGGCTAGGACCGGGCCGTTCAGCCGCCCACGATTACCCCGACCAGGAACGCCACGATGGCGCAGACCCCGCCGACCAGCACGGTTTCCCCGACCGCGCGTCCCAGCCGCGTGCCCGTGGCGTTCCCCCGCAACAGCCCCAGAATGATCAGCGCGCTGATCGTGGCCAGACAGGACAGCTGAAAGGTGGTCGTGGTCGGCTCGTACAGAAAATAGGGGATCAGCGGCAGCACCCCGAAGGTGATGAAGGACAGGAAGGTGACCAGCCCGCTCAGTGCGGGCGTGTCGGCATCGGGGTGCGACATCCCGGCCTCGTACCGCATGATCATCTCGGCCAGCAGCTTGGGCTGGCGCGCGATCAGGGCGCTGGCCGCGTCCGCGTCGGTCGAACTGAGCCCGCGGTCGCGCAGCAGCCCGGCCAGCGTGGCCTGCCCGGTGCGCGACTCCCGCGTCAGCCGCTGCATCAACGCCGCGTGTCGCCCGTGATACAGGTCGCGCCGCGCGCGCGAGGACAGAAATTCGCCCAATCCCATCGACACCGCATCGGCAAAGAGGTTCGCCAGCCCGAACAGCAGCACCGCAAGGCTGCCGATCTGCACCACGCCCTCGGCCTTGGCGCCGGCAAAGCCCGCCACAATGGCGAAGGTGGTGACAATGCCGTCATTGCCGCCAAAGACGATCTGTTTGAGAAACTCCTGGGTGTGGCCCAGCGTCCGGTTCGCCATGGGAATCTCCTTGCGGTGGCTGGGTGGGGACACACGGCTTATGTACGATAGCGGTTGCCGCAGATGACTGGAACAGCAAAGGGCGCCCGGTGCCCCGGACGCCCTGAAAACTGTGTCATGCCGGTTTCCTATTGCGCGGCGGTCACCTCGGTTTCTTCGGTGACCGGAATGGCATTCACGTCACTGTCCGACGCCGCATCCGCCGCGCGCACACCGGCGGCATAATCGGGATGCACCTTCGCCAGCACCGCCAGCCAGCGTTCCTTGACCGGGGTCGAGCAGGGACCGAAGGCCGCCGCCATGTTGGAATGCAGACGCGCCCGTTCGCCATCCGACAGCAGATTATACAGCGCACGCGGCTGAACATAATCGGCGTCCTCTTCGTGCTGGACATATTTGTCGGCATCGCCCGAGATTTTCAGCGGCGGTTCGGCCACGGATGCGTCCGGCTTGGCGCTGTCGGCGTATTGGTTCGGCTCGTAATAGGCATCGATGTTGCCGGTGCGCTGGCCGATGAAATTCATCGCTCCGTCCTTGTGATAGTGATGCATCGGGCATTTCGGCGCATTGACCGGCAGCGTTTCGTAATGGGTGCCCAGCCGGTAGCGATGCGCATCGGCATAGCTGAAGACCCGCGCCTGCAGCATCTTATCGGGGCTGAAGCCGATGCCGGGGATCTTGTTCGACGGGCTGAAGGCCGCGTTTTCGATCGTCTGGAAATAGTTGTCGGGGTTCTTGTTGAATTCCAGCACCCCCACCGGGATCAGCGGGTAATCGGCATGTGGCCAGACCTTGGTCAGATCGAACGGGTTATAGGGTACCTTCTCGGCGTCGGCCTCGGGCATGACCTGGATGTTCAGCTCCCAGCGCGGGAAATCGCCGCCCTCGATCGCATTGAACAGATCTTCCTGAAAGCTTTCGCGCGTCTTGCCGATCAGGGCCTCTGCCTCGGCGTTGGTGTAGTTCTTTATGCCCTGCTGGCAGCGGAAGTGGAACTTGACCCAGACCCGTTCGCCATCGGCATTCCACATCGAATAGGTGTGGCTGCCATAACCGTGCATGTGCATCGGATTCACCGGAATACCGCGATCCGACATCAGGATGGTGACCTGATGCACCGATTCAGGCTGCGCCGCCCAGAAGTCGAACATCGCCTCGGGCGAGCGCATGTTGGTCTTGGGGTGGCGTTTCTGGGTGCGGATGAAGTCGGGAAACTTGATGCCGTCGCGGATGAAGAAGACCGGCGTGTTGTTGCCCACCATATCCCAGTTGCCGTCTTCGGTGTAGAATTTCACCGAAAAGCCGCGCACGTCGCGCTCGGCATCGGCGGCGCCCATCTCACCGGCTACGGTGGACCAGCGCGACAGGATTTCGCAACTGTTGCCGACCTTTTGAAAGATTTTGGCGCAGGTATACTGGCTGATGTCATGGGTCACGGTGAACACGCCCTGTGCGCCCCAACCCTTGGCATGTACCACACGCTCGGGGATACGTTCGCGGTTCTGATGGGCCAGTTTTTCGATCAACTGGTAATCGTCCAGCAGAACCGGGCCGCGCGGGCCGGCGGTTTTCGATGTGTCGTTGCTGGGAACCGGCGCACCGGCGGATGTGGTCAGGCGTTTGGTGTCAGTCATGGTTGCCTCCCTGAAATGAATTTTGGCAAGGCCGAGTGTGACTGATATCCGTCATAAATAGAAATTGTATTATATTACATATACGATAATAAAAACCTATGAATATTACATTGAAACAACTTAGCTACTTCTTGGCGTTGGCCGAGGCGCGAAATTTCGGCCGCGCGGCCGAGGCGGTGCATGTCAGCCAGCCCGCGCTGTCGGTCCAGATCAAGGAACTGGAAACGCAGCTCGGCGCGCAACTGGTCGAGCGGCAGCCGCGTCAGGTGGTGCTGACCCCGGCCGGACACGAGCTGCTGCGCCACGCGCAGGTGATCATGAACGAGGTCCGGGCGCTGCAACTGTCGGCGCGCTGGCAGCGCGGCCTTGCGGGCAAGCTGACGCTGGGTGCGATCCCCACGGTGGCGCCTTATCTGCTGCCGGTGGCGCTGCCGCTGTTGCGCACCCAGAACGTGACGCTGGAGTTGGGCGTGCGCGAGGCCCGGACCGAACGCTTGCTGGAAGAACTGGGCGAGGGCCGGCTGGACGCCGCCATCATCGCCATCCCCAGCCACCTGGATCACCTTGTGGAAGAGCCGCTGTTCGAGGACCGCTTTCTGCTGGCCGGATCGGCAGTTCAGCTTGCGGCTTTTGATGACCGGGCCGACGGGCTGCGCCCGACCGCGCTTGACCCCGATCGGCTGCTGCTGCTGGAAGAGGGGCACTGCCTGGCCGATCAGGCGCTGGAGGTCTGCGCGCTGAAACGGTCGCAGACCCGGGTCGATCTGGGGGCATCGTCGCTGGCCACGCTGTGCGGGCTGGTGGCCGAAGGTTTCGGGATGACCTTCCTGCCGGAGATCGCGCTGAAATCGGAAACCGCGGGGGCGCCCGGTCTGGCGTTGCGCCGGTTTCGCGGCGAAGAACCGCACCGCACCATCGGACTGGTCCGCCGCCGGCTGTCGCGCGATGACGGGTGGTTCACCGAACTGGCCGCGTTACTGCGTCAGGCGGGGCAGGGGCTGGTACAACAGGCGCGCCGGGCGTTTCCACCCGGCGCGTGATTGCAGGGGCTCAGGCGTTGTCTTTGAGCCAGGCCAGAACAGTCTCGGGCGACGACACGCCGTAAGGGTCTTCGCCGTGGTTGTCACACAGGCCGGGCTCTTCGAACCATGCCTCGATCACGCCGTCGTTGATGACGGCGGCATAACGCCACGAGCGCATCCCGAAACCCAGGTTGTCCTTGTTGACCAGCATGCCGACGCGGCGGGTGAACTCGCCCGATCCGTCGGGGATGACCTTGACGTTCTTGATGCCCTGGGCTTCGGCCCATTTGTTCATCACGAAGCTGTCGTTGACCGACATGCAGTAGATCGCATCGATGCCCTGCGCCGCGAAATCCGCGAACCCGTTCTCATAGCCCGGAAGCTGATAGGTCGAGCAGGTGGGCGTGAACGCGCCCGGCAGCGAGAACAGCACGACCCGCTTGCCGGCGAAGTAGTCGGCGGTGGTCTTGTCTTCCCATTTGAACGGGTTGGACCCGCCGATGCTGTCGTCGCGGACACGGGTGTGGAAGGTCACGTCGGGAAGGCGATATCCTGGGGTCATGATGCTGATCCTGCTGTTTCAAATTCAAAAGCCCGCAAGCTTTGCCGCATAAGCAAAGCCGCGTTGCTGCATGTGTTAGAACGATTCCAGATTCTGTTCAATCTTTTCGGTAAGTATTTCGGTAAGGTATTCCGCCGGGCCCGTGGCCGCGCAAATCGGGCGTTACATTTGCGGCAAAGAGCGCTAAGTAAAGGGCAACAAAGAGGTCTGTGATGCGCGATCTGAAAATTCCCGAACAACGCCACCCCGAAAAGGCGCACCGCCCTTCGACCGAGCGGCTGCGCAAGCCTGACTGGATCCGGGTCAAGGCGCCCGGCTCGCAAGGCTACCGCGACACCCACAAGATCATGCGCGAGCACAATCTGGTCACCGTCTGCGAAGAGGCCGGTTGCCCGAATGTGGGCGAATGCTGGAGCCAGGGCCACGCGACCATGATGATCATGGGCGAGATCTGCACCCGCGGCTGCACCTTCTGCAACGTCGCCACCGGCCGCCCCGACGCGCTGGATGTATTCGAACCTGGCCGGGTCGCCGATGCGGTCAAGAAACTGGGGCTGAACCATGTGGTCATCACCAGCGTGGACCGCGACGACGTGGCCGATGGCGGGGCCGAGCATTTCGCCCAGACCATCCGCGCCGTGCGCCGCCAGGCCCCCGGCACCACGATCGAAATTCTGACCCCCGATTTCCTGAAATGCGACCCGCAGGTGCTGGATGTGGTGGTCGCCGCCAAGCCGGATGTGTTCAACCACAATCTGGAAACCGTACCCGGCCTCTATCCCACGGTGCGCCCGGGCGCACGCTATTTCCACAGCCTGCGTCTGCTGCAGCGGGTGAAAGAGATCGATCCGGCGATGTTCACCAAATCGGGCATCATGGTCGGCCTGGGCGAGGACCGCCAGTCGGTCCTGCAGGTGATGGACGACATGCGCGCGGCGGATGTGGATTTTCTGACCATCGGGCAGTATCTGCAACCCACGCCCAAGCACCACGCGGTGGACCGCTTCGTGACGCCCGAGGAATTCAAGGCCTATGAACAGGCCGCTTACGGCAAGGGTTTCGGGATGGTTTCGGCTACGCCGCTGACCCGGTCGAGCTATCACGCCGGCGACGATTTCGCGAAACTGCGCGCCGCACGGCGAAAGAAGCTCGGGCTGGGATGAACCGGTCGCTGCGGTGCGGTGCGCCCGGCCTGATCAAATTGCGCGCCTGCGGCGCACGACATGCGTTTGATTGGGGCGCTGCCCCAAACCCCGGGATATTTCGCCCAAAGCAACATACGAGGGGATTCCCTTCCAATTGCTTTGGTGCAAATATCCCCGCCGGAGGCACAGCGGCCCGCAGGGCCGCAAATCAATGGCTTGCGCCGCAGGCGCGCCGGTCGGGCGCAGGGCTTTGCATGATCTAGTTGCCGATGCGGTACCCGGAACCCATGTCCGGGGTCAGCCAGTCGGGCCAACCCACCAGCCGCTCGATCCCGAACAGCACCAGGCACAGCGCGATCACCGCCAGCACCAGCTTGACCCGCTTTTCGCTGGGCGGGCGCCGGCCCCATCGGGCCATTCGCAGGAAGGGGCGCATGTTCATGCGGTAAACCTGACTTTGCCGATATAGGGCAGGTTGCGGTTTCTCTGGGCATAGTCGATGCCGTAGCCCACCACGAATTCATCGGGGATCTCGAATCCGGTCCAGGTGGCGCGCACCGGCACCTCGCGGCGCGCGGGTTTGTCGAGCAGGGCGCAGACTTCGAGCCGGGCGGGCGCGCGTCCCTTCAGCAGATGCAGCACATGCGACAGGGTGTGGCCGGTATCGACGATATCCTCGACCACCAGTACATCGCGCCCGGCGATCTCGCCGCGCAGATCCTTCAGGATCCTCACCTCGCGCGAGCTTTTCGTGGCATTGCCGTAGGAGGAGGCTTCGAGGAAATCCACCTCGACCGGCAGGTCCAACTCGCGCACCAGATCGGCGATGAACACGAACGACCCGCGCAGAAGCCCGACCACCACGAGCTTGTCGGTATCGGCGAAATGGCCGTGGATCTGGCCTGCCAGCACCTCGATCCGCGCGGCGATGGTTTTGGCCGAGATCATCTCGTCTATGACATAAGGTTTGCTCAAGTTGCGCGTGTCCCTTGTGCTTTGTCGGTTTCGGGGGCGGGCCGCCGGAACATCTGTTCGGGCCAGTCCAGTCTCCAGTTCAACTTGTGGATTGGACTCTTGTCCAGCAGATGCGGCACGAATTCGATGAATTCGGACCGAGAGGACGTGCCGAACGTCTGACCGACCAGTTGCGGCAGCAGGGCCGAGCGTTTGGGGACGGCCTGCCATATTCCTTGGGCCTCAGGATTCGTGTCGACCAGATACTGAAACAGGTAATGGGTGCTGAAATACAGATGATAGGGATATTGGCCACCGCGCGCCGGATCGACGCTCCAGACCGGGTCGGCCTGGGCGTTCTGGTGCCACCAGCGGTGAATCCGCCGCCGTTTTGACGGTATGAGGCGCCGCCGTTTCGAGGGCATGTTCAGCGTGTGGTCGATCTGCCAGTGCTGAATCAGTAAATCCAGCCACATCCGGGGCAACGGGTTGCCGGGTTTTGCGGCCATCAGCCATGTGGACAGCGGCCGATCTTTGCCGGGCCGCGCCGGGGTGAAGAAGCCGGCGGGTTCCAGCAGCGGCGGCAGCCAGTCGCCGGGCGGGCAGGTCGGCAGAACCGTGGCATCGATCCAGACCCCGCCATGCTCGCTCAGAAGCTTGAGCCGCAACAAGTCAGATTTCGTCTGGATGCTAAGGGGCCTGTCGGCCAGGCGGAGCTGCGCCATGTGGCGTTCCAGATCGGCCCCGTCCAGAATTTCGAGTGTCCCGGGGGGCAGGTAGTCCTCCCAGCGGGCAAGGACATTCTGAACAACCGGGGGCGCCGCATCACGGGGCGTATCCCAAAGCATAAAATGACGCATGTCGCCTGCCTAACACCAAGTTGACGCGCCGGGGAAGACATTTGTGCCACCCGGCAAGGCGGTCGCGCGCCCGTGCGGCATAACGGCTTGTCACCGCAGGAAACACCCATTATTTCGCGCCCCATGCCAAGCCATTCCGAGATCCGCACCCTGCCATATTCCGCCGCTCAGATGTACGATCTGGTGGCCGATGTCGCGTCTTATCCACAGTTCCTGCCCTGGACCGCCGCCGCGCGCATCCGTTCGCGCACGCCAGTCGAGGGCGGCGAAGTGATGGAGGCCGATCTGGTCGTGTCGTTCAAGGTGTTCCGCGAGCGTTTCGGCAGCCGCGTGACCCTGTGGCCCGAGGCGCGTCGGATCGACACCGAATATCTGGACGGGCCGTTCAAGCACATGAAATCGACCTGGGCCTTTCGCGATCTGCCCGAAGGTGGCTGCGAGGTGGATTTCTTCGTCGATTTCGAATTCCGAAACCGGGTGCTACAAGGTGTGATCGGCGTGGTGTTCAACGAGGCGATGCAGCGCATCGTCCGGGCGTTCGAGGCGCGCGCGCAGGCGCTTTACGGCTGAGGCTGCAGCGCGCGGATCATCAGCGACAGCGCATGCTCGACCGTGGCGCGGCGTACATTGGCGCGGCCCAAGGCGCCGAACTCCACCGTTTCGGTGGTGGTGGGGCGGCCTGTGATCGCCAGGCCGAAACAGACCCGGCCCTCGGGTTTGTGTTCTGACCCGCCGGGCCCGGCGATTCCGGTGACCGATACGGCCAGTCCGGCCGTGGATCGGGCCAGCGCGCCCTCGGCCATCTCTGCCGCCACCTGTTCGGACACCGCGCCATGGGCGGCCAGCGTGTCGGCGCGCACCCCCAGCATCTGTTGTTTGGCAGCGTTGGAGTAGGTCACGAAGCCGCGGTCGAAACTGTCGGATGATCCCGCCACATCGGTCATCGCGCCGGAAATCAGCCCTCCGGTGCAGCTTTCGGCGGTGGCGATCATTATACCGCGCGCGCGGGCCAAATCCAGCAGCGTGGTGGCAGGGCCCAGTGTCATCGCATCAAGACCCCGTGATAAAGGCCCGCGGCCAGAAACACCCCTATCCCGGCGAAAACGCCCGCGATCAGATCATCCAGCATCACCCCCGCCGTGCCGCTGCGCCGGTCGGCCCAGCCCACCGGCCCGGGTTTCCAGATGTCGAACAGCCGGAACAGCACAAACGCCCCGACCCAACCGGGCCAGGGAAAATTCCAGTTGTCCAGCCCGGCCATCCAGAACCCGAGCGAGGGCGCGAGCATTGCCAGCCACTGGCCGGCGACCTCGTCGATGACGATCTCGGACGGGTCCTTGTCGTCGCGCCCGGCAATGTCGCGCCCCACCGCCCAGAAGCCCAGAACGGTGACTGCGACGGTGGCCACGGCCAGCAGGGGAAAGCCCCCCAGCCCGTGGATCAGCAGCGCCAGCGCCACCGCCACGGCGGATCCCCAGGTGCCCGGCGCCGGGCGCAGCCGGCCGACATAGAAGAAGGTGGTCAGGAAACGGATCATGCTTTCACCAATGTTGCGGTTGCCAGGGCGGCGATGCCTTCCGCGCGGCCGGTGAACCCCAGCCGCTCGGACGTGGTGGCCTTGACGCTGACGCGGGTCGGGTCGAGCCCCATGATCCGGGCCATTTCCGCTTTCATCGCAGCGGCATGGGGGCCGATCTTCGGGCGTTCGCAGATCAGGGTGACATCCGTGTGGGTCACGGTAAAACTGTGGTCGCGGGCCAGCGCCACGGCATGTGCCAGAAAGATATGGCTGGCCGCGCCCTTCCATTGCGGGTCGGAGGGCGGGAAGTGCTGGCCGATATCGCCCATGGCCAGCGCGCCATAGATCGCATCCGTCACCGCATGCATCCCCACATCGGCGTCGGAATGGCCTTTCAGCGCGTGGCTGTGCGGGATGGTCACGCCACACAGGGTCACGCTGTCGCCCTCTTCGAAGGCGTGCACGTCGAACCCGTTTCCGGTGCGGATATCCATGTCAGCCCCCTGCAGCAGCCGTTCGGCGCGGGCGAAGTCGCCCGGATGGGTGATTTTCAGGTTGTCCTCTTCGCCCTCGACGATCCTTACGTCAAGCCCCGCGGCCAGTGCCACCTCGACATCGTCGGCCGCGTGACCGGCATATCCAGCATGGGCGGCCCGGATTGCCGCCAGGCGAAAGCCCTGCGGCGTCTGCGCCCGGAACAGCCCGTCGCGCGGATGTGGGGCCAGAACCCGGCCACCCGCGCCATGCCACAGCGCATCGGTCACCGGCAGGGCCGGGGCCGCGCCCGGCGCATGGGCCAGCGCCGCGATCACCCGGTCGATCAGCGCCGCACTGACCAGCGGCCGCGCCCCGTCATGGATCAGCACCGTGTCGCAGCCGTCCGACAGCGCCGCCAGACCGGCCTGAACCGACGCATCGCGCGTGGCCCCGCCGGGCACATGGGTCACATTGCCGGCCAGCGCGCCCAGGGCGGCGCTGAAAAGCGCGTCATCTTGTGGATGGGTCACCACAACGATCTGTCCGATGGCCGGATGGGCAGCAAAAGCGGCGACTGTCCGGGCCAGGACGGGCTGTCCGCGAAGCATCTGGTATTGCTTCGGAATCCCCCCCCCGGCGCGGGTGCCGCGCCCGGCGGCGACGATGATGGCCGCTGTCTGCATCCTTGCTCCGCAAATCCGTTGCTTTCCCCGTGTATGTGCTGCCGCGAGGCAGGGCAATGGGGCAGATCGCCCGGTGCGGTTGATTAAAAAACAGGCAAACAATGTTTCGCTATCATCAGACGCGTGGGCGCGATTGCCTTTTGGGCTTTACGGGGTTAGTCGGACACTAATTGCACAAGGATTGAGCATTTGGCCATTCAGGTGGCAGATATCGCCCTAGACCCGCCCGTTTTCCTGGCGCCACTGGCCGGGATCACGGATCTTCCGTTTCGCAACCTGGTCTCGTCTTTCGGGGCCGGGCTGGTGGTGAGTGAAATGGTGGCAAGTCAGGAAATGGTGCAGGCCAAACCCGGCGTGCGTGAACGGGCCGAACTGGGGTTCGGTCTGGACAATACCGCCGTGCAGCTGGCCGGGCGCGAGGCGCATTGGATGACCGAGGCCGCCCGCATGGTCGAGGCCAACGGCGCCCGGATCATCGACATCAACATGGGCTGCCCGGCGCGCAAGGTCGTCAGCGGCTATTCCGGCTCGGCCCTGATGCGCGACCTCGACCATGCGCTTGGCCTGATCGAGGCGGTGGTCGGCGCGGTCTCGGTGCCGGTCACGCTGAAGACCCGGCTGGGCTGGGACGATGCGCTGCTGAACGCGCCCGAACTGGCCCGGCGGGCCGAGGCGGCGGGCATTTCTATGATCACGATCCACGGCCGCACGCGCTGTCAGTTCTACAAGGGCGCGGCCGACTGGGCGGCGATCGCGGCGGTGAAACAGGCGGTGTCGATCCCGGTCATCGCCAATGGCGATATCGTTGATGCCAACAGCGCGGCGCGCGCGCGTGCCCTGTCGGGCGCCGATGGCGTGATGGTGGGGCGCGGCGCGCAGGGGCGGCCCTGGCGGCTGGCCCAAATCGCATCGCGGCTGTTCGGCACGCCCGCACCGCAGGTGCCTGCGGGGGCGGCGCTGGCCGATATGGTGGCGGGCCATTATCAGGCGATGCTGTCGTTTTACGGCACCACGCTGGGCGCCCGCGTCGCGCGCAAGCATCTGGGCTGGTACATGGACGAGGCGGGCACGCCCGCCGCGCTGCGCCGCGCGGTGCTGACCGAATCCGGCCCCGACCGGGTGCTGACGCTGCTGCCGGCGGCGCTGGCGCAAAGTGAAAGGCGGGCCGCATGAAGCCCCGGCAACGCGATATCGTCTGGTCGGCCTTGCCGGTGCCTGCGCTGATTCTGGACGGCGACAACCGGATCTCGCAGATCAACCCGGCGGCCGAGGAGTTCATCAATACCTCGATCCGGTCGGTCAAGGGCGCGCAGGTCTGGGAAAAGCTGACCATCGCTGCGTTGCTGGGCGAAGCCTTCGACCGGGTGCGGCTGAACCAGTCGGAACTGGTGATCAACGATGTGGAGGTGTCCGGCCCGAACCGGAATCCGGTTCAGTGCAACATTCAGATCGCGCCACTGGACGAATCCGAAGGCACGATCCTGATGCTGATCTCGCCGCGCGACATCGCCGAACGTCTTGGCAGGGCGCAATCGTCTAAATCGGCGGCGAAATCGGCGATCGGCATGGCCGAGATGCTGGCGCATGAAATCAAGAATCCGCTGGCGGGGATCACCGGCGCGGCGCAGCTTTTGTCTATGAGCCTGACCGATGACGATCTGAAACTGACCGATCTGATCGTCGCCGAAAGCCGCCGCATCGTGAAGCTGCTGGAACAGGTCGAGCAATTCGGCAATCTGCGCCCGCCCGAAACCCGGCCGGTGAATATTCACGACCTGTTGGACCGGGCCTGCAAATCGGCCGCGGTCGGCTTTGCCGCGAACATGAAGATCATTGCGGAATACGATCCCTCGTTGCCATCGACGCTGGCCGATGGCGATCAGTTGCTGCAGGTGTTCCTGAACCTGCTGAAAAACGCGGCGCAGGCGGCGCAGCGCTCCGGGGTCGGAGAGACGATCCGCATCCGCACCTTTTATGACCAATCTCTGCGGCGGCGGCGCGAGGACGGCTCCGGGCTGCGCGTACCGCTTCAGGTCGAGATCATCGACGACGGCCCCGGCCTGCCGCCCGAGATCGCCAGCGAGATTTTCGAACCTTTCGTTTCAGGCCGCGAGAACGGCACCGGGTTGGGGCTGGCCCTGGTGTCAAAGATCATTTCGGACCACGACGGGCTGATCGCGGTGGAATCGGTGCCGGGGCGCACCGTGTTCCGGATTTCGCTGCCGGTGGCCCCGAAGGAGAAGAAGACATGAAACCGCCGAAACAATCGGAGGAAAACTGATGGATGGCACGGTTCTGGTCGCAGATGACGACCGCACGATCCGCACGGTACTGACCCAGGCCCTGACGCGCGCGGGCTGCAAGGTACATGCGACCTCGTCGCTGATGACGCTGATGCGCTGGGTCGAGGAGGGCAAGGGCGATCTGGTGATTTCAGACGTGATCATGCCCGATGGCAACGGGCTGGAAATGCTGCCCAAGATCAGCCTGGAACGGCCCGGCCTGCCGGTGATCGTGATCTCGGCGCAAAACACGATCATGACCGCGATTCAGGCGGCCGAGGCCGAGGCCTATGATTACCTGCCCAAGCCCTTCGACCTGCCCGATCTAATGAAACGCGCCGCGCGGGCGCTGGAATCCAAACGCCGGGCGCCGGCACCGCGGACCGAGATCATGCGCGAAGGGTCCGACGATCTGCCGCTGGTCGGGCGCACGCCGCAGATGCAGGCGCTGTACCGGCTGGTGGCGCGGGTGATGAACACCGATCTGGCGGTTCTGATCACAGGCGAAAGTGGCACCGGAAAATCGCTGATCGCCCGGGCGATCCATGATTTTTCCGACCGGCGCACCTTGCCCTTCGTGGCGGCCTCGGCCTCTGATCTGACCGGGATGGACGGCCCGTCCGAGCTGTTGGCGCGGGCGCGGGGCGGCTCGATCCTGTTTGACGAAGTGTCGGATCTGGATCCCGAGGCGCAGGCGCGCATCGTGCGGATGCTGGACGCGTTCGGCGACAACGCGCCGCGGATCATGGCCACCTCGCAGACCGACCTGATGGGCCGGATGGAGGCGGGCGCCTTTCGTCAGGATCTGTTCTATCGCCTGGGCGGGGTCACGGTGAACGTGCCCTCGTTGCGCGAGCGGGTCGATGACATCCCGCTGCTGGCCGAGCATTTCCTGGCCCGCGCCGAACGCGAGGGCCTGTCCCTGCGTCGCTTTGCCGATGATGCGATGGAACTGATCCGCGCCTATAGCTGGCCGGGCAATGTGCGGCAGCTGGAAAACACCATCCGCCGGCTGGTCGTGACCTCGTCCGAGGATGTGATTTCCCGCGCCGAGGTAGAATCGGTGCTGGGCAGCCAGCCCGAGATCGAGCCGCTGGTGGGGGGGGGCGAGGGCGAAAAGCTGTCCTCGTCGGTGGCCAAGCATCTGCGCCGCTATTTCGACCTGCATGGCGGGGTGTTGCCGCCGCCGGGGCTGTATGGCCGGATTCTGCGCGAGGTCGAACTGCCGCTGATCGAGATCGCACTGGACGCGACCGGCGGCAATCAGGCGAAATGTGCAGATCTGCTGGGCATCAACCGAAATACGTTGCGCAAGAAGATCACCGATCTGGATATTCGCGTGACACGTCGCCGCAAATTGATGTAAATGGGCAACATGGGCGTTGCCGTTCGGTGTCAGGCCGAAAGCGGGCGCGTCTGAATGGCGGTAAGTCGCGGAAAGCGACGCAATAAGAAGAGGCTGGTGGTGCGAAGCCCTGCGCGGAGCGCAACCTGGGAGCGGCTGGTGCGACTGCGCCGCCAGCGCCGTGTGGAAAACGCGGCGACGCTGGGTCTGGTGATTCTCGGCCCGCTTCTGGCTATTGCAACATTTCTGATGCTCGGGCCCCTTGGTCAGGGGGCCTCGTCACTCTGGTTGCGCACGGTTCTGCTGGGCGATCTGGTCTATGTTCTGGTCGTCGCCACGCTGGTGCTGCAGCGCGTGGCGCAGATGATCGCGGCACGGCGGCGCCAGTCCGCGGGGTCGCGGCTGCACCTGCGCCTGACCGGCGTGTTCGCGCTGGTCGCGCTGATTCCCACGGTGCTGGTGGCGGTTTTTGCCGGGCTGACGATCCATACCGGGCTCGAAGGCTGGTTTTCCGAGCGGGTGCGCCAGGTGGTCGGCACCTCGCTGGCGGCGGCGCAGGCCTATGAGACCGAGCACCGCGACGGGCTGACCGACGATGCCGAGGCGATCGCCGGCTATCTGAACCTGACCCGGCAATCGACATTCTTCCTGACCGATGGCGAGATCAGGCAGGCGCTGACCACGGTTCAGTCGCAGGTGCAGCGCGGGTTGAAAGAGGCGTTCGTGATCGACGCCAACGGCGAGATCCGCGCCCGCGGCGAACGTTCGTACCTGTTCGACTATGAACGGCCCACCCCGGCCCAGATCGCCCGCGCCGAGCAGGGTGAAACCGTGGTGATCGAGGATTGGGACAACAACGAATACCGCGCCCTGATCAAGCTGGACGCCTATGTGGACCGTTTTCTGTTCGTGTCGCGCGTGGTGGATGGCGATATCCTGAACCTGCTTGACGAAACCCAGGCCACGGCCGGCATCTATCAGCAACTCGAAAGCGATCGCGGCCGGATCCTGTTCGAGTTCAGCCTGCTTTACATCGGCTTTGCGGTGATCTTGATTCTGGCGGCGATCTGGCTGGGCCTGTGGTTCGCGGAACGGCTGTCACGCCCGGTGGGGCGGCTGGCGGGGGCGGCACAGCGGATCGGCACAGGGGATCTGGACGTGCGCGTGCTAGAGGAACCGGGCGATGACGAGATCGCCATGCTGGGCCGGATCTTCAATCAGATGACCCGGCAGCTGAAGGGCCAGCGCGACACGCTGATGGAGAATAACCGTCAGATCGAGCGCCGGCGGCGGCTGTTCGATTCGGTGCTGTCCTCGGTCACATCGGGTGTGATCGGGCTGGATGCGACCGGACGGCTGGAATTTCAGAACCGCTCGGCGCTGCGGCTGCTCGACATGGACAAGGCCGATGAGGCCGCGCTGCCGCTGGAGGTCGCGGTGCCCGAATTCGCCCCGCTGTTCACGCGGCTGCGCAGCAGGGGGGCCGAGGCCGCGCAGGACGAGATCAAGGTGCTGCGCCTGGGCAAGATGGAAAACCTGCTGGTGCGCATGGCGACGCGGCGCAACGCGGCCGGGCAGCTTGAAGGCTATGTGGTCGCCTTCGACGATGTGACCGATCTGGTGACGGCGCAGCGCATGGCCGCCTGGGGTGACGTGGCCCGCCGCATCGCGCATGAGATCAAGAACCCGCTGACCCCGATCCAGCTGTCGGCCGAACGCATCAAGCGCAAGTTCCGCCCGCTGGTGGGCGATGAGGCCGAGGCGCTGGACCAATATACCGACGTGATCATCCGCCAGACCGCCGATCTGCGCCGGATCGTCGACGAGTTTTCCAAATTCGCACGGATGCCCGAACCCGACCGCCGGATCGGCGATCTGGTGGCGCAGGTTCGCGATGCGGTGCTGTTGCAGGAAAACGGCCAGCCCGATGTCCGCTTCGTGACCGAGCTGCCCGACGGGCCGGTGCTGGCCGAGCTTGACGGGACGATGATTTCGCAGGCGCTGACAAACCTGATCAAGAACGCGGGCGAAGCTATTGAAACATTGGTGGAAAAGGGCGCTCCAGACGGGTTCGCACCGGAAATCCGCATATCGCTGACGGTGCAGGACGATGTCGCGCTCATCCGTATCTGCGACAACGGGATCGGTCTGCCCGAGGATCGCGCGCGGTTGTTCGAACCCTATGTGACGACCCGCGACAAGGGCACCGGGCTGGGCCTGCCGATCGTGAAGAAGATCATCGAGGAACATGGCGGCGCGCTGGCTCTGATCGATGCGCCGATCTTTGACGGAAACAACCACCACGGCGCGCAGGCCGAAATTCGCCTGCCGCTGGCCGATGCGGGTGTGCAGCGGCCGGATACAGCCGTGGCCGAATAGCGTAAAGAGGATTGGGTATATGGGCGACATTCTGATCACCGATGACGAACGCGACATCCGCGAGCTGATCTCGGACATCCTGCGCGACGAGGGCTACAGCACCCGGCTGGCGGGCAATTCCGACGACTGCATGCAGGCGATCAACGAAGAGCCGCCGGCGCTGATGATTCTGGATATCTGGCTCAAGGACAGCCGGATGGACGGCATCGACATTCTGACCCAGGTCAAGCGCGACAACCCCGATATTCCGATTGTCATCATCTCGGGGCATGGCAATATCGAAATCGCGGTGGCGGCGATCAAGCAGGGCGCCTATGACTTCATCGAAAAGCCCTTCAACATCGACCAGTTGCTGGTGGTGATCCGCCGCGCGATGGAAACCTCGCGCCTGCGCCGCGAAAATCTTGAACTGAAGCGCCGCGATGTCACCTCGGCCGAGATGGTCGGATCAAGTTCTGCCTTCAAGGCGCTGAAATCACAGCTTGAAAAGGTCACGAAATCAAATGGCCGGGTGATGCTGACCGGCCCGGCCGGCAGCGGCAAAGAGGTGGCCGCGCGCTATATCCACGCCAATTCAAACCGCGCTGCGGGCCCGTTCGTGACGGTCAATTCGGCCTCGATCGCGCCCGACCGGATGGAAGAGGTCCTGTTTGGCCGCGAAACGCCCGAACGCGGGGTCGAACCCGGCCTGCTGGAACAGGCGCATGGCGGCGTGCTCTATTTCGACGAGGTGGCCGACATGCCGATCGGCACCCAGTCCAAGATCCTGCGGGTGCTGGTCGATCAGCAGTTCCAGCGCGTCGGCGGGGCGGCAAAGATCCGGGTCGATATCCGGGTGATTTCCAGCACCAACGGCAACCTCGCGGCCGAAATCGAGGCCGGAAATTTCCGCCAGGAACTGTATCACCGGCTGAACGTGGTGCCGATCGCGGTGCCC
Organism: Actibacterium sp. D185-2; assembly: GCF_054954595.1. Classification (NCBI taxonomy): domain Bacteria; kingdom Pseudomonadati; phylum Pseudomonadota; class Alphaproteobacteria; order Rhodobacterales; family Roseobacteraceae; genus Actibacterium; species Actibacterium sp. D185-2. The sequence goes on from NZ_JBPWNX010000002.1 coordinate 313,875, forward strand.
GCGCTGGATGAGCGGCGTGAGGACATTCCAGAACTGTCGGCCCATTTCATAGCCGAATTCAACCGCGTTCAGGGCCTGCCCCTGCGCGAGATGAGCGATGAAGCCCAGGCGCTGCTGCAGACCATGCTGTGGCCGGGCAATGTGCGCCAGTTGAAAAACGTGATCGAGCGGGTGCTGATCCTGGGCGATGGCAACGGCCCGATCTCCGTGGCCGAATTGCCGATGCCCGCCGAGCAGCCGCACGAGGAGGGACGCATGATGCTGTCGGGTCCGCTGGCCACCCTGCCGCTGCGCGAGGCGCGCGAGTTGTTCGAGCGCGAATATCTGCTGACCCAGATCAACCGTTTCGGCGGCAATATCAGCCGCACCGCCACATTCGTGGGGATGGAACGCTCGGCCCTGCACCGCAAATTGAAATCGCTGGGTGTGGTGACGAGCAACAAGACCGGGGCGCGGGTCGCCCATGTCGAAAGCGACAGCGAGGTCGATTGACGGGTTTCGCCGCATCTGCGATGGATGAGTTTCACTTCGCATCCGGGGCGCGATCATGAAGGTCATCATATGTGGCGCAGGCCAGGTCGGCTGGCAGATCGCGCGCCACCTGTCCAACGAAAAGAACGACGTCACCGTTGTCGACAACAATCCCGATCTGGTGCGCCGCGCGACCGATACGCTGGACGTGCAGGGGGTCGCGGGGTTTGCCTCCTATCCCGACATTCTGGACCGGGCCGGCGCGCGCGACGCCGACATGATCATCGCGGCCACCTATTCGGACGAGGTGAACATGGTCACCTGTCAGGTGGCGCATTCGGTCTTCGCCATCCCGCGCAAGATCGCGCGGCTGCGCAGCCAAAGCTATCTGACGGCGATCTATTCCGACCTCTATCGCCGCGATCACATGCCGATCGACGTGGTGATCAGCCCCGAGCGCGAGGTGGCCGAGGCCGCGCTGCAACGGCTGGCCGCGCCGGCGGCGTTCGATACCGAAAGCTTTCTGGACGGGCAGGTGCAGCTTCTGGGGATTTCCATCGACGCCGACTGCCCGGTGATCAACACCCCGCTGCGCCAGCTGACCGACCTGTTTTCAACCTTGCGCGCGCTGGTGGCCGGGGTGCGCCGCGATGGCACGCTGTTCGCGCCCGAAGCGGCCGATCAGCTGTTCCCCGACGATCAGATCTATGTCTTCGTCCATACCGAGGACGTGAAGCGGACGCTGGAGATTTTCGGAAAATCCACCAAAAAGCAGGAGCGCGTGGTGATCATCGGCGGCGGCAACGTGGGGCTTGCGGTGGCACAGGCGCTGGAAACCCGCACCGAACGGATCCGCGCCAAGGTGATCGAAAAGAACCGCGGCCGGGCCGAACGCGCGGCGGATGCGCTGGAACGCACCATCGTGCTGCATGGCGACGGCATGGACATGGCGCTGCTGACCGAGGCCAGCATCGACCGCGCCGACGCGGTTCTGGCGGTCACCGATGACGACAAAACCAACCTTCTGGCCTCGGTCCGGGCCAAGGCGGCGGGCTGTCCGATGGCGATCTGTCTGGTCAACGATCCCTCGCTGGTGCCGATGATGGGGCCGTTGGATATCGACGCCCATATCAACCCGCGCGCCACCACCGTCAGCTCGATCCTGCGCCATATCCGCCACGGCCGGGTGCGCGGCGTCTATTCCATCGGCGACGCCGAGGGCGAGGTGATCGAGGCACAGGTGCTGTCGACCTCGCCGATCTCGGGGCAGATGATCCGCGATATCGACTTTCCGCAAGGGGTGCTGGTGGGCGCGATGAAGAAGGGCACCAAGGTGATCCGCCCCGATGGCAGCACCCGCATCGACGAGGGCGACGTGATCGTCCTGTTCTGCCTGGCCGCCGATGTGCCCGAGGTGGAGCGCCTGTTGCAGGTCTCCATCGACTTTTTCTGACGCGATGCACCGCCTGCTGAATATCCCGTTGATGGTCATCCTGATGGGCATCGCCGCGCTGGCCATGTTCCTGCCGGCCTTTCATGCGATGGTGCTGCACGATCTGTCGACGGCGCGCAGCTTTTTCTATGCGTTCCTGCTGTTTTTGTTTCTGGCGCTGATCCTGGGCATCACCACCTATAACGGCCGGGCGCGCAATCTGGCGCGCAGCCATCTGCTGGCGCTGCCGGCGACCTTCGCGTTGCTGCCGCTGATGCTGGCGGTGCCCTTCGCCGAAGCGGTGCCCGACACCACTTTTCTGAGCGCTTATTTCGAGATGGTTTCCAGCCTGACCACCACCGGGGCAACGCTGTTCGACGACCCCGCGCGGCTGCCGGATTCGGTGCATCTGTGGCGCGCGCTGGTCGGTTGGCTGGGCGGCTTTTTCGTCTGGGTGACCGCGATCGCCATTCTGGCGCCGATGAATCTGGGTGGGTTTGAGGTGATCTCGACCGACACGATCGACCGCGGCGCTCGCCCGGTCGAGGACAGCGTGCGCACCACCGACCCGCGCGAGCGGCTGCTGCGCTATAGCGCCCAGCTTTTGCCGGTCTATGCCGGGCTGACGGCGCTGCTGTGGCTGCTGCTGATCCTGGCGGGCGAGGATTCGTTTATCGCCGCCTGCCATGCGATGTCGACCCTGGCCACCAGCGGCATCTCGCCGGTGGGCGGGCTGCAGGGGGCGCAGGCGGGCATTCCGGGCGAGATGTTCATCTTCGTGTTCTTCGCCTTCGCCCTGTCGCGCCAGACCTTTACCCCCGATGCCGGGCGCGACGGCTGGCGCCGCCTGACCCGCGACCCCGAATTCGCCATGGGGCTGGGCTGTGTCGCGGTGGTGCCGATGTTCCTGTTCCTGCGTCACTGGCTGGGGGCCTATGACGTGGACGAGCAGCAGAATATCGTTGCCGCGCTGCACGCGCTGTGGGGATCGGTGTTTTCGGTGCTGTCGTTTCTGACCACCACCGGCTTTGCCTCGGCCGACTGGGCCCAGGCGCGCGACTGGTCGGGGCTACAGACGCCGGGCCTGGTTCTGCTGGGGCTGGCGCTGACCGGGGGCGGGGTGGCGACCACGGCGGGCGGGGTGAAACTGTTGCGGGTCTATGCGTTGTACAAGCACGGGCTGCGCGAGATGGAAAAGCTGGTCCATCCGTCGTCGGTGGGCGGCGCGGGCGCTTTTGCGCGACATATCCGGCGGCACGGCGCCTATGTGGCCTGGGTGTTTTTCATGCTGTTCGCGCTGTCGATCGCCGTGGTGATGACCGCGCTGTCGCTGACCGGGCTCAGTTTCGAGGATGTCACGATCCTGTCGGTTTCGGCGCTGTCGACGACCGGCCCTTTGGCGGCGGTGGCGGGCGAGATCCCGATCCAGTTTTCCGAGCTGGGCGTCGCCGGAAAGCTGATCGTGGCGGCGGCCATGGTCTTGGGCCGACTGGAAATGCTGGCCATTATCGCGCTTTTGAACCCGGAATTCTGGCGGCAGTAATGCCGCGCCCGCAACATCATCGGGTAAAACGCCGTTATTTGGGCTGGAATCTCCCGAAACTGCACTCCATACTTAGTGCGTACGCGCGAAGGATTGCCCCGTTTTTAGGGGCCAAGCATCAAAAAAGGCAAGAAAAACAATGGCTGCCGATAAACAGAACCTGCAGGACGCCTTTCTGAACCACGTCCGGAAGACAAAGGTTCCGGTAACGATATTCCTGATCAACGGGGTCAAGCTGCAAGGCGTGATTACCTGGTTCGACAATTTCTGTGTGCTGCTGCGCCGCGACGGCCAGTCGCAGTTGGTTTACAAACACGCGATTTCCACGATCATGCCGGCCCAGCCGATCAACCTCTATGATGGTGAGGAATAATTTCGGGCTTTGAAGATCACCGCCCCACGCCCACCCGGGCCTGGGTGCTGCATCCCGATATAGCATCCGATCGGCAGCGCCGCCCCGCGGCCCCCGCATTGGAAGAAGCCGTGGCTCTGGCTGCCGCGCTCCCCGGTCTTGCGGTCGTGGGGGCTGAAATCGTGCCGCTGTCGAAGATGCGCGCAGGCTATCTGTTCGGTTCGGGCAAGATCGAGGAAATCGGCGCGCGGCTGAAGGCGGCCGAGGTCACGCTGGTGCTGGTCGATGGTCATGTGACCCCGGTGCAGCAGCGCAATCTGGAACGCGACTGGGACGTCAAGCTGCTGGATCGCACCGGCCTGATCCTGGAAATTTTCGCCGATCGCGCCCGCACCCGCGAAGGCGTGCTGCAGGTCGATCTGGCCGCGCTCAGCTATCAGCGGACCCGGCTGGTGCGCGCCTGGACCCATCTGGAACGCCAGCGCGGCGGGCTCGGCTTTGTCGGCGGCCCCGGCGAGACCCAGATCGAGGCCGACCGCCGCGCCATCGACGAGGCGATCACGCGGCTGAAGCGGCAATTGTCCAAGGTGGCCAAGACCCGCGATCTGCATCGCGCCGCGCGCAAGAAGGTGCCGTTCCCGGTGGTGGCGCTGGTCGGCTATACCAATGCCGGCAAATCGACGCTGTTCAACCGTCTGACCGGGGCCGAAGTGATGGCCAAGGACATGTTGTTCGCCACGCTGGATCCGACGATGCGCGGGGTCACACTGCCGTCGGGGCGCAAGGTGATCCTGTCCGATACGGTGGGGTTCATCTCGGATCTGCCGACGCAACTTGTGGCGGCGTTCCGCGCCACGCTGGAAGAGGTGCTGGAGGCCGATCTGATCGTGCATGTGCGCGACATCGCCCATCCCGACAGCGAAGCGCAGGCGCGCGACGTGCGGGCCATTCTGGCCGATCTGGGTGTGGCCGAGGCGACCCCGGTGATCGAGGTATGGAACAAGATCGACCAGTTGGCGCCCGAGCGCCGCGAGGCGTTGCAGATCAAGGCCGACCGGGAACCGGCGCTGTTCAGCCTGTCGGCCCTGACCGGCGAAGGGATCGACACGTTGCTGGATGCCGTGTCGGAGGCGCTGAGCGAGGCCAAGACCGAACGCGAAATCACGCTGGGCTTCAACGAGGGCAAGCGCCGCGCCTGGCTGTTCGATCAGGATGTCGTCGTGCACGAGGCGCAGACCGAGGACGGTTATGTGCTGACGGTGCGCTGGACCGCACGCCAGGAAGCGCGGTTCCGCGACGTATAGGCGGGCAGGGGCCTTAGCCCTGCGCCACCGCGCGCAGCGTCACCGCCAGATCGCCGTAGCCGGTAAAGCGCCGCTCGAAACGCAGACCCAGCCGGGCGGCGTGTTCCGCGGCCTGCGCGGTCAGCGCCGGATCGTCGGTCTGGGCCTGATAGACCAGGGTTTCGTAATTGTCGAAATACATCTCCAGCAATTCGGGGTGGCGGTCCAGCCCAAGGGGTTTCCATACGAAGGCATCGAACTGGCGCACCAGAAAATCGGTCAGATAAAAGCTCGTGACCTCGGCCCGCTCCGCGAAGGCGGCGTTGCCTTCGAAGAACGAATAGCAATGCGGCCCCTCGATCATGCCCACGCCCATCCGGTCGCAGGCGGCCTGCAGCAGCCCGCCGGTGCCGCAATCGGCATAAACCACGAAGATTTCATCATAATCGGCCCGGTGCTGCGCCACCGCCTGTTCCACCGCCGGGGTGATCCGGTCGGGGTGATTGTGCAGGATCGCGGGCAGGCAGGTCAGGCTGATATGGTCCCAGCCATTGGCGGCGATCAGCGCCAGAATCTCATGCGCCAGCGCGCCGCAGGCCAGCAGCAGGATACGGGCCCTGGGGGCGGGAATCTCCAACCCCTTGGTCGTCAGGATCTTGTCGTCGGGTGTCATGTCATGATCCGCGCGGCGCAAGCCAGCGCCACAGGACCGCCGCGCCAAGCGCCAGCGGCAGGCCCAGCCCGGCGACGGCGGGAAACTGCGCCGCGACATACACGGTCACCCCGGCGGCAACGATGACGGCAGCAAGGATAACGACCAGTCGGGACAGCGGCATTGCATTCTCCTTTCCCCATTATCTGGGGGCGGATGCAGGCGAAGAAAACCCCGCCGCCGCACCAAGAGCGTTCCGGCCGTACCCGTGTCAGCCCGCCAGTTGGTTGTGCCGGCGGGCGATGAAATCCTTGGCGGTTTCCACCGCCACGGCCGCATCGCGGCAATAGGCATCGGCGCCGATCGCTTTGCCGAATTCCTCGTTCAGCGGCGCGCCGCCGACCAGCACGATGTAATCGCCGCGCTTGCCCTGTTCCTTCAGCGTGTCGATGACGACCTTCATGTAGGGCATGGTGGTGGTCAGCAGGGCGGACATGCCCAGAATGTCGGCCTCTTCACGCTCCAGCGCTTCCAGATAGGATTCGACCGCATTGTTGATGCCCAGATCGACGATCTCGAATCCTGCACCTTCCATCATCATGCCGACCAGATTCTTGCCGATGTCGTGGATATCGCCCTTCACCGTGCCGATCACCATCTTGCCCATGCGCGGCGCGCCGGTTTCGGCCAGCAGCGGTTTCAGGATCGCCATGCCGGCCTTCATCGCGCCGGCGGCCAGCAGCACCTCGGGGACGAACAGGATCCCGTCGCGAAAGTCGTTGCCGACAACCGTCATGCCCGCCACCAGGGCCTCGGTCAGAACCCTGTAAGGGGTCCAGTCGCGGCTCAGCAGGATTTCGACCGCTTCGACGATCTCGTCTTTCAGACCGTCATACAGGTCGTCGTGCATTTGCAGCACAAGCTCGTCATCGGGTAGTTCCGACAGAATGATGTCGTCTTCTTCCTCGGCCATTTCGTTATCTCCCATCCGGGGCGGTGTTCGCGCGGGTTGATGTGTATTTGATCTGATTGCGGCGGGCACAGTTGGCGGATTGCGACATGGGCGCAGGCGCAACCGACCTGTACGCGGCGTTTTTCGCCGCCGGGCGCTGCGGGCACTGGTGCCGGCTGCGTGAATGTTCTATTTTCGTTCCATGTCCGACTCCGAACAACATGAGATCCCTTCCGCGCGCCGACCCGGCCGCGCCTCGGCCAGTAACCACACCGGCCGGTTCGAACCCTATGCCCGTGTGGCGGTGGCGGACGGCTGGACGCCGGATGAGGATTTGCCGCCGGTGCGCACCGAGGTGCGGCTGGAACGGCCGCGCAGCGTGATCACGCGCAACAGCTCGCCCGATGTGCCGTTCGACCGTTCGATCAACCCCTACCGGGGCTGCGAACACGGCTGCATCTATTGCTTCGCCCGTCCGACCCATGCCTATCTGGGGCTGTCGCCGGGGCTCGATTTCGAGACCCGACTGATTGCCCGCCCGACCGCGCCCGAGGTTCTGGCGCGTGAGCTGTCCAAGCCAAGCTACCAGCCCCGGGTGATTGCCATCGGCACCAATACCGACCCCTATCAGCCGATCGAGCAGGAGCACCGCATCATGCGCCGCATCCTGGAGGTGCTGCTGGACTTTCGCCACCCGGTCACAATCGTCACCAAGGGCACGCTGATCGAGCGGGACGTGGATATCCTGGCCGACCTGGCGGCGCTTGATCTGGTGCGCGTCGGCATTTCCGTCACCACGCTGGACCGCAAGCTGGCCCGCGCGATGGAACCACGGGTGCCCGCGCCCGAGCGACGGCTGCGCGCGATCCGCACCCTGGCGGAGGCCGGGGTCGCGGTGCGCGCCATGGTGGCCCCCGTCGTGCCCGCCCTGACCGATCACGAGGTCGAAGCGATCCTGGCCCGCTGCCACGATGCGGGCGCGGTGGCGGCAAGCTGGGTCATGCTGCGGTTGCCGCAGGAGGTGTCGCCGCTGTTTCAGGACTGGCTGGCCGCGCATACCCCCGACCGCGCCGCGCGGGTCATGGGCCATGTGCGCGCGATGCATGGCGGGCGCGATTATTCGGCCCAATGGGGCAAGCGGATGCGCGGCGAGGGCGCTTATGCCCGGTTGATCGGCGCGCGGTTCCGCCACGCGGTGGCGCGGCTGGGGCTGGACGCAGATCTGCCGCCACTGACCTGCGCGCGGTTCCGTGTGCCGCCCCGGCCCGGCGATCAGCTGTCGTTGTTCTGACATCGGCGCGGGCTCAGCCCCGGCGGCGGCGGCGCGGACGGGCCGGCGCGGCCGCATCGTCGCCGGTGCCGTCCGAGGCCGAGGAATAGCCGCCCAGCTTTTCGGCGATTTCCTCCAGCGTCGGGCGCGGGCCGCGCGGGCGGGTTTCCAGCGCTTCGCGCATCGCACGCAGATGATCGGGCGTGGTGCCGCAGCAGCCGCCGATGATCGTGGCGCCGCAATCGCGGGCCAGCACCGCGTAATCGGCCATCAGCGCGGGCGTGCCATCGTAATGGATGTGGCCATGCACATATTTCGGAATGCCGGCATTGCCCTTGGCGATCAGCGGCAGCGTGGTCCCGGTGGCGGCAAAGCCCAGCACGGTGCGCAGCAGGTCGGACGCGCCGACACCGCAATTGGCACCAAACGCCAGCGGCGGATAGGGCAGCTTTTCCACCATCGAGGCCATGTCGGACGAGGTGATCCCCATCATCGTGCGCCCGGCGGTGTCGAAGCTCATGGTGCCGCACCAGGGCATCCCGGCCAGGCGCGCGGCCTCGCCCGCGGCCTTGTATTCATCCTGCGCGCTGATCGTTTCGACCCACAGCACATCGGCGCCGCCTTCTTTCAGGCCCTCGGCCTGTTCATGGAAAATCTCCACCGCCATGGCATAGGACAGCGGCCCCATCGGCTCCATGATCTCGCCGGTCGGGCCGACCGAGCCTGCCACCACCACCGGATGATCGGCGGCATCGGCCACCTCGCGGCCCAGTTCGGCGGCGACGCGGTTCAGCTCGCGCACCCGGTTCTCGGCGCTGTGCAGCTTCAGGCGCGAAGCATTGCCGCCGAATGTGTTGGTCAGGAACAGGTCCGACCCCGCCTCGACCGCGCCGCGATAGAGGGTGCGGATCTTTTCCGGCTCGTCGACATTCCACAATTCCGGCGCATCGCCCGAGCTGAGCCCCATGTTGAACAGGTTGGTCCCCGTCGCGCCATCGGCCAGCAGCCAGTCGCGGGTTTCCAGCAGGCGGGTCAGGGCGTTGCTCATGGGGTGTCCTTTCGACAAACGGGAAGGGCGGCCCGAAAGCCGCCTTTGGCCGCGACAGGTGCCATGATCGGCGCGCGGGTGCAAATTCTTATTGGTCATAATCATGTTGAAGGCGGCGCATGTTCGCCGTGCATTCAGGCGTCGGGCGCAAAATCCCGCGCGTGATGTCAGCGCGGCGTGCGGCGGCACGAAAAAGCGTGCCGAGGGTGTCCCGGCACGCTTTCTTTCAGATCACGGCGTGATCTCAGATTTCTTCCATCAACTGGGTCTTGGCCGCAGCCAGAAGCTCCAGCATCTTGGTGCGGATGGTGATCTCGTCGGCCTTGTCGCCCAGATCGCCCGACACTTTGCGGAACACATCTTCGCGGCCGGCCTCGATGAAATCGGCGTGGATGACGTCGCGCGCATAGGCTTCGGCCTCTTCGGCGGACTTGCCCATCAGCGAGGCGGCCCAGAGTCCCAGAAGCTTGTTCGCACGGGCATGCGCCTTGAAGCTCAGCTCTTCGTCATGGGCGAATTTGTTCTCGAATGCGCTTTCGCGCTCGTCGAAGGTGGTCATCGGCCTTGCTCCTCCAGATTCTTGTCGGGGGGGTTTTTAAGGGATTGTTTAACATATTCATAGGGGTCGTGGGTGCTACATTCCGGGCAAAATGGTCCCGGCACGTCAGGTTTTGCGGCCTGTCTTGCTCTGAGCACGGGCTTGGCATATGAGAAGCGCAAGAACGGGCGTGGCATAAAGGCCTGACGCCCGAGGATCGGAGATTCCATGGCACGGCGCAAAAAGATCTACGAAGGCAAGGCGAAGATTCTTTATGAAGGCCCCGAACCGGGTACCCTTGTGCAGTATTTCAAGGACGACGCGACCGCCTTCAACGCCGAAAAGAAGGCGACGATCGAAGGCAAGGGCGTGCTGAACAACCGCCTGAGTGAATTTTTCATGACGGGCCTGAACACGATCGGCGTGCCGACCCATTTCCTGAAACGCATCAACATGCGCGAACAGCTGATCCGCGCGGTCGAGATCATTCCGCTGGAAGTGATCGTGCGAAATTTCGCCGCCGGGTCGATGGCCAAACGGCTGGGCATGGAAGAGGGCACGCCGCTGCCGCGCCCCATCGTCGAGTTTTCCTACAAGGACGACGCGCTTGGCGATCCGCTGGTGCCCGAGGAATATATCATCACCTTCGGTTGGGCCAGCCAGCAGGATCTGGACGATATCGTAGCGCTGGCGCTGCGGGTCAATGATTTCATGTCGGGCGTCATGTATGGCGTCGGCATCAAGCTGGTCGATTTCAAGATCGAGATCGGCCGCGTCTACGAAGGCGACTACATGCGCCTTGTCGTGGCGGACGAGATCAGCCCCGACAGTTGCCGGCTGTGGGACATCAAGACCGGCCAGAAGCTGGACAAGGACGTGTTCCGCCGCGATCTGGGCAGCCTGACCGACGCCTATACCGAGGTGGCCAAGCGGCTGGGCGTCATGCCCACCAACGTCACCCATGCCAACAAGCCCACGCTGATCAACTGAAGGAAGCCCCGATGAAAGCCCGCGTACACGTCATGCTGAAAAACGGTGTTCTCGATCCGCAGGGCGAGGCCGTGCGCCACGCCCTGGGCACGCTTGGCTTCGACGGGGTCGAAGGGGTGCGCCAGGGCAAGGTGATCGAGCTGGACCTGGCCGAAACCGACACCGCCAAGGCCGAGGAAACCGTCAAGGCGATGTGTGAAAAGCTGCTCGCCAACACGGTGATCGAAAGCTATTCGGTGGAGATCGCCTGATGCGCAGCGCGGTCATCCAGTTTCCCGGTTCCAACTGCGACCGCGATCTGGTCGTGGCGCTGAACGCAGTGGCGGGCAACGAGCGGGCACAGGTCGTCTGGCACAAGGAAACCAGCCTGCCCGACGGGCTGGATCTGGTGGCCATTCCCGGCGGGTTCTCGTTCGGGGATTATCTGCGTTGCGGCGCGATCGCGGCCCGCTCGCCCATTGCGGGGGCGATTGTCGATTTCGCGAACCGGGGCGGCTATGTTCTGGGCGTGTGCAACGGGTTTCAGGTGCTGACCGAAACCGGGTTGCTGCCCGGCGCGCTGATCCGCAACGCGGGGCTGAAATACATCTGCAAGCCGGTTCCGCTGACGGTCGAAACCGCCGACAGCGCGTTTACCGCGGGCTATGACAAAGGGCAGGCGATCACCGTGCCGATCGCGCATCACGATGGCAATTACAACGTCGATGCCGAAACGCTGACCCGGCTGAACGCCGAGGATCGGGTGGCCTTTCGCTATGCCGACAATCCTAACGGATCCGTGCAGGACATCGCCGGGGTACTCAGCGAAAATCGCCGGGTTCTGGGGATGATGCCGCATCCCGAACGTGCCGCCGAGCCCGCCCATGGCGGCACCGACGGGGCGGTTCTGTTTCGTGCGCTGGCCGGGGCGATGGCCCCCGCGTAAGCCCGCGCTTGTCCCCGCGCCATGCGGGGCTTAGATTTGTGCAATGTTGGATAGCACCCATAGCGAGACCCGGACCGCACCGCCCAATGGGGGCCGCGGCTGGCGGACCCGTGCGGTTCTGTTCGGGTTTCTGGCCGTGGCGGTGGGTGTGGTCTGGTTCACCAACAGCTGGCTGACCGAACGCTTTACCGCCAGCACCCGCAACCGCGCCGAGGTGCGGCTGGCGCTCTATTCCGGCAACGTGGTGTCCGAGTTGCAGCGCGCCTCGGTCGTGCCGCTGCTGCTGTCGCGCGACCCGACGTTGATCGACGCGCTGAACTCGGGCGAATATTCGCAAAGCTCGCAACGGTTGATTTCCTATCTGGACGAGATCGGCGCCGCCTCGCTGCTGCTGCTGGACAATACCGGGCGGGTGGTCGCGGCCAGCGATCGCTCCAGGATCGGCAGCAACCTGCGCGCGGCGCATTACTTCGTGGATGCCCAGCGGGCCAATGATACGGTGTTTATCGCAGCCCAAAGCGACCATGGCGCGTTCGAGTTCACCTATTCGCGCAAGATCACCAGCGACCGCCAGACCGTCGGCGTGATCGTCGTCGCGGTGGATCTGGCCAAGCTGGAGGACAGCTGGGCCGGGATTTCGGACGCGGTGATCGTGACCAATTCCGAGGGCCGGATCATCCTGTCGACCGAGCCGCGCTGGCGCGGGCTGGGCGTGGACGAGGCACTGGCCGCGCGATCTGCCCCCAGCGCCATCCAGCGCGCCATTCAGGCCACCGCCGACTGGGCCGCGCTGCCGCCCGACGCCTATCTGCTGGGCGAGGCGGTGATGCGCAACGAGGCGCGGATTCCGTTTCAGGGCTGGCGGCTGGTCAGCTTCACCACCTATTCGTCGATCCGCGAGCGGGTGAACGGCGTGCTGGCGCTGGAGATCATGGGCTTTGCCATCCTGCTGGCGCTGACCTTCTATGTGATGTCGCGCCGGGCGCTGTCGCAATCGGTTTTCTTCCAACGGGAATCGGCAGAACTTCGCGCACTGAACGCAAGGCTGCAGCGAGAAATTGCCGAGCGCGAGAAGGCCGAAAAGAGCCTTGAAGTGGCCGAACAGACGCTGGCGCAAAGCTCCAAACTGGCGGCGTTGGGCGAGATGTCGGCCGCCGTCAGCCACGAGCTGAACCAGCCGCTGGCGGCGATGAAGACCTATCTGGCTGGCGCGCGGCTGCTGCTGCGGCGCAAGCGCCCCGACGAGGCGCTGTCGTCGTTCCAGCGGATCGACGATCTGATCGAGCGGATGGGCGCGATCACCAAGCAGCTCAAAAGCTATGCGCGCAAGGGTGGCGATGCGTTCGAAGCCCTTGATTTCAAGGCATCTTTGTCGTCTGCCCTGTCGATGATGGAACCCCAGCTCAAGCACCGGCAGGTGACGATCACGCGGACCGTGCCGCAGGGGCCGGTGATGGTGATGGGCGACCGCGTGCGGCTGGAACAGGTGATCATCAATCTGCTGCGCAACGCACTGGACGCAACCAAGATGACCCGCGATGCGCAGATCGATCTGATCCTGTCGGCGGGCGAGACGGCAACCCTGACGGTGCGTGACAACGGTCACGGTATCGATGATCTGGAGGCCTTGTTCGAACCCTTCTACACCACCAAGTCACCAGGAGACGGCGTTGGCCTGGGGCTTGCCATTTCCTCGGGCATCGTGAACGACCTTGGCGGACGGCTGACCGCCCGCAACGCCCGTGGCGGCGGCGCCGTGTTCGAAGTGCAACTGCCGATCCTCGGCGAAGAGATCGAGGCGGCGGAATGAGCAACAGACGAGGAGAGCCGATGAACCGCGGCATCAAGATCGCTATCGTGGATGACGAACAGGACATGCGCCAGTCGATCAGCCAGTGGCTGGCATTGTCGGGCTTCGACACTGAAACCTATGCTTCGGCCGAGGATGCGCTGAAGGGCATCGGCTCGGACTATCCGGGCATCGTGGTGTCCGACATCCGGATGCCGGGCATGGACGGCATGGTGTTCCTGAAAAAGCTGATGAGCCAGGACAGCAGCCTGCCGGTGATCATGATTACCGGCCATGGCGACGTGCCGATGGCGGTCGAGGCGATGCGCGTCGGCGCCTATGACTTTCTGGAAAAGCCGTTCAACCCCGACCGGATGACCGAACTGGCCAAGCGCGCGGCGCAGAACCGCCGCCTGACGCTGGACAACCGCGCCCTGCGGCGCGAGCTGTCGGACGGCACGGTGCTGATGAAAAAGCTGATCGGCACCTCGCCGGTGATGGACCGGCTGCGCGAGGATATCCTCGATCTGGGGCAGGCCGACGGTCATGTGCTGATCGACGGCGAAACCGGCACCGGCAAGACGCTGGTGGCCCATGCGCTGCATGCGGTGGGGCCGCGGGCCGGGCGCAAATTCGTCCAGGTGTCCTGTACCGCCTATGCCGAAGGCGATCTGACCACGCGGCTGTTCGGCCCGCCGGGCGCCGACGGCAACCTGCCGCTGGTCGAAGAGGCGCGGGGCGGCACCCTGTGCCTTGAGGATATCGAGGCACTGCCGCAGGCGCTTCAGGCGCGGCTGCTGACCTTCATCAACGATCAGGGCACACCCGCCGAGACCCGGATCATCGCGGTCAGCAACCTGCAAGAGCAGGGCAAGACCTGCGAGGACATGCTGCGCCCCGATCTGTTTTACCGGCTGGCGGCGATGAAGATCACCCTGCCGCCGCTGCGGACGCGCGGCGAGGATATCCTGACCCTGTTCACCCGCCTGTCCGACCAGTTCGCCGACGAATACGGCTGTGACGCACCCGAGGTCAGCGCCCAGGAGGCCGCGCAGCTGTTGCAGGCGCCCTGGCCGGGCAATGTGCGCCAACTGATCAACGTGGCCGAGCGGGCGGTGCTGCAGAACCGGCGCGGCTCGGGGACGATCGCGTCGCTGCTGATGTCGGACGATGACGAAATGCAGCCGGTGATGACCACCGAGGGCAAGCCGCTGAAGGAATATGTCGAGGCGTTCGAGCGGATGCTGATCGACAACACGATGCGCCGCCACAAGGGCTCGATCGTCAATGTGATGGAAGAGCTGTGCCTGCCGCGCCGGACCCTGAACGAGAAGATGGCGAAATACGGGCTCAGCCGCTCCGACTACCTGTAAACCGGGCTGTGGAAAAAACACCATTGTCATTCCCTGCCGTCTGCCGCTAAGGTCGGCGAACGGCAGGCTGTCTGCAAATTGCAGCCCTGCGTTGTACAGTTTCGCTGTTTTTCGCGTCGCCTCGGCACGACGTCCGACCCGACAGAAAGCAGACCGATCGGCCATCTGGCCACAAGATTGACCCGGCCCCAACGTGGGCGGGTTTTACCAACGGATGCCGGTTCCCGGCATCGGAGATAAACCGCGATGGAACGCGTGAGCACGAACAGGCACCAAGCAGGCAGGCATGACGCCGCCTGGCATGCCGTCGTTGCTCAGCCCCACGCCCAAACCAGACACCACCCGCAACGTTCCCGCCCGCCAGGGCCGGGGCGCTTGCTGCGGTGCAAAGAGACACAATGGCTAAGAAAATGCTTATCGACGCCACCCACGCGGAAGAATGCCGCGTTGTGGTGGTTGACGGAACCAGAGTTGACGAGTTCGATTTCGAATCCGTCAACAAACGCCAGCTTGCTGGCAACATCTATCTCGCAAAGGTAACCCGGGTCGAACCGTCGCTTCAGGCGGCCTTTGTCGATTACGGCGGCAACCGCCACGGGTTCCTGGCCTTCTCGGAGATCCACCCGGATTACTATCAGATCCCGGTGGCCGACCGCGAGGCGCTGCTGGCCGAGGAACGCGCCTATGTGCAGTCCCTGGAAGAGGAAGAGGACAAGCCCACACGCTCCAGCTCCAGCCGCTCGCGGTCCCGGTCGCGGTCCAAGCCGAAGGCCGAAACGGCCAAGACCGAAGATGCGGTCGAAACCCGCGATGTGCCCGACTCGATCCCCGGTATGGATGTGGTCGATCTGACCGATGAGACCACCGCGGCCAGCGACGAGGACGCGCCGGGGCAGGAACCCACCGCCGAGGATGCGCAGGTCGAAGAGTCCACCGACGCCACCGACGCTGCGGATAAAAACAACACCGAGGACAACGGGTCGGACAGCGACGAAAACGGCGATTTCTCTGACGCCTCCGACCGCGATTCCGAAATCGAATCCGTCGCCGACGAAGACGTGACCGAGGAAATCCGCCAGCCGCGCAAGCCGCGGCCCAAGCGCTATAAAATCCAGGAAGTCATCAAGGTTCGCCAGATCCTGCTGGTGCAGGTCGTCAAGGAAGAGCGCGGCAACAAGGGCGCGGCGCTGACCACTTACCTGTCGCTGGCCGGCCGTTATTGCGTGCTGATGCCCAACACCGCGCGCGGCGGCGGCATCAGCCGCAAGATCACCAACGTCGCCGACCGCAAGAAGCTCAAGGAAATCGCGGGCGAGATCCTGGTGCCCGAAGGCGCCGGCCTGATCATCCGCACTGCGGGCGCCAATCGCACCAAGTCGGAAATCAAGCGCGACTACGAATATCTGCAGCGGCTGTGGGAACAGATCCGCGAGCTGACGCTGAAATCCGTCGCCCCGGCCCCGATCTATGAAGAGGGCAACCTGATCAAGCGTACGATCCGTGATCTCTATAACCGCGAGATCGACGAAGTGCTGGTCGAGGGCGAGGCCGGCTATCGCGTGGCCAAGGACTTCATGAAGATGATCATGCCGTCCCACGCCAAGAACGTGAAGCATTACACCGACCCGCTGCCGCTGTTCGCACGGTTCCAGGTCGAAAGCTATCTGTCGTCAATGTTCAACCCGACGGTACAGCTGAAATCCGGCGGTTACATCGTGATCGGCGTGACCGAGGCGCTGGTGGCGATCGACGTGAACTCTGGCCGGGCCACCAAGGAAGGTTCGATCGAGGATACCGCGACCAAGACCAACCTGGAAGCCGCCGAAGAGGTGGCCCGCCAGCTGCGTCTGCGCGACCTTGCGGGCCTGATCGTGATCGATTTCATCGACATGGAAGAGCGCAAGAACAACGCCGCCGTCGAGAAGAAGCTGAAGGACAAGCTGAAAACCGACCGTGCCCGCATTCAGGTCGGCCGCATTTCGGGCTTCGGCCTGCTGGAAATGTCGCGCCAGCGTCTGCGCCCCGGCATGATCGAGGCCACGACCCAGCCGTGCCCGCATTGCCACGGCACCGGTCTGCTGCGGTCCGACGACAACCTTGCGCTGTCGATCCTGCGCCAGTTGGAAGAAGAGGGCGTGCGCGGTCGCAGCAAAGAGGTGCTGCTGAAGGCGCCGGTGGGGATCGTGAACTTCCTGGTCAACCAGAAGCGCGAGCATATCGCCCAGATCGAGGCGCGCTATGGCATCTCGGTGCGGATCGAGGCCGACGCGACGCTGATCAGCCCCGATTTCACCATCGAGCGTTTCAAGACCGCCACCCGGACCGTGCCCGAGGTGATCGCGCCGGTGATTTCGGTGGATACCTCCGACATGCCCGAGTTCGAGGAAGAGGACGAGGTTGACGTAGAGGTCGAGGAGGAGCAGGTCGAAACGCCGGGGGCCACCGGCGAAGAGACACCTGCGCCGAAGAAAAAGCGCCGGCGGCGGCGGCGGCGGAAAAGCTCGACCGGCACCAACGGGGGCGAGAGCACCGACGAAGGCGCCGCAGATACGGGTGAAAGCGTCGAGGCACCCGAGGCCCCGGTGACCGAAACCGCCGAGGGTGAAGGCGCCCCCGCAGTGGAAGAGAAGCCCAAATCCGCGCGCAGCAGAAGCCGCAGCCGCAGCCGTTCCAGATCAAGAACGCCGGCGGCCGTGACCGAAGGTGACGAAACCACGCCCGAGGCCGTAAGCACCGAGCCCAAGGCCGATGTGACCGTGCCGGAGGAGACCGCCGCGCCCATGCCGGAAGAACCGGTCGCAGCGCCGCAAGAGACCCCCGCGCCGGTCGCCGAAGAGGCCCCGCAGCCCGCACCGGTTGCCGAGGAAACCCCTGCGCCCGAACCGGAGCCGGTGGCACAGGACCTGCCTGCCGCCGAGCCCGAAGTGGTGCATATGCCCGAGGAGCCCCCGGTTGCCGCCGAGGTTCCGCAAGAGCCCGCGCCGCAGCCCGAGCCCGAACCGGAATATACCGCCGAGGCGCCCGAGGAAGACAACAAGCCGAAAAAACGCGGCTGGTGGTCGATCCGCTAAGCAAGGACAGGGAAGCGCCGGGCCACGCGCCCGGCGTTTTCACATCCGCCGGATCAGATAGGCGCAGACCGGGCCATCCTCGGTCATATCCAGAAATTCATGCCCCGCCTCGGCGCAGAAATGCGGCACATCGACAATCGCGGCGGGATCGTCGGCCAGCAGGCGCAGCACCTGGCCGGGCGTCATCGCGGCCAGCGCCTTTCGTGCGCGCAGCACGGGCAGGGGGCATTTCAGCCCGGTCGCGTCGATCTCGGCGTCATGGGTCATGGCGCATCGCTTTAGGCACGATGTGACAGCATGTCCACGTGAATGTGAGCGCACCCCCCGTGACCTGGGCCGCCGCATTCGTTATGCCGGGCGCAAAAGGGGACCGTGATGTTCGGAATAGAATTGATCGACGCGGGGTTGCTGCCGGCGATGCTCGTGGCGCTGGTGGCGGGGCTGCTGAGCTTCCTCAGCCCCTGCGTGCTGCCGATCGTGCCGCCCTATCTGGCCTATATGAGCGGCATCACCATGACCGAACTCAGCAGCAATCAGGCCCGCGCCCGGCGCCGTGCACTGCTGTCGGCGCTGTTCTTCGTGATGGGCCTGTCGACGGTGTTTCTGTTCCTGGGCTTCACCGCCTCGGCCTTTGGCGCGTTCTTTTTGCAAAACCAGACCTATTTCAACATCGTCGCGGGCGTGATCGTGATGATCTTCGGGGCGCATTTCGTCGGCGCCATCCGCATCCCGTTCATGGAACGCGAGGCGCGGCTGGATGCGGGCGACCGTGGCGGCTCGGCCTTCGGGGCCTATTTGCTGGGGCTGGCCTTCGCTTTTGGCTGGACGCCCTGCATCGGCCCGCAACTGGGCGCGATCCTGTCGATGGCGGCAAGCGAGGCCAACCTGGCGCGTGGCACGCTGCTGCTGGCGGTCTATGCGGCGGGTCTGGGCCTTCCGTTTCTGCTGGTCGCGGCGTTCTTTCCGCGGCTGACCGGGGTCATGGGCTGGATGAAACGCCATATGGAACAGATCGAGCGGATCATGGGCCTGTTGTTGTGGACCATCGGCCTGCTGATGCTGACCGGCGGGTTTTCGTCCTTTTCCTATTGGCTGCTGGAAACCTTCCCCGGTCTTGCCAGCCTGGGCTGAGGCGGCTTACTTTCGCCAAACTCCCGCGCTATGCTTTCGCGCAAGGAAGAGCAGAGCGCCCGAATGGACAAACCAGCACAGCAACAGGTGCGGCGACGCCGGGTGTTCTATATCCCCGGCTATGATCCGATTCACCCCCGCCGCTACCGGGAGCTGTACCGCAAGGAAGGTGCCGCGCAGGCGGTCATGTCCGGCTATGATATCGGGCTGCGCGCGAAACAGGGCGGCGGGCCATATGGCTGGCATGTGACCGCCCGGATCGACGGGGCCGAAGTGACCACTGATGTCGAGGTTCTGGTCTGGTCCGATATCGTGCGCGACTCGATGGATCAGGGCATTGCTGCCACCTATCTGCAACTGATCCGCACCGCCTGGGCCTATATCGGGTCGGGGGCGCTGTTCCGGCTGATGCGGCTGCGCAAGGGGCCGGTGATTGCCGCGCTTTACCCGATCTTCATGCTGCTGGGTCAGCTTGCCCTGGCAATGGCGCTGGCGCGCGGGCTGGGGGCGGTTCTGGGGCTGAGCGGGCTGCCCTTTGCCGGCTGGCTGGGGCTGGTCGCTGTCTGGCCGGTTCTGGCCTGGTTTCGCAAGCACGACAACAGACTTTATGCCTATTACCTGATGCATGATTTTGCCTATGCGGCCCAGTCCCGCGGCGCCAACCCGCCATTGCTGGAGGCCCGTATGACCGAATTTCGCGCCACCATCGCCGACGCCCTGCGCGCGGATGTGGACGAGGTTCTGGTGGTGGGCCATTCGTCGGGGGCGCATCTGGCGGTGTCGATCCTGGCCGATCTGATCCGCGACGGGGTGCCGGACGGCGGGCCCGTCTTGTCGTTTCTGTCGCTGGGACAGGTGGTGCCGATGGTGTCGTTCCTGCCGGGCGCGGACCGGCTGCGCGCCGATCTGCACTACCTGTCGGCGCGCGATGAGCTGACCTGGGTCGATGTCACGGCCCCCGGCGACGGCTGCGCCTTTGCGCTGTGCGATCCGGTGGCGGTGACCGGCGTGGCGCCTGCGGACAAGCGCTGGCCGCTGGTACTTTCGGCCGCTTTCAGCCAGACCCTGAGCCCCGCGCGCTGGAAAGAACTGCGCTGGCGGTTTTTCCGGCTGCATTTCCAGTACCTGTGCGCGTTCGACCGACCGCATGATTATGATTACTTTCGGATCACCGCCGGGCCGCTGACGCTGGGCGCGCGCTATACCGGGCGGCCCCCCTCGAAAAGCAGGATCGAGGCGGCGGTATCGGGCTATCGGACGATGGCCGCATGACGACCCCGCCCAAACCCGCCAGCCGCCCCGAGCGCGTGTCGCTGCTGCGCTATCTGCGGCTGTTTCGCGACGACATCCTGTCGGCCCAGCCGGCCAAGCTGTACCGCGCCAAGATGGCCGAGTTCCGCACGCCGTTCTTTCGCTCCTATCTGGTCAACGAACCCGATCTGATTGATCTGGTGCTCAAGCAGCGCCCGCTCGATTTCCCCAAATCGGGCCGGGTCGGCGAAGGGCTGCGGCCGCTGCTGGGCAATTCGGTGTTTCTGACCAACGGCGCCACATGGCAGCGCCAGCGCCGCATCATCGACCCCGCGTTCGAAGGCGGGCGGCTGCGTGACACGTTTCCGGCGATGGTCGCGGCGGGGCAGGCGGCGGCGGCCCGGCTGTCGGACGGCGTGCAGGAGATCGAGGCCCAGACCAGCCACGCGGCGGCCGACGTGATCTTTCGCACGTTGTTTTCGATCCCGATCGAGCATGAGATCGCGGCGCGGGTCTTTACCCAGTTCCGCGACTATCAACGCACCCAGCCGATCCTGAATCTGGCCGCCTTCGTCCCACTGCCGCGCTGGGTGCCGCGCTTTCACCGGGCGCGCACCAGGGCCACCGCGAAATCGATCCGCGCGCTGATCACCGAGCTGACCGC
This sequence comes from Actibacterium sp. D185-2, assembly GCF_054954595.1. Classification (NCBI taxonomy): domain Bacteria; kingdom Pseudomonadati; phylum Pseudomonadota; class Alphaproteobacteria; order Rhodobacterales; family Roseobacteraceae; genus Actibacterium; species Actibacterium sp. D185-2. Next base: position 334,610 of record NZ_JBPWNX010000002.1, read on the forward strand.
CGCGCGCGGGGCCGCGATCCAGGCGGGCACGGCGCCCGACGATCTGGTGACCAAGATCATGACCACCGCCGATCCGCAGACCGGTGCGCGGTTCGATACCGAAGAAATGGTCGATCAGGTGGCGATCTTCTTTCTGGCGGGGCATGAAACCTCGGCCTCGGCACTGGCTTGGGCGCTGTATCTGCTGGCGCTTTACCCCGATGCGCAGGACCGGGTCGCGGCAGAGGCGGCAGCGTTCGGAGAAAACCCAGATTTTTCAGACATGTCCAAGCTGAAGTTCACGCGCGACGTGTTCCGCGAGGCGCTGCGCCTGTATCCGCCGGTGCCGATGATGGTGCGCGAAGCGACCCGGCCCGAACAGTTCCGCGACCGTGCCGTGAAACCGGGCAGCCAGATCGTGCTGTCGCCCTGGCACCTGCACCGGCACGAACGATTGTGGGACCGGCCCGACGATTTCGACCCCGACCGCTTTGCCACCGAAAACGGCAAGACCTGCCTGCGCGGCGCCTATATGCCGTTTTCATCCGGGCCACGGGTCTGCACCGGCGCGGGCTTCGCGATGGTCGAGGGGCCGCTGCTGCTGGCCCTTTTGCTGCGCGCGTGGCGGTTCGAGCGGGTCGAAGGCCGCGACCCTGTGCCGGTGGCGCATCTGACGGTGCGCGCGAAAGACGGGATCTGGCTGAAGCTCAGCCGTCGTCAGACCCCGCCGGCACCAGCCGCGTAACCCCTACCGCCCCGGCACGGGCCAGGTTCGGATCCAGCGACATCGGCACATATTCACCGCGCCGCCACAGTTCGCCCAGATCGTCGTAATGGCGCGACAGCGGATGGCCCGACTGGCCGGTGGCGGTGATGAAGACCGAACTGTCGGGATCGGCGAAATCATAGACCCCGCGATAGCCCGCCGCGTGGACGTTGGAAAAGGGCCGCGGATCGGTGCCGCTGGTCAGGCCGCGTTGCAGGGTGTTGTCGCCGCCGCTGGTCGACTGCCGGATATTGACCAGCCATTTCAGCACCGGCACCTCGCCCAGCACCGGGTGGTCGTGCAGCGCCTGATGCGCATCGCCCCAGCGCAGGCTTTCCAGACTGCCGCCGTGATGCTCCGCGATCCAGATCAGCGCTTCGTCCAGCGCGATGCGGGCGGTGTCGGAACAGGTTTCAACCGCGGTGGACTGGCGGATGTCGCACCAGGCGCCGGCGCCGTCCACATCGCGGAACACGCGCTCGATAAACAGCGGCTCCACATGCGGAAAGGCATCGGCCAGCGGGCCCAGATCGTCGCGGATCAGCCGATCCTGCAGGGCGCGCAGCCAGGCGGCATAGATCAGCGGTTCGGGCATATGCTCGTTCATCTCGCCGTTCCAGTTGGCCAGCAGCTCCAGCGCTTTCTGGCGCTGGCGCGCGGGCGTGTTGTCCGCGGCGGGTTCGCCGGTGTACCACAGATCGCGCGCAATCAGCGGCAGCAACGCGCGGGCGGTGAAGCTGACCGTATCCAGTTGCGCCTCGATAAAGCTTTCGCGGGTATGCACCTCGCGGCTTTGCATCAGCTTGCGCCAGCGCTGGATGCGTTGACTGTCGCCCCAGCTGAAGCTGACATGCCGCGGGAACGGGCGGTCCACCAGCTTGTTGTTGGTGTTGCCCAAAATGCCGCCTTCGGGGTTCGTGAAGCGTGGATTGTCGTCATAGGGAAAGGTGCCCTGCCAGCGGTTGTCGGCGATCCAGCCGGGCGCGGGCATCCGCCCCTGGGTCTGGTGGCGAGCATCGCGGCGCGGCATCGCGCCGACCATCTGCAGGGCGATGCTGTTCTTGTCGATCAGGGTCAGGTTCTGCGCCGGGGCCTGCCAGTCGCGCCCGGCCTCGATCGCCTCGTCGACCGATTGCGCCGCCATCAGTTTCAGCGCGGCGGTGGCTGACCGGTCGTGGTCGCCCAGCGCGGTCCAGGCGATTGCCGCCACATGGCCCGGCGGTGTGATGGCACGCAGCCCGTAATGGCCGCCGGGCAGGACCGGGCCGTTTTCGGTCCAGCGCAGGGTGACGGTCAGCGGTTCGTGATCCTTGATGCGGATGATCGACCGGCGGGTCGTGAACCGCTTGTACCCGTCCGGGGTCAGGTATTCCTCTGGGTTTTCGGGGTTCAGCTTTTCGATATAGACATCGACATCGTCCAGATAGGGTGTGGTCAGGCCCCAGCCCAGATGCGCCGAGCGGCCCGCCAGAATCGTAGGCGAGCCCGGCACCGAGCCGCCGATCACCCCGCCGGTCGACAGATCCAGCCCCGCCAGATACCAGATCGTCGGCGCGGTCAGTCCCAGATGCGGATCATTGGCCAGCAGTGTGCCGCCCGCGGCCGAACGTGATGGCGCCACCGCCCAGGCATTGGACGCCCCGGCCAGATCGCGCGGCGCGACCGGCGACAGCGGATCGCGCGGTGGATTCAGTGCGGCCATGCCGGGCTGCACGCCGGGCATCAAAGAGGCATAATTTGGCAAGGCGGCCACGCCCGGCCCCGGCACATCGGGCAGGATATCGGGCACCCGGTCTTCGGGCAGGGCCAGCGACAGCGACAGCCGGGCGCGCAGCACCTCGGTTTCCAGATGGCCGGTCAGTTCCATCGCCAGCAGCTTGCCGATGGCGATGGAATCGGCGGGCTGCCAATAGGCGACCTCGTTCGAGAACAGAAAGAATTCAGGCGCGCCGCGGCCCAGCGCCTGCGCGTTCACCTGCGCGATGCGGGCATTCACCCCCCGGGCATAGGCGGCCAGCGCGGCCTTGACCTGATCGTCCTGCGCGGCGACGGATTTGACCGCCAGCCCATAAAGATCGAACCGGCGCAGCAATTCGTCGATCTTGACGGTGCGTTCGCCGAACAGCTCGCTCAGCCGGCCCTGCGCGGTGCGGCGCAGCATGGTCATCTGCCACAGCCGGTCCTGCGCATGGGCGAAGCCAAGGCCGAAATACACGTCCTCGTCGGTTTGCCCCGAAATATGCGGCACATTGGCGTTGTCGCGTACGATCTCGACCGGGCCCGACAGCCCTTGGGCCCGCACCGTGGCGTCATATTCGGGCAGTGAACGCGAGGCCAGGTAATAGGTGCCCAGCACCGCCAGCGCCGCCAGGGCGGCCAGGGCGGCGAACAGGCGCAGCAGCCAGCGAAAGAGTATCGGCATGGAATTCCCGTATATTGCGGCCGGCGCAGATTAGGGCAAGCGCATGTCCGGGGGAAGCGGGGCGGCGGTAACTTTTCGCCCGCCCGCGCGGCTGTGTATCACGGAATGATGCGGGTGTATTTCGTGCCTTCCAGCGTGGCGCCCAGGATCAGCCCGGCCTGGCCAAAGACCACGGCGATGATCGGGTCCAGCGCGGTCAGGGTTTCGGCCGACAGGTTGCCGCCCTGATCGTTCAGCGCATATTCCATGTCCGCCCCGGCCGACCAGCCCGACGAGCGGCGGAATTCCGACAGCGCATCCTCGGTCATGAAGAACAGCGCATGGGCATATTGCTGCGCGCCGATCTGAAGGCCGAAGGTGGCCTGGGTGGCGGAATAGTAATCCACGGTCACGTTGTCGATCCGCAGCGCGCCCTTGCCATAGGCGCCACCGAACACGAAGCCGGCCTTGGTGATCAGCGGCATCCACAGGATGCCCTGCGCCTTTTGCGCCAGATCATAGGTGCCGGGATACTGATCGAACAGATAGTTGCGGGTCGAGTCCACCCGCGCGTCCAGCGTCGACGCCCCGTCGGAGCCCACGCCATTGCCGCAGCCTGCGGTCAGCGCCGTGGTGGCGCCCGCGGCCATCATAAACCTGCGGCGGGAATACATGGTCATGTCACTGCCCTCATCATGCCTGTACGGATCGGCACTTTTTGTGCCGTTCCCCTACCTATAGGGGTTTTCGCCTGTTCTGTCACCAATACATATGGCTGTGCGGCGGTTTCCCGCGTCTGATCACAGCGATTTCAACCGCCGCGCTACCGCTGGCGCGAAATAGGTCAGGATCCCGTCGCAGCCCGCGCGCTTGAAGGCCAGCAGGCTTTCCATCATCACCTTGTCGCCATCAAGCCAGCCGTTCTGCGCCGCCGCCTGCAACATCGCGTATTCCCCCGACACCTGATAGGCATAGGTCGGTACGCCAAATGTGTCCTTCACCCGGCGGCAGATATCCAGATAGGGCATCCCCGGCTTGATCATTACCATGTCGGCGCCTTCCATCAGGTCGCGTTCGATCAGGCGCAGGGCCTCGTCGCTGTTGGCCGGGTCCATCTGATAGGTGTTCTTGTCGCCGGTCAGCGCGCCGGTGGCCCCGACCGCATCGCGGAACGGGCCATAAAAGGCCGAGGCATATTTCGCCGAATAGCTCAGGATTGCCACATTGGCGTGGCCGTCCTGCTCCAGCGCCGCGCGCATCGCGCCGATCCGGCCGTCCATCATGTCCGACGGACCCAGAATATCGGCCCCGGCTTCGGCCTGGGCCAGCGCCATCCTGACCAGCGCCGCCACGGTTTCGTCATTGACGATCTCGCCGCCGCGCACGATCCCGTCATGGCCGTTGATGTTATAGGGATCAAGCGCGATATCGGTCATCACCGCGATTTCGGGCACGGCGGCCTTGATCGCGCGAATGGCGCGGTTCGACAGGTTGTCGGGGTTCCAGGCTTCTTCGCACAGTTCGGTCTTCAGCGCGGGGTCGGTATAGGGAAACAGGCAGATCGCCGGAATGCCCAGCTTTGCCGCCTCTTCGGCCGCCGCCACCGCCCGGTCGATCGACAGACGGTTGACGCCGGGCATAGAGGGCACGGGCTCTTCCACGCCGTGGCCGTCGCGCACGAAAATCGGCCAGATCAGATCGTCGACGCTCAGTGTGTTCTGACGTACTAGTGCGCGCATCGCGGCGGATTTGCGGGGCCGGCGCAGACGTGTGGCGGGGAAGGGGGCGACGGTCGGGCGCATCACAGGCTCCTTGGGCGGCGTTTGTATCTGGGTGACATGGATTTGGCCGCATCTCAAGGGTGGGAATCGGCTGTGCGCGTCGTTAACCTATTCGGCAACGCAGAATAAAGAGGGCAGGCATTGGACTGGTACAAGACCGTCTTTGAAGTGATCGACATGCGATCCTTCTCGAACCTGTGGTACTGGATCGCGCTGGCCGTGGTGTGGTCGTCGGCGGCGCATTGGGTGCTGGGGGTTCCGTTCGACCTGATCCAGCGCGGCGCGCGCCAGGGTGGCCAGGCCGAGGCCGATCTGAACGACATGGTGCGGATCAACGTGAACCGCATCCTTTATATTTCCGGCATGTCCGGCATGTGGCTGCTGGGGCTGGCCTGTTTCGGGCTGACCACGCTGGCGGTGCTGGGCTTCTACTACTGGATCGAGTTCTGCCAGGCGGTTCTGCTGCTGGCGGTGCCGCTGACACTGGTGGGCGGGCTGAGCATCCACACCGCGCACCGGATCGCGCGGGCGGGCGCCACCGGCCCGCAATTGCACCGGATGCTGCGCCAGCACCGGCAGGCCACACAGGCGATCGGGATGCTGTCGATCCTCGTCACCTCGCTGTGGGGGATGCATCAGAACCTGTCGATCGGCGCATTGGGCGGTTGACAGGGCGGCCTGCTGGGTTAACTGACGCCTCCATGTCCCAGCCCGATCACATCACCGTCGGCGGCGCGCCCGAAGGCTTCGACGCCCGGCTTCTGGCCACAGAGCTGACCAAGACCGGAAAGCCGGTCCTTCATGTCGCACGCGATGACAAGCGCATGGCCGCGATGCGGGCCGCGCTGTCGTTCTTTGCCCCCGATGCGGTGGTGCTGGACTTTCCCGCCTGGGATTGCCTGCCCTATGACCGCATGTCGCCCAATGCCGAAGTGTCGGCGGCGCGGATGGCGACGCTGGCCGGGCTGGCGCATGGGGTGCCGGGGCCGTTCATCCTGTTGACCACGCTGTCATCGGCAACCCAAAGGGTGCCGGCCCGCGCGGTGCTGCAAGAGGCCGCGTTCAGCGCCCGCGTGGGTCAGCGCATAGATGAAGCCGCGCTGCGCAACTTTCTGACCCGCATGGGGTTTTCACAATCGCCCACGGTGATGGAGCCGGGCGACTATGCGATTCGCGGCGGGATCATCGACATTTTCCCGCCCGGTCAGTCCGGGCCGGTGCGGCTGGATCTGTTCGGCGATGTGCTGGACGGCGCGCGGCGTTTCGATCCGGCCACCCAGCGCACCACCGAGACACTGACGGTTGTGGAACTGGCCCCGGTGTCCGAGGTCATTCTGGACGAGCCCGCGATCACCCGGTTCCGGCAGAACTATCGTATCGAGTTCGGCGCGGCCGGCAGCGACGATCCACTGTACGAGGCCGTCAGCGCCGGGCGCAAGCATCAGGGCGCCGAGCATTGGCTGCCGTTCTTTCACGAGCGGCTGGAAACCCTGTTCGACTATCTGCCCGATGCGTCTGTTTTTCTGGACGATCAGGTGACGGCCAGCCGTCTGTCGCGGTGGGAGAGCATCGAAGACCAGTACGACACCCGGGCCGAGGCGATGAGCCAGAAAAGCCGGATGGACACGGTCTATAAACCCTGCCCGCCGGGGCTGCTGTATCTGAATGATGCCGATTGGGACACCGCGATTGCGGGCCACCGGGTGCTGCGGCTGAACCCCCTGCCACAGGGCACCGGCCCCGGTGTGATCGACGCGGGGGGGCGGATCGGGCGCAATTTCGCGCCCGAGCGGCAGCTTGAACAGGTCAGTCTTTTCAGTGCTCTGGCCGATCACGTGAAGGTCCGGCGCGACGAGGGGCCGGTGATTATCGCCTCGTATTCCGACGGTGCGCGCGAGCGGCTGGGCGGGTTGATGGAGGATGAGGGCGTCACCGATGCTCTGCCGATCACCGACATCCGCGACGTGAAACCGGGCCGGGGGCTTTATCTGGCGGTCTGGGCGCTGGAGCACGGCTTTCAGGGGCCGCAGCTTACCGTGATTTCGGAACAGGACGTGTTGGGCGACCGGCTGATCCGATCCCCCAAGAAACGCAAGCGGGCCGAAAACTTCCTGACAGAGGCGCAATCGCTGTCGCCCGGCGATCTGATCGTGCATGTGGAACATGGCGTGGGCCGCTATAACGGGCTGGAAACCATCACCGCGATGGGTGCGCCACATGAATGTATCGCGCTGGAATACGCCGGCGGCGACCGTCTGTTCCTGCCGGTGGAAAATATCGAGCTGCTCAGCCGTTACGGGCACGAAGAGGGGATGCTCGACAAGCTGGGTGGCGGTGCCTGGCAGGCCAAGAAGGCCAAGCTGAAGGAACGCATCCGCCAGATCGCCGACAAGCTGATCCGGGTGGCCGCCGAACGCACCCTGCGCCGGGCGCCGATCCTGGAGCCCAGCCATCATATGTGGGAAACGTTCAGCGCCCGCTTTCCTTACGAGGAAACCGAGGATCAGCTGCGCGCGATCGAGGATGTGCTGGGCGATCTGGCCCAGGGCAGCCCGATGGACAGGCTGATCTGCGGCGATGTGGGCTTCGGCAAAACCGAGGTCGCGATGCGCGCGGCCTTTGTCGCGGCGATGTCGGGGGTGCAGGTGGCGGTGATCGCGCCCACCACGCTGCTGGCGCGCCAGCACGCCAAAAGTTTCCGTGAACGGTTCCGGGGCTTTCCGGTCGAGGTGCGGCAGCTATCGCGTTTCGTCGGGGCGAAAGAGGCCGCCAAGACCCGCGAAGGGCTGGCCGACGGCACGGTCGACATCTGCATCGGGACCCACGCGCTGTTGGCAAAAAACATCCGGTTCCAGAACCTCGGCCTGCTGATCATCGACGAGGAACAGCATTTCGGCGTCAGCCACAAGGAACGGCTGAAGCAGATGCGCAGCGATATCCATGTGCTGACCCTGACCGCCACGCCGATTCCACGCACGCTTCAGATGTCGCTGACCGGGGTGCGCGATCTGTCGATCATCGGCACCCCGCCGGTGGACCGGCTGTCGATCCGCACCTATGTGTCGGAATTCGACGCGGTGACGGTGCGCGAGGCCCTGCTGCGCGAGCATTACCGGGGCGGGCAAAGCTTTTACGTGGTGCCGCGCATTTCCGACCTGCCCGAGATCGAAGAGTTCCTGCGCGACCAGGTGCCCGAGGTCACGTTCATCACCGCCCATGGCCAGATGGCGGCCGGCGAGCTTGATGACCGCATGAACGCGTTTTACGACGGCAAGTATGACGTGCTGCTGGCCACCACGATCGTGGAATCCGGCCTCGATATCCCGACTGCCAACACGATGGTGGTGCACCGGGCCGACATGTTCGGGCTGGCGCAGCTTTACCAGATCCGCGGCCGGGTCGGGCGCTCGAAAACCCGCGCCTATGCCTATCTGACCACCCAGCCGCGCAAGCCGCTGACGCCGCAGGCCGAAAAACGGCTGCGGGTTCTGGGTAGCCTCGATACGCTGGGCGCCGGGTTCACGCTGGCGGCACAGGATCTGGACATTCGCGGCGCTGGCAATCTGGTGGGCGAGGAGCAGTCCGGCCATGTGCGCGAGGTGGGGTTCGAACTCTATCAATCGATGCTGGAAGAGGCGATCGCGCGGATCAAGTCGGGCGAGGCCGAGGGGCTGAGCGAAGACGACGGCCAATGGGCGCCGCAGATCAACCTGGGCGTGCCGGTGCTGATCCCCGACACTTATGTGCCCGATCTGGACGTGCGGCTGGGGCTGTACCGGCGGCTGTCGGGACTGCACAGCAAGGTCGAACTGGAAGGCTTTGCCGCAGAACTGATCGACCGGTTCGGCAAGCTGCCCAAAGAGGTGAACACGCTGCTGCTGATCGTGCGGATCAAGGCGATGTGCAAGAAGGCCGGGATTGCCAAGCTGGATGGCGGGCCCAGGGGCGCCACGATCCAGTTCCACAACGACAAATTCGCCAATCCCGCCGGGCTGGTCGCCTTCATCCAGGCGCAGGAGGGGATGGCGAAGGTCAAGGACAACAAGATCGTCATCCGACGCGACTGGGCGCGCGACAGCGACAAGATCAAGGGCGCCTTCGCGATTGCCCGCGATCTGGCCAGGAATGCGGCCGCCTGAACGGGCCGGCCGCTATTCGGCCAGTTGCGGCGCTTCGTCCATGCGCGCCTGCCACATGATCGCCACCGCAATGCTGGCGCAAACGAACGCCCCGGTCAGCAGCGGCACAATCGTGCCGTTGAACGCGGCCCCGATCGGCGCGGCGACAAGAACCGACAGGATGGTCGAGATCCCCCCGACGATCGACGCCCCGACCCCGGCGATATGGCCCAGCGGCTGCATGGCCAGTGCATTGAGGTTGCCGAAGGTCATTGAGTTGAGAAAGAAGAACGATACCGTCCAGACAAAGAAGACGGGAAAGGCCAAAAACCCGGGAATGATGCCGGTTGCCGCAGCCAGAAGATAGCCGCCCGACAGCACGACCTGAACCAGATAGGCCACAACGCTGATCCGCCACATGCCAAAGCGGATCACCAGCTTTGCATTGATGATCGCCCCGAAGGCCGCCAGCAATGCGCTCAGACCGAACCACAGCGGAAAGCTGGTCGCCTTGCCAAAGATCTGATCATAGACCTGCTGGGTCGAGGTCAGGATCGCGAACATGGCACCCAGCCCGAACGCCATGACCAGGATATACATCGTCACATGGCGGTTGCTGAGAACCTCCTTGGTGCCCGCCACAAAGGTATGCGGGCGCAGCGGGATCCGGCGCTCGGGCGGCAGGGTCTCGGGCTGGCGCAGACCCAGCCAGGTGCCGCCGATCAGGCCGAACGCGATGAAGGCCAGAAAGATGCCGCGCCATCCGGCCCCGGCCACGATCAGCGCGCCCATCGACGGGGCGACCGCGGGGACCAGCGCGAACAGCGTCATCACAAAAGAGGCGATCTGGGCCATGGCGCGCCCTGCATACAGATCGCGGATCATCGCCACGCTCGCGACCCGCGGCCCGGCGGCACCCAGCCCCTGAATCAGCCGCGCCAGCAGCAGCACCTCCAGCGTCGGGGCGATGGCGGCAAGCATGGCACCGGCAATATAAAGCGCCATCCCGCCGATAATCGTTCTCCGGCGCCCCAGCGCGTCCGAGACCGGCCCAGCCCCGAATGTGCCCAGCCCAAGCCCCAGCACGAAGGTGATCACGACCAGTTGGGCGCGGTTCACGTCCTGCGGGGTCAGATCGGTGGCGATTTGCGGCAGCGCGGGCAGCATCGCATCGATCGAGAACGCGACCGTGGCCGTCAGAAGCGCCAGCATCGACACGAATTCCGGCTTTGAAAGGCGGGTCTTGGGCATAGGGGATCCGTTACTGAAATGAGGGTCGCCAGGCAAAGTGCAAAACTGAACCGAGCGGTTTGATAAGTCGACCCTATGCCCGCCCGCCACCTGATGCCAGAGGCTCTACTGTGCCTTCATGCACAGAGTCTGACCGAAATAGCGGGAAATCGCACAAACCGGGGGCGTGGCGACAGCTCAGGCGCTGCCGGTCAGATCTGTGGTCAGTTCGTCGATCACGCCGGTCCACATCGCGGCGGGCTGTGCGCCAACCACCGCGTGCTTGTCGGCCACGATGAAGGTGGGCACACCGGTCACACCACGTTCGCGCGCATGGGCGTCGCGGGCGCGGATCTGATCGGCATCGGCGTCGCCGTTCAGCAGGCGGCGGATAATGGCGCCGTCCATCTCGGCCCGCTCGGCGATCTGCACCAGAACATCGGTATCGCCGATATCCAGACCCTTTTCGAAATACGCCTCGAACAGAAAGGACACGACCGGGGTCTGGCAACCCTCGATCCCGGCCCAATGGATCAGCCGATGCGCGTTCAGCGTGTTGGGTGTGCGTTCGATCGCGGCGAAATTGATCATCAGCCCGGCCTCTTCGGCGGCTTCGGCAATTCTGGAATAGACCGCGACCGCCTGTTGCTTGCCGCCGAATTTCGCTTCCAGATAGCTGCGCCGGTCGGCCCCTTCGGGCGGCATTTCGGGGTTCAGCTGAAACGGGTGCCACTCGATCGTGAACGGATGACCGGGCCGCTCGGCCAGCGCGCGGTCCAGATTGGTCTTGCCGATATAGCACCACGGGCAGATCGGATCGGACAGGATATCAAGCTTGATCATGGGGGGCCTCCCGGCCCTGGTGCAGGGCGCAGCGGTTCAGTTTGACGATGTCGTTCTTGGGCACCGTTTCCAGATACACATACAGGCGTGGCTGCTTGCCCGGGGGGCGTGAGCGCCACCCACGCGATCCTGCCGGGCAGCGCGGGTACAGAAGCCGGCGCATGGGCGGCCGGATTGCACGGGGCGGGGCAGGGCGGCGCAGCCGCTTTATCGAACAAGGCTTGCATGGCTCCGTGCTACCCGCCAGCCCTGCCAGTTGCAAGCGATCGGCGCGCGCGCTAGATGCACACAGCATGAGCGAACCGGACCAACCCAGCCTGATCCGCCTGGCCCGCGCCACGGGCGAGGAACCGCGCGTCGAGCCGGTCAACCTCGGCCAGCGCGTGCGCGAGTTGCGCACCGCGCGCGGCTGGACGCTGGAACAGGCGGCCAATCAGGCCGGGCTCGCCCGCTCGACCCTGTCGAAGATCGAGAACGGCCAGATGTCGCCCACCTATGAGGCGCTCAAGAAACTGGCCGGGGGGTTGGCGATCTCGGTACCGCAACTCTTTACCCCGCCGCAAAAGACCCAGGCCAACGGCCGCATGACCGTCACCCCTTCGGGCCAAGGCGCGGCCCATGCCACCACTACCTATGAGCATGAATTGCTGGCCGGTGCCCTGACCAAGAAACAGATGCTGCCCTACCGCGCCCGGATCCGGGCCCGCAGCATGGATGAATTCGACGGCTGGGTGCGCCATGACGGCGAGGAATTCCTCTATGTGCTGACCGGGGTCATCACCCTTTATACCGAATTCTACGAACCTCTGGAAATGCGCCGTGGCGACAGCGCCTATTACGATGCCACCATGGGCCATAACGTGATCTCGACCAGCGCAGAGGACGCGACGATCCTTTGGGTCACCTCACTGGTCTAACCGCTTCTTTTTCGAACAAATATCCCCGCCGGAGGCAAACCCGAGCATCCGCAGGATGCGAGATAAGGGAAATGGCCCGGAACGGGCCGCAATCTTGTGACGCAGGCTCAGAACGCGTCGCGCACCATGCGCGAGCCAGAGGAAATATCTTCCCCGATGCCTTCGACCGTGCCGCAGGCCGTCAGGGCCAACAGCGCGGATACGATCAAGAGTCTGGTCATTCAATCCTCCGCATACCACCAGATGTCGGGCTGGAAACCGTCCCAGTCCCCATACATGGGGATGGTTTCGGGATACTTCAGCTGTTTCTTATGCGCAAGACGCGAGATTGGCGAAAACCAGATCGGGATCACATAGCGCCCCGAGGTCAGCACCCGGTCCAGCGCGCGGGTCGCGGCCAGAAAGCCGTCAGTGTCGGGCGCGTTCAGCAGCGCGTCGATCATCGCCGCGATGGCCGGGTTGCTTGCGCCCATCCAGTTGCGCGAACCGGGGGTATCCACCCCTTCGGGGCCCCAATACAGCGATTGCTCGTTGCCCGGCGACAGCGACAGCCCGCGCCAGTAATAGGTCATGTCGAAATCATAGGCGGTGCTGCGCTCGGCATACTGGGCGCTGTCCACGGTGGTGATCTTGGGGAAAATCCCCAGCCGTTTCAGCCCCTCGACATAGATATCGATGATCTTCTGGGGTTCGGTGGCGCCCTGTTTCAACACGATCTCGAAGCTGAAAGCCTGCCCCGCGACGTTGCGCAGAACCCCGTCGCCGGCCACGTCCCAGCCCGCCGCTTGCAGCAATTTCAAGGCGCTGCGCAGGTTCTTTCGGTTGGATTCGCGGCCGTCCGACACCGGCAGGCTGTACCCCTCCAGCGCGCCGGGCAGCAGATCGTCGGCGAAGGGGGTCAGCAGTTCCTTCACCTGACCCTCGGCCGGGCCGTGCGACATGCCCAGAACCGAGTTCGAGAAATACGAGGTGGTGCGCGGCGCGGCGCCGTCGTTCAGGGTCTGGTTGATGAATTCGAAATTGAACGCCTCGATCATCGCCTGGCGTACCCGCCAGTCGGTAAACACCGCGCGCCGCGTGTTCATCACGAACCCGGCAATCCCCGACGGGCGCCGGTTCGCGATCTCGGCCTTCACCACGTCGCCGTGCGTCACTGCCGGAAAATCATAGGCGCTGGCCCATTTCGCGGCGTTGGTTTCGCGAAAGCTGTCGATTTCGCCGCCGCGGAACGCCTCGAACACCACATCGCCATCGCCGAAATAGTCATAGCGGATCTCGTTGAAATTCATCTGTCCGCGCATCAGCGGCAGATCCTTGCCCCAATAATCGGGGTTACGTTTCAGGGTCACATAACGGCCGGTCTCATACGCATCGATCACATAGGCCGCGCTACCGATCGGCACCAGACCGGTGCCGCTTGCACCGAAATCGTGTCCGTCCCACTGCGCCTGTTTCAGGATCGGGCGCATTCCCAGCAACAGCGGCAATTCGCGGTCTTGCGTGTTGAAGGTGAAGCGGACGGTGCGCTCGCCCACGGCCTCGGCGCGCGCGACCTTGTCCCAGACGGTGCGATAGCGCGGATCGCCCTGGGTGCCCAGAATCTCGTGGGACCAGAGCACATCCGCGACGGTTACCGGGCTGCCATCGGAAAAGCGGGCCTCGGGACGCAGGGTGAATTCGACCCAGTCGCGGTTCGGCCCGGTCTCGACCGATTCGGCCAGCAGACCGTAAAGGGTGAAGGGTTCATCCCAGGATCGGCCCATCAGGCTTTCGAACACATAGGCCCGCACGCCGAACGGCGCGCGCCCCTTCAGGATGAACGGGTTGAGGCTGTCGAAGCTGCCCGTCTCGCCCAGCACGATACGCCCGCCCTTGGGCGCGTCGGGATTCACATAAGGCAGAGACACAAAATCCGGGGGAAGGGCAGGGTCGCCATACATAGCTATGCCATGACGCGGCTCGGCGGCGGCGAATCTGGCTGCCAGAATCAGGCAGATCGCCGCCCCGAGCAACCCGGATCGGGTGAAAAACTTTGGTCTCATTTGCGCAACAATCCTGACTGCCCCTGTTTTCATTGGCGCAGAGCCTATGCCCGGTTGCCAGAGTTTTCAAACTTTTAGCTTGGACCACGCACACAGATTGCGTATAAAGAGGGCACTGCTCGATAGGTTTCTTGCCTGTATGAAACCTGCCTCAATAACTTAACGCCCGCTTCGTGCGGGCGTTTTTTTTTGGCCGTCGCTTTCGCGGCCCGCGCCCTTGTTCTGTTTCACTTTTTACCGGCGCGCGGGCATTCGCCCTCGTCAAACCTTGAGGCTTGCCGCATATTTCGCGGGCGTGGCATGTGGGGCCGCGCATCACAGTGCAACAGGAGGTATCGCCATGCCGCTCAAGGGAAAAACCGCCATCATCACCGGCTCGAACTCGGGCATCGGCCTTGGGGTCGCGCAGGAGTTGGCCAAGGCCGGGGCGCATGTTGTGCTGAACTCTTTCACCGACCGCGACGAGGATCACAAGCTGGCCGAAGATATCGGTGACGAATACGGCGTCACCGCGCGCTACATCAAGGCCGATATGTCGAAACCGGCGGACTGCCGCGCGCTGATCGAAACCGCAGGCGTCTGCGATATTCTGGTGAACAATGCGGGCATTCAGCATGTGGCGCCGGTCGATGAATTCCCGCTGGACAAATGGGACGCGATCATCGCGATCAACCTTAGTTCGGCCTTTCATACAATCGCCGCCGCACTGCCGGGGATGCGAGAGCGGGGCTGGGGCCGGATCGTCAACGTGGCCTCGGCGCACGGGCTGACGGCATCGCCGTTCAAATCGGCCTATGTCGCGGCCAAGCACGGCGTGGTCGGGCTGACCAAGACCGTGGCGCTGGAAACCGCCGAGCAACCGATCACCTGCAACGCGATCTGCCCCGGCTATGTGCTGACCCCGCTGATCGAGGCGCAGATCCCCGACACCATGAAGGAATATAACATGGACCGCGAAACGGTGGTCCGCGAGGTGATGCTGACGCGTCAGCCCTCGCACGCCTTCGTCACCGTCGGGCAGGTCGGCGGCACCGCGGTGTTCCTGTGCTCGGATGCGGCCGAGCAAATCACCGGCACCACGATCAGCGTCGATGGCGGCTGGACGGCGCTGTGATCCGCCCCATCTGATACCCGGACCGCAGCCCCATACAGGGAGACAGGCCAATGGGCACGACCAAGCGCATCAATCTGGCGCTTCAGGGCGGAGGCGCGCATGGCGCCTTCACCTGGGGGGTGCTCGACCGTATTCTGGAGGATGAGGAGATCGAGATCGCCGGCATCACCGGCACCTCGGCGGGTGCGCTGAACGGGGCCGCGCTGAAGGCCGGGCTGGCGGCGGGCGGGCGTGACAAGGCGCGCGAAAATCTTGACTGGCTCTGGGGGCAGGTGGGGGCCACGGGCGGTACGCGCCTGACCCAGTGGCTGAGCGAGTTCAACACCTCGCCGGGTCTGTTTTCGCGCGCGGTCGGCCATTCGGTGCCTTATTCGCTGGCCGACTCGGCGGCGCGGATGTTCAGCCCCTATTATTACGGCCCGTTCTATCGCCACCCGTTACAGCGCGTGGTCGAGCAGTTCGATTTCGATAATGTCTGCGCCGATCAGGGACCGCGTTTTTTTGTCTGCGCCACCAATGTGCGCACCGGCCGCGCGCGCATCTTCACCCGCGATGAAATCACCAGCGACGCGATCCTGGCCTCGGCCTGCCTGCCCACGGTGTTTCAGGCGGTGGAAATCGACGACCCCGAAACCGGCACGACCGAAGCCTATTGGGATGGCGGCTATAGCGGCAACCCGGCGCTGTTCCCGCTGTACGACCGCGATCTGCCCGACGATATCGTGATCGTGGCGATCAATCCCCAGCGGCGCGAGCGGCTGCCGGTGACCCCGCAGGAAATCCAGAACCGGGTCAACGAGATCAGCTTCAACGCCTCGCTGCTACGCGATCTGCGCTCGATCGCCTTCGTCAAGCGCCTGCTGACCGAAGGGGCCATTCGCAACGGCAGTATGAAGGATGTTCTGGTGCACATGATTTCGGACGACGAATTGATGCGCAAACTGGGCGGCATCACCAAATCCATGCCTAATCCGGTTCTGCTGCAAAACCTGCGTCAGGCCGGGCGCGATGCGGCGGATCAGTTCCTGACCGATCACAAGACGGCGCTGAACAATGAACCCACCGTCGATCTGGCGGCGATGTTCGCTTAACCCGCCCCAGCGATCAGCCCGGCCGCGATCATCCACATCACCGCGCCCACGCCGATATCGAACAGCCGCCAGGCGCGGGGGCTTTGCATCACCGGCGCCAGCAGACGCGCGCCGTATCCCAGCGCGAAAAAAAAGCTGAACGAGGCAGCGGTCGCCGCCCCGGCGAAGGCCAGCTTTTGCGGCACTGGCGCGAACTGGGTGGACACCGCCCCGATCAGCCCCAGCGTATCCAGATAGACATGCGGATTGAGCCAGGTAAACGCCGCCGCCGTGGCCAGTGTCGGCCCCAGCGGCGCCGAGCGGCCCGACAAGACCATGCCGTAGTCGCCCTTCCAGGCCGCGTGAAACCGCATCGCGCCATAGACCGCCAGAAACGCCGCCCCCGCCAGCGCCATCAGCCGTGGCAGGGCCGGGAACAAGCTTACGACCGCGCCGAACCCGGCCACCCCGGCCGCGATCAGCGCCGCGTCGGACAGCGCGCAGAACAGGCACAGCCAGAACACATGCGCCCGCAGCAGCCCCTGCCGCAACACAAAGGCATTCTGCGCCCCGATCGCCAGGATCAGGGACAGCGCGGTCAGATAGCCGGTGACGGCGGCACTGAACATGGCGGACTCAGATTTTGGGAATGCTGGTGGGCTTCGCGTCTCTCGCCCCGGCGCCGGTCTTCTTCTCGGAAGGATAGACCAGCCCGGCCGAGATCACCAATTTGGCTGCATCCTCGACGCTCATGTCCAGCATGATCACTTTCTCACGCGGAACGAACAGCAAAAAGCCCGAGGTCGGGTTCGGCGTGGTCGGCAGAAAGACGCTGATCAGCGGATCCTCGCGCGGGATTTTACGGTCGATCTCGCCTTTGGTGGTGGTCGAGATAAAGGCGACGGCCCAGATATCCTCGCGCGGGTATTCCACCAGGCAGGCCTTGTCGAACGAGGTTTCCGAATGGGCGAACACGGTTTCGGCCAACTGCTTCACGCCGCTGTAGATCGAGCGCACGACCGGCATGCGGTCGACCAGCCCTTCGGCCCAGTTCAGGAACGACCGGCCGATCATGCCCTTCGCGATCCAGCCGACGATGACCGTAAAGACCAGAAAGAACACGACCCCCACGCCACGGATGTTGACGGTGGTTTCCTCGCCGAACAGTTGGCGGAACAACTCGTCCGGCTGATAGGCGTCAGGCACGAAGGGCAGAACGAAGGCATCGATCCAGCCGACCACGGTCCAGATCAGCCACACGGTCAGGCCAATGGGTGCGATAACCACAAGCCCCGTCAGGAACGAGCCGCGAATGCCGCGCAGCGGGGCACGGCGGCGGCGGTGCTGGCCTTCGGCATTGTCCTGAGGGGTCTCGGGGTCGAACATGCGGTGCACCTTTCTGTTTCAGGGCAATCTAGTCACACCCCCCACGCACTACAATAAACTGCGACCGGCATTGGGGAATTTCTTTTACGTTGCGCCGATTTCACGGGCGATGGCGGCGGCAAGCCGCGCATTGTTCAGCACCAGCGCGATATTGGCGGTCAGGGACCGGCCTTCGGTCAGCTCATAGATCCGCGACAGCAGAAACGGCGTGACCTCTTTGGCGGCGATTCCGTCCGCGTCGCGCAGTGCGGCCTCGATGATCGGACCGATTTCGGCGGCGGGGATCTCGGCGCTTGCCGGGATCGGATTGGCGACCAGCTGACCGCCCGCAAGCCCCAGCCGCGCGCGCATCCGGTGCGCGGCGGCGATCTGGGCGGCGCTGTCCATCCGCAGCGGCACCGGCAGGCCCGCGCTGCGCGACCAGAAGGCGGGCAGATCGTCGGTACCATAGCCGATTATCGGCACGCCCAGGGTTTCCAGCACCTCCAGCGTTTTCGGCAGATCGAGGATCGCCTTGGCCCCCGCCGCGACCACGGTCACCTGGGTCTGCGCCAGTTCCTGCAGATCGGCAGAGATGTCGAAGCTGTGGTCCGCGCCGCGATGCACCCCGCCGATGCCGCCGGTGGCAAAGACTCTGATCCCGGCCAGATCGGCGCAGATCATCGTCGCAGCCACGGTGGTGGCGCCGGTCCAGCCTTCGGAAAGACAGGCGGCGATATCGGCGCGGCTGATCTTTCTGGCGCCTTGGGTCCGGGCCAGCGCCGTCAGCTGTGCGGGTTCCAGCCCGACCCGGATCCGCCCGTCCATCAGGGCGATGGTGGCGGGCACCGCGCCGGAATCGCGCACCTCCTGCTCCACCCGCTGCGCGGTTTCCAGGTTTTGCGGAAACGGCATCCCGTGGGTGATGATTGTGCTTTCCAGCGCCACCAACGGGCGGTCCTCGGCACGGGCGGCGGCCACTTCGGCCGAAAAACTCAGGGGGACGGTCATGAAGGGCTCTTTCCCGATACATATTGTGCGGCGGCCTGCAGCGCGCGGTCCAGCGCCGCGGCGGGGGCGGCGCCGCCAAGCTCGGCCGCGATATGGGCGGCCATGAGCGTGTCGCCCGCGCCGGTCACGCGGGTGACCATGACGGCGGGCGGGCGACGCGCGACCAGCCCGCCGCTATCGGCCAGAACCGCATCCGCGCCGCCATCGGTCACCAGAACCCGATGCGCGCCGCGCGTGCGCAGCGCCTGTGCGGCGGCCTGGGCCGTGGCGAATTCGGTCAGGCAGATCCGCCCGGCTTCCTCGCGGTTCAGGTAGAACGTGGCGCGGGGATGATCCAGCAGCGGGATCAGCCGCTCGGCCTTGTCGGGGCTGGCGAGCGCCACCCGCAGATCGGCGGCGGCGAACAGCGGGCTTTGCGCGATGTCGCGCAACAGCGCCTCGGTCAGATTGCCATCAAGCACGATCGCGCCCGCATAAGGCGCCGCCGCGCTGCCCAGCCGCCCGTCTTCGAGCGGGCGCAAAATCTTGCGTCCCGCCGCTTCAAGCGAATGGGCGTCGGCAATGGCCGCGATCAGTCCGTTGCGCCCCTCGATCGCCATATAACGGTCGGTGGGCAGATCAGCGGGGCGGTAAACGTGATCGGTCACCAGCCCGATCCGGGTGCAGGCGGCGATCAGCGCGTGACCGTCCTCATCGGTGCCGACCGCGCTCAGCAACGCCGGGATCAGACCAAACCGGCGCAGGGTCATCGCGATGTTCATCGCGACGCCGCCGGGCAGGCGGGTGATGCGGCCCGGTACATCCGCCCCCACGCCCATCGGCGTCGGCGCGCGGCCGATCACGTCCCACAGGACCGAACCGATGCACAGGATATCGGGTGTCACTCTCATGGAACGCTTGTGACCGGCGGCGGGGCGGGTTGCAAGCGGCTACATTGCGCGCCTGCGGCGCACGACATGCGTTCGATTGGGGCGCTGCCCCAAACCCCGGGATATTTGCACCAAAGCAATTGGAAGGGGAGCCTTCGTATGTTGCTTTGGGCGAAATATCCCCGCCGGAGGCATACCGGCCCGCAGGGCCGCAAACCAATGTCTTGCGCCGCAGGCGCGCCGGTGGGTCAGGGCTGAGGGCGCGGGATTCGCGGGCAGGGGGCTTGCATCTTTTTGCGAAGGGGGATAGATGCGCGCTACTTCACAGGCGGGGTATGGGCCTGACGGGGAGAAATCCCGTTCAGGTCCGCCGGTTGGGCATATGCCCTTGATTACCCCGCTCAGGCGCAAACCGGAAAAGGAAATGGACATGGCGCTTCCCGATTTCACCATGCGTCAGCTGCTTGAAGCTGGCGTTCACTATGGTCACCAGACCCAGCGTTGGAACCCGCGGATGGGCGAATACATCCACGGCGAACGCAACGGCATCCACATTCTCGACCTGACGCAAACCGTGCCGATGCTCGACACGGCCCTGAGCGTGGTGCGCGACACCGTCGCCCGCGGCGGTCGCATCCTGTTTGTCGGCACCAAGCGTCAGGCGCAAAAGCCGATCGCGGATGCCGCCGAGCGTTGCGCGCAGTATTACATGAACCATCGCTGGCTGGGCGGCACGCTGACCAACTGGAAAACCGTTTCCCAGTCGATCCAGCGTCTGAAAGCCATCGACGAGCAGATGGAAGTCGGTTTTGAGGGCCTGACCAAGAAAGAGCGTCTTGGCATGGAGCGCGAGCAGGCCAAGCTGCAGGCCAGCCTTGGCGGTATCCGCGAGATGGGCGGCATTCCCGACCTGCTGTTCATCATCGATGTCAAGAAAGAAGATCTGGCCATCCTTGAAGCCAAGAAGCTGGGCATCCCGGTCGTGGCCATCGTGGATACCAACTGTTCGCCCTCGGGCGTGGATTACATCATCCCTGGCAACGATGACGCAGCCCGTGCCATCGCGCTTTACTGCGATCTGGTGTCCCGTGCGGCGCTTGACGGCATGACCGCCCAGATGGACGCTGCCGGCGTTGACCTTGGTGCGTTCGAAGAGGCCCCCGTCGAAGAGGTCCTGGCCGAAGAAGCCGCCGAAGAGGCCCCGGTCGAGGCGTAAGGCCGGTCTGTCACGGAACTGACACCGGGCGCGGCTACTGGCTGCGTCCGGGAACCAACGATATCTCACGAGGAGAGCCGACATGGCAATCACCGCAGCATTGGTGAAAGAACTGCGCGACAGCACCGGCGCAGGCATGATGGACGCAAAGAAAGCGTTGACCGAAACCGATGGCGACATGGAAGCCGCGGTTGACTGGCTGCGCACCAAGGGTCTGGCGAAAGCCGCCAAGAAATCCGGCCGCACCGCCGCGGAAGGTCTGGTTGCGGTCAGTGTTTCTGCTGGCCGGGGCGTCGCGGTCGAGGTGAACTCGGAAACCGACTTTGTCGCCAAGAACGCCGACTTCCAGGAGATGGTGGCCAAGATCGCCGCCGTCGCCGTGAACGCGGACGACATCGAGGCGTTGAAGGCGATGGACATGGGCGGCAAGACCGTCGAGGACACGCTGACCGGCAAGATCGCCACCATCGGCGAAAACATGGCCCTGCGCCGGATGGCGTCGCTGGAAGGCGATACCGTGGTGTCCTATATCCATAACGCCGCAGCCGAGGGTATGGGCAAGATCGGCGTTCTGGTCGCGCTGAAGGGCGATAACGAGGCATTCGGCCGTCAGGTCGCCATGCATGTGGCCGCCGTCAACCCCGCCTCGCTGGGCGAGGCCGATCTGAACCCCGATCTGGTGGCGCGCGAAAAGGCCGTTCTGACCGAGCAGGCCCGTGAAAGCGGCAAGCCCGAGCAGGTCATCGAAAAGATGATCGAAGGCCGGATGAAGAAGTTCCTGTCGGAAGTGACCCTGCTGGGGCAGTCCTTCGTGATCAATCCCGACCTGACCGTCGCCCAGGCCGCCGAAGAGGCCGGCGTCGAGGTGATCGGCTTCGTGCGCCTCGAAGTGGGCGAGGGGATCGAGAAGGAAGAAGAGGACTTCGCCGCCGAAGTCGCAAAAGTGGCGCAGGGCTGACACCCTGTTTCTTGTGATCGGCCTGTCCTTGTCGGGGCGGGCCGCCAGCAATCCGGACCCAAAAAACGGTGCAGCCGGGCAGGCTGCACCGTTCTCTTTTACGCGCCGCACATTGGGGATGAGGACGGGGCGCATTATTTGTCCGACCTGCCGGCGGAACTATACACCGACAGGCCAGGTTTCCGGTTTCCCGGACAGGCAAGGCCAACACGAAATCGCGTGCCGCACACAAACCGCAGCTCCCTGGCAAAAAAAGCCACCACTCACGGAACGCCGCCAATCTGATCTGTTACGCAACGTCACGACAGTCAGGGATTCCCTACCTCAGGGCCGGCATTTGGTTCAGTGGTCAGGTTCGATCACGAAAATCTGGTTCTGATAAGAGGCCTTGAGCACCGCCTGCGCGGTGGTTTCGACATTCAGCGCCTCGCGGGCCAGCCGCAGATGCTTTTCGACCGTCGCGGCGGTCAGCCCCATGATCATGGCGATGTCCTGGGTGGTCTTGCCGTCGCCCACCCATTCCAGCGCCTCGCGCTGGCGGCGGGTCAGCGGCCGGCGCGAGCCGTGATGGGGCAGGTTGATCAGCTTCAGGTGCGCGGTATTGGCGAAGGCCGTGATCACGCGCCCGTGTTCGCGCCAGATCGCATCGACCTCGGGTTGGGACAGACCATCGCGCGCGGCCAGACCGATCGCCCCCTTGGCACGCGACGACACGTCCTTGAAGCTGATTGTATAACCGGTGCGCACACCGAAGGAATGGTTGAACTGGACGACCTTCTCTTCGGCACCGGTGAACCGGCCCAGGCGGGCCTCTTCCTCGATCCAGGACCACGAGCAGGCGCCGACATTCTCGGCGGCCCAACGCACCATCGGGGCGTGGAAATAAAGCCCCTGATGGATGAAGGCATTGGTGTAAGCCTCTGGATAGTTGGTCAAAACAAGTGAATCCTGCAGATCGCCCAGAGAGGTCTCGGTGCAGAACCGGGTGAACCCGTAGAGCACCCTGTCAAAGCCGAACTGACCCATATAGCCGATCAGGGTGTCACAGACCTCTTCGACACTGTGGGCGCCGAACAGAGCCTCCAGATCGTCGAGTGTCATGGCGACGACGCCCGCAGATGATCGGCCAGCGCCTGCATCGCCAACGGATAGCCCGCCGCGCCGAAGCCGCAGATCTGACCGACCGCAACCGGGGCGATCCAGGACTTGTGCCGGAACGGTTCGCGCGCATGGATGTTCGACAGATGAAGTTCGACAACCGGCACCTGGGCCGCCACGATCGCATCCATCAATGCGATAGAGGTATGGGTCAGGGCGCCCGCATTCAGCACGATCCCGTCATGGGCACCGGGCGCTGCATGGATCGCGTCGATCAGCACGCCCTCGTGGTTCGATTGGGCAAAGTCCAGCGCAACGCCCAGTGCACCGGCCTTGGCCCGGCAGGCCGCTTCTATATCGGCCAGCGTGGTGCGGCCATAGACCTCTGGCTGACGTGTGCCCAACAGGTTCAGATTGGGGCCGTTCAGGATCAGAAACGATATCATTGCAATTTCCCGATTTTCGCTTTTTTAGTCAGGAATACCATACCTGTCGAGGGGTGAGTCTATCTCGGACCAGGGGAATTCCGGGGACATTCCCCCCACAACGTGAAAGGGCAGGATGGATGCAGGTCGATGTGGTGATCGTGGGCGGGGCGGTGATGGGCAGCGCCGCCGCCTTTTGGCTGAGCCGGATGGACCCGGCGCTGTCGGTAGTGGTGGTTGAATCCGACCCGACCTATGCGCGCGCTTCGACCGCCCTGTCGGTGGCCTCGATCCGGCAGCAATTCTCCAACCCCATTAACGTGAAGATATCGCTCTTTGGAATTGAATTCATAAGGAATATTGCCTCTGAAACCGGGCCGGAGCCGACCGTGAGCGATCTGGGGTTTCGCGAAAACGGGTATCTGTTTCTGGCCGGTGAAGACACCGCCGCGGCCATGCTGGCGCTTCAGGCGATGCAATGCGCCCAAGGGGCCGGAACCGAGATTCTGGAGCCCGATCAACTGGCCGCCCGGTTTCCCTATCTTGCCCTCGGCGATGTGCGCCGGGGCAGCTTTGGGCCGCGTGATGAGGGCTGGTTCGACAATATGGGACTGTTGCATGCCTGCCGCAGTGCCGCGCGCCGCGCCGGGGTGCAGTACCGCACCGGGCGCGTGGCCGGGCTGATCCGCGACGGGGGCAGGGTGTGCGGGGTCACCCTGGACACGGGCGCACGGATCATGGCCGGCGCGGTGGTCAACGCCGCCGGGCCGCGCGCTGCCGACTTGCTGCGCGGAATTGGCGAGGATATGCCGGTAGAGCCGCGGAAACGCACGGTTTTCCTGATCGACGCACCGAATGCGCGACACCCGGATGCGCCGCTTTTGGTGGACCACACCGGGTTTTACCTGCGGCCCGAGCACAATCAGTGGATCTGCGCCACCGTACCGCAGGACGATCACGCCGCCGATCCCCAGGATTTCGAGCCCGAATATGATCAGTTCGAAACGCTGATCTGGGAAAAGCTTTATGCACGCGCGCCGGGCTTTGATGCGGTCAAGGTGCTGCGGGCCTGGGCCGGACATTATGCGTACAACACGCTGGATCAGAACGCCATTATCGGGCGCTGGCCGGGGCTTGCCGGGCTTTATGTCATGAATGGCTTTTCCGGCCACGGGTTGCAGCAGGCCCCGGCGGTGGGCCGCGCCATTGCCGAACTGATCCTGCATGGCGGGTTCCGCACCCTTGATCTGCGTGCGCTGGGGCCAGAGCGTATTTTCGAGAACCGACCGTTTCGGGAGACTGAAATCGTATAAAAACACTTTTACAACATCGGCTTGAGGCACAGTTTTTAACTGGTGCTCAAGTTGCTTTATTCACATAATACTGATTATCGGACTTAACCCAGAGCGTATCCGGCACCCCGCACTGTGCGTACCGGATCGTCGCCGCCATGCTGGCACAGCGCCTTGCGCAGCCGCCCGATATGCACGTCCACGGTGCGCGTATCGACATAGATGTCACGCCCCCAGACCCGATCAAGCAGTTGTTCCCGGCTCCAGACCCGACCTGGCTTTTCCATGAAGGTGGACAGCAGACGGAACTCGGTTGGCCCCAGCTTCAGCAACTTGCCGCCCCGGAACACCTTGTGGGTTTCGGAATCGAGCATGATGTCTTCGAATTCCAACTGCTCGCCCACCGCCGCAGGCCGTGTGCGGCGCAACTGGGTACGCACGCGCGCCATCAGCTCGACCACAGAATAGGGTTTCACCACATAATCGTCGGCGCCGGTTTCCAGCCCCCTGACCCGGTCGACCTCTTCGGAGCGGGCCGACAGCATGATGATCGGCACGCCACGCGTGTCGGCGCGGGTTTTCAGGCGGCGGCACACCTCGATCCCCGAGACATTGGGCAGCATCCAGTCCAGCACGATGATATCCGGCGCGGCCTCGTCGACCAGCAGCAGCGCCTCTTCGCCGTTCTCCGCCTTGGACACCAGAAAACCCTCGGCCTCCAGGTTATAGGCCAGAACCTCCCGCTGCGCCGGCTCGTCCTCGACCAGCAGCACGGTGGGTTGTTCGACGCTGCTCACTCGTCCACCTCCAGCGTACCGAGCCCGGTCAGTTCGCTTTTCGGGCGGGCATCCTCGGGCATGACGCCGGTGGTCAGATAGATCACCTGCTCGGAGATCGAGGTGACGTGATCGCCCATCCGTTCGATGTTCTTCGAGATGAAATGCAGATGCATGCACGCGGTGATATTGCGCGGATCCTCCATCATGAAGGTCAGGAATTCGCGGAACAGCGCGTTATACATCTGATCGACCTCGTGATCGCGCAGACGTACATCCTGGGCCAGTTCGGCGTCGCGCTGGATATAGGCGTCCAGCGCGTCTTTCAGCATCCCCTCGACGGTCTTGGCCATGCGCCGGATCGCGCCGGCGGCGCCCTCGATCGGGGTCATCTGCACCAGAACCGAGGTCCGCTTGGCCAGGTTCTTGGCATAGTCGCCGACCCGTTCCAGATTGCCGCTGATCTTCATCACCGTCAGAACGGTGCGCAGGTCGCTGGCGGTGGGCTGACGCAGGGCCAGAAGCCGCGCGCATTCCTCGTTCACCTGCTCTTCCAGATCGTCGATGACCTGATCGCCGGCGCGCACCTGTTCGGCCAGCTCTTCATCGCGCCGCTCCAACGAGGTCGCGGCGTCCAGGATGGCCGCCTCGACCAGCCCGCCCATCTTCATGATCAGCGCCTGGATCGCCTCCAGATCGCGGTCATAGGACGAAACGATATGGCTTTTGTCAGACATGATTGTCGCCTCTCTCAGCCGATCCGGCCGGTAATGTAGCTTTCGGTCCGCGGGTCCTGCGGGTTGGTGAAGATCTGGCCGGTCTCGCCGAATTCCACAAGGTTGCCCAGGTGGAAGAAGGCGGTCTTCTGGCTGACCCGCGCGGCCTGTTGCATCGAGTGGGTCACGATCACCACCGAATACTGTTCGCGCAGCTCGTCGATCAGTTCCTCGACCTGTGCGGTCGCGATCGGGTCCAGCGCCGAACACGGCTCGTCCATCAGCAGAACCTCGGGTTCGGTCGCAACGGCGCGGGCGATGCACAGGCGCTGCTGCTGACCGCCCGACAGGCCGGTGCCGGGGGATTCGATCCGGTCCTTCACCTCTTCCCAGATCGCGGCCCGGCGCAGGCTTTTCTCGACGATCACGTCCAGATCGGCCTTGCTGTTGGCCAGACCGTGGATGCGCGGGCCGTAAGCGACATTGTCATAGATCGACTTGGGGAACGGGTTGGGCTTCTGGAACACCATGCCGACCTTGGCGCGCAACTGCACCGGATCGACCTTGGCGTCATAGATATCTTCGCCGTCCAGCAGGATCGTACCCTCGACACGGCAGATGTCGATGGTGTCGTTCATCCGGTTCAGGCAGCGCAGAAAGGTGGACTTGCCGCAGCCCGAGGGGCCGATGAAGGCGGTGACCGTCTTGTCCTGAATATCCACATCCACGTCTTTGATGGCGTGCGTGTCGCCATAATAGACCTGGCAGTTCCGCGCGGAAATCTTCACCTCTTTGGTGTCCACTTTTCTCTCCACAATTCGCATGTCGTTCATATCGGCGTTCCCTTACCAGCGGCGTTCGAACCGACGGCGCAGGAAAATCGCGATCGCGTTCATGAACAGAAGGAAGATCAGCAGGACGATGATAGCGCCCGATGCCCGTTCGACAAAGGCCGGATCGGCACGCTGCGTCCAGTTGTAAACCTGCACCGGCAAAGCCGAGGCCGGGTCGAAGAACCCTTCGGGCGGTGCCGAGGGGTATTCGCGCACGAAGGCGACCATGCCGATCAGCATCAGCGGCGCGGTTTCACCCAGCGCCTGGGCCAGCCCGATGATGGTGCCGGTCAGGATGCCCGGTGCGGCCAGCGGCAGCACATGGTGGAACACCGACTGCATTTTCGAGGCCCCTACCCCAAGCGCTGCGTCCCGGATGCTGGGCGGCACCGATTGCAACGAGGCGCGGGTCGAGATGATGATCGTCGGCAGGGTCATCAGCGTCAGCACCAGCCCGCCGACGATCGGCGCCGATTGCGGCAGACCGGCGAAGTTGATGAAGATCGCCAAGCCCAGGATACCGAACACGATCGACGGCACCGCCGCCAGGTTCGAGATATTCACCTCGATCAGGTCGGTCCAGCGGTTCTTGGGCGCGAACTCCTCCAGATAGATAGAGGCCGCGACGCCGATCGGCAGCGCCAGAAGCAGCACCACCAGCATCATGTAAAGCGAACCCAGGATCGCCACGCCCAGCCCGGCCGCCTCGGGCCGGTTTTCGGACGCATCCGGCGCGGTGATGAAGGCCCAGTTGAACTTCTTGGCCAGCGCGCCCTGATCTTTCAGCGCATCCGCCAGCATCAGCTGCTCGGGCGAGACGTTGCTGTCCAGCAGCGCGCTTTCCATCGACACCCGGCCCTTCAGGTAGCCGTCGATCCGGCCATTGGCCAGCACCTCGAACCGGACGGTCTTGCCGATCTCGTCGGGGTTGGCCAGCACATAGTCGCGCAGCTGCGCCGGGGCATCTTTCGACACGATGTCGGCGGCGGCCTTGGACGACAGCCCGTCGATCACGATCCCCAACTCGGCCATCCGCGCCTCGATCGCGGTGTTGATCAGCGGCGCATATCCGAAGGTCGAGACCTTCTTCAGATCGTCAAGGTTGCGGTTTCCGGTCTTGTCGAGCTTGCTTTCCACCAGTTCGACATTCAGCGTCATATAGGTCTGCCGGAAGGCGCTCAGGCCATTGCCCATGATCGACACCAGCAGCATGATCAGCGCCAGAATGCCCAGGCAGACGGCCACCAGCCCATAGGTGCGGAACCGGGCCTCGGCCGCGTTGCGCCGTTTTGTCAGCTTGTTCTGCGTCAGCAGAGAGCCGCGATGCGGCGAAGCGGCACCGGGGGTTGCGGTCGCGTCGGTCATTCATACTGCTCCCGGTATTTGCGCACGATATACAGCGCGAAGACGTTAAGGCCGAGGGTGATGACAAACAGTGTCAGCCCCAGCGCAAAGGCCACCAGCGTTTCGGGGCTGGCAAAGTCGGTATCGCCGGTCAGCTGACTGACGATTTTCACGGTCACGGTCGTCATCGCCTCGAACGGGTTAAGGCTCATCCGGGCCGCGGCCCCTGCCCCCAGCACCACGATCATGGTCTCGCCGATGGCGCGCGACGCGGCCAGCAGCACCGCGCCGACGATGCCCGGCAGCGCGGCGGGAATCACCACCTGGCGGATGGTTTCGGATTTGGTGGCGCCCAGACCGAGCGAGCCGTCGCGCATTGCCTGCGGCACCGCGTTGATGATGTCATCGGACAGCGACGACACGAAGGGGATCAGCATGATGCCCATCACGACGCCCGCGGTCGCGACCGAGGCCGAACTTTCGCCCAGGCCCAGCGGCTGGGCGAAATAGTCGCGCAGCATCGGGCCGACGGTGATCAGCGCGAACAGACCGTAGACGATGGTCGGGATGCCAGCCAGAATTTCGATCGCCGGCTTGGCGAACGAACGCATCTTGGGGCCGGCATATTCCGACGTGTAGATCGCTGCGAACAGCCCGATCGGCACCGCGACCAGCAGCGCGATGAACGAGATATAGAGCGTGCCCCACAGCAGCGGCAGGATGCCAAGGTCGGAACCGCCGCGAAAGTTGGGCGACCAGGTCGTGCCGAAGAAGAACCGGTACCACGGGTACTGGCTGAAGAAATTGCGCGTCTCGAACAGCATCGACAGGACGATGCCCAGCGTCGTCAGGATGGCGATGGTCGAGGCCATGATCAGCAGCGCCTTGATCACCGCCTCCACCGTGTTGCGGGCCCGGAACTCTTTATGCGAGCGCGACCAGCCCAGGGCGAGCCCGGCCAGCGCGGCGGCCAGGACCGCAACCACCCTGATCGTCGAATAGGTGGCCTGAAGGCTGCGATAGCGCTGTGCGGCGCGCAGCACGACCGGTTTGACATCCGACCCCAGCGCCACGCCGACCTCGCCCAACCGGGCGCGCACATCGGTGAATCCGCTGCGGATGCTGCCGGCCTGCTCTTCGGTCATCGCGCCCTGTGCCACGGCCGTGTCCAGCCCGTCGGCGACCCGGCGCACATCGGCCATGACCAATCCGCGGCTGGAGCCTTCGGCGATCGCGCTGTCGGGGATGATGTCCACGACCTGCGCCTCGATCACCATCGGCTGAAGCAGCGACCAGATCGCCAGCAAAAGCAGCGAGGGGATGATCACCAGCAGGGCGACCTGCATCCCGTAATAGCTGGGCAGCGAGTGCAGCTTACGTGCGTCGCCGCCGACATCCGCCATGGCACGACCGCGGCCGAGCACATAGCCCGCGACCCCGAGCGCGAAAACGATCAATACAATCCAGAGGACAGGCATCAGCCCCTCATTCGTTTGGAAAAGGTCCTAAAAGGCAGCGACGGGCGGCGCACGAAGGCGCCGCCCGGCCTTGGCACGGATGTGCCTTAGTTCATCGGGGTTTCGTCGGCGACGGCAGCCTGGGTGGCAGCCAGCTCCGGGTCGGAAACCAGGCCATAGGCGGCCAGCGGGCCGTCGGGGCCGGCGATCTCGTCAGAGACGAAGAACTCGGCATATTCCTTCAGGCCGGGGATGACGCCGATGTGGGCTTTCTTGATGTAGAAGTACAGCGGACGCGACACGGGGTATTCGCCGGTCGAGATGCTCTCGGTCGAGGGAACGACGCCGGACATGGTTGCGACCTGCAGCTTGTCGGTGTTGTTCTCGTAGAAGGCCAGACCGAACACGCCGATGCCGTCCTTGTTGGCTTCGATGCGGGCCAGGGTCTCGGTGTAGTCGCCGTCGATGTCGACCGAACGGCCATCGGTGCGAACTGCCATGCAGGTCTTCTCGGCGGCATCTTCATCGCCACCGTTGATCTTCATGATGGCTTCCATCGCGCCGGTGTCTTCGCAGCCCTGCAGCAGGACCTTCTCTTCGAAGACTTCACGGGTACCGTGCTTGGTGCCCGGGATGAAGGCCATGATTTCCTGCTTGGGGAAGTTGGCGTTGACGGCCGACCAGTCGACGTTCTCGTTGGTCACCATGGCGCCATCGACGGGGAGTTCGGCAGCCAGGGCCAGGTACCAGTCGGAGGGGGTGAATTCGAACGAGTTGCCGTTGATGTCGGAGGCGAAGACGATGCCGTCATAGCCGATGCGAACTTCGACGATGTCGGTCACGCCGGCTTCGGCACAGGCTTTGACTTCTTTGTCTTTGATTTTCCGCGAGGCGTTGGCGACGTCGATGGTGTTTTCACCCACGCCTTCGCAGAAGCGCTTGAGGCCAGCGGAGGAGCCACCGGATTCCACGACCGGGGTCGGGAAGTCGAAGTTCTCACCGAAGGCTTCGGCGACGATCGATGCGTAGGGCAGAACCGTCGAAGAACCAGCGATCTGGACCTGATCGCGGGCAACTGCGGCGGTAGCGGAAACGGCAGCGATCGCCAGTGTGGAGGCGGTCAGTTTCACAAAGGACATGTAGAGCTCCTGATATCTTTGTTCGGGCCGTCAGCAACGACGGCCTGTGCCCCGCCTCCTATTGGCCGGGCGCTATGCTTTTGTGACGATATGGTAACAGTTTTATGACAACGATCGTATTGGCAGAAATATAGACAAATCGATCCGGTTGTCGGCAACGTGCCGGGCCAATCAAGCGACTGGCAACATAACCGAAAACCGGCTGCCCTGGCCCGGCGTGCTTTCGATGCGGAAGCGGCCGCGGTGGCGATTCACGATATGTTTCACGATCGCCAGCCCAAGGCCGGTACCGCCCATTTCGCGCGAGCGGTGACTGTCCACCCGATAGAACCGTTCCGTGAGTCGCGGAATGTGCACCGGGTCGAAACCTTCGCCCCGGTCGATCACGTCGATCCGCAGACCCGGGCCACGAAACGCCAGTTCGCGCTCGGCATAGGTGATCGCCACCGTGACCTTGCCGCCGCGGGCGCCATATTTGATCGCGTTCTCGATCAGGTTGGTGAACACCTGCACCAGTTGATCGGAATCGCCGGGCACCACGACCGGCTGATCGTGGCCTGTCACCTCCAGCACCACGCCCGCCTCTTCGGCCATGGGGTGCAGCGTCCGCACCGACGACTGGACCAGCCCCACCACATCGACCCGGTTCGAGGGGCGCATCCGTTCTTCGCTTTCGACCCGGCTGAGCGACAGCAGATCGCGCACCAGCCGGTTCATCCGCTCGGCCTCGCTTTCCATGATCGACAAAAACCGCTCGCGCGCGGCGGGGTCGTCGCGGGCATTGCCCTTCAGCGTTTCGATGAACCCCAGCAGCGCGGTCAGCGGGGTTTTCAGTTCATGGCTGACATTGGCCACGAAATCACGGCGGATCTGGCCGGCCTGCTCGCGCTCTGTGATATCCTCGAAGCACAGCAGAACCCCCTGCCCCAGGCCGTTGTTGCCCTCGACCGGGCTGGCGGTCACCTCATAGGTGGCTTCGCGCGTCATGTCGGTGGTCAGATAGCGGATGCGCCGGGTCTGGCGCAGGCGCAGGGTCTCCTCGACACAGTCCAGCAGCGCCGGCT
Organism: Actibacterium sp. D185-2; assembly: GCF_054954595.1. Taxonomy (NCBI): domain Bacteria; kingdom Pseudomonadati; phylum Pseudomonadota; class Alphaproteobacteria; order Rhodobacterales; family Roseobacteraceae; genus Actibacterium; species Actibacterium sp. D185-2. Next base: position 366,434 of record NZ_JBPWNX010000002.1, read on the forward strand.
GACGCAGCACGGTAATGTAGTGCCGCCCGATCCCGCTGGGGCCGAACATCGCCTGGGCCCGTTCGTTCATCGCCTCGACCCGTTCGTCGCTGGTGATCAGCACGCAGGGCAAGGGCACCGCGGTCAGCACCGATTGCATCAGGTCGGTTGTCATGGGCATCGGGCTCCGTCGCTGCTTTTTCCGGCGCCACCCTCATCCACTGCCGCGAAATTGTAAACGGCCCTGTGGTACGGGCGCATCTTGCCGTCTTAAGGCTTTCAATCTGACTTTATTTCAACTTAAATTTGTATATCGTTTCAGAATTCGTTCCTGATGGAGCTTAAGCCGTTGACACAGCCGGATGCCGGGCATCATCGCCGGCAGATATTCGTTGGGGTTCCGATGCGATGAGGCGCAGCTTGATCCTGGCCTCGCTGTCGGATGTGACGGTGACCGAGCCGCTGGTTCTGGTCGTCGGGATGGATCCGGGCGAACTGCCGCGCGGGCGCAACATCGGGTCCGGCACCCGGCTAGAGGCGCTTCCCTTCACCCTGATCCATGCCGCGCTGGCCACGGCCCCCTGGGCCGAAGAGGTGGTCACACCGCTGGTGTCCGAACATTTCGACGCGATGGACATGGCGATGCAGCTGTCGCTCGCAGGCTATACCGGCACCTATACGGTGATGATTCCGCCGCTGCCGCGCCCCGACATCATCCGCCGCGAGCTGTGCCAGATCTGCCCCGGCCTGAAGGTCGAACTGCGGCAACGGGCGCCGCATTAGGCGCCCGCGCCTGCGGCAATGTCACAAGGTCGCGGCGACCCCGGCGCTAAGTTCGGCAATCAGCATCTCGACCGGCTCGACCCCGACCGACACCCGGAAGAACCCCTCGGTGATGCCAAGGGCGGCGCGGCCCTGCGGCGTCAGCGCCCGGTGCGAACTGGACGCGGGATGCGACAGCGTGGTGCCGACATCGCCCAGCGTCGGGGCAAAGGCGATCTGCGGGCAGGCCCTGGTGAACGCATTGGCCGCCGCGCGCCCGCCTTCCAGTTCGAAGCTCAGCATGTTGCCGAACCGGTCCTCCAGCAACGCGCCGGCGCGGTTGTGGTCGGGGTGGTCGTCGCGCCCCGGATACAGCACCCGCTTGATCCCTTTCAGCCCGGCCAGATGATCGGCCAGCGCGCGGGCGTTTTCCTCGGCCCGGTCATAGCGCAGCTCGAACGAATACAGCCCGCGTTCGGCCAGCCAGCAGTCGAACGGGCTGGGCGTCAGGCCCAGAGTGACGGCGGTGGCCCGGATCCGCGCCTGCAACGCGGGGTCGCGCGCCACGGCATAGCCCAACGTCACGTCGGAATGGCCGGCCAGCAGCTTGGTCACCGAATGGATCACGATATCTGCGCCATGCTCGAACGGACGAAAGGCACGCGGCGTGGTGAAGGTGTTGTCGACGACCAGCAGCAGACCGTGTTCCTGCGCCAGCGCCGCGATTCCGGCCATGTCGGCCACCCGCAACGTCGGGTTCGACACCAGCTCGATCAGGATCATCTTCGTTTCAGGCCGCAGCGCGGCGCGCATCGCCGCCGCATCAGTGGGATCGGCCAGCGAGGTGGCAACGCCGAAGCGCGGCAGTTCCTCGGCCATCATCCGCAGCGACCGGCCATAAAGCTGATCGCCGCCCAGAACATGATCGCCCGCCTGCAAAAGCCCCAGCATCACCGCCGTGACCGCCGCCATCCCCGAGCCCAGGATCAGCCCGCCACTGGCACCTTCCAGCCCGTCGATCTTGGTGGCCAGAACATCGGCGTTGGGGTGACCTTCGCGGGCATAGGTATAACCCTGGGTGCGGCCCTCGTACTGCGCGTCCAGCGCATCGGGGCTTTCGGATGCATAGACGACCGAAGGCTGAAGCGGCGTGCCCACCGGGCGCGAGGCGCTGTCGGGCCAGGGGGTGCGGCGCACAAGGGTTTTGGGCGGTATCGTCATCTTTGTCCTTTCCGAACGGCGGTGGGCACTCTTCGGCACGGAAGAGCATTGAAAGGGAAAAGTCTTGATGAAAAGTCTTTAGCCGACAGGTGTCAGTTCCTGCCGGAACCGGCGCATATTGTCCTGATAATGCCGCGCGGACCAGCGCAGTTTTTCCATCGCCTCGGCATCGAGCTGCCGCACCACCCGGCCCGGCGCGCCCATCACCAGCGATCCGTCGGGAATTTCCTTGCCCTCGGTGATCAGCGCACCGGCGCCGATCAGGCAGTTCTTGCCGATCTTCGCGCCGTTCAGCACCGTGGCGCCCATCCCGATCAGGGTCTCGTCGCCGATGATGCAGCCATGCAGCATGACCTTGTGGCCGATGGTGCAATCGCGCCCGATGGTCAGCGGATAGCCGATATCGGTGTGGAACACGCTGTTTTCCTGCACATTGCTGCCCGCGCCCACGGTGATCGCCTCGTTATCGCCGCGCAGGGTGCAGCCGAACCAGACCGACGCGCCGCTTTCCACGATCACCTTTCCGATCAGATTGGCGTCGGGCGCGATCCAGCAATCGCCGTCTTCGGCCAGGGTGGGGGAAATTCCGTCCAGAGCATACAGGGTCATTGGCGTTCCTCGAATTCCTTGTTCAGTGCGCGGACGATATCCACCAGATCGGGTTGTTGCGAGATTCGCATCCGTTCGGCGGTGACGATGGTTTTCAGCCGCTCGAACGTGGCGTCCAGATCGTCATTGACCAGCACGAAATCATATTCGGGCCAATGGCTGATCTCGTCACGGCTTTTCTGCATCCGCTTGGCGATCACCTCGTCGCTGTCCTGGGCGCGGCTGTGCAGCCGGCGTTCCAGTTCCTTGATCGAGGGCGGCAGGATGAAGACCGACAAGACATGCTTGCCCAGGGCCGAGTTGCGCACCTGCTGCCCGCCCTGCCAGTCGATATCGAACAGCACATCGTCGCCGGCATTGATCGCCGCCTCGACCGGGCCGCGCGGGCTGCCATAGAAATTGCCGAACACCTCGGCATGTTCCAGCATCCCGTCGCTGGCGACCAGCGCCTCGAACTCTTCGCGGCTGTGAAAATAATATTCGCGCCCGTGCTCTTCGCCGGGGCGTGGCGGGCGGGTGGTGGCCGAGACCGAAAACCGGATGCCGGGATCCCAGTCGCGCAGCCGTTTGGCCAGCGTCGATTTCCCCGCGCCCGAGGGCGAGGACAGGATGATAAGAAGCCCGCGCCGAATGCTCATGCCTACTCCACGTTCTGAACCTGTTCGCGCATCTGATCAATGGTGGCCTTGAGGTCAAGCCCGATCCGGGTCAGCGCGGCGGCCTGCGCCTTGGAGCACAAGGTGTTGGCCTCGCGGTTGAATTCCTGCATCAGGAAGTCGAGCTTGCGACCCACCGGCCCGCCCGCCCCCAGCAGATCGCGCGCCGCCAGCACATGCGCCTCCAGCCGGTCCAGCTCTTCGCGAATATCGGCCTTGACCGCGATCAGCGCCAGTTCCTGGGCCACGCGGTCGGCATCTGCGCCGTCGCTGTTGTTCAGAACCCGGTTCAGATTGACGCGCAGCGTGTCGGCCATCTGGCCCTTGCGTGCCTCGGCCGCATCCATCGCCTGACGCACCAGCGCCTCGATCGTGGCCAACTGGCCGCGCAGCACCGCCGCCAGCGCCTGCCCCTCGCCCGCGCGCATCTGGTTGAACCCGGCGATCAGCCCCGGCAGATCCGCCATCAACGCGGCCAGCAGCGGCGCGGTGTCGCGCTCGGCGCCGCCGGTCTGCTGCACACCGCGCAGCATCAGAATCTCGGCGGCCGAAGGCGGGCGCAAAGGCAGGTCATGCGCCTGCGCGGTGGTTTCGATCCGTTTCAGCGCAGCCAGCGTGGCCTCCAGCACGTCATTGTCCAGCGCCAGCGGCTCGGCCCCGTCCGCCTGTGTCACCCGCAGGGTCAGGCTGATATTGCCGCGCGCGACGGCAGCGGTCAGCGCGGCCCGGACCGCCTGTTCCAGCCCGCCGATCCAGTCGGGCAGCCGCAGCCGCAGATCCAGCCCCTTGGCGTTGACGCTGCGCAGCTCCCACGTCCAGCGATAGGCGTCCAGACCCCCGGTGGCCGCGGCAAATCCGGTCATAGAGTTAACCATTTGCCCGTTTTTGCCCCTCGATTCCCGGCAATTCATGCCATGTTAAGACTTGGGTAACCGTTCTCATCCTAGCGTTAACACAGTGCGGCGCCGGACGACAACGATCCCGCAAACGGGGGCGTTTGGGTTTACAGGTGCGACGTGAAACACATGTTTGGCGGCGGGGCGACTGTCATTCGCCTGTCGGAGTATCAGGGCAGAATGCGCTTTCCGGTCGTGAATGAGGTCGAGGCCTATTGGGACGCCCTGCGCGACGGGCGCGCCATGCCGACCCGCGGCGACGTGGATCCGCGCGGGCTGGAACGCGCACTGGACCATGCCTTCATTCTGGAACGGGTCGCGCCGGGTGTGGTCCGGGTCCGGCTGTCGGGGCAGCATCTGAACGACCTGATGGGGATGGATCCGCGCGGTATGCCGCTAAGCGCCTTCTTCACCGCCGAGGCGCGGCCGGAACTGGCCGGGCATCTGGAGGCGGTGTTTGACGCGCCGCAAACCGTCCGACTGATCCTGTCGGGCGAACGCGGCATCGGCCGACCGGCGCTGGCGGGGGAAATGCTGCTGCTGCCGCTGCACAACGAGATGGGTCAGGTCACCCGCGCGCTGGGTTGTCTGGCCAGCGACGGCCGCATCGGCCGGGCGCCGCGCCGGTTCCGCATCGCATCGGCGCGCGCGGCCCCGCTGGCCCGGACCCGCCAGACCGGCACCGGCACAACCCCGGCGGCGCATGGTTTTGCCGAGGCCCCTGCCCCCTTTACACAAGAGAAAGGGCCGGACGCGGTGCGCCCGACCCTGACCCTGATCAAACCCGACGTGTGATCACAGAACGGCGCGATGCGCCTGCTGCCGGCGGTCGCTCAGTTCTTCGGCGACAAGGAAGGCCAGTTCCAGCGACTGGCTGGCATTCAGGCGCGGATCGCAGGCGGTGTGATAGCGATCCGACAGATCCTCGTCGGTGACCGCGCGCACGCCGCCGGTGCATTCGGTCACGTCCTTGCCGGTCATCTCGAAATGCACGCCGCCGGGCACGGTGCCTTCGGCGTTGTGCACGGCAAAGAAGTCCTGCACCTCGCGCAGCACGTTGTCGAACGGGCGGGTCTTGTAGCCCGAGGGCGACTTGATGGTGTTGCCGTGCATCGGATCGCAGGTCCACAGCACGTTGGCGCCCATTTCCTCGACCGCGCGAATGAGACGCGGCAGATGCTCGCCCACCTTGCCCGCGCCGAACCGCGCGATCAGGGTCAGCCGCCCGGCCTCGTTTTCCGGGTTCAGCGTGTCGATCAGCGCCTTCAGATCATCGGTGCGCATCGACGGGCCGCATTTCACGCCGATCGGGTTCAGCACGCCCTTGCAGAATTCCACATGCGCGCCATCCGGCTGGCGGGTGCGGTCGCCGATCCAGATCATATGCCCCGACCCCGCCACCGGCAGGCCAGAGGTGCTGTCGATCCGGCACAGGGCCTGCTCATATTCCAGCAACAGCGCCTCGTGGCTGGTATAGAAATCCACCGTCGACATCCGGCTGTCGGTGTCGCCGTTGAACCCGGCCGCCGACATGAAATCCAGCGTGTCGGTGATGCGCGCGGCCATTTCGCGGTATTTCTCGGCCTCTTCGCGGTCGGTAAAGCCCAGCGTCCAGCTGTGCACCCGGTGGATGTCGGCATAACCGCCCTTGGAAAAGGCGCGCAGCAGGTTCAGCGAGGCCGCGGCCTGCGTATAGGCCTGCAACATGCGCTGCGGGTCGGGGATGCGCGCCTCGGGGGTGAAGTCGAACCCGTTGATGATGTCGCCGCGATAGCTGGGCAGCTCGACCCCGCCGACGGTTTCCGTCGGCGCCGAGCGGGGCTTGGCGAACTGACCGGCCATGCGCCCGACCTTGACCACCGGCACCTTGGCGCCGAAGGTCAGCACCATGGCCATCTGCAACAGCACCTTGAACGTGTCGCGGATCGTGTCGGCGCCGAATTCGGCAAAGCTTTCGGCGCAGTCGCCGCCCTGAAGCAGGAACGCCTCGCCGCGCGACGCCGCGCCCAGCTTTTGTTTCAGCTTGCGGGCCTCGCCGGCAAAGACAAGCGGCGGATACTTGGCCAGCTGGGCCTCGACGGCCTCCAGCGCTGCCGAATCCACATAATCGGGCATCTGAACCCTGGGCTTTGCGCGCCAGTCGGATTTTTGCCACTTGCTCATTGTCTTGCTCCCGAAGGTCCCTCGTTTGGGCCGTGTATATAAGCAAAGGGGGCCCTGCTTGCTAGCGCTAAATCCCCGGCCTGCCCGTCCGGCGGGGGCGACTTTTTCGCGCGGCACCTTGATTGCGCCGGGCAAACCTGCTTTCGCTGGGGGATTGGCGTCAGGGAGAGCGGCGTGCAGGAACGACTGAGCGAGGAATACCAGGTCGAGGTGGAGGATGACGGCACGCGCCCGCGCGGCTTTGTCTTCGTGCTGCTGGATCAGTTCACCATGCTCAGCTTCGCCTGCGCGATCGAGCCGCTGCGCATCGCCAACCGGCTGTCGGGCAAACAACTGTATACCTGGACGCTGGTCGGCGAAGGCGGCGATTTCGTCACCTGCTCGAACGGAACCGCGTTCAAGCTGGACATGGATCTCGAAGAACTGGGCCGCGACGACGTGATCCTGATCTGCGGCGGGATCGACGTGCAGGCGGCCACCACCAAGCGGCTGCTGAACTGGCTGCGGCGCGAGGCCCGGCGCGGGCTGACCATCGGCGGGCTGTGCACCGCGTCCTACACCATGGCCAAGGCCGGGCTGCTGGACGGCAAGCGTGCCACGATCCACTGGGAAAACCAGGACAGTTTCACCGAGGCGTTCGAGGATGTGGAACTGACCAAATCGGTCTTCGTGATCGACGGCAACCGGCTGTCCACGGCGGGCGGGACCTCCTCCATCGATTTGATTCTCAAGCTGATTGCTGACGATCATGGCGAAGAGCTGGCCAATGTCGTTGCAGATCAGCTTATTTATTCGTCGATCCGCACCGATCAGGACACACAGCGCCTGTCGATCCCGACCCGGATCGGGGTGCGCCACCCCAAACTGTCCCAGGTGATCCAGATGATGGAGCAAAATCTGGAAGAGCCGATCTCGCCCTCGGTGCTGGCCCGCGACGCGGGCATGAGCACGCGGCAGCTGGAACGGCTGTTCCGGCGCTATCTGAACCGCTCACCCAAGCGGTATTACATGGAATTGCGGCTGGCCAAGGCGCGCAACCTGTTGATGCAGACCGAAATGAGCGTGATCAACGTGGCGCTGGCCTGCGGTTTCGCGTCGCCGTCGCATTTCTCGAAATGCTACCGGGCGCATTACAATACCACCCCCTACCGCGAGCGCGGCGCCCAGGCCACGCGCCTGTCGATCTGAACGCGGCGCCACGTCGCGCAGAACCGGCGTGCCGGCGGCCTTTTCTTTTTCCGAAGGCCGCTCTACGCTTTGCGGCGGACGCATGTTCCAACACGGGAGTGATAGAATGAAAAAGCTGCTTATGGCCACGGCCCTGACGGCGGTTGCCGCCTCGGGCGCCTATGCCGAAGAGGTCAAGCTTGGGGTGATCCTGGGCTTTACCGGCCCCATCGAATCGCTGACGCCGCAAATGGCCTCCGGCGCCGAACTGGCGATGACCGAAGTAACCGACTCGGGCGCGCTGCTGGACGGCGCGACGGTGACGCCGATCCGCGCCGACAGCACCTGTATCGACGCCGCCGCCGCCACTGCCGCGGCCGAGCGGCTGGTGACCTCGGACGGGGTCAAGGGCATCGTCGGGGCCGACTGTTCCGGCGTGACCGGCGCGATCCTGGCCAATGTGGCCGTGCCCAACGGCATCGTGATGGTATCGCCCTCGGCCACCTCCCCGGCGCTGTCCACGGCCGAGGATAACGGGCTGTTCTTCCGCACCGCCCCGTCGGATGCCCGTCAGGGCGAGGTGATGAGCGACGTGCTTCTGGATCGCGGCATCAAGACCATCGCGCTGACCTATACCAACAACGATTACGGCAAGGGTCTGGCCGACAGCTTTGCCGCCGCCTTTGCCGCGGCGGGCGGCACCGTGACACTGGATGCTGCGCATGAGGACGGCAAGGCCGACTATTCCGCCGAAGTGGGCGCACTGGCCTCGGCCGGTGGCGAGGCTCTGGTGGTTGCGGGGTATGTCGATCAGGGCGGCTCGGGCATCGTGCAGGCCGCGCTCGATAGCGGCGCATTCGACACGTTCGTGTTTCCCGATGGCATGATCTCGGCCGCGCTAACCGAAAAGTTCGGCGCGGATATCGATGGCTCGTTCGGCCAGCATCCTGGCACCGACAGCCCCGGCGCGACCAAATTCGCCGGGCTGGTCGGCGATGCGTTCGACCCGACCTCGCCCTTCACGCCCGAAAGCTATGACGCGGCGGCGCTGATCATGCTGGCGATGCAGGCGGCGGGGTCGTCGGATTCGGCGGCCTACAAGGACACGCTGATGGCCGTTGCCAACGCCCCGGGCGAGGAAATCTTTCCCGGCGAGTTGGCGAAGGCGCTGAAAATCCTGGCCGATGGTGGCGAGATCGACTATGTCGGCGCAACCGCGGTCGAGCTGATCGGCCCGGGCGAATCCGCCGGCAACTATCGCGAGATCGAGATCAAGGACGGCGAGATCACCACCGCCGGGTATCGCTGAGCATCCGATTTTGACACCGAAACAGCCCGGAGCACCCGCTTCGGGCTGTTTCCATAAAGAACAAAAAGGGCCAAAGGCCCAAGGGGGACCGGGGAATGATCGTCGCCCAGGACATACACAAGCATTTCGGCGGGTTCCGGGCCGTTGACGGTGCCTCGATCGAGATCGCCGAGGGCTCCATCACCGGGCTGATCGGCCCGAACGGTGCGGGAAAAACCACGCTTTTCAACGTGATCGCCGGGGTTTTGAAACCGACCTCGGGCACCGTGACCATGGCGGGCGAGGATATCACCGGCCTGCCCCCGCATGAGTTGTTTCACAAGGGGCTGCTGCGCACCTTTCAGATCGCACATGAATTCGGCTCGATGACGGTGCGCGAAAACCTGATGATGGTGCCCGGCGGTCAGGCGGGCGAAACCCTGTGGAACACCTGGTTCCGCCGAGGTCGCGTGGCCGCCGAGGACCGCGCACTGGCCGCCAAGGCCGACGAGGTACTGGCATTTCTGACCATCGACCATCTGGCCGATGAACGGGCCGGCAATCTGTCCGGCGGGCAAAAAAAGCTGCTGGAACTGGGGCGCACCATGATGGTGGACGCGCGCGTCGTGTTTCTGGACGAGGTCGGCGCCGGGGTGAACCGCACCTTGCTGAACACGATCGGCGACGCGATCGTACGGCTGAACCGCGAGCGTGGCTATACCTTTTGCCTGATCGAGCATGACATGGATTTCATCGCCCGGCTGTGCGATCCGGTGATCGTGATGGCCGAAGGCCGGGTGCTGGCCCAGGGCCGCGCCGAAGAAATCCTGCAAAATGAGGCGGTGATCGAGGCTTATCTGGGCACCGGGCTGAAGAACAAGACCGCCGAGGGCGCGCAATGACCCGTCTGCGCCCTGCCCTGACCGCGCTTTGCGCCGCGCTGGCGCCGCTGCCGGTGCTGGCCGATCCGATCACCTTTTCCTGCACCTTCGACTGGGTCTGCGACACCCAAACCTGCGCGGCGGCCGATCTGCGCCTGCGCATCCGGCTGGACAGCAGCACCAGCGAGGCCACGATCCCCGGCCAGACCGACCCCGCCAGCATCGCGGTGTTCATCGGCGACCGCGCGGTCAGCTTTGTCGAGGTGCCGATCTCGGGCGGGGTGCGCGCCACCACGGTCAAGCTGGCCACCGGCGAGGCCGTTCACAGCCGCAACCGGATCGACGGCACCGATCTGACCCCGGACCAGTATCTTGGCACATGCTCAATCTCATAGGCGCCTCATGACCCAACCCTTTCTGAATGCCGAAGAGATGACCGGCGGCTATGGCGGCGCGGATATCCTGCATGGCTGCACCATTTCGGTCGAACACGGCCAGATCGCGGTGATCGTCGGGCCCAACGGCGCGGGCAAGTCCACCGCGATGAAGGCCGTGTTCGGGATGCTGAACCTTCACACCGGCACGGTCACGCTGGACGGCGAGGATATCACCGCGCTCAGCCCGCAGGCCCGCGTGGCCAAGGGCATGGCCTTCGTGCCGCAGACCAACAACATCTTCACCTCGATGACGGTCGAGGAAAACCTGGAAATGGGTGCCTTTCTGCGCCGCGACGACATTTCCGGCACGATGGCGCAGGTTTACGAGCTGTTCCCGATCCTGCGCGACAAGCGCAAACAGGCGGCCGGAGAGCTGTCGGGCGGGCAGCGTCAGCAGGTGGCGGTGGGCCGCGCACTGATGACCCAGCCCAAACTGCTGATGCTGGACGAACCCACTGCGGGCGTCAGCCCGATCGTGATGGACGAGCTGTTCGACCGCATCATCGAGGTCGCCCGCACCGGCATCTCGATCCTGATGGTGGAACAGAACGCGCGCCAGGCGCTGGCGATCGCCGACAAGGGCTATGTGCTGGTGCAGGGGCGCAACGCCTATACCGATACCGGCACGGCGCTGCTGGCGAACCCCGAGGTTCGCCGCACGTTTCTGGGGGGCTGAGGATGGATTTTCTGAACGCAATCGTGGCGCTGGCCAATTTCGTGATCATCCCCGCCACCGCCTACGGCGCGCAGCTGGCGCTGGGGGCGCTGGGGGTGACGCTGATCTATGGCATTTTGCGGTTCTCCAACTTCGCTCATGGCGACACCATGGCCTTTGGCACCATGGTCACGATCCTGGTGACCTGGGGCTTGCAGGGCGCGGGTGTCAGCCTTGGGCCGCTGCCCACCGCCCTGCTGGCGCTGCCGATGGGCATTGCCGCCACCGCGCTGCTGCTGCTGGGCACCGACCGGGTGGTGTATCGCTTTTACCGCAGGCAAAAGGCGGCGCCGGTCATTCTGGTGATCGTGTCGGTGGGGGTGATGTTCATCCTCAACGGGCTGACCCGCTTTATCATCGGGCCCAACGACCAGAATTTCACCGATGGCGAACGGTTCATCGTCTCGGCCCGGACCTTCAAGGCGATGACCGGCCTGGACGAGGGGCTGGCGATCCGCACCACGCAGGGCATCACGGTGATCACGGCGGTGATCGTGGTGGCCTGGCTGTTCTGGTTTCTGGGCCGCACCCGCACCGGCAAATCCATGCGCGCCTTTTCCGATAACGAGGATCTGGCGCTGCTGTCGGGCATCAACCCCGAGCGCGTGGTGGCGATCACCTGGATCATCGTGGCCGCGTTGGCAACCATCGCCGGGGTGCTGTATGGCCTCGACAAGTCGTTCAAGCCCTTCACCTATTTCCAGCTTCTGCTGCCGATCTTCGCCTCGGCCATCGTCGGCGGGCTGGGCAGCCCGCTGGGCGCGATCGTCGGCGGCTTCGTCATCGCCTTTTCCGAGGTGACGGTGACCTATGCGTGGAAAAAGGTGCTGGTCTATCTGCTGCCCGAAAACCTTGAACCCAGCGGGCTGGTGCAGCTTCTGTCCACCGATTACAAATTCGCGGTCTCCTTCGCGATCCTGATCATCGTGCTTTTGTTCCGCCCGACGGGGCTTTTCCGGGGGAAATCGGTATGACCAAACGCGACGCGATGCTGTTTGCGCTGGTGGCGCTGCTGATCATCGGCACCGGGTTCATGCAAAGCTGGAACACGGCGCTGACGATCCTGAACATGGGGCTGATCTCGGCCATCATGGCGCTGGGGGTGAATATCCAGTGGGGCTATGCCGGCCTGTTCAATACCGGGGTGATGGGCTTTGTGGCGCTGGGGGGGCTGGCGGTCGTGCTGACCTCGACCGACCCCCTGCCCGCGGCCTGGGCCGCCGGTGGCGGGCGGGTCGTGCTGGCGCTGGCGGCGGGGGTCGCCGTGATCGCGGGGGCGGTGCTGATCTGGCGGCGCATGGCGGCGGGGCGGGCCCGCAGCCTGACGATGGTCGTCTGGCTGATCGCGGGCTTTTTCATCTATCGCTGGATGTTCGACGCGGGCGTCGCCGCGATCGAGGCGATCAACCCCGCGGCCCAGGGCAATATCGGCGGTCTGGGCCTGCCGGTACTGCTCAGCTGGCCGGTGGGCGGCTTGCTGGCCGCCGGGGCGGCGTGGGTGATCGGAAAGACCGCGCTGGGGCTGCGTTCGGACTATCTGGCGATTGCCACGCTGGGCATTGCCGAGATCGTCATCGCCGTGCTGAAGAACGAGGACTGGCTGGCGCGCGGCGTCAAGAACGTGGTCGGCCTGCCCCGTCCGCTGCCTTATGAGATCGACCTGCAAAACAGCGCCGATTTCGTGGCTGCGGCGGGCAGCATCGGCATTGACCCGGTCACCGGCTCGACCCTGTTCGTCAAGCTGGGCTATGCGGTTTTGTTCGCGCTGGTGCTGCTGGCGCTGATCTGGCTGTCGGAAAAGGCGCTGCATTCACCCTGGGGCCGGATGATGCGCGCGATCCGCGATAACGAGGTCGCGGCCGAGGCGATGGGCAAGGATGTGACCCGGCGCCATTTGCAGGTCTTCATCCTGGGCTCGGCGGTCTGCGGCATCGCGGGGGCGATGATGACCACGCTGGACGGCCAGTTGACGCCGGGCAGTTATCAGCCGCTGCGCTTTACCTTCCTGATCTGGGTGATGGTGATCGTCGGCGGGTCGGGCAACAACTGGGGCGCGGTGCTGGGCGGGTTCCTGATCTGGTTCCTGTGGGTCCAGGTCGAACCCCTGGGCAACTGGCTGATGCAGCTTGTGACCTCGGGCATGGCGGATGGCTCGGCGCTGAAGGCGCATCTGCTGGACAGCACCGCGCATATGCGGCTGCTGACCATGGGGGTGATCTTGTTGCTGGTGTTGCGGTTCAGCCCGCGCGGGCTGATCCCGGAACGCTAACCGTTACAGGCGCAGCCCTGCCCGACATGGCAGGTCTTGTCGCGGCTGATGCAACTGTTGCCGCAGGCCTTGCCCTTGCGACAGACCTTGCAGCACGCGGCGTTGAAGAGCGTATCGGGCCGCAAGTCCTGTATTCTTTCCATCAAGGACGGGGCGGATGAGATCGGCATGGTTTGCGCGACCCCGGCCGATGTCGCCAGTCCCGCAGCCAAAGCGATGACAATCGCCAGAATGGGTGTTTTCACGGAATCTCCCAGATACGAAATAAGCGCCCAAAATTGCGCCGTTCGTTAAAAATTGCGCCGTTAATAAATTGTTAATTAAGGTTAACAGAATATCGCGCACTCCGCGATAGAGATTGAGAATGTTTCCATCGGCCCGGATGCGACATGTCATGTCGCCTTTGGCCTTGCCGCCCCGGCCCCGCGCCGCCACGCTGACCCCATGTTGCAAGGCGTGAGGGCCTCATGAAATCGCATATTCAGGTCTGTGTCATCGGCGGCGGCGTCGTCGGCTGTTCGGTGCTTTATCATCTGACCAAACTCGGCTGGTCCGACGTCATGCTGATCGAGCGGTCGGAACTGACCAGCGGATCCACCTGGCACGCGGCGGGCGGGTTTCACACCCTGAACGGCGATACCAACATGGCCGCGCTGCAGGGCTATACGATCGGGCTGTATAAAGAGCTGGAGCAGATCACCGGAATGAATTGCGGGCTGCATCATGTCGGCGGCATCACCCTGGCCGATACGCCCGAACGCTTCGACATGCTGAAGGCCGAGCGCGCCAAGCATCGCTATATGGGGCTGGACACCGAAATCCTTGGCCCCGCCGAAATCAAGGCGATGGCCGAGCTGGTCAATACCGGCGGTGTGCTGGGCGGGCTTTACGACCCGCTCGACGGGCATCTGGACCCGTCCGGCACCACCCACGCCTATGCCCGCGCCGCAAGAATGGGCGGGGCCGAGATCGTGCTGCACAACCGGGTGCTCGAAACCAACCAACGGGCCGATGGCACCTGGGAAGTCGTCACCGAAAAGGGCACCGTGATCGCCGAGCATGTGGTCAATGCCGCCGGCCTGTGGGCGCGCGAGGTTGGCGCGATGGCCGGCATCTATTTCCCGCTGCACCCGATGGAGCATCAGTATCTGGTGACCGACGACATCCCCGAGATTTATCAGCGCGACACTGAATTTCCACATGTGATCGACCCCGGCGGCGAAAGCTATCTGCGCCAGGAAGGCCGGGGGCTGTGCATCGGTTTCTACGAAAAACCTTGCGAGCCATGGGCCGTGGACGGCACGCCCTGGGAGTTCGGGCATGAGCTGTTGCCAGACAAGCTCGACAAGGTCGAGGCCAGCATCGAATTCGCCTATCGCCGGTTTCCGGTGTTGGAACGCGCGGGCGTCAAGACCGTGATCAACGGCCCCTTCACCTTTGCCCCCGACGGCAACCCTCTGGTCGGGCCGGTGCCGGGCGTGCGCAACTACTGGTCGGCCTGCGCGGTGATGGCGGGGTTCAGCCAGGGTGGCGGCGTCGGCCTGACGCTGGCGCAATGGATGATCGAGGGCGAACCGGCGCAAAACAGCTTCGCGCTCGATTGTGCCCGGTTCGGGGATTGGATCACGCCGGGCTATACCCGCCCCAAGGTGATCGAGAATTACCAGAACCGGTTTTCCGTCACCTATCCCAATCAGGAACTGCCCGCCGCGCGCCCGTTCAAGACCACGCCGATGTATGACATTTTCGATGGCATGGGCGCGGTCTGGGGCCAGCAATTCGGGCTGGAGGTGGTCAATTACTTCGCGGAAGGCGACGAACCGAGATATGAGACGCCCAGTTTTCGCCGCTCCAACGCGTTTGACGCCGTCGCGTGCGAGGTGCAGGCGGTGCGCAATGCCGTGGGCATCAACGAGCTGCAAAATTTCGGTAAGTTCCGGGTCACGGGCGCGGATGCGCATGGCTGGCTGGACCGGATCATGGCGGGCCGCATCCCCGCACCGGGGCGCGTGGCGTTGTCCCCGATGCTGTCGCCCAAGGGGCGACTGATCGGCGATTTCACCGTTTCCTGCCTGCACGAGGGCGAGTTTCAGCTTACCGCCTCCTATGCCGCGCAGGCCGCGCATCTGCGCTGGTTTCTGCAGCATCTGGCAGGCGATGTGACGGTCGAAAACATTTCGGACACGCGCACCGGGTTTCAGATTGCCGGGCCTGGGGCGACCGAACTGCTGGCGCGGTGCACCCGCAGCGGGATCAGCGATATCGGTTTCATGGAACTGCGCCAGATGGGTGTGGGGATGGCCGACTGCATCGTGCAGCGGATCAGCTATACCGGCGATCTGGGGTATGAGATTTACTGTGATCCGATGAGCCAGCGCGCGCTGTGGTCGGTGCTGTGGGCGGCGGGTCAGGATCTGGGCCTGCGCCCGTTCGGAATGCGCGCGATGATGAGCCTGCGGCTCGATAAATTCTTCGGCGCGTGGCTGCGCGATTATTCCCCCGATTACACCGCTGCCGAAACCGGGCTGGACAGGTTCATATCATTCGCAAAAGAGGCGGATTTCATTGGGAAATCTGCCGTCCTGGCCGAGCGTGAAGCCGGTCCCGCGCGTCGCATGTGCGCGTTCGAGGTGCAGGCCGGCGATGCCGATGTCATCGGGCGCGAGCCGATCCGGATCGACGGCGCGGTGCAGGGTTTTTGCACCTCGGGCGGCTATTCGCATCATGCGCGCAAATCGGTGGCGCTGGGGCTGATCCCGGTCGGGTTGGCGCGCGACGGTCTGGGCGCCGAGATCGAGATACTGGGCCAGATGCGCGCGGCGAAACTGATCACACGACCGCTGTTTGACGCCGATGGCGCGCGGATGCGGGGCCGGGCATGACCACCGTCGCGATCTTGGTGCTGGCGGCGGGGGCGTCGCGGCGGATGCGCGGCGCCGACAAGCTGTTGCAGCCGGTCGACGGTGTGCCGCTGCTGCGCCGTCAGGCGATGGCCGCCCAGGCCACCGGGGCGCCGGTCTTCGTGGCCCTGCCCGATGCCGCCGGCCCGCGCCGCGCCGCGCTTGATGGGTTGGACGTATCCATTGTGGCGGTGGCCCGCGCCGCCGAAGGTATGGCGCACTCGCTGTGCGCGGGGGTGGCGGCGATGCCTGCAACTGTCGCTGCCATGATGGTGGTTCCGGCCGATATGCCCGATCTGACGGCAAACGATTTCGCGCATCTTATCAGTCAGTTCCGGGATGATCCCGATGTGCCCCTGTTACGGGCCACGTCATCCGGCGGTGTGCCGGGGCACCCGGTGCTGTTCCCGCGTCGCGTCTTTGCCGCGCTGTCGCGACTGACGGACGACACCGGCGCGCGGTCGGTGCTGGACGCGCATCGCGCGGCGCTGCGGCTGGTGCCCCTGCCCGATCGCCGCGCCATAACCGATCTGGACACGCCCGAAGACTGGGCCGCCTGGCGCACGCGAACCGGGGTCGCCGGGTGATCAACTTGCCAGCAGCAGGCGCGCTTCGTGTTTTTTGAGGGTCTTGCGCGCCGCCGAATATCCCTGAACCCCGTCCTGGGTGGACAGTTCCGGGAACAGTTCGAAAATCTCGGTGCGCTGTGCCTGTCCGATACCTTTCAGCGCGTAATCGCCGGGCTGAAAGCTTTCGGTCCAGGCGCCGTTTGACAGCACGACCTCGTGCCGGTCGCACAGGAAATGCAGATAGGAAACCGGCTGGGCCGCGGCCCGTTCGATCCCCGGCAGGTGCAGCAGATGCTTGGCCGACACCAACACCTCGTGCTCTTCGAAATAGAACTCGGCCGCGTCATTGGCCATCAGCACGCGGTGGCTGGGGCTGACCATCATGTCGCGCTGCGGCATCCCGTTGCCAAGCGCGCCGGCGCGGATCAGGATCGGGCGCAGATTCTCATGCGCGGCCAGATCGGCGGTGCTCAGATCCTTGCGCCCGGTCCAGCGGATTTCCTGCACGCCATTGTCGCGGGTGATGATCCTGTCACCCTCGCGCAGATCCTCGACCGCGCGGGTGCCGCAGGGCGTGGCGATGCCCGTGCCGGGGGTGAAGCAGACGATGACCTTTTCGATCTCGGCAAAGTTCAGGCGGCGGAAGATGTTGCCGTTGGCGTCCAGAAATTCGACCCGGCCCTTTTCGGGATCGGCCGCATCGTAGATGACGTTGGCAGCGGCATAATCGGTGCCCATCCCGGTCGACAGATCCAGCACGTCGAGATCGCCGCCATCGGCATCCTCGCCGCCATAGACCGTGATTTCGCCGGCCTTTTCGATGCTGAACGTATCGCTGCCGGTGCCGCCATACAGGCGGTCGTTGTCGCCATCGGCGATCAGGGTGTCGTCGCCCGCGCCGCCATACAGGCTGTCATCGCCCTGGCCGCCGCGCAGGATGTCGTTGCCGTCGCCGCCATCAATCTGGTCCCGTCCCTGGCCGCCGTCCAGCGTGTCGTTCCCGCCCTGCCCGTAAAGCCTGTCATCGCCGTCGCCGCCGGAAATCGCATCCGCGCCGTCGCCGCCATAGATCCTGTCCTGCCCGGTGCCACCGTCGATCACGTCATTGCCGGTGCCACCATCAATGCAATCGTCACCGCCGTTGCCGTGGATCGTGTCATCGCCGCCCTTGCCGGAAATCCGGTCAGAGACATTGGTGCCGTTCAGCACGTTGTCGGTGTCATCGCCATAGATATTCGCCATGAGCAGCGCCCCTTTGCGAAAAGGTGGAAGGTAGGTTCGTATGTTTCGCCCGGCGATTCCTGATCCGGCAGCCCGTCCGGATGGCGCCTGTAGGCGGATCGCGCCTTGTTATTTCAGAAAACAGCAACTTTCAAAGGGTATCGCGAAAAGTGCCCTAACGTCACATTGGCCGCCCACGATACGTTTGCGCCGGGCGGCACGGGATTGTTTCCCGGTATTATTCAATCCGTGTCAGGTGTCGTAATTATTGCCAGACTGGCCCCCGAGCCAGCCATATCAAGGGGTGGGCGCAAAGGATAATTCGCGGGCCCCAGAGCGCGGCGAATTATACCGCCCGGGACAACAGATTGATGACAGGGCTGATAGAACGGGATTCGCCCGCCCCCGGAATATGGCGGGCAGATCGCATGGATCCGCCCGCGCTGCATATGCCTATTCGGCCAGTATCCGGGCTTCGTGCTTTCGCAGCGTCCGGCGCGCGGCCCCATACCCCCGCAACCCTTCGACGGTTTTCAGGTCCGGGAACAGCTCGAAAATCTCGGTGCGCTGTGCGTTACCCATGCCCTTGAGCGTATAGTCGCCAGGCTGGAAGCTTTCGGTCCAGGCCCCGTCCGACAGCACCACCTCGTGCCGGTCGAACATGAAGTGGATATAGGTCGTGCTGACCGTATCCACCGCGTGGACGCCCCGGTTGTTCACCAGATGCTTGGCCGCGACCAGCACCTCGTGCTCTTCGAAATAAAGCGCGGTGCGGTCGTTGGCGACCAGCATACGGTGGTTCGGGCTGACCATCATGTCACGCTCGGGTAGGCCGTTGCCCAGCGCGCCTGCGCGGATCAGCACCGGCTTCAGATGCCGTGCCGCGGCCAGATCGCGCCCGGTCAGGGCCTTTTGCCCGATCCAGCGGATTTCCTGAATGCCGTTGTCGCGGGTGATGACCTTGTCGCCGGGCTTCAGGTCCTGCACCAGACGCTCGCCCTTGGGCGTAGCGATCCGGGTGCCGGGGGTGAAGCAGGGAATGACCTCTTCGATATTCTCGAAGCTCATCGTGCCGGTGGCCGCGCCGCCCGCGTCAAAGAAGGTCACGGTGCCGTCGAAACCGTTGCCGTCGGAATCCGGGCCGGTATAGGTCACCGAAAGGCTGCCGCCCGCAGGTGCCGCACCGGTCAGATCCAGCGTGTCCCAGTCGTCGCCTTCCGAACCGCCGAACACCTGATCGCCCGCATTGCCACCGATAAAGGTGTCGCGGTCGGCCTCGCCGTACAGGATATCCGCGCCCGCGCCGCCGATGATGATATCGTCGCGGTAGCCTGCGGTGATGATGTCGTCGCCGTCGCCACCATCGAGATAGTCGACATTGTTGCCGCCCGCGATGGTGTCGTTGCCACCTTCGCCATACAGCGTGTCGTCGCCGCCACCGCCGATGATATTGTCGTCGCCGTCACCGCCGTGAATCTCGTCATCACCCGAGAACCCGTCGAGCGTGTCGTTGCCCGCGCCGCCATACATCAGGTCGTTGTCGCGGCCGCCGATCAGGGTGTCGTCGCCGTCGCCGCCATCCAGCAGGTCGTCGCCGCCCTGACCATAGATGGTGTCGTTGCCGGTGCCGCCGGTGATCACATCGGCGTCTTCGCTGCCCTGGATGTAATCGTTGCCCGCGCCGCCATCGATCGTGTCGTTGCCCGCGCCGCCGTAAATCTCGTCGTCGCCGTCACCGCCCAGGATGGTGTCGTTGCCGGTACCGCCATAGATCAGGTCGTTGTCGATACCGCCGTCGATCGTGTCGTCGCCCGCATCGCCATAGATCGTGTCGTTGTCGTCCTGGCCAAAGATCGTGTCGTTGCCGTCGCCGCCATGGATCACGTCCTTGCCGTTGTCGGGCACCGCATCGATCGAATCCGGGATGTTCAGCGCATCGGGATAGATCGGATCGAGCCCGCCATAGATCGTGTCGTTGCCCGCGCCGCCGTCGATCGTGTCGGACCCTTCGCCGCCGACGATATAATCGTCGCCGTCGCCGCCATCCACGGTGTCGTCGTCATAGCCCGCATCGATCGTGTCGTTGCCGGTGCCGCCCAGGATCACGTCATCGTCATCGCCGGTGACGATCACATCGTCGCCCGCGCCGCCATCGACATAGTCCTTGTCGTTATCGGGGTCGGTATCGGCCGGGAACAGGCCGGGATAGCCGCGATCGGGCAGCGGGTTGCTGCTGATCGGGGCTGAGGTGTCGATCGTGTCGTTGCCCTCTTCACCGAAAACGGTATCGCTGCCGTCGCCGCCGATGATGATATCGTCGCGGTAGCCTGCGGTGATGATGTCGTCGCCGTCGCCACCATCGAGATAGTCGACATTGTTGCCGCCCGCGATGGTGTCGTTGCCACCTTCGCCATACAGCGTGTCGTCGCCGCCACCGCCGATGATATTGTCGTCGCCGTCACCGCCGTGAATCTCGTCATCACCCGAGAACCCGTCGAGCGTGTCGTTGCCCGCGCCGCCATACATCAGGTCGTTGTCGCGACCGCCGATCACGGTGTCGTCGCCGTCACCGCCATCCAACAGGTCGTCGCCGCCCTGACCATAGATGGTGTCGTTGCCGGTGCCGCCGGTGATCACATCGGCGTCTTCGCTGCCCTGGATGTAATCATTGCCCGCGCCGCCATCGATCGTGTCGTTGCCCGCGCCGCCGTAAATCTCGTCGTCGCCACCTTCGCCGAAGATGACGTCATCACCGTCGCCGCCATGGATCAGGTCATTCCCGGCCGCGCCGGTATCGACGCCACCCACATCGTAATAGATGTCGGTGATGTTGATCGCGGTGCTGCCGGTGCCGACATTGTTGTGGTCGATCTCGATCCGGGCCACGGGACCGTCGATTTCCACCAGAACCGAATTGTTGAAATCGTCCGGGTCGCCATTGCCGGTGCCGGTCGCGGTTTCCGCCCCGGCCACGCCATCCGCATCGGTCAGCGCGATGTCGGCGCCCGCGGTCAGCGTAACCGGAATCTGGTTGCCATCGGCGTCATAGGCGCGGATCACCACCTGCCCGCGGTTGGCGTCGATATCGTTTACCCGGAAATCGACATTGGTGACTTCCTCCGAAAAGGCCACCGTATAGGTGCCATCGCCATTGCCGCAGGTGCCATAGGATTCGAGGCTGGAATTGTCGTTGACGGTTTCGGTACCGCCGTCGATGCCGGCCACATTGACCTGTTCGGTTTCGAAATCGCTGTCGAGCCGGGTCACATGCTCGTCCGGGATGGTGACCGTGACCGTGACGCTGCCGGTGTCCTGGATCAGGGTCTTGCCGTCCAGATCCTCGCCATCGTCCACCGTGCCGGTACCGCAGGCGTCGGTGTCGGGCAGTTCGCTCCAGTTGAAGGATTCGCGCACCGCGGCGCTGCCGGAACCGTAGTCGCTGTCGCCATAGATGATGTCGTCGCCGGTGCCGCCCTGCAGGTCGTCGCTGCCGCTGCCGCCATACACCTCGTCATTGCCTTCGCCGGCCTGAACGGTGTCGTCGCCCGCGCCGGCCACGATAATGTCGTCATCGCCGAATTCGCCGGGCAGGATCGCGTCGTTGCCGTCGACCGCGTCGCCGTCGCTGTCCACATAGCCGGGCACGATGGTGTCGTTGCCGTCAGTGCCTGAAACGATTCCATCGGGCGCGGGATCAGTGCCGCCAGTGCCACCAGGATCGCAGCTCCCGGTTCCCGGCTGCGGACCCATCCACCACCATATGCTTCCACTCGTCCCGGTCATCTCAAACTCCTTAGCAGCTGGCGCGGCGCAAGCGATTCCTGCTCATGCCAACACCGACACGGATAAAATTCCGCGCACCATCCATGCGCCCCGCCTGTGGATGAAAAAAAGCCCGCGACCCAATGTTTTCACATCAAAATCACCCATAGCATTGATCATCGCCAAACCGACGTGATCGCAACCCGGCCTTCGCATCCGCGACAACACGCGACACGTTATTAAGCGGCTGCCCCCGCAAGCCTAATATTTCAGATGCCCCCCAGATTGGGCGTGTTAACGCATAGCTGCGGCGCGGCATGCAAGAAAGTAAAAAGTGCCCAAATGCCGCCACATTCTGGCGCCAGTTTCGTCTCTTTTGAATGTTTTGCGTGGATAAAGGGGGGCTATTGTTCGCGATTTCGGAACAATGAAGGGATCGCAAACAGGCCAGAAATCGGAGGTGGAAATTTTCTATATAATTTCCAGACGGTTGGAAGGTCGTGATTGAGGCGCCTTTCGTATCTCCATTTTAATTGTCTGGAAATCCGGGCCATTTACCATGTCCTGCTGTTGATATGGGCGGCCACATTCCGGCCACAATCAGAGGTGTAGTTTCGTTCGCGGTTTGGAACCATTAGGTGCGGAAACCGCAGTTTAGCTGTCCCAACCGCCGTTTTCAGCGTGCCGAGAAGCGAATCACTTCCAAAGATTAGCAAGTTCTCTTTGGTACAGGTTTCCGACAGATCCCCCGACCGATTCCAGCTCAGCGACCCCGCGTGCGGCCCGTCCTGCGGTGTGGGGCTTGAAAGGCTGGCTGGTGCCCGAGGTGGGATTCGAACCCACACACCTTGCGGCGGGGGATTTTGAATCCCCTGCGTCTACCGTTCCGCCACTCGGGCCAGCCCGCGCGGTTTATCCCGCACATGACAAACCGTCAATGTCAGAACAGCACGCCCAGCAGCCACAGGCTCAGACCAGGGAAGGCCACCAGAAGCCCAACCCGCAGCAGATCGCTCAGCACGAAGGGGGCCACCCCTTTATAGGTCCGCAGGATCGGGATCTCGCGCGCCAGCGAATGGATGATGAACAGGTTCATCCCCACCGGCGGCGTGATCAACCCGACCTCGACCACGATCAGCGCCAGCACCCCGAACCAGATCGCGGTCTGCTCGGGCGTCAGGCCGAAATCCAGCGCCTGGATCACTGGAAAGAAGATCGGCACCGTCAGCAGGATCATCGACAGGCTATCCATCACGCAGCCGAAGACCAGATAGAACAGCAGCATCGCCGCCAGCACCAAAAGCGGGGCAAAGCCCTGCGCCGTGACCCACCCGGCCAGCAGCTGGGGCGCTTGGGTAAAGGCCAGGAAAGAGTTGAACAGCTGCGCCCCCAGCACGATGAAAAAGATCATCGCGGTCGACGTCGCGGTGGCCAGAATCGCGTCCTGCACGCCGCGCCAGCCCAGCCCGCCGGTGATCAGCCCGTACAGCCCGGTGGCCACAGCGCCCATCGCCGCGCCCTCGGTCGGGGTGAACAGCGCCTGCACGCCGGGCCGGGTCCAGTTCCAGTCGCCCGCGATGCCGCCCATGACCAGCCCGAAAATCGCCACCACCGGCCAGATCCGCCACAGCCCGCGCAACCGCGTGCGGTAAGGAATGCGCGGGACCATCGGCGCGGCCTCGGGCCGGATCCGCACATAGATCGCGACCGTCACCATATAGCCAAGTGCCGCCAGCAGCCCCGGCACCAGGGCCGCGACGAACATCTTGACGATATTCTGCTGGGTCAGGAGCGCATAGATCACCAGGATCACCGACGGCGGGATCAGGATGCCCAGCGTGCCGCCCGCAGCCAGAACCCCGGTGGCCAGCCCGTCGGAATAGCCCCGCCTGCGCATCTCGGGCAGCGCCACCTGCCCCATGGTCGCGGCCGTGGCCAGCGACGAGCCGCAAATCGCCCCGAACCCCGCGCAGGCCCCGACGGCGGCCATCGCCACCCCGCCGCGCCGGTGGCTCAGCCAGTCGGACGCGACCTGAAACAGCGCCGCGCTGATCCCCGACCTTGTGGCGAACTGCCCCATCAGCAGAAACAGCGGCACGATCGACAGCGAATAGCTGGAAAACGTGTCATAGCTTAACGTCTTCAGCAGGCTCAGCGGCGGGGTCGGATTGCCCAGCAGCGCCCATGTGCCCAGAAACCCGGCGATCCCCATCGCCGCGCCCACCGGCACCCGCAGGAAAATCGCCAGCAGCATCAGCGCGAAAACCACCAGGGCCAGGTCCAGCCCGGTCACGGCGCGGCCTCGCCGTCACCGAGCGCCAGGTTCAGGCTGCGCCACATGGTATAGAGAGAGACCAGAAAAAACAGCGCCGCCCCGATCAGCGCCAGTGCAAACGGGATCCAGACCGGCAGCCCCAGCTCATAGGTGGTTTCGGGGAAATAAGGCCTGCCCCCCATCGACAGCGCCGCGCGCAACCGGTCGGCACCGTATGGGAATTTTTCGCCAAACCCCAGCCATAGCCGCCACAGGATAACGACGCTGGCCAGCGTGATCGCCGTATCGCCCAATAGCGCGAACAGCGCCTGGGCACGGGCCGGCAGGGTCCGGATGACAATATCGACGGCCACATGGCCGCGCTGCAGCTGGCACCAGGGCAGAAAGGCGAAGACCGCAATGGCGCATCCGGCCTCGACCAGTTCATAGTCGCCAGTAACCGGCCCCAGCCCGATCCCTGTCAGCGCCCGGCCTGTGATCGACGCCGCGGTGACCAGCGCCACCGCAATCAGCACCAGCCCGCCGCACAACGCCAGCCCGCGGGCCAGACGCGCCAGCGCGCGGCCGGTGACTTGCTCTGCCGTCTGTGCCAGTGCCATGGGATCCGCCCCGCTGCCGGACTACAGCGACGTTGCCGCAAAGGTGTCGCAATCGGCGATCCGGCCGCTGTCGAAGCCGGTCGCGAACCAGCGCTGGCGCTGTTCGGATGTGCCATGGGTAAAGGTATGCGGCATCGGTACCCGACCGGCGCTGCGCTGCAACGTGTCGTCGCCGATCTGCTTGGCCGCGTTCATCGCCTCGGCGATGTCGCCGGGCTCCAGACTGCCGAAACGGGCCTGCGCATGGGCCGCCCAGACGCCCGACAGGCAATCGGCCTGCAATTCGATCCGCACGGAAATCGCGTTGGACTCGGCCGTGCCGACCTGCTGACGCAGGGCATTGGCCTGGCCCAGGATGCCCAACTCGTCCTGAACATGGTGCGCGATCTCATGCGCCACCACATAGGCGGCGGCGAAATCGCCCCGCGCGCCCAGACGGTTTTCCAGCGTGGCGAAGAAATCGGTGTCCAGATAGGCCTTGTTGTCGGCCGGGCAATAGAACGGCCCGGTCGCGCCGCTGGCCCCGCCACAGGGCGATTGCGTGGTCCCCTTGAACAGCACCAGAACGGCGGGCTGATAGGTCCGGCCAAGCTGGTTGCGGAACAGCGCATCCCAGATCTCTTCGGTATCGGCCAGCGTGACGGAGACGAACTCGCCCGCGCGGATATCGGCCTCGGTCAGCGTCACCGCGCCGCGCCGGGATGCGCCCTGCCCGGCCTCTTCCAGCAGCGGCGTCACATCCACACCCAGGAAATAGCCGACCGCCAGAACCGCCAACAGCCCCACACCGCCCAGCCCGCCGGCCCGCGCGGCACTGCTGCTGCGCCTGTCCTCGATATTCCGGCTACCGCGCCGCCCCTGCCATTTCATCGCCGTCCCCGATCTGTTGCGCGGGCAATCTAGCTGCCCCCGACCGACCGTGCAAAGCCTTAGAAGACTTGACCCCATGACCTGCACATGCTGCATGAGCACAGAACGCAGCGCAGGGTGGCCCCAAATGATCCGCAAACTCTATGACTGGACGATTTCGCTGGCCGACAGCCGCCACGCGCTGTGGGCGCTGGCGTTCATCTCTTTCGTGGAAAGCTCGGTCTTTCCGATCCCGCCCGACGTTCTGATGATTCCGATGATCATCGCCCGCCCCAACCGCGCCTGGCAGATCGCGGGGGTCTGTCTGACGGCGTCGATCGCGGGGGCGATGCTGGGCTATTACATCGGCTACGGGCTGTTCGAAAGCGTTGGCCGCCCGGTGCTGGAGTTTTATGGCAAGGAAGCGTATTTCGACGAATTCCGCGCGCGCTATAACGAATGGGGCGCCTGGGCGGTGCTGATCGCCGGGATCACGCCGTTCCCCTATAAGGTCATCACCATCCTGTCGGGCTCGACCGGGCTGAACCTGCCGGTGTTCATCCTGTCCTCGATCGTGGCGCGCGGGCTGCGGTTCTATCTGATCGCGGCCCTGCTGTGGAAGTTCGGGACCCCGATCCGGGATTTCATCGAACGCCGCCTGGGCATCATCTTCACGGTTCTGATATTTCTGTTCCTGGGCGGCTTCTATGTGGTGAAATACCTGTGACACGCAAATCCCTGACCCTGCTGGCGGCGGTCGGATCGCTTGCACTGCTGCTGGGCGCGTTCGGCTTTCAGTATATCGGCGGCCTGCCCCCCTGCGAGTTGTGCATCTGGCAGCGCTGGCCGCATGCGGGGGCCATCGCCATCGGCGCAGTGGCGTTGATCTGGAACAGCCGGATCGTGCCCGTTCTGGGCGCGCTGGCGGCGCTGACCACGGCGGGGATCGGCCTGTATCACACCGGGGTCGAGCGCGCGTGGTGGCCGGGGCCGAGTTCATGCACCGGCGGCGGCGGGCTGGGCGGGCTTTCGGGCAGCGATCTGCTGAGCATCACCGACGTGCCCAAGGTCGTGATGTGCGATCAGGTCGCGTGGCAGATGTTCGGCCTGTCAATGGCCAGCTGGAACGCGCTGGGTTCGTTCGCTCTGGTAATCCTGTGGGGGATGGCGGCGCGCGCACCGCGTTAATGCAGGGTAAATTCCCCCACCACGTTGCGCCATTCGCCGGGGGCGATCATCTTGCGATGCGTGAAGCGCACCGAATGCAGCGGCCCCTCGATCTGGTCGTGCCAGAATTCGATGAACTTGAAGAGCCGCGGATGATCCGGTGCCAGATCGTAATCCTGCCAGATGAACGTGTTCAGCACATGGATGAAATCCGGCATCCGATAGAAGAATTCCGCCGTGGTCAGCCCATAGCCTTTCAGCATCATTTCGGTCTCGGTCGTACTCAATAGAATCCCTCCGATTTGGGGTTTGTAACAAAATCATGCCAAACCTGAATTAATTTACAATAAAAACAATTTGTTAGCACTCATCCCCGGCGGCTGATCGCAGAACCGGACAGTGGCCATTGCACCCCATATCGGGGTTCGGATATAGTGTGGGCTACAAGATATAGAGCGCGCAGAAACAGGTGGAACAAGAACGTGAACGACACGCCAGAAACCCCTGAAAAAGAAGACGAAATTCCGCCAGAGCGTCCGACCTACACGGGCCCGTCGATTTCGATCGAGGAGGAGATGAAATCCTCCTATCTCGATTACGCGATGAGCGTGATCGTCAGCCGTGCGATTCCCGATCTGCGCGACGGGCTGAAGCCGGTACACCGGCGCATTCTGTTCGCGATGCACGAAACCAACAACACCCATGACAAGCCCTACCGCAAATCGGCGCGGCCGGTGGGCGACACGATGGGGAAATACCATCCCCACGGCGACAGCGCGATCTATGATGCGCTGGTGCGGATGGCGCAGCCGTTTTCGATGTCGCTGCCACTGCTGGATGGGCAGGGCAATTTCGGGTCGATGGATGGCGATAACGCCGCGGCCATGCGCTATACCGAAGTGCGGATGGACAAACCCGCGGGCGCGCTGCTGGCCGATATCGAAAAGGAAACCGTCGATTTTCAGGACAATTACGACGGCAAGGACCGCGAGCCCACCGTCCTGCCCGCGCGCTATCCCAACATGCTGGTCAACGGCGCCGAAGGTATCGCCGTCGGCATGGCCACCCGCATCCCGCCCCACAATCTGGGCGAGGTGGTGGATGCCACCCTGGCCCTGATCGAAAATCCCGATCTGACCTCGGAAGAACTGATCGAATACGTTCCGGCGCCGGATTTCCCGACCGGCGGGATCATTCTGGGCCGCGCCGGAGCGCGCAAGGCCTATCTGGAAGGGCGCGGCTCGATCGTCATCCGGGCCAAGACCCGGATCGAAGAGATCAGAAAAGACCGCTATGCCATTGTTCTGGATGAAATCCCCTATCAGGTGAACAAGGCGGCGATGATCGAGAAGATCGCCGAGTTGGTCCGCGACAAGAAGCTCGAAGGTATTTCCCATGTGCAGGACGAATCCGACCGGATCGGCGTGCGTGTGGTGATCGAGCTGAAGCGCGACGCCACCGCCGAGGTGGTGCTGAATCAGTTGTTCCGATTCACCCCGATGCAGACCTCGTTCGGGGCCAACATGCTGGCGCTGAACGGCGGCCGCCCCGAGCAGCTGACGCTGCGCAAATTCCTGACCGCCTTCATCGACTTCCGCGAAGAGGTGGTCGCGCGCCGCACCGCATTCGATCTGCGCAAGGCGCGCGAGCGCAGCCATATCCTGTGCGGTCTGGCCGTCGCTGTGTCGAATGTCGATGAGGTGGTGGCGACGATCCGGGCCTCTGCCGACCCGGCCGAGGCGCGCGAACGGCTGATGACCCGACGCTGGCCCGCCGGCGACATCGCCGAATACATTCAGCTGATCGACGACCCGTCGCACAAGATGAACGAGGACGGCAGCTATAACCTGTCGGAAACCCAGGCCCGCGCGATCCTTGAACTGCGGCTGCAACGCCTGACCGCGATGGGCGTGAAAGAGGTGACCGACGAGCTGCAGGAACTGGCCGGTAAAATCCGCGAATATCTGGATATCCTGCGCTCGCGCGAGCGGATCATGGCGATCATCGCCGATGAGCTGCGCGAGGCGCACGAACAGTTCGCCGTGCCGCGCCGCACCGAAATCGTCGACTGGTCTGGCGACATGGAAGACGAGGACCTGATCGAGCGCGAGGACATGGTCGTGACGGTCACCCAGTCGGGCTATATCAAACGCACGCCGCTGGCCGAATTCCGTGCGCAGCGCCGGGGCGGCAAGGGCCTGTCGGGCATGTCGACCAAGGAAGAGGACGTGGTCACCACCCTGTTCGTGGCCAACACCCACACCCAGCTTCTGTTCTTCACCACCGAAGGCATGGTCTATAAGTTGAAAACCTGGCGCCTGCCGCAAGGCGGACGCACCGCCAAGGGCAAGGCGATCGTCAATATCCTGCCGATCCCGCCGGGCGTGTCCGTCGCCGCGATCATGCCGGTCGACCGCGACGAAGCGGAATGGTCCGAGTTGCAAATCGTGTTCGCCACCACGGCGGGCGATGTGCGGCGCAACCAGCTGTCGGATTTCACCAACGTGATGCGCAACGGCAAGATCGCGATGAAGCTGCCCGAGGGCGTCAGCCTGGTGAATGCCCGGATTTGCGCCGAAGAGGATGACGTGATGCTGGTTACCTCGGGCGGGCGGGCGATCCGTTTCCCGACCACCGATGTGCGCGTCTTCAAGGGCCGCGATTCCACCGGCGTGCGCGGTATCCGGCTGGCGGCTGGCGACGAGGTCGTGTCGATGGCGATCATCCGCCACTTCGAGGCCAGCGCCGAAGAACGCGCCACCTATCTCAAGATGCGCCGCGCCGTGGCCGGTCTGACCGACGACGCCGAGAGCGAAGAGGAAGAGATCGCCGAGGCCGCCGAGTTCAGCCCCGAGCGCTATGCCGAAATGTCGGCAGCCGAGGATCTGATCCTGACCATCACCTCGGGCGGCGCGGGCAAGCTGTCGTCCAGCCACGACTACCCCGTGCGCGGGCGCGGCGGCCAGGGCGTGCAGGCGATGGACAAGGCGATGCGCGGTGGCCGGCTTGTGGCCAGTTTCCCGGTCGAAATGGACGACCAGATCATGTTGGCCACCTCGACCGGTCAGTCGATCCGCTGTCCGGTGGACGGCATCTCGTTCCGGTCGCGCAGCGCGGGTGGGGTCAAGGTGTTCGACACCAGCAAGGGCGAAGAGGTCGTCTCGGTCGCGTGGATCGCCGAACAGGCCGACGAAGAGGTGCTGCAGGATGGGTCCGGGGACGTGGCGTAACTTTCCATTTCCGGGAAGGTTTCGCTTCACCCATCGGTTGTACGCTGTTAACCTTTGAAATACCGGGTTGGCGTATTTCCGTGATCCGGGCCTTTTCCTGCAATCGCCGGGGCCCCGATGAACAACTGGGATGATTTTCGCTTCCTTCTGGCGGTTTACAAATCCGGCACGATGACCGCTGCGGCCAAGCTGCTGAACACCAATGTGGCCACCGTGTCGCGGCGGATCGAGCGTTTGAGCGAGACACTGGGCTATCCGCCGTTCATCAAGACCACGCATGGCTGGGAGCCCAACAAGAAGCTGCTCGGACTGCTGGACATGGTTGAAAGCTTCGACGCCGCCCTGCAGCGCGAAAGAAACAGCACCGTGGCGCTGGCACAGGACGAACGGGTGCCGATCCGAATCGGCGTGCCCCCGGTGGTGTCGTCACAGGTTCTGTACCCGTCCTTCCATTACGCGATGGACGATCTGCGCAATGTCGGGCTGGAATTCTTCGACCGGTTCCACGGCGAAGGCTTGGGCGATTACGACATCGTCATCCAGACCTCGCGCCCCGACTCCGGCCGGGTTCTGACCCGCCGGATCGGCCATCTGAATTTCCGCATCTATGGCGATCCCGATGGCGCGCCCCACCAGGACTGGGTCGGCCTGTCACGTGAATATGACGCCTATCCCGTACAGCAGATGGGGTTTGCGATCTTCGGGTGCGAACCATTGATCCGCACCCATCATTTCGACCATATATTCGAGATCGTGCGCTCGTCGGGGTTGCCCGGCCCGCTGCCCGAAACCCTGGCCGCCCGCGCCCCGGACCTGCGCCCGCTGCCCGGCAACGATCTGGTCCAAAGCACCGAGTTCTGGTTGATGTACCACGCGTCGCGCAAGGGCGACCCGGTGATCCGCATCGTCACCGACTGGATCGAGCGCTGCTTTGCCGCCCTGCCCGGCAAACCCGATAGCCAGGCCTGACCGCGCAGCGCACGGCCCGCACTTGATGCGATTTGCGCAAAACCAGTTTTTCAGCTTTGGCAATTGTGTCCGGGCAAAGCCTGTGGTTGCTTTGAGATAACCTTAATACAACCGACGGGTGGCGTAGTTGCATCTGAGACATCCCCTCCAGCCCATGTTCCGGACCGGCCTGTCCCTCGTGCTCGGGGGACATGCAGCACGGATCATGATCCTGCCGGCCGTGCAGCCGCAGCGTGACGGGGCCGATGCCGTTCTGCGGGCCCTTCCGCTGGAGGCGATTCCGCTGCACGCGCTGTTGCTGCTGATCAGCATCGGGGTCCTGTTGGGGTTCCAGACCCGAATTCTAGCCCCGATGGGTGCCGCGCTGTTTCTGGCGCTGTTCCTGTCCGAAAGTTTTGCCGCACTGCCGCTTTGGCAGGGTGCGCTCCTTATTGCCGTCGTGCCTATCTTGACTGTCCCTCTTGTATTCGCCGACGACGATGGCTGGTCGTTCTTTCCCGGAAGTTGGGACAATCAGCACTAACGCGTCTCTCCCCGCGTTGTCAGGCAGGGTCGATCCATCCCGGATCGGCCCTGTTTGCCCGTACCGCCTCTTGCCTCTTTTCCTTTGTTCGTAAACCGCCTACATCGCGCGCATGACGCAGGAACTTCATATCATCGGCGGCGGCATGGCCGGATCCGAGGCCGCCTGGCAGGCGGCGCAGGCGGGCGTGCCCGTGATCATCCACGAAATGCGCCCCAAGGTGGGCACATTCGCGCATCAAACCGGCAATCTGGCGGAAATGGTTTGTTCCAACTCATTCCGTTCGGACGATAGCGAGCAGAACGCCGTGGGCCTGTTGCATTGGGAAATGCGCGCGGCCGGTGGTCTGATCATGGAAATGGCCGATGCCCATTCCCTGCCCGCCGGTGGCGCACTGGCGGTGGACCGCGATCAATTCGCCGAAGGTGTCACCGCCCGGCTGCGCGCGCACCCGCTGATCCGGATCGAAGACGGTGAAATCACCGCCCTGCCCGGCGACGGCCACTGGATCATTGCCACCGGCCCGCTGACCTCGACCGCGTTGGGCCGGGCCATTCAGGCCGAAACCGGCGCCGATGCGCTGGCGTTTTTCGATGCCATCGCGCCCATCGTCTATGCCGACAGCGTGGATTTGAGCAAAGCCTGGTTCCAGTCGCGCTATGACAAGGGCGAGACCGAGGAGGAGCGCACCGCCTATCTGAACTGTCCGATGGACCGCGACACCTATGAAGCGTTCATCGACGCGCTGCTGGCCGCCGACAAGACCGAGTTTCACGAGGGCGAGACCGCCGGTTATTTCGACGGCTGCCTGCCGATCGAGGTGATGGCCGAACGCGGCCGCGAAACCCTGCGCCACGGCCCGATGAAGCCCGTCGGCCTGACCAACCCGCATCAGCCCGATGTCAAAGCCTGGGCCGTGGTCCAGCTGCGCCGCGACAATGCATTGGGCACCCTGTTCAACATCGTCGGGTTCCAGACAAAGATGAAGTATGGCGCGCAAGCTGATGTTTTCAGGATGATTCCGGGTCTTGAGAATGCCCGGTTTGCGCGGCTGGGTGGCATCCACCGCAACACGTTTCTGAATTCGCCCACGCTGCTGGACAACCAGATGCGCCTGAAATCGCGCCCCAATATCCGCTTCGCCGGTCAGATTACCGGGGTCGAGGGCTATGTCGAAAGCGCCGCTATGGGCCTGCTGGCCGCGCGTCTGGCAGTGGCCGAACTTCAGGGTCGCACCCTGTCGCCGCCGCCGCCCGAGACCGCCACCGGCGCGCTGGTGACCCACATCACCGGCGGGGCCGACGCGAAGACGTTTCAACCGATGAACGTGAATTTCGGCCTGTTCCCGCCGGTCGAGGGACTGAAGGCCGGGCGGCGCGGCCGCAAGGACCGCTACAAAGCCTATACCGACCGCGCCAAGGACGCTTGGAGCAACTGGCTGAATCAATGAGGTATCGTACCCGCTTTGCCCCGTCGCCGACCGGCCCGCTCCATCTGGGCCATGCCTACTCGGCGCTGCTGGCCGACGGTCGGGCACGGGCGGCGGACGGCGATTTTCTGCTGCGGATCGAGGATATCGACCAAAGCCGCGCCCGCCCGAAATGGGAGGCGCAGATCCGCGACGATCTGCACTGGTTGGGCCTGCGCTGGCCCGATCCCGTGGTGCGTCAATCGGATCGCATGGCCGCTTATGCTGTAGCCCTCAACACATTGATTGGAAAAGGCCTTTGCTATCCCTGCCGCTGCACCCGCGCTGATATCAAAGCCGCGATGTCCGCCCCGCAGGAAGGCGTGCCGGCGACCGGCCCCGTCGGGCTGATATATCCCGGCACCTGCCGCGCACGCTCTATGACCGAGGCCGGGCCGAGGGACGCGATTCGCCTGAATATCGAGGCCGCCGTCGCGCATCTGGGCGGTGTGGCGCGATTGGGATTTGACGAAACCGGCCCGATCCACCCCGGCCGACACCGGCTGAACGCCGAGACGCTGATCCACGGCGTTGGTGATATCGTCCTGGCCCGGCGCGACATGGGCAGCTCGTATCATCTGGCAGTGGTGGTCGATGACGCGGCGCAGGGCATCACCGAGGTGGTGCGCGGTGCCGATCTGTTCGAGGCCACCCAGATCCATGTTCTGCTTCAGGCACGACTTGAATATCCCACCCCAAGCTACCACCATCACGCCCTTATTCGCGATGAGAATGGCAAGCGTCTGGCCAAGCGTGACGACGCACGCGCCATTGCGAAATACCGCGCCCAAGGTGCCAGCCCCGCCGACATCCGCGCCATGGTCGGGCTTTAGAAAAATCTTCACGAAGATTTTTCCGGCAGAAGAATTTTCGTGAAAATTCTTCCGTCTACGCCATCGGTGCCATCAATTCGACCTCTTCGCCATCCCGCACCGCCGTATAGAAACAGCTGCGCCGGTTGGTGTGGCAGGCCGGGCCCTGCTGTTCGACGATCAGCAACAGGCAATCGCGGTCGCAATCCACCCGGAACTCCAGCAGGCGCTGGGTGTGGCCACTGGTTTCCCCCTTGATCCAGAAGGCCTGGCGCGAGCGCGACCAATAGGTGACGCGCCCGGTTTCCAGCGTCTTTGCCACCGCCTGCGCATTCATCCAGGCCATCATCAGAACCTCGCCCTCCGCGGATTGCGCGATCGCCGGGATCAGCCCGTTGGCATCATAGGTCAAACTCGCAGGGTCGAAGGGCATCGCCGCATCCTTTGCAAAAGCCGGTTGCCGGGCTATGTAGTGAACCGAAGCGGAAAGGGAAAGCCATGAGCGCCGAGACCGACCTGATCAAGCTCTACTCGCAGCGCATCCTGGCGCTGGCGGCCGATATCCCGCATCTGGGCAAGCTCGATGCGCCGACCGGGCACGCCCGTAAACGCGCGCCGCTTTGCGGCTCGACCGTGTCGGTCGATCTGGTCGCCCGCGACGGGCGGATCACGGATTTCGCCCAGGATGTGAAGGCCTGCGCGCTGGGTCAGGCCGCCGCGTCCGTGGTGGGGGCCCATATCATCGGGCGCAGCCGGGCCGAGGTCGAGGCCGCCCGCGATCAACTCAAGGCGATGCTGAAAGAAGGCGGTCCGCCCCCCGCCGCGCCGTTTGACGAGTTGAAGGTGCTGGAACCCGCCAAGGACTATAAAAACCGCCACGGCTCGATCCTGCTGTCGCTTGATGCGGTTTTGGAGGCGCTGGACGCCGCCGAAAACGCCGCCTGCGCGTAACCTGCCAAACCCCGTAAAAAAACCGCCGCGCTCCGGGACGGGAGGCGGCGGCAAGTCGCGTGTCTGTGAGAGCCCGGGCGGTGACGAAGCCAGAGGCAGGCTCCGCAGCTTGGGGACAGGCAGTGTCAGAAGCGGCGCATCATGTTGGGGACAGGGATGCGCGGCCCGGCACAGACCGCAGGCAGAAAGAATTCCTTACACAAACGCGGGCAGATGCAGCCCGACCACAAGCATCACCATCAGCGCAATCGCCCCTGCGGCATCCTGCATCAAAGTGGCAGAGGAACGGTTCAGAACGGTTCTCAACTCGGTCAGCATGGCGGGTAATCCTTGCATGTGGCTTCGTGTTGACCCTTTGTTCTCATTTTTAGTTAAAGATGTAAAGAACTTTTTAGGAACATTCGCGAACATTTGGGAACAAATCCGTTAACCTACGGAAATCAAACGAAACGCCTTGTTCTGCTCCATCAGCCATAACAGCACCCGAACAGCGGCGCCGCGCGGGCTGTTCAGGCCCGGATCCTCGGCCAGCAATTTGCGCGCGTCGCTTTGCGCCACCGCCATCAGCGCGGCTTGCCGTTCCAGATCGGCGATGCGAAACCGCGGCAGGCCCGATTGCGCGGTGCCGATCAGATCACCCGCGCCGCGCATCGCCAGATCCTCCTCTGAGATGCGAAAGCCATCCTCGGTCTCGCGCAGGATTTCCAACCGCCGGCGCCCGGCCTCGGTCAGTGGCGGCTGATACATCAACAGACAGGTCGAGGCCGCAGTGCCGCGCCCCACCCGCCCGCGCAACTGATGCAGTTGCGCCAGGCCGAAACTTTCGGCACGTTCGATCACCATGATCGACGCATTGGGCACGTTCACCCCGACCTCGATCACTGTGGTGGCGACCAGAACCGCAGTATCGCCCGCAGCGAACCGCGCCATGGCGGCATCCTTTTCGGTGGGCGGCATCTGACCATGGACCAGCCCCACGCGCCCTTCGCCCAAGGCCGCACGCAGCCGTTTGAAGCGGTTCTCGGCCGCGGTCATATCCACGGCCTCGCTTTCCTCGACCAGCGGGCAGACCCAATAGGCCTGCCGCCCCTCGGCGATCGCGTGGCGCAGATGCTCGACCACCTCATCCATCCGGCCAGTCGATACCAGGGCCGTTTTCACCGGCACACGACCGGGCGGCTTTTCATCCAGAACCGACACGTCCATATCGCCATATTGCGCCAGCGACAGCGAGCGCGGGATCGGCGTGGCGGTCATCACCAGCACATGCGCACCGTGGCCCTTGGCCGACAGTTCCATCCGCTGGGTCACGCCAAAGCGGTGCTGCTCGTCAATGATCGCCAGGCGCAGATCGCTGAAATCCACGTCCTTCTGGAATACCGCATGGGTGCCGACCAGAACCTGGATGTCGCCCGCCGCCAGCGCCGCCAGCTTGGCCCGGCGTTCAGGCCCCTTGTCGCGGCCAGTCAGGATATCCAGCACCACGCCGGCCTCTTCGGCCAACGGGCGCAGACTGTCGAGATGCTGGCGCGCCAGGATTTCGGTGGGGGCCATCATCACGCCCTGCCCGCCCGCCTCGACCGCGATCAGCAGCGCCATGAAGGCGACCAGCGTCTTGCCCGCGCCCACATCGCCCTGCAGCAGCCGGTTCATCCGCTGACCCTGCGCCATGTCATCGGCAATCTCCCGCATCGCCCGTTCCTGCGCGCCGGTGGGGCGATAGGGCAGCGCGGCCAGAATCTTGCGCCGCAGCGCGCCGTTGCCGGTGGTCGGATGCCCCGCGCCCCGCCGTACCGCCTGCCGGGCCAGCGCCAGGGTCAGCTGATGCGCGAACAGTTCGTCATAGGCCAAACGCTGACGCGCGGGCGCGGTCGGCGCCAGATCGGCGGGGCCCTGCGGGGCATGCACCGCCCGCACTGCGGCGCGCCAGTCGGGCCAGCCTTCGCGCACCCGCAACGCCGGATCGATCCATTCGTCCAGTTCCGGCAGCCGGTCCAGCGCCGAGGCAACAGCCTTGGCCACCGTCTTTTGCGTGATTCCGGCGGTCAGCGGATAGACCGGTTCATAGGCCGGGATCGCCGCGGCCTCGTCAGGTGGCAGGATGTGATCGGGATGCACCATCTGCGCGACCCCATCGAACAGCTCTATCTTGCCGGAAATCACCCGCCGCTGGCCGCTGGGCAGTTGTTTTTGCAGATAGGGGCCGTTGCCGTGAAAGAACACCAGCTGGAAACTGGCATGGGCATCCTGCACCTGTACCCGGTACGGGCGGCCCTTGGTGCGTGGCGGATGATGCGCGCCCACCTCGACCTCAACCGTCACGGTGTCGCCCGGCGTCACATCGTTGATCGAATCGCGCCGGGTGCGATCCACCCCCGAATGCGGCAGGGTGAAGATCAGATCGCGCGGCTTTTCCACATCCATCTGGGCAAACAACTTAGCGGTTTTCGGGCCGACCCCGTCCAGCCCCTCTAGCCCCGAGAACAGCGGAAACAGGATATCGGGCCGCCCGCTCATGCGGAACCGATCAGCGCCAGCCAGGCGTCTTCATCGATGGTTTCCACCCCCAGCTCGACCGCCTTCTTGGCCTTCGATCCCGCGCCGGGGCCCGCCACCACCAGATCCGTCTTGGCCGAAACCGAGCCCGCGACCTTGGCCCCCAATGCCTCTGCCCGGGCCTTGGCCTCGGCCCGGGTCATCTTTTCCAGCGTACCGGTGAAGACCACGATCTTGCCCGCCACCGGGCTGTCGACCGCGCCGCGCGCGGCCACGTCCTGCACATCCAGATATGCCACCAGCCGGTCGATCGAGGCGCGCTCGGCCGCCTGATGAAAGGCGGTGACCAGCGCCTCGGCCATCACCGCGCCGACGCCGTCGATCGCCATCAGGTTGTCCCATTCGGCACCCTCGCCCACGGTGGCGCTGGTTATCGCAGCCTCGAACGCGGCCCAGTTTCCGTAATGGCTGGCCAACAGGTTCGAGGCGGCCTCGCCCACATGACGGATCCCCAGCGCAAAGATCAGCCGGTTCAGCGGGATCGTCCGGCGTTCCCGGATCGCGGCAAAGAGGTTGGTCGCGGATTTCTCGCCCCAGCCTTCGCGATTCCTGAGCTGTTGAAGGCCGCTGCCAAACCGTGCCTCAAGCGTGAAAATATCGGCAGGCTCGCGGATCCAGCCGTCCTGATAAAATGCCTCGACCTGTTTGGCGCCCATCCCTTCGATGTCGAACGCGGCGCGCGAGACGAAATGTTTCAGCTTTTCAACCGCCTGCGCCGGGCAGATTACCCCGCCGGTACAGCGGCGCACGGCATCGCCTTCTTCGCGGATCGCCTCGGACCCGCATTCGGGGCATGTGGTCGGGAATTGGTAAGGCGCGGCGCCCGCGGGCCGTCTGGACAGATCCACATCGGCCACTTTCGGGATCACGTCGCCGGCGCGGTAGACCTGAACCCAGTCGCCTTCGCGAATATCCTTGCCGCCGCGAATCTCGTTGCCGCCGGCATCGCGCCCGGCGATGTAATCCTCATTGTGCAGCGTGGCGTTCGACACCACGACCCCGCCCACGGTTACCGGATGCAGCCGCGCCACCGGCGACAGCGCGCCGGTGCGGCCCACCTGTATCTCGATCCGCTCCAGCCGGGTCCAGGCCAGCTCGGCCGGGAATTTATGCGCGATTGCCCATCGCGGCGTGGTCGAGCGGAACCCGAGCCGCGCCTGAAGGCCCAGATCGTCCACCTTGTAGACGACCCCGTCGATGTCATAGCCCAGCGTGGCGCGCTGCGCCTCGATGCGGCGGTACTGATCCAGCATGGCACCCGGCCCGTCGCACAGCACGGTCAGCGGGTTGGTTTGAAATCCCAGCGCGGCCAGCCGGTCGATCGCGCCCTTTTGCGTATCCGCCAACGGTGCCGACAAAGCACCCCATCCGTAGGCGAAAAAACGCAAAGGCCGCTGCCTGGTGATCGTCGCATCCAGCTGGCGCAGCGACCCGGCGGCGGCATTGCGCGGGTTGGCGAAGGGTTTTTGCCCGGCCTCGGCCTGACGTTCGTTCAGCGCCTCGAAATCGTCGTGGCTCATATAGACCTCGCCGCGCACTTCCAGAATATCCGGCGCGCCGGTCAGTTGCGTGGGGATGTCACCGATGGTGCGGGCATTGGCGGTGACGTTTTCGCCCACCTCACCATCGCCGCGCGTGGCCGCCTGCACCAGCGCGCCCTGTTCATAGCGCAGCGACAGCGACAGCCCGTCGATCTTGGGCTCTGCGGTGTAGGTCAGTGCCGCCGTGTCATCGAGCCCCAGATACCGGCGGATCCGCGCGTCGAATTCGGTCACATCCGCGTCTTCGAACGCATTGCCCAGCGACAGCATCCGCACCGCATGGGTAACCTTGGCAAACCCTTCAGCCGGGGCGGCGCCGATCGAGTCAGAGGGGCTGTCGGCACGTTTGAGATGCGCAAACCGCGCCTCGACCGCCGCGTTGCGCCGTTTCAGCGCATCATACGCCGCATCCGACATCTCGGGCGCGTCGCGTTGGTGATAGGCGGCATCGGCCCGTGCGATCGCGGCGGCCAGGCGCGCAAGCTCGGCCTGCGCTTCGGCTTCGGTCAGTTGTTCAACATCAATGTCGTCTGCCATGCTGCGCCTCCCCGGACTATCCCCCAAAGTGATAGGAGGACGCCCCGGAGAGGTCCAGCCGAGAGTGGTGGTCAGGAAAATGCAGCGGCCCCATCCATCCCGGCAGGGCCGCGCGGTTGTTTTGATCAGGCCCCGAGCGCGATACGGTTCGGCAGCTCCACCGGTTCGGGGTCGCGCAGCACATAGCCGCGGCCCCAGACTGTCTCGATATAATTCTCGCCGCCGGTGGCCTGGCTGAGCTTCTTGCGCAGTTTGCAGATGAACACGTCGATGATCTTCAACTCGGGCTCGTCCATGCCGCCATAAAGATGGTTCAGGAACATTTCCTTGGTCAGCGTCGTGCCCTTGCGCAGGCTCAGCAGTTCCAGCATCTGGTATTCCTTGCCGGTCAGATGCACCGTCTTGCTGTCCACGCTCACCGTCTTGGCGTCCAGGTTGACGATGATTCGCCCGGTCTTGATCAACGATTGCGCGTGCCCCTTGGAGCGCCGGATAATCGCATGGATACGCGCCACCAGTTCTTCGCGGTGGAACGGTTTCGTCAGATAGTCATCCGCGCCGAAGCCGAATCCCTTGATCTTGTTTTCGGTGTCGTCGGCGCCTGACAGGATCAGGATCGGCGTATCGACCCGGGCCAGCCGCAATTGGCGCAGCACTTCGTGCCCGTTCATGTCAGGCAGGTTCAGGTCGAGCAGGATCAGGTCGTAATCGTAGAGCTTTGCAAGATCTACGCCCTCCTCGCCCAAATCCGTCGTGTAAACATTGAGATTTGCATGGGTCAGCATCAGTTCGATGCTTTTCGACGTGGTTGGGTCGTCTTCCACCAAAAGGACACGCATAAAATTTCTCCGCTAGCTTTCCTGATCTCTCCGCCACACTGACTAACAATGGTTAATTGCACGTTACTACTGTAGAAAGACTAGAGATACAATTCAGGGTTGTCTATAGCGCTGAATCTTCGTCGTTTTCAAAGCTTTCAACCCATGATCGGCAATCGCGCGGCGCCAGCCTTCCAGTTCCTCTTCGGACAGGGCATAGCGGGCCATGGCCTCGTCTTGCGAAATCAGGCCTGCGGCAATCGCTTTTACCACTGTCGCCTTGCGGCTGGCGACCCATCGGCGCGTATCCACCGGCGGCAGGTCGGCCCGGGTCATCGTGGTGCCGTCAGGCAGCGTTACGGCGCGCGGCCCGTTGATGCGTTTGATATACATGGGTCCTTCCCTCGCTCACTCTGACGTCAAGTGTTTGCCATTCAGACTTAAAGAGGTATGAAGCCGGGTCTTGAGACTATCTCGCATTTTCCTATATTGCGTCGGACTTCCCGAAAGGTTCCCAGATGCCGCTCGACAGCAAGGATCATCCGCTGAATTCCCTTGGCTTTGCCAAGCCCCCGTCCGAGACGCGCGTCGTCGTGGCGATGTCGGGCGGCGTCGACAGTTCGGTCGTGGCCGCGCAACTGGCCGAAGAAGGGTATGACGTGGTCGGCGTGACCTTGCAGCTTTACGATCACGGCGCGGCGCTGGCCAAGAAGGGCGCGTGCTGTGCGGGGCTGGATATTCACGACGCCCGCCGTGTGGCCGAGGAGATGGGCTTTCCGCATTACGTGCTCGACTATGAAAACATCTTCAAGGATGCGGTGATCGACGAATTTGCCGACAGCTATCTGGCCGGTGCCACGCCGGTGCCCTGCATACGCTGCAACGAGCGGGTGAAGTTCAAGGATCTGCTGCAAACCGCGAAAGAGCTGGAGGCCGACTGCATGGCCACCGGCCACTACATCCAACGCAAGATGGGCGCCAACGGCCCCGAACTGCATTGCGCCACCGATGCGAACCGCGATCAAAGCTATTTCCTGTTCTCGACCACGCCCGAGCAGTTGGACTATCTGCGCTTTCCGCTGGGCCACCTGCCCAGCAAGGGCGCGACCCGCGCGCTGGCTGCCAGATACGGGCTGGCCGTGGCGGACAAACCCGACAGTCAGGACATCTGTTTCGTGCCTAATGGCAACTATGCCAGCGTGATCGAAAAGCTGCGCCCCGGCGCGGCGGAACCGGGCGAGATCGTCGATATCGACGGCCGGGTGCTGGGCACACATGAGGGCGTGATCCATTACACCATCGGCCAGCGGCGCGGCCTTGGCATCGGCGGGCTGGCCGACCCGCTGTATGTGGTGCGGCTGGATGTGGACAACCGGCGTGTCATCGTCGGCCCGAAAGAGCTGTTGACCACGCGGATCGTGCCGGTGCGCGAAATCAACTGGCTGGGCGACGTGCCGATGAGCGCGCAGCCGGAATGGCATATCTCGGTCAAGGTGCGCTCGACCCGCCCCGCGCGCGAGGCGATCCTGCGCCCGCTGCCGGGCGGGCTGGCCGAGGTCGAACTGCTGACCCCCGAGGAAGGCGTCAGCCCCGGCCAGGCCTGCGTATTCTACGAAACCGGCGGCTCGCGTATTCTGGGCGGCGGCTGGATCTGGCGCGGGGCCTAGAACGACAGCAGCCAGACGATGATATCGGCCCGCATCTGCGGGTTGGGCGCGCGGTGCGTGGCCAGGAACATCTCCAGCATCAGCGCCTTTTCG
This sequence comes from Actibacterium sp. D185-2, assembly GCF_054954595.1. Lineage (NCBI taxonomy): Bacteria > Pseudomonadati > Pseudomonadota > Alphaproteobacteria > Rhodobacterales > Roseobacteraceae > Actibacterium > Actibacterium sp. D185-2. Next base: position 407,984 of record NZ_JBPWNX010000002.1, read on the forward strand.
TCGGGCGTTTCGCCGGGCAGAATGGCGGCCAGCACTTCACCGGGACCGTGGCACCGGGCACAAGATCGCGCATAGCTGGCCGCGCCCAGCACGGGATCGCCGGGGGCGGTTTCGGCCATGGCAGGCAGGGCCATCAGGCCCAGGGGGAACATCATCATCGCTAGACGCATCATGCATGGGGCCTTTCGGATCAGCCGGGAACGCCGCCGCAGGATTGCGGAACTGTGTGACGATGACAAGGCTGCCGGGTTTCAGCCCAGCCCGTCCAGCACCGCGCGGGCGGCGCGCAGGCCGGGCGCGTCCCCGCCCTTGCCCAGCAGCGCCATGGTTTGCGCCGCCGCCGCGATCTGGGCGTCGCGTGCCGCGTCGTCATCCAGCAGCGCCAACAGCGCGTCGGCGATCGCGGCGGGCTTGCAGTCGGGGCCCAGGAATTCCGGCACCACCTTGCGCCCGGTGACGATATTGACCAGCGTCACCGTGTCGATCAGCGCCATGCTGCGGATGATCCGGAAGCTGAGCCAGTTCATGGTATAGGCGATCACCATCGGTGTGCCCGCCGCCGCCAGTTCCAGCGACACCGTGCCCGACGCCGCCAGTGCCACATCCGCCGCCGCGAAGGCTGCACGCTTTTCAGCCAGCGCCGCCGCTTCGGTTTTGCCGCGCGGATCCAGCAAGATCGGCGCGCCGGGCCAGGAGTTCACCAGATCCGCCACCTGCCCCGCGACCGAAGGCGCCGCCGGCAGCACCACCCGCGCCGACGGGTGCCGCGCCAACAGCGGGCGCAGCGCCGCACCAAAGACCGGGGCCAGGCGCCCGACCTCGCCCAGCCGCGAGCCGGGCAGCGCCAGAATCAGCTTTGCGTCGGGCGCAATGCCATGGGCGGCGCGGAACCCGGCGCAGTCGCCAGCACTGGCCACGGGTTGCGCGACCACCGGGTGACCCACGAAATCACAGCGCATGCCCTCGGCCTGCATATAGGGCGGCTCGAACGGGAACAGCGCCAGCACATGGTCGATGACGCCCGCCATCTTGCGCGCCCGACCCGGCCGCCAGGCCCAGACCGTGGGCGCCACGTAATGCACGGTGCGGATCGGCGCGGCGGCCTTGACCCGTTTGGCCACCCGCAGACTGAAATCGGGGGCGTCGATGGTGATCAGCGCGTCGGGCTTTTGCGCCACCACCGCCGCGGCGCATTGATTGATCCGGCGCATCAGCGCACGGTAGCGTGGCAGCACCTCGGCGATGCCCATCACCGACAGTTCGTCCATGGGAAACAGGCTGTCCAGCCCCTGCGCCTGCATCAGCGGGCCGCCGACGCCGGTGAACTCCACGCCCGGATCCAGCTGTTTCAGCCCCGCCATCAATGCGGCCCCCAGCGCGTCGCCCGAAGGCTCCCCCGCGATGAGGAAAAACCGGCTCATGGAGTACGGACCCACAAGAACAGGCCGCGCGCGTCGGCCTCGGCCACGGTCGCGGCGCGGTCCAGGATCATCACACCGCCCGCCTCGATCACGATCCCGGCCAGCCCGGCGGCGGCGGCCTGCGCCACGGTCGCCGGCCCGATCGAGGGCAGATCGATCCGCCGCTCCTGCCCCGGTTTCGGCGCCTTGAAGACCACGCCGCGCGCGCCTGCGGGATCGGGCCGGCAGGCCCCTGCCACATCGGCCACCCATCGCAGCATCGCATCGGTGCCCGGCAGGGTTTCAACCGCCAGGCACAGCCCCTGCGCCACCACCGCGCCCTGCCCCAGATCGGCCGCGCCCAGGGCTGCGACGATCGCGGCGGCGCGGTCGGCATCGCGCCGGTCGGCATCGGACGGTTGCGCCACAGTCAGCACCCCCGCAGCGGGCAGCAGACCGGGGTCGACCGCTTCGGCCCCGACCACGGCAAAGCCCGCATCCTCGAACAGCGCCAGCACCGCGCGCAGCAGCCCGTCGTCGCCTTGCTGAAACGCAGGCAGGATTTTCGGCAGCAGCAGCGCGGTTTTCGGGTCGATCCGCCCCGGATCCAGCCGCGGGCGCGCCACCGCCCCGGCAAACACCACCCGGCGCACGCCAAGGTCGTGCATCCGGTCAAACAGAAGGGCAAGCTGTTCCAGCACGAACACTTCCACCGGCAGACCGGCGGGGTTGTCCATGGCAAAGCCTTCCATCTCGAAAATTGCGGCCCCCGCGCCCATATCGGCAAGCGCCCCGGCCAGCCGGGCCGGCAGCGCGCCCCGTCCGGCGATGATGGCGGTCACATCCCCCATCGCTCAGTTCGGCGTCAGATAGGAGCGGTCGCTTTCGCCCAGGATGAAATCGACCATTTCGCGGACATAGGCGCTTTCGGTTTCGTCGGCCAGACGGCGCGCGCGTTCCTGAAACGCGCCCTCGCCCTGGGCCAGCGCCTGATAGGCGGCGCGCAACGCGGTGATGTCGGCGCGGGTGACGCCCTTGCGCTTGAGCCCGACCAGGTTCAACCCGTCCAGCACCCCGCGCGGCCCCTGCACCAGGCCATAGGGGATCACGTCATTGGTGACCATGCTGACCGCGCCGATGATCGCGCCACGCCCGATCCGCACCCATTGATGAATGCCCGACAGCCCGCCGATGATCACGTCATCCTCAAGCACGCAATGCCCCGCAATGGCCGAGTTGTTGACCACGATCACCCGGTTGCCGATCCGCACGTCATGGGCCACATGACAGCCCGCCATGAACAGCCCGTCATCGCCGACGCGGGTCACGCCGCCGCCGCCCTCGGTGCCGGTGTTCATCGTCACATGCTCGCGGATGCGGTTGCGCTTGCCGATCACCAACCGGGTCTTTTCGCCAGCGAATTTCAGATCCTGCGGGATTTCGCCAATCACCGCGAAGGGAAAGATCACGGTCTCGTCGCCCACCTCGGTGCAGCCGGTGACAACCACATGGCTTTTCACCTGCACCCCCGCGCCCAGCCGGACCTCGGCCCCGATCACCGAGAACGGGCCGACACTGGCGCCGGGGCCGATTACGGCCCCGTCCTCGACGACGGCAAGGGCATGAATCTGCGCGCTGGGATCAATGGCCATCCGGCGTCACTCCTCCCTCAGGTCCAGCATCGCCGAGAATTCCGCCTCGCAGGCCAGCTCGTCGTCGACCGTCGCGACCCCCTTCAGGCGCCACACCTTGGAGCGTTGGCGCACCACGGAGATCCGCAGCTCCAGCACGTCGCCCGGCACCACCATGCGGCGGAATTTGCAATTGTCGATGGTCATGAAATAGACCAGCGGGTTGCGGTCGATCAGATCGAGCGACACGCCCACCATCACCGTCGCGGTCTGGGCCATCGCCTCGACGATGGTGACGCCGGGCATGATCGGCTTGTCCGGGAAATGGCCCTGGAAATGCGGTTCGTTCACGGTGACGTTCTTAATGCCCACCGCACTTTCATAGGCGACGATGTCGCGCACCTTGTCGACCAGAAGAAACGGATAGCGATGCGGAATGATCCGCTTGATCAGATTGATATCGGCTTCCGTGATCGGCTGGTCTGTCATCGGTTCGGGTTCCTTTGCGGCAATCGCATCAATGGTCGTGCCCGTGCAAGTATCAATACTCCCCCAGGGAAACAAGCGGGCGGTGGATCAGTCGGGCGCTGGTGGCGCGGCACTGTCGCCGCCCGAAACCGGGGCCATCAGGCGCTGATCGATGCGTTCGATCGCGGCGCCGGTGATGTCGATCTGGTCGGCCGACAGGATCACCGCGCGGGTTTCCAGCACCGCAACCGCGCCCCGTTCGCGCACGATCTCTGTCAGGATCGGCAGTACGGCTGTGAAGAAATCCTTTTGCGCGGTCTCGCGCCGCCGGACCAGGGCGCGGGTCTTGTCGTCCTGCGCCTTGCGGATCGCCACCACCTTTTCGTCGAAGGCGGCGGCCATGGCGCGGAACGCGGCAGGATCCAGCGTCGGGCGCTGCTCGGTCAGGGCGCGTTCCTCGGCCACCAGTTCGGCCTCGATCCGGCGGTTCTCGGCGCCCAGTTCGGCAGATTCTGCCTCGATCTGGTCCAGGATCGCCTGGCCATAGGCCGATTGGGTGAACAGCCGTTCCTGATCGACGGTCACGATCGGGCTGCGCACCACGTCCTGCTCCTGTGCCCGAAGCGGCGCGGCCACCCCCGACAACGCCAGACCGGCGACCAGGCACAGGACGATCGCAGACCGGCGGCGCATCAGAACCGCGTCGAAACCGTCAGGTCGAATTTCTGCTCGCGGTCGTAATCTTCCTTGATCACCGCGTTCGAGAAGTTGAAGCGCAGCGGGCCGATCACCGTATCCCAGAAGATCGAGAAGCCGACCGCGGAGCGCAGATTGAAATCATCATCCACGGCGCCGCCATTGGTGTTGTCCAGGCTCCAGACCGATCCGAAATCGGCATAGACGCCACCGCGAATGCCGTATTCCTCGGGGATGCCCAGCGGGAATTCGGCCTCGAACCGGGCCACCGCATAGGCATTGCCGCCAAGCGCTTCGTGATCGTCCGAATTCAGATCGCGCGGCCCGATGCCGTTCGCATCAAACCCGCGAATCTTGCCATTGGCGAAGAAGCGGTCGGTCACGCGGCTGCTGCCGTCGATCATCTGCAGCAGGCCGCCTTCGAATTCGGCGCGCAGGGTCACATCCTCGTTGCGCACCTTCTTTTCGGCCGCCACCAAGGCGTTGGTCTGAACATATTCCAGATCGCCGCCAAGCCCGGCAATGTCCTGGCTGATCCGGATCAGAACGCCGGCGGTGGGATCAAGCCCGACATCGCGGGTGTCGACCGTATAGGAATAGCCGACCTTGCTGGCCAGAAGCGAGCCCTCCGCGGCCTCGGCCCGAAGGATCGAAGAGGTGCCGACATATTCGAACAGCTCGTTTTTCTCGATCGTGTAGCGCACCCCGAGGCGTTCGTATTCACTGATCGGGAATTGCAGGCTTGGGGACAGATAGGCGGTGCGGGTGCGGTACCGTTCGCCATTCTGGTTGTCCGTCTGGGCATAGCCGATATTGAAGGCGAACCGGACATCGCGCCCCAGAAATGCGGGCTCGCCAAAGCCCAGAGAGATGTTGGAATTGTCGGTGCCGCTGCCATAGGTGAAGCTCAGGCTTTGACCACGGCCCAGAAAGTTGGATTCCGAAAAGCTGACCGCGGCGCCCACCCCGTCGACAACGCTGTAGTTCAGGCCGAAGGACAACGACCCCGTCGGCTGTTCCTCGACATTCACATCGACAATCACCTTGTCGGGCGAGGTGCCTTCGCGGGCGTTTACCTCGGCGGTCGAGAAAAAGCCAAGCGCACGGATCCGTTCCGACGCGTCGCGAATCGCCCGCGGGTTGAACGGGTCGCCCTCGACCGTCTTGAATTGCCGCCGGATCACCTGGTCCAGGGTGGTGGCGTTGCCCTCGATGTCGATCCGCTCGACAAAGACGCGCGGCCCCTTTGTGATGTAGAAATCCACATCCAGCGTCAGATCGCGTTCGTTGCGCGAAACGCGCGGCTCGATCCGGATGAAATCAAGCCCCTGGGCCAGCGCGACCGCTTCGAGCCGCGAGATGTTGGTTTCCACCAGGGTCGGGGAATAGACCACGCCGGGGCGCAGATTCAGCGCGGCCTGGAACGTGTCCGGGTCGACCTCGGCCAGATCACTGGAGGCCGTGATTTGGCCAAAGCGGAACTGCTGGCCTTCGCGGATATTGAAGGTGATCAGAAAACCGTCGCGGTTCCGGGTCAGTTCCGAACTGACCGACAGGATCTGAAAGTCGATATAGCCGCGCGACATATAGAAGTCGTGCAACACCTGTTTGTCGAATTCGACCCGGTCGGCGATGAACGTGTCCGATTTGATCAGCGTGCGCAGCAGCCCGGCCTGTTTGGTGCTCAGCACTCGGCGCAGGCGACCGTCGGAATAGTTGCGGTTACCGACAAAGGAAATCCGGTTGACCTCGACCACCTTGCCCTCGGTGATCTCGAACACCAGATCGACCCGGTTATCGGACCGGCGGATGATCCGCGGCTCGACCGTGGCGGCCAGCCGGCCGGACTGCTCATAGGCGGTCACGATGGCGGCGGCGTCGGCCTCGGCGCGGCGCGGGCTGTAGACGTGGCGCGACTGGGAGCCGATGATCAGGCCCAGATCGTCGTCCTTGAGCAGTTTGTTGCCCTCGAAGCTGATCACGTTGATCGTCGGGTATTCCGTGACGACGATCAGCAGCTTGCTGCCCTGAGGCACGATTTCGACCTGCTCGAACAGGCCGCTGGCGACGATTTTCTGATAGGCATCGTTCAACTGCCCCGCCGAGACCGGCTGCCCCCTGCTGATTCCGGCATAGCTGAGGACGGTGGCCGCATCGACCCGCTGGTTGCCCTGAACCTCCACCGTGGTGAAACGATAGGTCTGTGCCTGCGCCGCCTGCGGCACTGTCGCGCAAACCCCTGCAAATACAAGGAAAACAGATGCTACAAAGTAGCGCAATCCAAGTGTGAGGCCCCGCAGGGCCCCGTCTTCACCGCCGTTGGTATTGGTCATCGGTTTGTCCCGTACTGACGCCCTTTATTGGCGTCCTGAGTATCGGGAATGGGGAGGCTTGTCAAAAGACTAGGACGCGGGAAAACGCCGTTGTGCGCAAAGCGGCACACCCGCCCCCGGTTACAGGAGCGAGCCCACGAAAGCGCCGGCCATCAACGCGCCGAAAATCGCCGCGAAATAGAACAGGCGGTCCCAGTTCAGATTGACCAAGGTGCTCAGGCCACGATAGCCGCTTGCCAGCGTTTGCATGATGCGCCCTCCTTCGCTGTCTTCGTTCGGACTGTTTTCTTCGTTCGGACTGTTTTATGCAGCGAAGAATAGCGCGCGAATATGGCAGCAATGCGGCCCCTGCGGGTCGGCTTAGGGGCAGCGCAGATCGTTGGTCAGGGCAAAGCCCATCATCCCCAGCAACAACACCAGCCCCAGCGTCGTCAGGAACCGCAGCACCGCGTCATTGGGCGGCTTGCCGGTCAGCGCCTCATAGACGTGAAACACCAGATGCCCGCCATCCAGAACCGGAACCGGAAACAGGTTCAAAAGCCCCACCGCCGTCGACAGCACCGCGATGAACCAGATGAAGCTGAACCAGCCCTGGCTGGCCGCCGCCCCCGAGGTTTCAGCAATGCCAAGCGGCCCGCGCAGGTTGCACGAACTGATCGAGCCGATGACCACATGATACAGGCCCGACAGGCTGGAACGCATGATGAACACGATCTGATCGCCGCCATAGCGCAGCGCCTGCAGCGGCCCCGGCGTCCGGGTTTCGGGGGTAAAGAACAACCCGCCGTTCAGCCCGATCAGCCAGCGTGTCTCGAACCCGCCATCGGCCAGCGGCAGATCCACCCGGCGCGGCGCGAGGGTAAAGTCCAGCATCTCGCCGTCGCGCCAGACCGACAGGGTCATTTCGGCCCCGTCCGAGGCGGTCACGATATCCTGCAGCGCACCGAAAGATGCGATCTGGCGGCCATCGACCGCCATGATCACGTCGCCCGCCTTCAGCCCCGCATCCATCGCGGCCGAATTGGGCTGAAGCGCCTCGATCAGCGGCGGAAACGGATAGGGGCCGGGCACGGTCTGTTCGGCCCCGTCGCGGCGCACCGAATAGGGCAGCGTGGGCGTCACCGGCAATGTGTCGATCACCTCGTAGAACGTGGTGTAATCGGGCGTGGGCTGACCGTCGATGGCCAGAATTTCGTCGCCCGGCATCAGGCTGCCGGCGCTGACCGGAAGCGGTTTGAGCTCGGCCAGGGTCGGCGGTTCGATCGCTTCGCCGCGGGCCAGGATAATGGCGGCAAAGATCAGAATCGACAGCACGAAATTGAAGATCGGCCCGGCGGCCACCGTCGCCGCCCGCGCCCAAAGCGGTGCGCCATGCATGGTGTGGCGCAGGGTTTCGGCGTCCATCCCGGCCAGTTCGTCGCTGGCGCGGTCGCTGGCGACCCCGGCATCGCCCAGAAATTTCACATATCCGCCCAGTGGCAGCGCGGCCACTTGCCACTTGGTGCCGCGCCGATCCTGGCGCGACAACAGCACCGGCCCGAAGCCAAGCGAAAACACCTCGGCATGGATGCCGGACAGGCGGCCGATGATGTAATGGCCGTATTCATGCACCGTCACGATCACGCTGAGCGCGACGACAAAGGCGCCAATCGTATAAAAAATATTTCCAAATGACGGGATCAGACCAACGATATCCACGCAACCACCCTTTTATCTACTGCTTTTTATCTTTTATCACTGCGGCCGCCCGCTGCCGCGCCAGTTGATCGATATGAACAACTTTATCGAGGCTGATCGGGGCATTTATGAGGCCGTATTCGCCCGAAAGCCAGTCCAGCACCTCCGCGACCACTTCGGCCATTTGCAGGAACCCGATCTCGCCGGCGATGAACCCGTCCAGCGCGCGTTCCTTGGCCGCGTTGAACGCCGCCCCGGCCAACCCGCCGCTGCGCATCACGTCATAGGCCAGCCCCAGCGCCGGATAGCGGGCCGGGTCGGGCGCAAGAAAGTTCAATTGCCCCGTGGTGGCCAGATCCAGCCGCGGCACCGGCAGCGTGTGGCGTTCCGGCCAGTTCAGCGCATATCCGATCGCGTGGCGCATATCCGGCGCCCCCAGATGCGCCATCATCGCCCCGTCGCGGAACCCCACCAGCGCATGGACCAGCGATTCGGGATGCACCAGCACCTCGATCTGTTCGGGGGCGACGCCGAAATACTCGCGGACCTCGATCACTTCCAGCGCCTTGTTGAACATCGATGCGCTGTCGATGGTAATCCGCTGGCCCATGTCCCAGTTCGGATGCGACGAGGCCTGTTCCAGCGTCGCCCCGGCCAGCCGTTCCAGCGGCCAGTCGCGGAACGCCCCGCCGGATGCGGTAATCACGATCCGCTCGACCGCCTCGATATCCTCGCCCACCAGCCCCTGAAAGATCGCCGAATGCTCGCTGTCCACCGGCAGGATGCGGGCGCCGTGCCGCGCCGCCGTCTGCATCAACAGCGGCCCGGCGGCGACCAGGCTTTCCTTGTTGGCCAGCGCCAGCGTGGTGCCATGCTCCAACGCCCGCAGCCCCGGCACCAGCCCGGCCGCACCGACGATGGCCGACATGATCCAGTCGGCCGGGCGCGCGGCGGCCTCTTCCAGCGCCTGCGGCCCGGCGGCCACCGCGATCCCGCTGCCGGCCAGCGCCTGTTTCAGCGCATCGTAACAGTCGGGGTAACAGGTCACCGCCAGTTCGGCGCGCAGCGTGCGGGCCTGCTGCGCCAGCCGCGTCACATTGCGCCCGCCGGTCAGCGCGACGACATGATAGGCGTCGGCGCCCCCTGCCCGCTCGATCAGGTCGATGGTGCTTTCACCGATCGAGCCGGTCGCGCCGAAGATCGTCACCCGCCGCATCGTTCAGAACCTCACCTCGGGCACATAGACCAACTGCGCCACCAGCAGCATCAGCAGCGCCGCGCCCAGCAGCCCGTCGAACCGATCAAAAAGACCGCCATGGCCCGGCAGCAGGTTCGAGCTGTCCTTGACCCCCATCTTGCGCTTGAGCGCGCTTTCGGCGATGTCGCCCAACTGACTGGCCATCGACAGCGCGACCGAAATCCAGGGCAGATCGGGACCCGCATTGGTGAACTGCCGGAACAACAGCCCGATCAGCGCCGCCGCGACCCAGCCCGCCACCGTGCCCGACCAGGTTTTCTTGGGGCTGATCCGGGGCCAGAATTTCGGCCCGCCGATCAGCCGCCCGGCAAAATAGCCGAACACATCAGTGGCAATCACCACCAGCACCAACCAGAACAGCCAGACCACGCCGTAGCTGTCGCGAAACAGTGACAGCCCGTAACCCGCGACCAAGATAGCCAGCGCATAGATCGCGAAGACCGCCCCGTGCCGTTTCAGCAAGGATACGCCCACCAGCGCCGGCGCGGCCAGCAGCGGAAAGGCATAGAACCCCGGCAGCGCCCGCGCCAGCAGCACCGCGCCGGTGCCCAGCACCGCCAGTTGCAGCGCCTCGGATCTGCGTTCGGGCGCGACCATGCGCGCCAGTTCCCACAGCATCACGCCGCTGACCAGTGCCGCCAGTGCCGCGAACCACGGCCCGCCCAGCCAGATCGCCGCCACGCCCAGCACCGCCATTGCCGCCCCCGAAGACAGACGCAGCGTCAGATCGTCCCATTGGCCCGGCTTTGCCATCAGGCACCGACCGCGCCGAAGCGGCGCTCGCGGTTGGAAAAGCGGCCGACGATCTCGGCAAAGCAATCGGCGTCGAAATCGGGCCACAGCACCGGCGTGAATTCATATTCCGCATAGGCCGACTGCCACAGCAAAAAGTTGGAGATCCGCGCCTCGCCGCTGGTGCGGATCACCAGATCGGGGTCGGGCAGCACGCAGGTGTCCAGAAACCGCGCCAACGTCTCGGCATCCACATCGGCGGGGTCGAGCCGGCCGGCCGCCACCTCCTGGGCCAGCCGTTTGGTGGCGCGCGCCACCTCGTCGCGGCCGCCATAGTTCAGCGCCACGGTCAGATGCACCAGATCGTTGCCCGCGGTCAGGGTTTCCAGCGAGTCCATCATCCGCACCAGCTTGGGCTCCAGCTGATCGCGATCCCCGATGAACCGCACCCGGACGCCTTCTTGCAGCAGCGCCTGCGCTTCTTTCTGGATATAGAGCCGGAACAGCGCCATCAGACCGGCCACTTCGGTCTGGGTGCGTTTCCAGTTCTCGGTCGAAAAGGCGAAGATCGTCAGATAGCGGATCTGCAAAGCAGGGCAGGCATTGACGATTTCGCGCACCCGTTTGGCACCGGCCTGATGGCCGAACAGCCGGGGGCGCCCCCGGCTTTGCGCCCAACGCCCGTTGCCATCCATGATGATGGCGACATGCTGCGGACCGCTGTGTTCTTCAATCGTCGCGGCCAATCGGCGCCCCTTCCCGATCACGAGTCAGATCCTCAGACCTGCATGATCTCCTGCTGTTTATGCTCCAGCGCCTTGTCCACGTTGGCAATGGCGGTATTGGTCAGCTCCTGCACCTCGTCGGACCAGATCTTGTGATCGTCCTCGCTCATGCCGGCGGTCTTGGCTTTCTTCAACTGGTCCATCCCGTCGCGGCGCACATTGCGGATCGCCACGCGGGCGTGTTCGGCATATTGCGCGGCGACCTTGGTCAACTCGCGCCGCCGCTCTTCGTTCAATTCGGGGATCGGCAGCATGATGATGGTGCCGTTGGTCTGTGGGTTGATCCCCAGACCGCTTTCCATGATCGCCTTCTCAACCTTCTGGACAAGGCTCTTGTCCCACACGTTGATGGTGACCATACGCGGCTCGGGCACGTTGACGGTGCCGACCTGATTGATCGGCGTCATCGCGCCGTAAGCATCGACCATTATCGGCTCCACCATCGTGGCCGAGGCCCGCCCGGTGCGCAGCGAGGCGAATTCGTGCTTCAACGCCCCCATTGCGCCATCCATCCGGCGTTTCAGATCGTCAAGATCGATTTCAAGCTCTTCATCTGCCATGCGCGTCACTCTCTTCTTGTCGTTCGGCTGTTGCTTCGCCGTTTCGGCCGTCTCGGGGCTGCTATACCGTTAACCATGCACGATTGTATAGGTGCCTTCCCCGGCAAGAATTCCCCGGAAGCCCCCGGGCTCGTCCAGCGAAAAGACGATGATCGGCAGGTTGTTGTCGCGCGCCAGCGCGATTGCCGACGCATCCATCACCCCAAGGTGTTTTTGCAGCACATCGTCATAGGTGATATCGTCATAGCGCTTGGCATCGTCGAATTTCACCGGATCCTTGTCATAGACCCCGTCCACCTTGGTCCCCTTGAAGATCGCCTCGCAGGCCATTTCGTTGGCCCGCAGCGTGGCCGCCGTATCGGTGGTGAAATAGGGGTTCCCAGTGCCCGCCGCGAAGATGCAGACGCGCTGCTTTTCCAGATGGCGCACGGCGCGGCGGCGGATATAGGGCTCGGCCACCTCATCCATGCGGATGGCCGAAATCACCCGCGTGTGGATGCCCAGCTCCTCCATCGCCGATTGCATGGCCAGCGCGTTCATCACCGTGGCCAGCATCCCCATGTAATCGGCGGTGGTGCGTTCCATCCCCTGGGCACTGCCCTGAAGACCGCGAAAGATGTTGCCGCCGCCGATCACCATGCAGATCTCGACGCCCATGTCATAGACGGTTTTGACCTCGCGGGCGATGCGCTCTACCGTGGGCGGGTGCAGACCGAAGCCCTGGGGGCCCATCAGCGCCTCGCCGGAAATTTTCAGCAGGACACGCTTGTAGGCAGGCGTCGGTTGGCGGTGGATGCCGTCGCTCATATAGGTCTTCCCCGGTCATATACTTGGCGTTGGCTGCAAAATGTCGGAAAAGCAGTCTGGGTTCAACGCATAACACAAGGAAGACCGTGACCAAACCGCCAGATATCGACTTTGAGCGTCCGGTGCTGATCGCCGGGCCCACCGCGTCGGGCAAATCGGCGCTGGCGCTGGAACTGGCCGCGCGGTCGGGCGGGGTGATCGTGAATGCCGATGCGTTACAGGTGTTCGACGGCTGGCAGGTGCTGACCGCCCGGCCCTCGGCCGAGGACGAGGCACAGGCCCCGCACCGGCTGTATGGCCATGTGCCCTATGACGGTGCCTATTCGGTGGGCCAGTGGCTGCGCGATGTGGCGCCGCTGCTGACCGGCGGAAAACAGCCGATCATCACTGGCGGCACTGGTCTGTATTTCACCACGCTGACCAAAGGTTTGGCGGTGATCCCCCCGGTCCCCGACGATATCCGCGCCCTGGCCGACCGGCGCCGCGCCGCCGAGGGGCACGCCGCCATGCTGGATGAACTGGACCCGCAGACCCGCGCCCGGGTCGATCCGCTGAACCCGATGCGGGTGCAGCGCGCGTGGGAAGTGTGGCAGACCACCGGGCGCGGGCTGGCCACCTGGCAGGACGACACGCCGCCGCCGCTGCTGCCGCTGGCGGATGCGCAGCCTTTCGTGCTGAATGCCGGGCGCGACTGGCTGGACGCGCGGATCGCGCGGCGGTTCGATCTGATGCTCGACCACGGCGCGCTGGACGAGGCGCGCGCCAACCTGCCACGCTGGGATCCGGCGCTGCTGTCGTCGAAAGCCATCGGCGCGCCCGAACTGATCGCCCATCTGCGCGGCCAGATGACCCTCGATCAGGCCCGGACGGCGGCCCGGATCGCGACCCGGCAATATGCCAAGCGACAGCGCACCTGGTTTCGCGCCCGGATGCGCGCCTGGCAGGCGCTGGATATGGGCTGATCCGGCGGGGCCTTGCCGCCGGTTGCACATATCGAACATTCTTGTTGGCCAAAAAGCGAATTTCCCCTAAAAACCAAGGGCAACGCCATTTTCCGACAAGGGGCCGCCATGACTGGGACCGATCTGCGGGTAATTCCACTGCACAGCCTGTTCAAGGGCGGGCGCTGGCGGGTCGAGGCGATGCGCAGCTATGCGGCAGACCAACTGATCTGGTTCACCCGCGGCCAGGGGCGACTGACGGTGGGCGGGCTGACCCGCGGCTATGGCGCACATAACGCGGTCTTCATCCCGGCCCACACCATGCACAGTTTCGAATTGTCGTCGCAGGTTTACGGCACGGCGGTGTTCTTTGGCTCCGACCACGGGTTGCCGCTGCCCGACGCGCCGCGCCACCTGCGGATCCGCGAAGCCCAGGATCAGGGCGAACTGACGGTGATCCTGGACAATCTGCAGCGCGAATTTGAAGGCGACCGCCCGGCCCGGCTGCGCGCGATGCAGCACCATGCCGGTTTGCTGTCGGTCTGGCTGGAGCGTCAGATCCTTGATCACGACGATGCGTTGGCCCCCAGCGACGCGGCGCGCCGGCTGGCCCGGCGTTACAGCGCTCTGGTCGAAAGCGGCTTTCACACCTCCCGCTCGGTGGCCGATTACGCGGCTGAACTGGGCGTCACCCCCACCCACCTGACCCGGACCTGCAAGGCCAGTTGCGGGCGCACCGCCTCGAACTTTCTGGCCGACCGCAAGATCGCCGAGGCCCGCCGCCTGCTGGCCGACACGAAACTGCCGGTCAAGCGGATCGCGCAGGGGCTGGGATTTGCCTCGCCCGCCTATTTCACCCGCGCCTTTCAGATCCGTACCGGCAACACGCCGGTTGCCTTCCGAAAATCCGCCTGACCCGCCCCACCGGCCCGGCCCGCATCGCGGGTTTCCGGTTGCGTTCGGGCGCAATGTCGTTTTTGGTGCGGGCCGATGTCGCATTTTGACCATTTTGCGGCGATCCCGAACATTGACGTGCCGCTGAAACTGGTGCCGAATGATCTGGAACCGGGATCCGCCCACGCCCCGATCCGCAGAACCATGCGGCAGGCCGGCCGGAATTGTCGCGCGCAGGATACGCAAACGAACACAGAGTTGCACAGCACTCACAGGGAGAACGAGAATGAGCCATTCCACCCTCAACGGCAAACCGCTGCACCCGGCGGTCGCCATGTACGCGACCGAATTCAAGGCGGGTCAGCTTAGCCGACGCGAATTCCTGGCCCGATCCTCGGCCCTGGGGGCGACGGCGGCCACGGCCTATGCGATGGGCGGCCTTGGCGCACCGGCCCACGCGGCGTCGCACGGGACGGCCCCCCAGATGGGCGGCACGCTGCGGATCCAGATGGACGTGCGCGCATTGAAGGATCCGCGCTCGTATGACTGGTCGCAGATGGGCAACATAACCCGTGGCATCCTGGAATATCTGGTCGAATACAACAGGGACGGCACGTTCACCGGCGTGCTGCTCGACAGCTGGGAGGTCAACGAGGACGCCACCGAATACACCCTCAACGTCCGTCAGGGCGTGACCTGGAACGACGGCAACCCCTTCACCGCCGAGGATGTGGCCGCCAATTTCGAAGGCTGGGCCGACAAGTCGATCGAGGGCAACTCGATGGCGTCGCGCGTCGGCACGCTGATCGACGCCAACACCAACAAGGCCATCGATGGCGCGATCGAGGTGGTGGACAGCCACACCGTCAAGCTGCACCTGCCCAGCCCCGACATCACCATCATCCCCGGCATCGCCGATTATCCGGCCGCGGTGCAGCGCAAGGATCTGATCGGCACCAACCCGCTTGATCACGGCGTGGGCACCGGCGCCTATAAGTTCACCGAATACGAGGTCGGCGTGCGCGCCGTTCTGGAAAAGAACGCCGATCACGATTACTGGGGCGACGCCTATCTGGACCGCGTCGAAGTGATCGACCTGGGCACCGACCCGGCCGCCTGGCTGGCCAGCGCCGAGGCCGAAGAATTCGACATGACCTATGAAACGCTGGGCGATTTCATCGACATTTTCAACGATATCGGCTGGATCGAGTCCGAGGTGGGCACCGCCGCCACCGTCACCATCCGCCCCAATCAGCTGGCCGAGGTGGACGGGATCAAACCCTATGCCGACAAGCGCGTGCGCCAGGCGATCCAGCTTGCGGTCAAGAACGATGTCGTTCTGGAACTGGGCATGAACGGGCGCGGGATCGTGGCCGAAAACCACCACATCGCCCCGGTGCATCCCGAATATGCCGAACTGCCGCCGATCAAGCATGATCCGGCTGCCGCGCTGGCCTTGCTGACCGAAGCGGGGATGCAGGATTTCGAGTTCGAGATCACCTCGATCGACGATGACTATCGCCGCAACACCACCGACGCCGTCGCCGCCCAGCTGCGCGATGCGGGGTTCAAGGTGAAGCGCACCGTCATCCCCGGCTCGACCTTCTGGAACGACTGGACCAAATACCCGTTCAGCTCGACCAACTGGAACCACCGCGAACTGGGGGTGATGATCCTGGTTCTGGCCTATAAATCCGGCGAGGCCTGGAACGAAAGCGGTTTCTCGAACGCCGAGTTCGACGCCAAGCTGGCCGAGGCCGTGGCCATCGCCGATGCCGACAAGCGCCGTGTCGTCGCCAAGCGGCTGGAAGAGATCATGCAGGAGGAAGGCGTGACCATCATCCCCTACTGGCGCTCGCTTTACCGCCACTACAAGGACGGCCTGGTCGGTGCCGAAATGCACCCCAAGTTCGAGATCAACATCCACAAGATGGGCTGGGCCTGACCCGCGACACACCCGAAGGGGGCGGCGTGACGCTGCCCCCTTTTTCTATACGGGCGACCGATGCGGTTGGCCGGGCGATGCACCGCCACCAGACCGACGGGGATAATCATGGGACTGTTCATACTCAGGCGTTTCGGGGTGATGCTTCTGACCGCGCTGTGCCTGACCTTCGTGGTCTTTCTGCTGACCAATCTGGAGCCGAATCTGGAAAAGCTGGCCAAGACCCAGGGCAATGCCCGGATGAGCGACGCCGAGGTCGCCGGCTGGATCGATAAACACGGCTATGGTGCGCCGATGCTGGTGCGGTATGGCGAATGGCTGGGTGTGGTGCCGGGCTGGACCCGGACGGACGAAGACGGCGCCGTCACCGGGCGCTGCATCGCGGTCGGCACCCCGGCGCAGCAGGCCCCACGGTTTTGCGGCGTGCTGCAGGGCGATTTCGGTTATTCCACGGTATTTCGCGACGATGTGACCGGCATCATCGGAACACGGCTGGGGCTGACCGGCATTCTGATGTTCTGGGTGATGGTGGTGATGGTGCCGCTGGCGCTGATCGTCGGGGTGCTGGCCGGGATGCGCGAAGGGTCGAAACTGGACCGGACATTGTCGACCTTTTCCATCGCCTCGACCGCGACGCCGGAATATGTTTCGGGCGTGATCCTGATCGTGCTGCTGGCCTCGTCCAGGATCGGGCTCAGCCCGCTGTTGCACGACTGGGGCTGGATCGAAGGCAGAACCCTGTTCAAGGGCTCTGCCGCCAGTGCGATGAACGGCGTGACGTTCGATAATTTCACCCTGCCGGTGGCGACGATGGCGCTGTATGGCATGGGCTATATCGCGCGGATGACCCGGGCCAGCATGGCCGAGGTGATGACCGCGCAATATATCCGTACCGCCCGCCTGAAGGGGGTCAGCTTTCGCAACATCGTGGTGAAACACGCGCTGCGCAACGCGCTGATCGCGCCGTTCACGGTGATCATGCTGCAATTTCCCTGGCTGCTGACCGGGGTGGTGATCGTCGAGACGCTGTTCAACTACAAAGGCTTCGGCTGGACGCTTGTGCAGGCGGCCTCGAACAATGACATCGAGTTGCTGCTGGGCTGCTCGATCATCGCGGTGATGGTGGTGCTGGTGACGCAGCTGATTTCCGATATCGGCTATGTCTTCCTGAACCCGCGGATCCGGATTTCATGAAGGGAGCGACGCAATGACCCCGTTGAGCTGGACCGGCGCGCTGGCCCCCCTTACCCCGCTTCTGGGCCTTGCCGCGGCGCTGGTCGCGCTGGCGGTGCTGGCGCAGATCACGCTGTCGGCGCTGCTGCCCGCCCCGGCCCGGACCGGCCCCGGCACCACCGCGTCGGGCCCCGTCAGCACGGCCGGCCACGCGGTCAGATACAGCATTCTGGCGCTGATCGCGGTGGTGCTGGCCTTCGCAATCGGTGGCATCGTGGTGCAGGGGCCGGACAAGGGAATCCTTGGCTGGCTGTCCACCCGGTTCGTGCCGGTCTGGATCGCGCTGATCGCGAGTTTCGCGCTGTCGATCACCTTCAAGCGCCGTCTGGGCCTGTATGGCAAGCTGTTTGACAGCCCGATCGGCATGGTCGGTTTCGCGCTGGTGATGTTCTGGGTGTTCACCGCGATCTTCGCCGACGTGATTATCACCCATGATCCGATTCAGGTGATTTCGGGGCTCAAGAACAAGGCCCCCGGCATACCCCTGCCCGCCCCGGATGGAACCTTTCCCTATTATCTTCTGGGTGGCGACAATCTGGCCCGCGACGTGTTCAGCCGGATGGTGATGGGCGCGCGCGAGGTGCTGAAGATCGCGCCGGCGGCCACCCTCTTTGCCTTCATGGTCGGGATTACCCTGGGCCTGCCCGCGGGCTATTTCGGCGGGCGGCTGGATACCGTGCTGTCCTTTGTCGCCAATCTGGTGCTGGCCTTCCCGGTGATCTTGCTGTTCTACCTGCTGGTCACACCAGAGATCGTGCAATCGGGTATTCCGACCTATATGGCGGCGGTGCTGTTCCTGTTCCCGATCGCCTTTCTGGTGATCTTGTGGAACAGCCGCTATTTCACAAGGCCCGCGCGGCGCAATATCTATGTGGCGCTGACCCTGCTGATCGGCGGCTGGCTGTATCTGGGGCTGGCGTTTGACGCCGATCCGCTGGGGATCATCTCTATGCCTGGCAATGTGCTGATCGTGTTCGTCTCGGTGGTGTTCGTGAACGCGCCCACGGTGTTTCGCATCGTGCGCGGACTGGTGCTGGACATCCACACCCGCGACTACGTCGCCGCCGCCCAGACCCGCGGCGAAGGCGCATGGTACATCATGCTGTGGGAGATTTTGCCAAATGCACGCGGGCCGCTGATCGTCGATTTCTGCCTGCGTATCGGCTATACCACGATCCTGTTGGGCACGCTGGGGTTCTTCGGCCTGGGTGTCAGCCCCGAAAGCCCCGACTGGGGATCGACCATCAACGAGGGTCGGCGCCTGTTGTCGATCTATCCGCATCCCGCCCTGCCGCCGGCACTGGCGCTGATGAGCCTTGTGCTGGGGCTGAACCTGCTGGCGGACGGGTTGCGTGAAGAAAGCCTGAAGGACTGAGCGATGAAGATTTTTCACGAAAAATCTTCTGCCGGAAAAATCTTCGTGAAGATTTTTCCCGGACCGCGCGAAAGGACAAGACCATGACCAAATGGGACTATGACGGCCCGATCCTGGAGATCGAGAACCTGTCGATCAGCTTTTTCACCCGGCTGCGCGAAATTCCGGCGGTGATGGATTTTTCCTGCACCGTGCAGCCGGGCGAGGCGATGGGCCTGGTCGGCGAATCCGGCTGCGGCAAGTCCACCGTGGCGCTGGGGGTGATGCAGGATCTGGGCGTAAACGGCCGCATCACCGGCGGCACGATCCGCTTCAAGGGCCGCGATCTGAACGCCATGAGCACCGAAGAACTGCGCCATCTGCGCGGCTCTGAAATCGCGATGATCTATCAGGAACCGATGGCCAGCCTGAACCCCGCGATGAAGATCGGCAACCAGTTGATGGAAGTGCCGATGATCCACGAAGGTAAATCCGCGCAAGAGGCCCGCACGCTGGCCCTGCAAATGGTCGAAGATGTGCGCCTGCCCGACCCCAAGCGCATCCTCAACAGCTATCCGCATCAATTGTCGGGCGGGCAGCAGCAGCGCATCGTGATCGCCATGGCGCTGATGTCCAAGCCCAGCCTGCTGATCCTCGATGAACCCACCACCGCGCTGGATGTGACGGTCGAGGCCGGGATCGTCGATCTGGTCAAGGGTCTGGGCCGCAAATACGGCACCTCGATGCTGTTCATTTCCCACAATCTGGGCCTGATCCTGGAAACCTGCAACCGGCTGTGCGTGATGTATTCCGGCGAGGCGGTCGAGACCGGATCGATCGAAGATGTGTTCGACGAAATGCAGCATCCCTATACTCAGGCGCTGTTTCGCTCGATCCCACTGCCCGGCGCCGACAAGACCGCCCGCCCGCTGGTGGCGATCCCCGGCAATTTTCCGCTGCCGCAGGAACGCCCGAACGGCTGCAATTTCGGCCCGCGCTGCGATTATTTCGAGGCCGGGCGCTGCGACGCGCAGGACATTCGGATGGCGCGGATCCGGGGCGATGACCGCCACACGACCCGTTGTCTGCGGTTTCAGGAAATCGACTGGTCCACCCCGCCGCCGCCGCCCGAGCGGCACGAAAAGGCCCGGATCGGCGACGTGGTGCTGAAGGTCGACGCGCTGCAGAAATATTACGAGGTCGCGGCCAATGCGCTGTTCGGCGGCGGCAACACGCGCGTGGTGAAAGCCAACGAAACGCTGAGCTTCGAAGCCCGCGAAAGCGAAACCCTGGCCATCGTCGGCGAATCCGGCTGCGGCAAGTCCACCCTGGCCAAGGTGCTGATGGGGCTGGAAACCGCGACCGGCGGCACCATCCTGCTGGACGGGGACGAAATTCAGGACATCCCGATTCAGCGCCGCGACACCGCGACCGTTTCGGATATCCAGATGGTGTTCCAGAACCCGTTCGACACGCTGAACCCGTCGATGACCGTGGGCCGTCAGATCATCCGCGCGCTCGAGGTGTTCGGCATCGGTGACAGCGACGCCGCGCGCCGCGCCCGGATGCTGGAACTGCTGGATCTGGTGAAACTGCCCCGCGCCTTCGCCCGGCGGATGCCGCGGCAGTTGTCGGGCGGGCAGAAACAGCGGGTGGGCATTGCCCGTGCCTTTGCCGGCAATGCGCGCATCGTGGTCGCGGACGAACCCGTGTCGGCGCTGGACGTGTCGGTGCAGGCCGCGGTGACCGATCTGTTGATGGAGATTCAGCGCGAGGAAAAGACCACGCTGCTGTTCATCAGCCACGACCTGAGCATCGTGCGCTATCTGTCGGACCGGGTCATGGTCATGTATCTGGGCCATGTGGTCGAGATTGGCAGCACCGATCAGGTCTTCGCCCCGCCCTATCACCCCTATACCGAGGCGTTGTTGTCCGCCGTGCCGATCGCCGACACCAGCGTCCAGAAAACCCGTATCGTACTGGACGGCGATATCCCCTCGGCGATCAACCCGCCGCCCGGCTGCCCGTTCCAGACCCGCTGCCACTGGAAGGCGCAGGTGCCCGGCGATCTGTGCGAACGCGAGGTGCCGCCGATGCGCACCCTGGCCGAAGGGCATCAGGTCAAATGCCATCTGGCCGACGATATTCTGGCGGCCATGGATCCGGTGATCAAGCTCGCCGCCGAATGACCGGCGCGCGCCTGCGTCAATGCGCAGGAAGCGGGTTGTGCTGCGCGTCGTGATCGCCTCTTTGGGGAATGACACTCCGCAGACAGAGGCCAACCATGTCGCAGCCCGCCGCCAAATCCATGTCCCCCGCCGAATGGGCGATGCTGATCGCGCTGTCGCTGCTGTGGGGCGGCTCGTTCTTCTTCAACGGCATCGCGGTGCGCGAATTGCCCACCTTCACCGTCGTGGTCTGCCGCGTCAGCCTGGCCGCGCTGGTACTGATCGCGATCTGCCGGATCGCGGGCGTGCACCTGCCGCGCGCGCCGCGGATCTGGGCCGCGTTCTTCGGCATGGGGCTTTTGAACAACGTGATCCCGTTCGGCCTGATCGTCTGGGGCCAGTCGCATATCGCCTCGGGCGTGGCGTCGATCCTGAACGCCACCACACCGCTGTTCACCGTGCTCGTGGCGCATGTGCTGACCCGCGACGAAAAGCTCACGCCGCCACGCCTGGCCGGGGTCGCGCTCGGGCTGGCCGGGGTCGCGGTGATGATCGGCGGCGGGGCGATGGCCGCGCTGGGCCGCGATGTGCTGGCGCAACTGGCCTGCCTTGCGGCGGCGCTGTCCTATGCCTTTGCCGGCATCTTCGGGCGCCGGTTTCGCGCGCTCGGGGTGGCACCGCTGGCCACCGCCACCGGGCAGGTCACCGCCGCCAGCGTGATGCTGTGGCCGCTGATGCTGCTGATCGACCGGCCCTGGACGCTGCCCCTGCCCGGCCCTGAAACACTGGGCGCGCTGGCCGGGCTGGCGGTGCTGTCCACCGCACTGGCCTATGTGCTGTATTTCCGCATCCTGTCCAGCGCCGGGGCCACCAACCTGTCGCTTGTGACCTTCCTTGTGCCGGTCAGCGCGATCATTTTGGGGATTGTGGTGCTGGGCGAGGTGCTGGCGCCACGGCATCTGGCGGGCATGGCGCTGATCGCCGCCGGTCTGGCCGCGATGGATGGCCGCATCCTGCGGCTGATCCCCGCCCGCCACCCTGACAGGAGCCCCGAATGACCCCGCTTTGCCCGCTGCCCGCGCCGCCCTATTACGCGGTGATCTTTGCCTCGCTGCACGGTGATGACATCGTGGGATATGACGCCATGGCCGACCGCATGGCCGCGCTGGCAGCCGTGCAGCCGGGCTATCTGGGCGCGGATTCGGCCCGCACCCCCGGCAGCACCGGGATCACGGTCAGCTATTGGGCGGACGAGGCGGCGCTGCTGGCGTGGAAAGCCGTGGCCGAACACGCGCTGGCGCAAAAGCTGGGCAAGGACCGCTGGTACCGCCACTATACCCTGCGCGTGGCCCGGGTCGAGCGACAGTATGACGGCCCCGAGGGGCGCTAGATCAGCTGCCCCAGATCGTTTTCACGTAATTCTTGGTCTCGCGATAAGGCGGCACACCGCCGTGCTTTTCCACCGCTTTCGGCCCCGCATTATAGGCCGCCAGCGCCAGCCGCCAGCTGCGGAACGTATCATATTGCTTGCGCAGATAGCGCGCGCCGCCATCCAGGTTTTCACGCGGATCGTGCGGATCGACCCCCAGCGTGCGGGCGGTGCCCGGCATAAGCTGGGCCAGCCCGATGGCGCCTTTGTGGCTTTTGGCCTTGGCATTCCAGCCGCTTTCCTGCTGCACCAGCCGCAAGAACAGATCCTCGGGCACGCCGTGGCGGCGGGCGGCGGATTTGGCCACTTCCAGATATTCGCCACGATAATTCCCGTTATAGCGTGGCGTGCCATTCAGCGAGGGCGTGATCACCGGCGCCGGCTGCAACCGGATCGAGTTGGAATATTGCGTGGCCGCCCGACTGTCGAGCACCTTGGTCTGCGACTTGAACAACACCACCCGCGACTTGGAACTGATCGCCGTCGTATCGGCCTGCGCGGCACCGCCAAGCCCGGCCCAGACAACCGTCATCATCACGCCAAACGCTACGCGCACCATGCCGCTGTCCCTTTTATTGTCAGCGCCGGAACTATACCCGGTTTCGCGCGCGACGCTACCCCTACCGGCGGCGCGCGCGTTTCGCCACATGGGTCAGGTCTGGCCGTCGGGCCGTTCCGAAATCAGCGGCTGAGTCATCAGATCCTCGATCAGCAGGCTGACCAGCGGGCCGCGCCCGGTGACCCCGGCCTTGCGGTAAATCGCGTTCAGCTGGGTTTTCACGGTGCCTTCGCGGGTGCCGCGCAGCGCTGCGATTTCGGTGATCGAATAGCCCTTGAGGGCAAAGGCCGCCACGTCGCCTTCGGCCGCGGTCAGGCCCCAGTCGCGGAAATAGCTTTCCATCAGATCGTGCAGCGCCCCCGAGGCGATCGAAAGCCCGCGCTCGGCCTGGGCCTGACGGCGCAGAAGCTGCATCAGAACCTGGGTCTGAACCGCGATCCCGACGATCAGCGCGCCGGTGGCGGCCAGTTCGGCCAGCAGATGAAAATCGCGAAACACCCCCGGACCGACCGCCAGATAGTCGCTGACCACATCGCTGAGAAAGAACAGCGCGCAGGCCCCCTGCACCAGGATCAGCGCCGCCAGTACCGCGCTGCGCCGGCCCTGGGGCGCTGGATGTCGACGGGGGGCGGTGGCGGTGTTTTGCATCAGCTTTCGGTCCAGTCGTCGTCCTGCGGCACCCGCTTATACCCCGTCACCATCGCCCGGGGAAGGTTCACGCCGGTGCGCCGGCTTTCGACGATCACCGCGGCGACATGAACCAGGGCCCCGGCCCCGGCCCAGATCACCAGCCCTTCGTGCATTTCTTCGACCCATTCGGTGCCCCAGAAGGTGTCGGTGGTCATCATCCAGCCGGTCAGCCCGATCAGCGCGATCGTGCCCAGCAGGTTGTAGATCATCAATGCCCCCAGCGGCGAATGACCCAGATGGATCCGCCTGCGCCCCGTCGCGATGTCGCGCAGCTGCGCCAGCGCGGCCGACACGCTGGGCGGAAAATCGGCGAACCGCGCGTGACGCGTCCCGACAACGCCCCAGACGGCGCGCGTGCCGATCAGCACCAGCACCGCATAGCCGATCTGCTGGTGCAGCTTGGTTTCATCCTCGATGAACAGCGCGTCGGCGGTGAACCCCGCCACCAGCAACCAGTGAAAGCTGCGCACCAGCAGATCCCAGACCGGAACGTTCCTCATGTCGTCTTCCTTTCGCGCATCGGCGCGGCAGGTCGGGCGCCGCGCCGGTTCCGGTGGTATCAGTCGTTCTGCTTGCTGCGCACGATGTTCAGCGCCTGATCAAGATACAGCTCATAGCGCATCCCGTTCTTCAGCGCGTAAACCTCGATCATGCCGTCCTCGGCCTCGATCTTGCGCACCTCATAGCCTTCCTGTTGCAGCCGCGTGCGGATCTGCTGGGCCTGTTCGGGCTTCAGCCGCTCATAACCGCTTGCAAGGGCCGCGCCGCCGGTGGCGGCAAGGGTACCAAGGGCCAGGCTCAGGGCAATCGCCCGGGTGGAAAATTTCGTCATGGTGTCAACTCCGTCTGTGCATAACCGGACCGTTCCGGCGCTGATCGGAACCTGGGGCTCGGCAGGCCGGTGGTAAATCGGCCGCAAGGCAGACTGCCCGCCCCGAAACCCGCCTGCAACCCAGGTTTAGGTCGCGATTCCGCGAAACCCCACGGCAGGGAAGCCAAGTTTCACCTTCCATTAACCCTGATGGGGTGGTGTAACCCTATGAACGATGGAAACGGATTCGACGGGAGCGAGGCATGGCTGGATCGGTCAATAAAGTAATCCTGGTGGGAAATCTGGGCCGCGACCCCGAGGTGCGCAGCTTTCAGAACGGTGGCAAGGTGTGCAACCTGCGCATCGCCACCTCTGAAACCTGGAAGGACCGCACCACCGGCGAGCGGCGCGAAAAGACCGAGTGGCACTCGGTCGCGATCTTCTCGGAAGGGCTGGTGCGGGTATGCGAGCAATATCTGCGCAAGGGCTCCAAGGTTTATATCGAGGGGCAGCTGCAGACCCGCAAATGGCAGGACCAATCCGGCCAGGACAGATATTCGACCGAGGTCGTGCTGCAGGGATTCAACGGCACGTTGATCATGCTGGATGGCCGCAGCGAAAGCGGCGGCGGTGGTGGCGGCCAGGGTGGCGGCTATGGCGGTGGCTATGACACCGGCCGGTCCGAACGCGACTATGGCGGCGGCCCGGCCGGCCCCTCCGGCCCGGCCCCGGCAAGCGATCTGGACGACGAAATCCCGTTCTGATCCCCAACACAGGCGGCACTCCATGAGCTGGTCCTTTCCCATCGGCAGGTTGTTCGGATCGCAGTTGCGCGTCCATGCCACCTTCTTTCTGTTGCTGATGTGGATCGGCGTTGCGGCCTATCTGGACCAGGGCCCGGCGGCGGCGGTGGAAAACGTGCTGTTCGTCTGCGCGTTGTTCGCCTGCGTGGTGGCGCATGAATTCGGCCACGCCCTGATGGCCCGCCGGTATGGCATCAAGACGCCCGACATCACCCTGCTGCCGATCGGCGGCATGGCGCGTCTGGAAAAGATGCCCGAAAAACCGGCGCAGGAAATCGCCGTCGCGCTGGCCGGGCCTGCGGTCAATGTGGTGATCTGGGCGGTACTGGCCTTGGTCGTGGGCGCCGGGGGCGGGTTCGACGCGCTGACGCAGATCGACAGCACAGCGCCCGGTTTTGTCGCGCGGCTGGCGGCGGTGAACCTGTTCCTGGCCGCCTTCAACCTGCTGCCGGCCTTTCCGATGGATGGCGGCCGGGTGTTCCGCGCGGTTCTGGCGCTGTTCATGCCACGCGAAAAGGCCACCGGCATCGCCGCCGGCGCGGGCCAGGTTCTGGCCTTTCTGTTCGGGTTCTGGGGGCTGACCAGCGGCAATCCGGTGCTGCTGCTGATCGCGATCTTCATCTTCATGGCGGCGGCGGCGGAAAACAGCGATGTGGCGCTTTACGCCATGGCAAAGACCTTGCTGGCACGCGACGCGATGATCACCAGCTATGAAAGCCTGCGGCCCGACGACACCCTGCACGCGGCCTCGACCGCACTGATCCGCACCACCCAGCACGAATTCCCGGTGCTCGACGACAGCGGCAAGCTGGCCGGGGTGCTGTCGCGCAACGCGATCTTCCGCGCGGTCGCCGAACAAAACCTGACCCATTCCGTGGCCGAGGCAATGGCGACCGCCATTCCGACCGTGCCGCTGACCGCCGGTCTGGACAAGGTGCTGGACGCGCTGCGCGACAACACGGCCGATCCCTCTGCCGTCGCCGTGACCGATCCGGCGGGCCGGATGATCGGCTATGTCACGCGGGAAAATATCGGCGAGTTGATGGTGTTGCGCGGGCGCTGAAGCGCTGCCTGACAGTGAGGCGGTCAGCAGTTTTCACGTTCGATTTTATCCATTCCGTAATGCGCCAGAACGTTGGTGGGCGCGCCATGTAGCCCTATCTTCCCTTCATGCACGAAGCCGTGCTTTTCAAGCACCCTCGCAGATGCCGGATTGGCGCCGCGGACAAGACCGCGGACCCGGACAGCCCCCAATGATCCAAATGCAATTTTCAGCGATTCCGAGACGATTTCGGATGCGAGGCCCCTGCCCCACATGACTGGATGCAGGTGATAAGAGATATTCAGATCGGACGTGTCATCCGTCTGCGTCAATCCGCCAAAACCGATGATATCACCGTCGCAGATCACCGCCCATCGGCCAAAGCCGCACCGTGCCCAATGCGCAATGTCCTTGAGAAGCCTTTGCGCGCTGACCTCAGCACTGTCTGTCACGGGGTTCGGACGATGCGCAACAAGTTCCTGGCGTGAAAAAAGGTCCACCGTGAATGCCCGATCCTCTGCGACAGGTTCACGCAGGATCAGCCTTGATGTTTTCCGGTATCTCAAGTTGTCCATGACCCCACCTTTGACTGCTGATGGAACTTACCACGACATTTTCCCCCGGCGCATAGTGTCCCCGCCAAAGCAAAATGCCCCGACACATCCGCCGGGGCATTGAGAACTAAGCCGGGCCAGGACAGGCCCCTGCCAAAATTCAGGCGGTTTCTTTCGCCGCTTCGGCATCCATATGGGCCAGCTTGGCCTCAAGCATCGCCTGTTCGGCCGATTCCATGCTGGCCGCAGCCACCTCGGCCGCGGCCTCCGCATAGCGGTCGGCACGCTTGGCGCGGGCCTCGAGCCGGGCGACATCGCGTTCATGCACCCATTTCTTGACCTTTTCCTCGGGCTCGTCGAGCCAGTCGGCCACATCCTTGCGCGCCGTCTGAAGCGATGCCTGCGCCTTGACCGCGCGGTCCTGCAGCGCCTTGAGGTTTTCGCGTGCCGCCGCCTGCGCCTCGCCAGAGCCTTCGACGATCTTTGCGGATACGGATTTCAGCCGGTTCTCGCTGTTCTTGAGCGCTTCGCGCAGCTTGATGCTGTATTTGGTAATGATATCGGACATGACAGTCTCCATCCAAAAAGCGGTGAACTCCGTGTCACCACCCGTGCCCCGTTTCCGGGTCATAGCGCTATTGCTAGCCCCTGTGATCTGGCGTCAGCCATGACCCAGATCAAGACACGCTTCAGGCCGAAAACCGCCCCATGCCAGAGTCGCGCAAAACACCGCGCACCAGCGCCGGATCCACATCCGAGGTCACAAAGGCCTGCCCGATCCCGCGCGCCAGAATAAAGCGCAGCTTGCCATCCAGCACCTTCTTGTCCTGCGCCATCAGCGCCATCAGCCCATCGGCATCCGGCAGATCGCCCGCAATGTCGGTCAGATCCTTTTTCATCCCCATCGCATCCAGATGCGCCCGGATGCGCGACGGTTCCTCCTGGCTGCACAGGCCCATGCGTTGCGACAGCTCGAACGCCAGCGCGCAGCCGACCGCCACGCCTTCGCCATGCAGCAGCCGGTCGCCATAGCCGGTCGCGGCCTCCAGCGCGTGGCCGAAGGTATGGCCCAGATTCAACAGCGCGCGGTCGCCCTGCTCGGTCTCGTCGCGGACCACGATATCGGCCTTCATCTCGACCGCGCGCAGCACCGCACGCTCGCGCGCCACCGTGTCGCCGCGGGCCAGCGCGGGGCCTTCCCCCTCAAGCCATTCAAAGAAATGCGCATCCCCCAGCAGCCCGTATTTGACCACCTCGCCGTAACCGGCCAGAAAATCGCGCGCGCTCAGCGTGTTCAGCACGTCGATATCGGCCAGCACCAGACTGGGCTGGTGAAACGCGCCGATCAGGTTCTTGCCCGCGGCCGAATTGATTCCGGTCTTGCCCCCGACAGAACTGTCCACCTGCGCCAGAAGCGAGGTCGGCACCTGCACGAACCGCACGCCCCGGCGCAGCACGGCGGCCGCGAATCCGGCCAGATCGCCGATCACCCCACCGCCAAGCGCCACCACCATGTCGCGCCGCTCGACCTTTTGCTCGATCAGCCATTCCACCGCGCGGGTGAAATGCGGCCAGCTTTTGGTGGCCTCGCCGGCGGGCAACGTCAGCGACACCATAGTGATGCCCGAGGCCGCAAGCCCCGCGCGCAACGCGTCCAGATGCAGGGCGGCGACATTTTCGTCAGTCAGCACCGCCACGCGCGGGCGGTGCAGCAACGGCGCGATATACGCGCCCGCCTGTGCCAACAGCCCGGTGCCGATGTGAATATCGTATTCCCGCCCGTCCAGCGGCACATGCACGGTTTCCATCCGCCCTCTCCTATCTTTTCACCAACACGTCCGGACGGGCCTGAAGCGCCGCAACCACCGCTTCGGCCATGTCGTCGACCGAATAGTCCGGCCGCGCCTCGACCGTCAGATCGGCCAGCGCATAGAACGGCACCCGGGCGCGGTAAATCTCGCGCAGGGTGGCGTGGGGATCGGCGGTGCGCAGCAGCGGGCGGGTATCCTTATGGCGCACCCGGCTCCACAACAGATCGAGATCGGCCTTCAGCCAGACCGACACGCCCTTGTCGGAAATCGCCTGCCGGTTGGCCTGGGCCAGGAACGCGCCGCCGCCGGTGGACAGCACGCAGCGCTCGGTTTCCAGCAGCCGGGCGATGACCTGCGCCTCCTTGGCGCGAAAGAACGGCTCGCCATCGCGCGCGAAAATCTCGGGGATCGACATGTTCGCGGCTTTCACGATCTCGTCGTCGCTGTCCAGAAACGGCACACCCAGACGCCGCGCCAAGGCCGTGCCCACGGCGGTTTTCCCCGCACCCATCATGCCGACCAGCACCACTGTCTTCTGAAGCCGCCAGGCCAAGTTCGGCAACCTCCCGCCAAGTTTACAAATTCTGCTCTTCAATGGCGTGAACTTGCACGGAATACCATATATAATTGCGGATAAATTCTTCACGCCGTCACGGCGGAACAAAAAGGGCAGGCAGAATGAGGCGGATCTTCAAGGCGCTGGTTTTTCTTTTATTTCTGGGGGGCATCGGGCTGATCGGCTTTGCCTATCTGGGTGATCTGGCCCCCGAACAGCAAACCATCCGCGAACCGGTGACGCTGAATGCGGATTGAGACGGCCCTTGGCGCGCTGGTTCTGGGGATGGGACTGAGCACCGGCGCGCTGCGCGCGAGCGAGCCGTTATCGGCGATCGACTGGCTGTCGGATTCGGTTTCGGCGCCGGCCATGCCGAACCTGCCCGCAGAACAGGGCGTGACCAACAACGCCGCGCCCGCCGACATCACCGTGACGGCACTGGGTGCGCCCGATCTGGATGCGGTCGGGCTGTTGCCGCCCGCCGTTACCGGGCTGCCCGCCGATCTGTGGGGGGCAAGCCCGACCGCCGAGTTGGCCCGGCTGGTGCTGACGCCGCGCGTCGATACCCTGCCTTCGGTTCAGGCGTTGCTCTATACGCTTCTGCTGGCCGAACTGGACCCGCCGCAGGGGGGGCGGCCCGGCGGCGAGTTGTTGCTGGCGCGGCTCGACAAGCTGCTGGATCTGGGCGCGCTGGAACAGGCGCAGGCACTGCTGGAACGCGCGGGCCCGACCGACCCGGCGCTGTTTCGCCGCTGGTTCGACGTGTCGCTTCTGACCGGGCACGAGGATCGCGCCTGTGCCGCCATGCGCGCGACCCCCGATATCGCGCCCACCTTTCCGGCGCGGATTTTCTGTCTGGCACGCGGCGGCGACTGGAACGCCGCCGCCCTGACGCTGGAGACCGGCAAGGCGCTGGGTTATCTGTCGGATGAGGAAGACGCGCTGCTGGCCCGGTTCCTGGATCCCGAACTGGCCGAGGGCGTCGATCCCCTGCCCGCCCCGGCGCGGCCCAGCCCCCTGGTCTTTCGCATGTTCGAAGCGATCGGCGAGCCCTTGTCCACCGCGCCGCTGCCACTGGCCTTCGCGCAGGCCGATCTGCGGTCCAATTCCGGCTGGAAGGCGCGGGTCGAGGCGGCCGAGCGGCTGGCCCGGGCCGGTGCGATCGCGCCCAACCGCCTGTTGGGCATCTATACCGAACGGCGGCCGGCGGCCTCGGGCGGGGTCTGGGACCGGGTCGATGCGGTGCAGAAATTCGATGTGGCGATCCTGTCGGGCGATGCCGGACAGGTGGCGCGCACCCTGCCCGCCGCCTGGACCGCGATGCAGCGCACCGAGCTGGAGGTCCCCTTTGCCGCGATATATGGCGAAAAGCTGGCCCGGCTGCCGCTGAGCGACGTCAAGACCGCCGCGCTGGCGTTTCGGGTCGGATTGTTGTCGGACGGTTATGAAGCCATCGCCGCGGCCCGCAGCCCCGAAACCACCACCACCATCCCCGCGCGCGAGGCCTTTCTGATCGGCGTGGCGCGCGGGGATGTGACCGGGCTGGCCGCACCCGACGCCACCGCCACCGCCGTGGCCGAGGCATTTTCCGCCCCGCCCCCCGCACTCAGCCCGGCGATGGAGGCACGGCTGGTCGACGGGCGGCTGGGCGAGGCGATGCTGGTGGCGATCGGGCTGATCACCGAAGGCGCGCGCGGCGATGTGGCCGACGTGACCGAGGGGCTGGCGCTGCTGCGCCGCGTCGGGCTGGAAGACGTCGCGCGCCGTGCCGGGCTGGAACTGCTGATTCTGGACCGGCGCGGATGAGCGCCGTGACGCCCGATGCCGCCCGCTGGATCCAGACCTTTCTGGACGCGCAAGCGGCCGAGATGGATGCCGCCCGCAATACCCAGCTGGCCTATGCGCGCGATCTGAAGGATTTCGCCGGCTGGCTGGACGGACATGGCAAAAGCTTCGATGCCGCGCGCCGCGACGATGTCGAGGCCTATCTGATCTATTGCGACGCGCAGGGGCTGGCGCAATCGACCCGCGCGCGGCGGCTGTCCTCGATCAAGCAAATCTACCGCTTCGCGTTCGAGGAAGGCTGGCGCGCCGACAATCCCGCCTTGCAGATCAAGGGGCCGGGCAAGGCACGCCGGCTGCCCAAGACCCTGAGCATCGAAGAGGTGGACCGCCTGCTGGACGCGGCCCTGACCGGGCGCGACCGGGTGCGCAACACCTGCCTGATGCAGTTGCTTTATGCCACCGGGATGCGGGTCAGCGAACTGGTCTCGCTGCCGGTTTCGGCGGCGCGGGGCGATCCGCGAATGCTGCTGATCCGGGGCAAGGGCGGCAAGGAACGCATGGTGCCGCTGTCGCCGCCGGCGCGCGCGGCGCTGACCGACTGGCTGCCGCGGCGCGACGACGCACAGGACGCCGCCCGCGCCAAGGGCTGCAAGTCCAGCCCGTTCCTGTTCCCGTCCTCGTCCAGGGACGGGCACCTGACCCGGCACCGTTTCTATGCGCTGATCAAGGAGCTGGCCGTGACCGGGGGCGTGTCGCCCGACAAGGTCACGCCGCATACGCTGCGCCACGCCTTCGCCACCCATCTGCTGGCCGGCGGCGCCGATCTGCGGGCGATCCAGACGCTGTTGGGACATGCCGATCTGTCCACCACCGAAATTTACACCCATGTTCTGGACGAGCGGCTGAAAGAGCTGGTGCTGCAGCATCACCCGCTGGCCCGCGACTGACCTGTCCCACCCTTGATCGCATCGCCGCCGGGCCCCATAAGACGGGGGTAACTTGGATCAGGGACCACCATGGAAACCGCCCCCCTTCTCGATACCGCCTTCTGGCTGACCGGCGCCGCCATCTTGCTGCTGCTGCTGCTGTCGGCCTTCTTTTCCGGGTCTGAAACCGCGCTGACCGCCGCCTCGCGCGGCAAGCTGCGGGCGCAGGCCGACAAGGGTTCGAAAGGGGCCGCCGCCGCGCTGAGCATCACCGAAGACACCGAGCGGCTGATCGGCTCGGTCCTGCTAGGCAATAACATGGTCAACATTCTGGCCGCATCGCTGGCGACCTCGCTGTTCACCCGCGCCTTTGGCGACAGCGGCGTGGCGCTGGCGACGCTGGTGATGACACTTTTGGTGCTGATCTTCGCCGAGGTGCTGCCCAAGACCTATGCCATCACCAATGCCGAACTGGCCGCGGCCCGGGTCTCGCCGCTGATCCGGCTGATCATCGTGGTGTTTTCGCCGATCGTCGCGGCGGTGCGGGCCTTGGTGCGCGGTGTGCTGGCCCTGTTCGGGGTCAGGATCGATCCCGACAGCCATATCCTGGCCGTGCGCGAGGAAATCGCCGGCGCCCTGCAACTGGGCCATTCCGAAGGCGTGGTTGAAAAAGAAGATCGCGACCGCATTCTGGGCGCGCTGGATCTGAGCGACCGCACGGTCGAGGAAATCATGCTGCATCGCTCGAAGATCGAAATGCTGGACGGCAACGAGGACGCCGACACGCTGTTGTCGAAATGCCTGCAAAGCCCGCATACCCGCCTGCCGGTCTATCGCGACGATCCCGAGAATATCGTGGGGGTGATCCATGCCAAGGATCTGCTGCGCGCGATGTATGCGCTGATGCGCGACCCCAATGCCGCGGCCGATGCCGTCGAGACGTTCAAGGTGATGGACGTGGCGATGAAACCCTATTTCGTGCCGGAAACCACCACGCTGGACGATCAGATGCGCGAGTTTCTGCGCCGCCACACCCATTTCGCCCTGGTGGTCGATGAATATGGCGCGTTGCAGGGGCTGATCACGCTGGAAGATATTCTGGAGGAGATCGTGGGCGAGATCACCGACGAATTTGACCTGGATGCCGAGCACCCGGTGCGCCGGTCCGAAGACGGCAATTACATGGTCGACGGCGCGATGACGATCCGCGACCTGAACCGCGCCACCGACTGGACCCTGCCCGACGAAGAGGCCAACACCGTGGCCGGGCTGGTGATCCACGAGGCGCAGATGATCCCGAGCGAGGGGCAGGTCTTCAGCTTTCACGGCTTCCGATTCGAGGTGATGGCGCGCAAGGACAACCGGATCACCCGGCTGAAAATCCGGCCGCTCTGACCCCTTTCACCGCCGGAGTCGCAGAAGAAAATTCACGAATTTTCTTCGAACGGAAAAATCTTCGGGAAGATTTTTATCGCCCCTTGAAGAGCGTGCCGAACACGCCGCGCACGATGCGCCGGCCGGTGGTGCCTTTCAGCTCCTTGATCACCGCCTCGCCCAGGGCCGAGGTGATCGTGTCCGGCTTGCGCGGCGCGCGCGAGGTCGAGCGGCTGACGCGGGTGCCCGAATACCGGCGCCCGGCCTTGTATTCGCGCGTCGCCGCGTCGGCCTCTTCCTCGGCCTGTTCGGCTTTTTCCGCGGCTTGTGCCGCCTTTTCGGCCCGCTCTGTCAGGATCTCATGCGCCGACTGGCGATCCACGGCCTGGTCATACTTGCCCGCTACCGGCGAGGCCGCGATCAGCGCCGCGCGCTGCGCCGGATCAAGCGGCCCAAGCTGCGACGACGGCGGGCGGATCAGGGTCCGTTCCACCACGCCCGGCACCCCCTTGCGTTCCAGCATGGAGGTCACGGCCTCGCCCACGCCGACCTCTCGGATCGCCTCTTCGGTCGAAAAGCGCGGATTATCGCGATAGGTTTGCGCCGCCAGGCGCAGCTGCTGGCGGTCCCTGGCGGTAAAGGCGCGCAGCGCGTGCTGCACCCGATTGCCAAGCTGGCTCAGGATATCCTCGGGCATATCTGCCGGATTCTGGGTGCAGAAATAGACGCCCACCCCCTTGGACCGGATCAGCCGCGCCACCTGTTCGACCTTGTCCACCAGCGCCTTGGGCGCGTCGTCGAACAGCAGATGCGCCTCGTCGAAGAAAAACACCAGCTTGGGTTTTTCCGGATCGCCCACCTCGGGCAATGTTTCGAACAACTCCGACAGCAGCCACAACAGGAACGTGGCATAAAGCCGGGGCGACCCCATCAGCCGATCGGCCGCCAGGACGCTGATCCGCCCGCGCCCATTGGCGTCACATTGCATCATATCCGCCAGATCCAGCGCCGGTTCCCCGAACAGCAGCGCGCCGCCCTGATTTTCCAGCACCAGCAACCGGCGCTGAATCGCGCCGATCGACGCGGTCGAGACATTGCCGTAACGCAGGCTCAGCGTGGCCCGGTTCTGGCCCAGCCAGACCAGCATGGACTGCAAATCCTTGAGGTCGAGCAGCGCTAGCCCCTGCTCGTCCGCCACCCGGAAAGCGATGTTCAGCACACCTTCCTGCGCCTCGGACAGTTCCAGAAGGCGCGAGATCAGCAGCGGCCCCATCTCGGATACGGTGGTGCGGATCGGATGACCCTGTTCGCCGAACAGATCCCAAAAGATCGCCGGAAACGCCGCATAGTTCAGATCAAGCCCGATGGTCTGCGCCCGCGCGCTGAATGCGCCATGCAACTTGCCGCTTGCGGATCCGGCTGCCGCCAGGCCCGACAGATCGCCCTTCACATCCGACAAAAAGACCGGCACACCGACGGCGGAAAACCCTTCGGCCAGGATTTGCAGCGTCACGGTCTTGCCGGTACCGGTGGCCCCCGCGATCAGCCCGTGGCGGTTGGCATAGCCCAATAACAGATGCTGCGGCTGGCCGTATCCGCCGCCGCCACCGCCGATGAAAACCCTGTCCGTCACTGTGCTGCTCTCCTTCGGCCCGCCACCCTTCCGGGTCAAAATACAATCTTAACAGGTTTGTGCCAGTGTTGTTCTGTCGCCGCCGATGCCTGGCATCTGCGGTGGCGCAACTTCCTCCCTGTCGACTGGCCGCGCCTTTGGCGTGGTCTTTTTTTTGAACCGATTCCCGACCGGAAACCGATGCCGAAATTCTGTATTGACGCATCACGGCAAAGTCCGTAGCGTGCCGTCCAATGACTAAGTCGGCCAGTCCGACGGGGAGAATAAAATAAGGGAAAAGGGCCAGCTTGCGGCCCTTTTTTCATGCCGCGCCCCCTGCAAGCATGAAAATGCCGATCCCCCGCGCAAGGCCCCGTTTTTCGGCCTGACAGTCGTCCGCCCGCATGATAGATCGCTGCAACGAGTGCATTTACAATACGAAGGATCGACATGCGTGAATTCCTGAAAAGCCTCAGCTGCGTTGCCGCCCTTGGTCTGGCCGCCGTGCCCGCCTTCGCGCAGGACACCGCCGCACCGGCCGACGCGCCCGCAGCCGCAACCACCGAAACTACGGAACCCGCCACCCCGGCGCAGGATCCCACCCTTTCGATGGGCCAGGACGTGACCGAGGACAAGGTTGGCACCTCTTACGTCAAAGAGACACATGGCGACTGGGAAATGCGCTGCATCCACGCGCCGGAAGGCCAGTCCGATCCCTGCCAGCTGTATCAGCTTCTGGCCGACCAGAGCGGGAACTCGGTGGCCGAGATCAGCTTTTTCTACCTGAATGGCGAAAAGGGCGCCGCGGCCGGCGCCACGGTTGTCACGCCGCTGGAAACCCTGCTGACCCAGAACCTGCGCCTGGCGGTCGATGGCGGCAAGGTCAAGAAATACCCCTTTGCCTGGTGCAGCCAGGTCGGCTGTTTCGCGCGGCTGGGCTTCACCCCCGACGAAATCGCCCAATTCAAGCGCGGCAAAGAGGCCAAGATGACCATCGTGCCGGTCGCGGCCCCCGACCAATTGGTCGAGTTGACGGTTTCGCTGGGCGGGTTCACCGCCGGTTACGATGCGCTGGTGGCGGCCGCCGCCCCGCAGTGATCCGAACCACCGGATGAAGACGAAAGCGCCGCCCCAAGGGGCGGCGTTTGCATGTCCGGCATCTGTTCAAGGCGTCAGATTTTGCGCAGCGCCAATACCGCATTCAACCCGCCAAAGGCGAAAGCGTTGGACAGCGCCACCTCCACCCTGGCCTCGCGCGCCACATTGGGCACCACGTCCAGCGTGCATTCCGGGTCGGGTTCTTCATAGCCGATGGTCGGCGCCACGATCCCGTCGCGCAGCGCCATGATGCAGGCCAGCAATTCGACCGCGCCGGTGCCGCCGATCAGATGGCCGTGCATCGACTTGGTGGATGAAATCATCAGCCGGTCGGCATGGGCGCCGAACACATCCGCCACGGCGGCGCATTCGGTCTTGTCATTGGCCGCCGTGCCGGTGCCATGGGCGTTGATGTAATCCACATCCTCCAGCTTCAGCCCGGCGTCGCGAACGGCGCCGGCAATCGCCCGCGCCGCGCCCTGTTTGCTGGGCATCACGATATCGGACGCGTCCGAGGTCATGGCGAAGCCCACCACCTCGGCCAGCATGTCGGCACCGCGCGCCCTGGCATGTTCATATTCCTCGAACACGAAGACCGCCGCGCCCTCGCCCTGCACCATGCCGTTGCGGTTGGCGCTGAACGGACGACAGGCGTCTTTCGACATGACCCGCAGCCCCTCCCACGCTTTGACCCCGCCAAAGCACAGCATCGATTCCGAGCCGCCGGTGACCATCACCCGGCTCATGCCGCTGCGGATCAGGCTGAACGCCTGGCCCATTGCGTGGTTCGACGACGCACAGGCGGTGGCGACGGTAAAGCTGGGCCCCTTGAGGTTGTATTCCATCGAGACATGGCTGGCCGCGGCATTGTTCATCAGCTTAGGCACAACGAACGGATGCACCCGGTTCTTGCCGTCTTCGTAGACGCTGCGGTAATTTTCATCGAGCGTGTTCATCCCGCCGCCCGAGGTGCCCAGCACAACGCCGGAGGTCGCCGCCAGATCGCCCGAAAAGCTTAGCCCCGACTGGGCCAGTGCCTCTTTCGCGGCCAGCAGGGTGAACTGGGTGAAGCGATCATACAGCGCGATCTGCTGGCGGTTGAAATGTTCCTCGGGGTGATAGCCGTGGACCTGGCCGCCGATGCGGATCGACAGACGCTCGACATCGCGGATATCCAGATCGCCGATGCCGCAGCGCCCCTCGGCCATGGCCTGAAACGTCTCTGCGGCACTGTGGCCAAGCGCGTTGATCGTCCCCTGCCCGGTAATGACAACCCGCTTCATGCTTTCTGGTCGGCCACCAGCCCCTCGACCGCCTTGACGATGGCCGCCACAGAGGAAATATCGAAATCGCTTTCCGTGGGCTCATTGGCGTTGAACGGCACCTGAATGTCGAACGCCTCTTCGATCGCGAAGATGCATTCCACCAGGCCCAGGCTGTCGATCGCCAGATCGTCCAGCGTGCTTTCCATCGTGACGTCGGACACATCCAGAACGGCCTGTTCCGCGATGATCTGCAGGACCGTGTCCTTGACATTTTCCGGCATGGTTCGTCTCCGTGCTCTGCGGTGTGCGCTGATCTAGTCGTTCTGAATCAGCTTTGAAACTGCTTTTTGCAACTCGGCCATCTGCGCCGCCAGACGCGGCAACCGGCGCTGCGCTTTGTAGATTTCGACATGGGTTTCCATCTTCACGGCCGGATAGCCCAGCACCGCGCGCCCCGATGGCACGGTCGACAGGATCTTGCTGCCGCCGCCGGCCACCACATCGTCGCCAAGCGAGATGTTATCGGCCACGCCGACCTGCCCGCCCAGCACCACCCGGTTGCCCACGGTGGTTGACCCGGCAATGCCGACCTGGGCCGCGAACAGGCAATCCTCGCCGACCACCACGTTATGGGCCAGATGCACCAGATTATCGATCTTGCAGCCCGCACCCACGCGGGTATCGCGGATCGTGCCCCTGTCGATGGCGGAATTGGCGCCGATCTCGACGTCGTCGCCGATGTGAACAGAGCCAAGCGAATGGATCCGCGCCCAGCTTTGCCGCGCGACCTCGGCCGCCTGGCCCATTGTTTCGCGCACATTCTCGACCGTCGATTTCTCGGGCGTGACGAAGGACAGGCCATCTGCCCCGATTACCGCACCGGGCTGGGCGATGAACCGATCGCCGATCACCACCCGCGCGCCGATCCGCACGCCCGGGCACAGCAGGGCGTCATCGCCGATACAGGCGTCTTCGGCGATACTGGCATGGGCCGCGATCCGGGCGCGCGCCCCGATCCGGGCCCGCGCACCAATCACCACGAAGGGACCGATCGCCGCCCCCGCGCCAATCTGTGCCGACGCGTCGATCACCGCGCTGGGATGGATGCCGGGGGCAATTTCGGGGCCGGGGTCCAGCAGCCGGGTGATGCCGGCCATCGCATAACGCGGGCGCGGCACGAAAATCGCGGCCTCCAGCCCCAGCGCCTGCCAGTCGGCCCCGTCCCACAGCACCGCGGCGCGCGCGCCCCCCGCGGCCAGACCGTCGGCATATTTCGGGGCCATCGCCAGCGCCAGCGCGGTCGCATCCGCATCCGCCGGTTCGGCCACATGATCGATCGAAAGATCGACCGCGCCGACCGCCGTAGCCCCAAGCGCGGTGGCAATCTGTTGAATCGTATAGGCCATGCACCCTCTTCCCGGCAGCTCTGTTCATCCCGCGGTTGAGCAAAACCGCGGGGCTGCCCTTTCTGGGAAGAAGATTTAGCCCCGAACCGCCCGGAGCGCCACCCCGGCCTTGCTCAGCGCCGCGAAAATCGTGGCATCGCGGCCATAGATGTCGCGGCGATACTGGGTACGCCCCTTGGGCACGGTCACTGCGGTGCGGTAGATGATATGCACCGGCACCGGCTGCTCCAGCTTGACCAGGGTTTCGCGCCCGGTATTCAGGATCGCGTGGAAATAACCCACCGGGTCGCTTTCCTGCTTGGCCAGCAGCGCATAGGCGAAATCGAACGGATCGTTCAGCCGGATGCAGCCGTGCGAAAACGCCCGGCTTTCGCGCGCGAACAGCGCCTTTTGCGGGGTGTCGTGCAGATAGATGTTATAGGGGTTCGGGAACATGAACTTCACCAGCCCCAGCGCATTTCCGTCGGACGGCGGCTGCTTCATGTCGAAAGGAAAGGTGCGCGCGGTATACTGGCTGAAATCCACCGCCCCCCGACTGACCGTGCGGCCGCGCGAATCCACCAGCCGCAGATGGCTTGCAGCATTGGGGTTCTTCTTGAGCATCGGCAGGTATTCCTTGGTCGCGATCGAGCGGGGCACGTTCCAGGTCGGGTTGATGATCATGTGTTCCATGACATCCGAAAACTCGGGCGTGCGCCGGTCATGGGTATTCTTGCCGACGACCGAGCGGGTCCGGAACGTTTCTTTGCCATTCTCGATGATCCTGGCGTGGAAATCGGTGATATTGACCAGCACATGGCGCTTGCCCCGGTCCGGGCCCAGCCAGCGTTCGCGCTCCATCGCCACGATCACCTGTTGCAGGCGCAGCTCGGGCAGCTGGTTGATCTCGGCCAGGGTGCCCGCGCCGGCCACCCCGTCGGGCGACAGGCCATGGTCGATCTGGAATGCCTGCACCGCCTTTTGCAGCCCCGCGTCATAGCTTTGCGAGGCCGAGCGGTTCATATAGCCCATCGCCACCATCCGATTGCGCAGCGCCACGACCTGCGCCCCGCTTTCGCCGGGTTTCAGCGCCTTGGCGCCGACCGTCGCGCCCCAACCACCGCGGCCCAGCAATTGTTCAAGACGCAGTTTTTCAGTCATCAGGCGGGCGTATTCGGGGGTTTTCGGCGGCAGCGCCTTCAGATAGGCGCGCGGCGAGCTTTTGGAAAACGCCACAAGCTGCGCCAGCCGGTCGCGGCGCGGCGCCTGACGCTTGATCCCGTCATCGACCCGGTTGGGGTTCAGCACGCCCGACTGCACATCCTGGGCATAGGCCAGAAACATCCGGCTTGCCTCGACCTCGACCCGACCGCGATCCCGCGGCGACTGGGCCGACCGGAACAGCGCGGTCAGCGTCTCGACGTCATAGCGTCCGACCGGCAGCCCGTGATCGGCCGCCTGGCTAAGCGCCTTGAGAAGTTCACGCCGCCGCGTCGCGTCGTTTCTTGAGGTCCAGATCGGCTCGTAACCGCGCGCCTTGTAGAATTCGGCCAGGGCGCTGTCCTTCGCGGCGGTTTCCGCCACCGCCTGCTTGAAGGCCGTCACCTGCGCCCGCGCCTGCGGGGCCAGGGCCGTCACAAGGCCCGTTACCAATACCAAAGCGGCGACAAAGCGCATGAAAGCGGGCCTGGTTGCCGTAAAATCCATCAATATTTCCTCACATTCGCGCGTTTACTGGTGGGTTTTGCCAAGTTTTCAGGCGAAGCGGCAGAGTGTCCACTCACAATCGTGCCAAATTGCAATTTGGCCGAACCGGTGTTGCACCGGGGCAGGATCACCCGGAAAATACGCCACATCGCGCGGATTTGGGCAAATTTCTGCCTATTCCCCTTGAAAAGGTATTTGCCTGCCATAGAGGCACTTGGCCCAAGATTCGAAACATGACATAAATTCTGTGCATCTGGGGATGACATTGCAAACAAGTCGCGGAATCGCGGCAGGGCAGCGACGGGGCAGGCACAGAATATCATGACAACTTCTTCCATGATCACACGGCGTGGTCTTCTTGGGGCATTCGCTGCAACCACGGTCGTGGCGGCCCCCACCTATTCCAACGCCTTCGGCCTTTTGCGGGGCGCGGGCGACATCCGCCGCATCTCGATGTATTCGGGGCGAACCGGCGAAAGCCTTGACACGATCTACTGGATCGAGGGCGAATACATCAAGGAAGCCGCGAAAGAGATCAACTATTTCATGCGCGACTGGCGTCAGGACGCGGTGACCAGCATGGACCTGCGGACTGTCGACATCGCGGCCGCCGCCCATCGCCTGATGGATACGGACGAACCCTATATGCTGCTGTCGGGCTATCGCACGCCGCAGACAAATGCGATGCTGCGCTCGCGTTCAAGTGGGGTGGCCAAGAAGTCGCTGCACATGAAGG
This sequence comes from Actibacterium sp. D185-2, assembly GCF_054954595.1. Classification (NCBI taxonomy): domain Bacteria; kingdom Pseudomonadati; phylum Pseudomonadota; class Alphaproteobacteria; order Rhodobacterales; family Roseobacteraceae; genus Actibacterium; species Actibacterium sp. D185-2. The sequence goes on from NZ_JBPWNX010000002.1 coordinate 449,009, forward strand.
GCCAGGCCAACGATCTGCGGTTGAAATCGCGCTCGGTCAATCAGATGTTCAAGGCCGCGTCGTCATGCAATGCCGGCGGTGTGGGCAAATATTCGCGCTCGAACTTTGTTCACATGGATTGCGGCCAGATCCGCAACTGGGGCAGCTAGGCCCGCAGCGGTCCGCGCTGGACCCATTCCTGCAAAGGCCCCGTTTCAGCGGGGCCTTTTGCGTTGGCCCCTAGCGATACAGCAATGATTTGCCATCCGCGAACAGATGCACCTTGGCCGGATCGGCAGTCAGCGCCACACGCCGCCCGCGCCGGTCGTGGTGGACGCCGGGCAGCTTGGCGATCACCGGATCGCGGCCATGCTCGGCCTCGAAATACAGCAGCGTCACCTCGCCAAGCGCCTCGACGATATTCACCGTGCCATCAAGCAGCGGATCGCCGTCGGTCAGGCGCAAATCCTCGGGGCGAACGCCGACATTGACCTTGCGGCCCTGATCGGCGGGGCCGGTGGGCACGTCGGAAACCGCCCTGCCCTCGCCCGCCAGATCAACGACGGTTTGCGCGCCGGTCTCGATAACCGTGCCGGGCAGCAGGTTCATCGACGGGCTGCCGATGAACTGGGCCACGAACTCATTCTCCGGTCGCTCATACAAATCAAGCGGCGTGCCGACCTGCGCGATCCCCTTGTCGGCCAGCACCACGATGCGGCTGGCCAGGGTCATCGCCTCGACCTGATCGTGGGTCACATAGATCATCGTGCTTTGCGGCATCGCCTCTTTCAGCTGGGCGATCTCGATCCGCGTGGCAACCCGCAGCGCGGCGTCGAGATTGGAGAGCGGCTCGTCAAACAGATAGACCTTGGGGTCGCGCACGATGGCCCGGCCGATCGCCACCCGCTGGCGCTGCCCGCCCGACAGCGCCTTGGGCAGGCGGTCCAGATAGGGTTCAAGCTGCAATATCTTCGCGGCCTTGGTCACGGCGGCGTCGATCTCGGCCCGGCTTTTATGCGCGATCTTCAGCGCGAAGGCCATGTTGTCGCGCACCGTCATATGCGGGTACAGCGCGTAGGACTGGAACACCATCGCGATCCCGCGCTGGCTGGGCGGCACGTCGTTCATCCGCACGCCATCGATTTCCAGCGTGCCGCCGGTGATCTTTTCCAGCCCCGCGATCATCCGCAGCAGCGTGGACTTGCCACAGCCCGAGGGGCCGACAAACACGATCAGCTCGCCGGTGTCGATGTCCAGATCGATGTCTTTCAGGACCTCGACCTTGCCATAGGATTTCGACACATCGGTCAGTTTCAGATCGGCCATGTTCCTCCCTCACTCCGCCTTCAGCGCCAGGCAGGGCTGCCACGGGCCCAGATGCGCCACACCATCCGCGCCGGCCTGCGCGCTGTTCAGTTCGGCCCCCACCGGGCGCCAGTCGCCGGCAGGCAGTTGCACCGTGGCGGGCTGGTCCGACAGGTTGAAGGCACAGAACATTTCCGCGCCTGCGCCCCTGCGCACAAAGCGCAGCACATCGCCCTCGGCGCGCATCGCGTCCTGCGCGCCCGTGGCCAGCACCTTGTGGGCATGACGGAACGCGATCGCACGGCGATAGTGATGCAACACGGCCTCGGGCGCCTGTTCCTGCACGGCGACCGCCAGCGGCAGATGCGCGCGCGCGACCGGCAGCCAGGGCGCCCCGTCGGTAAAGCCGCCATTCAGGGTGTCATCGACCCAGACCATCGGCGTGCGACAGCCATCGCGGCCCTTGAACTCGGGCCAGAACTCTATGCCATACGGATCCTGCAAATCCTCGAACGCCACCTCGGCCTCGGGCAGGCCCAGCTCTTCGCCCTGATAGAGACAGGCCGATCCGCGCAGGCACATCATCAGCGTCGCGAACAGCCGCGCCGCCTGCGGGGTCAGATCCCAGCGGCTGATATGGCGCACCACGTCGTGGTTGGAATAGGCCCAGCAGGCCCAGCCATCGGCGGCCACGCGCGCCACAGTATCCATCACCTCTTTGACCGAGGCCGCCGTCGGCTGCGCGCCCGACAGCAGCTCGAACGCATAGCACATCTGCATCAGATCATCGCCGGCAGTATATTCGCCCATGATCGCCAGCCCGCGCTGCGCATCGCCTACCTCGCCCACCGCGGCGGCGTTGTACGGGGTCATCACGGCGCGCAACCTGCGCAGAAACGCAAGGTTTTCCGGGCGATTCTTGTCGTAGAGATGCTCTTGCCAGTTATAGGGGTTCACGGCGGGCGCGATGGTGGCATTGCGCGCCTCGGGCGGCAGTGCGGGGTTGTCGCGCAACTCCTTGTCGCAAAAATAGAAATTGATCGTGTCCAGCCGGAACCCGTCCACCCCGCGTTCCAGCCAGAACCGGGCCACATCCAGCAGCGCCTGCTGCACGGCGGGGGTGTGAAAGTTCAGATCGGGCTGCGAGACCAGAAAGTTGTGCAGGTAATATTGCAGCCGCCCCGCATCCCATTGCCAGGCCGAACCACCGAAGATCGACAGCCAGTTGTTGGGCGGGCTGCCGTCGGGTTTGGGATCGGCCCAGACATACCAGTCGGCCTTGTCGCCGCTGCGGCTGGCGCGGCTGTCCGCGAACCACGGGTGCTGGTCCGAGGTATGCGACAGCACCAGGTCAATCATCACCTTCAGGCCCAGCCGGTGCGCGTTATCCACCACCGCGTCGAAATCGGCCAGACTGCCGAACATCGGATCGACATCACAGTAATCCGACACGTCATAGCCGAAATCCTTCATCGGCGAGGTGAAGAAAGGCGAGATCCAGATCGCATCCACCCCCAGCGACGCGATATAGGGCAGCCGCGTCACGATCCCCCGCAGATCGCCGATCCCGTCGCCATTGCTGTCCTGAAAGCTGCGCGGATAGATCTGATAGATCACCGCGCCGCGCCACCAATCCTTGTTCTGTGCCGATGTCATCTGCATACCCACCTTGGTTTCCTTATTTCACAGAGCCGGCCAGCAGGCCGCGCACCAGATAGCGCTGCATGGTAAAAAACACCGCCAGCGGCACCGCGATCGACACGAAGGCCGCCGCCGCCAGAATGCCCCAGTCGCCCCCGCGCGACCCCAGCAGATCGTCGGCGATCTTGACGGTCATCACCTTGGCCTCGTCGCTTGAGGGCAGGAACACCTTGGCCACCAGCAGGTCGTTCCACGTCCACAGGAACTGAAAGATCGCGAAACTGGCCAGCGCCGGGAACGACAGCGGCAGCACGATCCGCACGAAGACCTGAAAATCGGTGGCGCCGTCGACCTTGGCGGATTCGATGATGTCGCGCGGCAGCCCGACCATGTAGTTGCGCAACAGATAGATCGCCAGCGGCAGACCGAACCCGGTATGGGCCAGCCAGATCCCAACGAAGCTTTGGCCGATGCCGACCTGCTGATGCAGCCGCAGCAGCGGCACCAGCGCCAGTTGCAGCGGCACCACCAGCAGCCCGACAATCGCGGCCAGCAACAGGCTGCGACCGGGAAACTGCATCCAGGCCAGCGCATAGGCGGCAAAGGCAGCGATCACGATCGGAATCACCGTGGACGGGATCGTCACCGTCAGCGTGTTGATGAAGGCGCGGTCCATGTTGTCGGCGTGCAGCACGGTACGGTAATTTTCCAGGGTAAAGCGCGGCGGCGTCTTGGCCAGGAAATAAAGGCGCGGGCCGCGGGTGCCGAAACTGTCGGGCCCGCTGACGCTATAGTGGCCATCGGCGGCGATCTGCATCGTCACACCCCCCTCCAACGTGGCGATGCTGCCCGCCGGATAGGCCGCCGGTGCGCGGCTCGCCTCGCCGAAGGCCAGAACCGTGCCCGGCCCGGCGGCGAAGGCTGTGTCGTTTTCACCGTCGGTGAACACATTGCCGCTCAGGACAAAGCGCCCGTCCTGTTGCTGCTCGCTGGCCGCGTCGGCGCGGGTGCGGAACGTCTGCTCGACCGGCAGCGGCGCCTTCCACCAGCCCGAGCGCGTGATCTGGTCGCGGTCGCGAAACGACGACACCAGCAGCCCCACCGTGGGGATCAGCCAGATCACCACCATCAATAGAACCGTGATGTTCAGCACGACTGTCAGCGCCGATCCGCGCCCGGCGATCCCTTGCATCAGTTCATCTCCTTACGGGACTGGATGATGTTCCAGATCATCACCGGCAGCACGATCACCATGATCACGAACGCCACCGCCGTCGCGCGGCCATCGTCGCGGAACATGTAGGACATCATGTAGGACGGCAGGATCTGGGTGCCGAAATTGCCGCCGGTGGTGGAATAGACGATATCGAAGACCTTGAGCACCAGAATGGTGATCGTGGTCCAGACCACGGTCACGGTGCCGATGATCTGCGGCATCTTGATGCGAAAGAAGATCTGGAACGGCCCGGCCCCGTCCAACACCGCAGCCTCGATGGTTTCCTCGGGGATGCCGCGCAAAGCCGCCGACAGCAGCACCATGGCAAAGCCGGTCTGGATCCAGATCAGGATCACCATCAGGAAGAAGTTGTTCCAGAACGGGATTTGCAGAACGTCAATCGGCGTGGCCGCGCCGAACGCCGCGCGGGCCGCGTTGATCAACCCGATATCGGCGTTGTTGGCATAGACGAATTTCCAGATCAGCGAAGCCCCGACGAAGGAAATCGCCATCGGCATGAAGATCAGCGATTTCGCGATTCCGCCCCAGCGCAGCCGATCGGTCAGCTGTGCCGCCGCCAGCCCGAAGGAGGTGGCCGCCGCAGGCACCACCAGCACCCACAGGAAGTTGTTCAGCACGCTTTGCCGGAAGATCGGATCGGCCGCCAGGGCCCGGTAATTGCCAAGGCCGACAAAGGCGTTCGCGTCGCGGTTGATCAGCGACCGCAGGAACGACCCGACCACCGGATAAACCAGATACAACCCCAGCGCGAGGATCGCGGGCAACAGGAACAGCCAGGGCCGCACCATGCTGGCCCGGTTGATATTGCGGCCCGGATCGGCCCCCCGCGCCGGAAAGATGACCCGGTCGAGGATCAGGTTGGAGACATAAAAATACCCCACGCAGCCGCCGACACCGATGGCGATGGTAAGCAGTCCCTGAACAAGCGGTGACATCCGGCCTCCCCCAACAGCAGCCCTCCCCCCGCGCGCCCGTTTGGGCGGCGGGGGTGCGCCTGATTATTTGATCGCGTCCCAGCGGGCCTGGATCGTGTCGGCCACGTCTTGCGCGCTTTCGCCGGTGGTATAGGCCACCATGCCCTTCCAGAACGCATCGGCCCCGATCTCGCCCGGCATCAGGTCGGACCCGTCGAAGCGGAAGGTGGTGGCGCCCAGCAGGATCTCGCCCATCGCGCGCAGCGTGTCATTACCGTAGGCCTCGGTATTGACCGCCTTGTAGGGGGTCAGAAAACCCGACTGCGCCATCCAGACCTCATGCGCGATCGGCGTTTTCAGGAAGTCGATGAAAAGACGCGCCTCGGGACTGTCGGCGGTGATCGCAAACAGCGTGCCCGCACCCAGCACCGGCTTGCCCAGATCCTTTTGCGCATAGGCGGGGAAATAGAAGAAATCCACATCCTCGCCCACCTGCGTACCTTCGGGAAAGAAGGTCGGGATAAAGCTGGCCGCCTTGTGCATGTAGCATTTCGGCGGGAAGGTGAACAAACCCGCCGGGCTTTCGCGAAAATCGGTATTGACGACGAGGGCCGAGCCGCCATCGACGAAGGCGTCGGTGCGGGCGAACCAGCCGTATTCCTCGATCGCGCCGATCACGGCGGGGTCATTGAACGGCACCGAATTGTCGACCCAGCCATCATAGATTTCGGGCGGCTGGGTGCGCAGCATCATATCCTCGACCCAGTCGGTGGCGGGCCAGCCGGTGGCCGCGCCAGACCCCAGACCGATGCACCACGGCGTGCCGCCATCGGCGACGATCTGTTCGGTCAGCGCGTGCAACTCTTCCATGGTCTGCGGGACCGCATAGCCCGCCTCGTCAAATGCCTCGGGGATGTACCAGACCAGCGATTTCAGATCGACCTTGTAGAAAAACGCATAAAGCGCATCCGCGCCGTCCGGGCCGGCATAGGTGCCCAGATCGATCCACGATTGCCCGGCGGCATAGTTTTCGCCGACCCAGGCGGCGGTGTCCTGATCCAGCGGCGTCAGAAAACCGCGCCGGGCCATGTCGGCGGCCAGGCCGGGCTGCGGAAAGACAGCGATGTTCGGCGCGGATCCGGCCTGTGCGGCGATCACGATGTCCTGCTCGAAACTGTCCGAGCCGGAATAGTTCACCGTGGCCCCGGTGGCCGCCCGGAAATAGGCCAGCACGGTTTCCAGCAGATCCTTGTCGGCACCGATCCACGGGCCGGTGATCGTCAGGGTGCGCCCCGACAGGTCATGGGCGGCGGCGAACGCTTCGTAGCTGGCCCAGTTGAAGGTGGGATCGGCACCCGGCGCGAATTTCAGCTCCTGCGCCGATGCGGCCCCCGCCGCCAGTGCCAGTGCCGCGACACCTGCGAATAATCTGGTCTTCATGGTCATCCTCCCGCCTTGCGTTCCGCACTGAACCCTCCGCGCCCGGAATCGCCACTCAAAGCGCTTTGAGTGCTGGGAACGTCGCCCATCGAGTCAGAGCTGTCAACTCGCGCACCATGGATTCGCAATTTATTTCATATATTTCGCAGGTGCAGAAAATGCCGCGCCGCAATCTTCCTTTTGACGCGGGCGCAGGATGGCGCTAACCTCAACAGGATTTGAAAGCGCTTTGGAAGCAGACCGCGCATGAACCTCAAGCAATTGGCGGAAACGCTGGGCCTGTCCCAGACCACGGTCAGCCGGGCGCTGAACGGCTATCCCGAGGTAAGTGAAGCCACGCGCAAACGGGTCGAGGCCGCCGCGCTGGCCTATGACTACCGCCCCAACATGCGCGCCCGCAGCCTGGCCACGGGCCGGGCCATGGCGATCGGTCATGTGATCCCGATTTCCACCAAACACGAGATGGTGAACCCGGTCTTCGCCGATTTCATCGCGGGTGCCGGCGAATGCTATGCCCGCGCCGGCTATGAGATGCACCTGACCGTGGTCAACGACGCCGACGAGGCGCGGACCTATCGCCAGATCGCATCGAAACGCAATGTGGACGGTATCATCGTGCACGCGCCGCAGGTGAACGATCCGCGCATCGCCCTGTTGCGCGATATCGGCCTGCCCTTCGTGGTGCATGGCCGTGCCTCGGGCGAGGACGGGCCTTATTCCTGGCTCGACATCAACAACCGCCGCGCGTTTTCGCGGGCCACCGGGTTCTTGCTGGATCTGGGCCATCGCCGCATCGCCCTGATCAACGGGCTGGAGCATATGGATTTCGCGCTGCGCCGGCGCGACGGCTATGGCCGCGCCCTGGCCAAACGCGGACTTGCCCCCGACCCGGCGCTGATGACCTCGGCCGAGATGACCGAAACCAACGGCCATCACGCCGCCCGCGCCATGCTGGCGCAAGGTGATCCGCCCACCGCCTTTGTCGTCTCGTCGATCATTTCAGCCATGGGGGTGCGCCGCGCGATCGAGGAACGCGGGCTGAAGATGGGCCGCGATGTGTCGGTCGTCACCCATGACGACGATCTGAGCTATTTCCGCAATTCCGACGGGGTGGATGTGCCGATGTTCACCGCGACCCGCTCTTCCGTGCGCGCAGCCGGCGGCCTGACCGCCGAAATGCTGCTGTCGCTGATCGAGACGCCCCAGGCCGTGCCGCTGACCCGGCTGCTGGAGGCCGACCTGACCCTTGGCCGCTCGACCGGCCCCGTCCCCGCGAAGGTGCAGCCATGAATTTCACCCGTTCCGATTTCCCCGAAGGGTTCCTGTTCGGCGCCGCGACATCGAGCTATCAGATCGAGGGGCACAGCTTTGGCGGTGCGGGCATGACCCATTGGGACACGTTTGCCGCCACACCGGGCAATGTGGTCCGGGCCGAAAACGGCGCGGTGGCCTGCGACCATTACCACCGCTATCCGCAGGATCTGGATCTGCTGCGCGACGGCAATTTCGACGTCTACCGGTTTTCCACCTCCTGGGCACGGGTGCTGCCCGAGGGCACCGGCACGCCGAACCCCGACGGGCTCGATTTCTACGACCGGCTGGTCGATGCGATGCTGGAGCGCGGTCTGAAACCCGCCGCCACGCTGTATCACTGGGAACTGCCGGTGGCGCTGGCCGACAAGGGCGGCTGGCGCAATCGCGATACGGCGCTGGCCTTCGGTGAGTTCGCACAGGTTCTGATGCGCCGGATCGGCGACCGGCTGTGGTCCGCCGCGCCGATCAACGAGCCATGGTGCGTCGGCTGGCTGTCGCATTTCCTGGGCCACCACGCGCCGGGGCTGCGCGACATCCGCGCCACCGCCCATGCGATGCATCACGTGCTGGTCGGCCATGGCGTGGCCATCCAGGCGATGCGCGCCGCCGGGGTGCAAAACCTGGGGGCCGTGTGCAATTTCGAATATGCCGCCCCCGCCGATGACAGCCCCGAATCCGCCGCCGCCGCGCGGCTGTATGACGCCTATTACAACCGCTTCTTCCTGTCGGGGATGTTCAGGGGGGCCTACCCCGATGAAGTGATGCAAGGTTTCGCGCCGCATATGCCCAAAGGCTGGCAGCAGGATTTCGACCTGATCGGTCAGCCGCTCGACTGGCTGGGGCTGAACTACTATACCCGCAAGCTGATCGCGCCCGTGGATGGCCCCTGGCCCGGCCATTCAGAGGTTGAGGGCCCGCTGCCCAAAACCGCCATGGGGTGGGAGGTGTACCCGGAAGGGCTGCACCATTTCCTGACCTGGGTGGATCGCGAATTCACCCGGGGCCTGCCGCTTTATGTAACCGAAAACGGCATGGCCGCGGACGATCATGTGGCGGGCGGCGCGGTGGCGGACCCGGCGCGCATCGCCTATCTGGATGCGCATCTGGCACAGGTCCGGCGCGCGATCGCGGGTGGCGTGCCGGTGCAGGGCTATTTCGCATGGTCGTTGCTGGACAATTACGAATGGGCGTTGGGCTATGACAAGCGGTTCGGGCTGATCCATGTGGACTTCGACAGCTTGCAGCGCACCCCGAAAGCGTCCTATCACGCCATGGCGCGGGCACTGGCCCGCTGAACCCGTCTGCGGAGAAGCCGATGATCCAGCCCCATGCGCCGGCCCTTGTCGCCGATATCGGCGGAACCAACACCCGCGTGGCGCTGGCCCTTGGACCAGAACTGCTGACCGACACGATCCACCGGTTCCGCAACGCCGAATATCCCGATCTGGAAACCGTGCTGCGCCAGTATCTGGCCGGGCGCGACGGCGCGCCGCTGGCGGGGGCCTGCGTGGCCGTGGCCGGGCCGGTGCGCGGCGGCGTCGGGCGGCTGACCAATCTCAACTGGCAAATCGACAACGAAACCCTGGCCCGGGCCACCGGCACCGGGCGGGTGGCGATCCTGAACGATCTTCAGGCGCAGGGCCAGGCGCTGGATCATCTGGCCCCCGGTGCGCTCAGCCCGCTGTTGCCCGGCACGCCCGAAGGCAACGGCGCCGCGCGGCTGGTGGTGGGCGTCGGCACCGGTTTTAACGCCGCAGCGGTCTATCCCTGCCCATCGGGCAGCCTGGTGACGGCGGCCGAGGCCGGCCATGTCGCCCTGCCGGCCGCGGATGACGACGATCTGGCGCTGGCGCGGTTCGTGCGCGGCGCCGACGATTTCGCGGCGGTCGAGGATGTGCTGTCGGGCCGCGGACTGGCGCATATCTATGCGTGGGTCACGACCCGGGCCGGCAGCCCGCGTCAGGCCGGCGGCGCCGAGGTGATGGCGATGGTGGCCGACGGCGACCCCGCCGCGACCGAGACCGCGCGCATCTTCGCCCGCTATCTTGGCATCGTGACCGGCAATCTGGCGCTGACCTTCCTGCCCTTCGGCGGGATGTATCTGTGCGGCGGCGTGGCCCGCGCGGTGGCCCCCCATCTGAACGCGATGGGCTTTGCCGAGGCGTTTCACGGCAAGGGCCGCTTTACCGAAATGATGCAGGGCTTCGCGATTTCGCTGATCGAGGACGATTATGCCGCGCTGACCGGCTGTGCCGCGCATCTGAGCCCCGCCTAGACCCCCAGATAGCGCCGCGCGATTCCGTCATCCAGCCGCGTCGCCGGGCCGGTCCAGACATCGCCGCCGCGTTCCAGAATGACGGCGCGGTCGGCCACCCCCAGCAGCTCGGCCAGGGACTTGTCGACCAGCAGGATCGCCATGCCATCGGCCTTGAGCCTGCGGATCGCGGCCCAGATTTCCTGACGCACCACCGGGGCCAGCCCCTCGGTCGCTTCGTCAAGGATCAGCAGCCGCGGGTTGGTCATCAGCGCCCGGCCGATCGCCAGCATCTGCTGTTCGCCGCCCGACAGGGTGCGCGCGGGCTGGCTGCGCCGCTCGGCCAGACGCGGGAACAGATCGGTGACGCGCGCCATGTCCCATGGCCCCGGCCGGGCGGCGGCGGTCAGGTTTTCGGCCACCGTCAGCGGCGCGAAACAGCGCCGCCCCTCGGGCACCAGCCCCAGGCCCAGCCGCGCTGCGCGATGCGGGGCCAACCCGGCCAGATCCTGCCCCGCGAAGGTGATCCGCCCGGCGCGGTGCGGCAGCATCCGCAGGATGGTGCGGATCGTCGTGGTCTTGCCCATGCCGTTGCGGCCCATCAGCGCCACCACCTCGCCCGCGCCCACCCGCAGGCTGACCCCCTGAAGCGCCTGCACCGGGCCATAAAAGGCGGTGATGTTTTCCAGCTGCAACAGGGTCATGCCGGATCCCCCAGATAGGCGCGCTGAACCTCTGCGTTGGCGCGGATTTCGGGCACGGTTCCGGTGGCGATGATCCGGCCATAGACCAGCACCGAGATCCGGTCGGCCAGCGCGAACACCGCGTCCATGTCATGCTCGACCAGCAGGATCGGCGCGGTTTCACGCAGATCGTGCAGGATATGGGTCAGATGGCGCGCGCCCTCGGGGCCCATGCCGGCCATCGGCTCGTCCAGCAGAAAGACGCGCGGGCGCAGGGCCAGCGCCATGGCGATTTCCAGCTTGCGCCGCTCGCCATGGGCCAGTTCGGCGGCGGGGACATCGGCGCGCCCCGCCAGCCCGGCCTGCGCGATGTGAAATTGCGCGGGGTCCACCAGCGCCGGGTCGCGCAGCACGGGGCGGAAAAACCTGAAACTGCGCCCGCTGGCCCCCTGCACCGCCAGAACCACATTCTGTAGCACCGTGAAATCGGGCAGGACCGACGACACCTGAAAGCTGCGCGCCAGCCCCAGCCGCGCCCGCGCGGCGGCATCCAGATCGTCGATTGCCTGACCTTCAAACCGGATCGTGCCCGCATCTGGCCGCAGCTCGCCCGCGATCTGCTTGATCAGGGTGGATTTGCCCGCGCCGTTCGGCCCGATCAGCGCGTGGATTTCGCCCGGCCGCAAGTCAAGCGACACATCATCGGTGGCGGTCAGCGCGCCGAAGGTCTTGCACAGGCCCGACAGGGTCAGGATCGGTTCATCCATCGCGCGCCCCCCGCCGCATGGCGATGCCGATCAACCCGCCGGGCGCGAACAGTACCACCGCCAGCAGCAGCAGACCCAGAAAGACCTGCCAATAGTCGCTGATCCCGCCCAAGGTATGCTCCAGCAAGATGAACAGCCCCGCCCCGGCCACGGGGCCAAGGTACCGCCCGACCCCGCCCAGAATGACGAAAACCATGATCTGCCCCGACATGTGCCATGTCAGCATCGCCGGGCTGACGAACCGGTTCAGATCGGCATACAGCGCGCCTGCCAGCCCGGTGATCATCCCCGAGATGACAAAGGCCGTCAGCTGCACCGCGAACGGCCGGATGCCAAGGCTGGCCAGCCGCCCCGGATTCTGCCGCGCCCCCTGCAACGCCAGGCCAAAGCGCGAGCGGATCAGCACCGCCTGCCCGCCAATGGCCGCCAGCAGCACGCCCAGACAGATCCAGAAAAACTGGATCGGCACCAGCGTGTTCAGCCCCGGAAAGCTGTTGCGCACATAGAAGGAAAGACCATCCTCGCCGCCATAAGCGGGCCAGGAAATGGCGAAGTAATACAGCATCTGCGCGAAGGCGAGCGTGATCATGATGAAGAACACGCCCGATGTCCGCAGGCTCAGCGCGCCGATCGCCAGCGCCACCAGCCCCGCCGCCACGATCGCCACCGGCCAGATCACAAGCATCTGGGTGGTGCCCTCGATCACGATGGGCGCGGTCAGGATCGGCGCGTAATTCGCGGCGTGGCTGGCCAGAATCCCCGCCGCATAGCCGCCGATGCCGAAAAACGCCGCATGGCCGAACGACACCATGCCGCCGAACCCCAGCGCCAGATTCAGCCCGACCCCGGCCAGCGCGAAGATCGCGACCTTGGTGGCCAGCGTGATGACAAAGGGCTGATCGGCGGCCAGTGCCCAAAGCGGCACCGCCACCAGCACCCCCAGAAGCGCCAGATTGATGGCCTGCGCGCGGGTCATGCCCTTACCCCGTACAGGCCGCGCGGCCGCACCACCAGAATCCCCGCCATCAGGATGTAGATCAGCATCGAGGCCAGCGCCGCCCCGGCCCCGCGCGCCGCCGCCGGATCCATGATCTGGGCAAAGGCAATGGGCAGCAGGAACTTGCCCAGCGTATCGGTCATGCCCACCAGAAGCGCGCCCAGCAGCGCCCCCTTGATCGACCCGATCCCGCCGATCACGATCACCACGAAGGCCAGGATCAGCACGGGCTCGCCCATCCCGACCTGCACCGACTGGATCGTTCCGACCAGCGCGCCCGCCAGCCCCGCCAGCGCCGCGCCAAGGGCAAAGACCGCCGTGTAAAGCCGGTCGATATCGACGCCAAGTGCTGCGATCATTTCGCGGTCCGCCTCGCCCGCGCGGATGCGCACGCCCAGCCGCGTCTTGCCGATCAGCGCGAACAGCAGTCCCGCCACCGCAAACCCCGCACCGATGATGGCCAGCCGATAGGCCGGATACGCGATCCCGCCCGGCAGCGTGACCGCGCCCGACAGGATCGGCGGCACTGACAGATAAAGCGGGAACGACCCGAAGACCCAGCGCGTGCCTTCGGAAAACACCAGGATCAGCGCGAAGGTGGCCAGCACCTGATCCAGGTGATCGCGCGCATACAGGCGGCGGATCACCGTCAGTTCGACCAGCGCGCCGGCGGCCGCGGCGGCGGCAAGACTGGCCGCCAGCCCCAGCCAGAACGAGCCGGACCAGCCCGCCACGGCAGCGCAGGCAAAGGCGCCGACCATGTAAAGCGACCCATGCGCCAGGTTGATCAGCCCCATCACCCCGAATACAAGCGTCAGCCCGGCGGCCATCAAAAACAGCATCACCCCGTATTGCAGGCCGTTCAGGACCTGCTCGATCAGCAGCAGCATCGACATGAAAACCGTCCGGCGCAGGATCGGGCCGGGGCTGTCCCCGGCCCGGTCGGATTACATCTTGCAGTCGCCCTCATAGGCGTTGCCACGGCGCTTCATCGCGGTGCCGGTGATCTTGTTGGTATAGACGTCACCCTCCTTGATCACCTCGCGTACATAGATGTCCTGAATCGGGTGCTGGTTCGGGCCAAAGCTGAACGCGCCCCGGACCGAGGCGAAATCGGCCGCGTTCAACGCCGCGCGAAAGGCGTCCGCGTCGCTGACATCCGCCTTGGCCATCGCCGACAGCAGCAGGTTGGCGGTATCATAGCCCTGTGCGGCATACAGCGACGGCAGGCGGCCATATTCGGCCACAAAGCCCGCGACGAAGGTCTTGTTCGCGGCGTTGTCGATGTCTTTCGACCATTGCGAGGTGTTCTTTACCCCCAGCGCCGCGTCGCCCACGGCCTGCAGGATGCCCTGGTCGAAGGAAAAAGCTGGGCCCACCACCGGCAGTTCCACGCCGCTGGCGGCATATTGCTTGAGGAAGGAAATCCCCATGCCGCCGGGCAGGAAGAAGAACACGCCATCCGCACCCGAAGCACGGATTTGCGCGATTTCACCGGCGTAATCGGTCTGACCCAGTTGGGTATACAGCTCGCCCGCGACCTCACCGCCGTAAAAGCGTTTGAAGCCCGCCAGGCTGTCCTTGCCCGCCGGATAGTTTGGCGCAAGGATGAAGACCTTCTGCAGGCCCGCCTCGGTGGCATAGGCGCCGGCAGCCTCGTGCAGGTTGTCGTTCTGATAGGCTACGCTGAAATACCTGGCGTTGCAGCCCTTGCCAGCCAGTTGCGAGGGGGCGGCGTTGGTCGACAGATAGAACTTGCCCTGCGCCACAGCGGACGGCACCACCGCCATCGCCAGGTTCGACCACACGATCCCGGTCAGCACATCGACCTTGTCGGACTGGATCATCTTGTCGGCCAGTTGCACCGCCACATCGGGCTTGCGCTGATCATCCTTGACGATCACCTCCAGATCCGGGTTGGCGGCCATTTTGACGGCCAGCATGAACCCGTCGCGGGTGTCGATCCCCAGGCTGGCACCGCCGCCCGACAGGGTCGTGATCATCCCCACCTTCACCGGCTCGGCCTGCGCGGCACCGGCCAGAACCAGGGCCGAGGCCGCGATCCCGGTCAGAAGCGTCTTCATGTTGTTCATCTCTCTCTCCTGTCGTCGGTTCGGTATCCGTTGCCGTCCTTTGTCGACTATTCAGCAAGCGGGGTCAAAAGCTTGTGTCCCGCGGGCGTGGGAAAAACGCAAGACGCCCGGCAAGATCGCACCCCATGTCACCCCCGGTGCAATTGCGCGTCTGACGGCGCCCCGGCGCGTGTCCGGCCGCGCGGATCGCCGCGTTCGGGCCCGCCGAAAATTCCCCGCGCCCTCCCCTTTTATAAAATCCCGAATCCCCTATGCTGGCCGGGAAACTCGCTTGGGGATATCCATGTCGCGCCGGATCGAATACGGAAATCTGATGCATAGCGCCATGCGCGGGCTGATCCGCCGTGTTCTGACGGACGTGGCCGAGAATGGATTGCCGGGCCAGCATCACTTTTTCATCACCTTCGACACCACCCATCCCGACAGCGCGCTGGCCGACTGGCTGCGCGACCGCTATCCCAACGAGATGACCGTGGTTGTCCAGCACTGGTTCGACAATCTGGAGGTCGGCGAGGACGGGTTCTCGATCACGCTGAATTTCGGCGACAGCCCCGAGCCGCTTTACATTCCGTTCGACGCGATCCGCACCTTCGTCGATCCCTCGGTCGAATTCGGCCTGCGGTTCGAAACCCAGGAAAGCGACGACGAGGATGAGGACGACGATCTGGCAGAGCACGCCCCCACCGAAGAGGACGAGGACGAGAACAGCCCGCAGAACGCCGAGGTGGTCAGCCTCGACAGTTTCCGGAAATAGCGCTAACGCCCGCAACAGACCGATTGTCTTGGGCGCGCGGCGGCGGTAAACGGCATACAACCGCATGCCGGAGGAGCACATCATGACCCAGACCCGCACCGAAACCGACAGCTTCGGCCCTCTCGAAGTTCCCGCCGACAAGTATTGGGGCGCGCAGACGCAGCGCTCGATCCTGAATTTCCCGATCGGCTGGGAACGTCAGCCGATCGCCATCGTGCGCGCGCTGGGGGTGATCAAGCAGGCCTGCGCCATGGCCAACAAGGCGTCGGGCAAGCTGGGCCCGGCCAAGGCCGACGCGATCATTCAGGCCGCATCCGAGGTGGTGGCGGGCAAGTTCGACGACAACTTTCCGCTGGTCGTGTGGCAGACCGGGTCCGGCACCCAGTCGAACATGAACGCCAACGAGGTGATCGCCAACCGCGCGATCGAGATTCTGGGCGGCGTGATCGGGTCGAAAGACCCGGTACATCCCAATGATCACTGCAACATGGGCCAGTCGTCCAACGATACCTTCCCCACCGCCATGCATATCGCCACCGCGACCACCGCGCGCGACGTGCTGCTGCCGGGGCTGGAAAAGCTGCACGCCGCCCTTCAGGCCAAGGTCGTGGAATTCGACGGCATCATCAAGATCGGCCGCACCCACACCCAGGACGCCACCCCCCTGACCCTGAGCCAGGAATTTTCCGGCTATACCCATCAGGTCGCCATGGGCATCAAGCGGGTGAAGACCGCGCTGGACCATATTTATGAGCTGGCCCAGGGCGGCACCGCCGTCGGCACCGGACTGAATACCACCAAGGGCTGGGACGTGACCGTGGCCGCCAATATGGCCGAAATCACCGGCCTGCCCTTCGTGACCGCGCCCAACAAGTTCGAAGCCCTGGCCGCGCATGACGCGATGGTGGAAATCTCGGGCGCGCTGAAGACCGTGGCCGCGTCGCTGTTCAAGATCGCCAACGACATCCGGTTTCTGGGCTCGGGTCCGCGCTGCGGTCTGGGCGAACTGATCCTGCCGGAAAACGAGCCCGGCTCGTCGATCATGCCGGGCAAGGTGAACCCGACCCAGTGCGAAGCACTGACCCAGGTCTGCGCCCATGTCATGGGCAATGACGCCGCCGTCGGCTTTGCCGGATCACAGGGGCATTTCGAACTGAACGTCTATAAGCCGATGATGGCCTATAACGTGCTGCAATCCATGCAACTTCTGGGCGACAGCGCCTCGGCATTCACCGACAATCTGGTGGTCGGGCTAAAGGCCGACGAGGTGCGGATCGAAAAGCTGATGCGCGAAAGCCTGATGCTGGTGACCGCGCTGGCCCCCGAAATCGGCTATGACAACGCGACCAAGGTCGCCAAGACCGCGCACAAGAACGGCACCACCCTGAAGCAGGAGGCGATCGCCCTTGGCTTTGTGGATGGCGAAACCTTCGACCGCGTGGTGCGTCCCGAGCAGATGGTCGGTCCCAAGGACTGACAGATCAGGGCGCGGATCAGGCCTTGCGGCGCTTGCGCCGGAACAAGGCCAGTGCGCCAAGCCCCGACAGGACCAGCGGCATTCCCGCCGGAAGCGGAACCGGGCTGGCGGTATCGTCGCAGTCGGGCTTCGGCGCGCAGCCGAACGGGCTGCCAAAGCACCCCCCGGGGCCGCCGGCATACGGACCGCCAATCGGCCCCGGCGTGAAGGGACCGCCGTGCGGGCCGGACCCCGGCTGATACCCGCCAAACCCCGGGCCAGTCGGAAATTGCGGGGACGGGCCGGGCGCGCCCCAAAAATCCGTATGCCCCGGTGCGCCGCCACCGGTCGGGCTGTAGAAAGACGTCGTCGCTGAAGCCGCAGCGGGAACAAGCGCCAGTCCGCAACAAACAGCCAGTGTTCTTGCCACTTTCATGCCTTTGCACTCCATATACGTATTCAAGAAAAATTTACTTCACCTCTCCCATATACAAATTTCTGCGGGTGCAAGACAAATTCGTGGCGTCATTAAGGCAGAATAATGTCAACCTTTTCCATTTGTTAAGCAAAGATGGGCATTTGGACCGATCGTTTCCCTATGTGGAACAACTGTTATCTGCACGCGCCCCAGCTCGAGACGAAACCAGGCGAATCATAATAGCGTCACACAAAGGATCAGAATGCCCATGTCGACCAGACCGGTAAAACGCTCGCTCACGCTGAAGGGCCACCGCACCAGCGTGTCGCTGGAAGATGCGTTCTGGCAGGCGTTCCGCGAAATCGCCGCCGAAAAGGACACGCCGATCAACGCGCTGGCGGCCGAAATCGACGCGGGGCGCGATCTGGAAACCGGTCTGGCCTCGGCGATTCGGCTGTATGTGCTGCGCTATTACCGGGACCGCGCCGCAGGGTCCGGGGCGGGATCAGCCCGCGGCGGCCTCTGACGCCAGTAGCCGGATCCGCTCGACCATCGCGCGCAATCCGTTCGAGCGTTGCGCCGACAGATGATCGTTCAGCCCCAGCCGGGCCAGTTCGGCCCCGGCATCGACCTGCAAGACCTCGGTCACGCTCAACCCCGCGTAAAGCGCATGCAGGATCGCGATCAGCCCGCGCACGATCATCGCGTCGCTTTCGCCCTGAAACCGGAAGACCGCCCCCGGCCCGGCACCCTCGATCTTGGGCAGCAGCCAGACCTGGCTGGCGCAGCCCTCGACCTTGGTGGCCGGCACCTTGACCGCATCGTCCAGCGGCGCCATCGCGCGGCCCAGTTCGATCACATGGCGGTACCGATCTTCCCAGTCCTCCAGAAACTCGAACGTCTCGACAATCTCTTCGAAGGCTTCGCTGGCCATGGCGCATCCCCTGTATTTTCGACCCTGACCTAAGCCCTTGCCCGGCAAAGGTCCAGACCCGCCCGGGAACGGCTTTTCAACCGTCCCGGATTCCGCTAACCCGGTGGGGCAATGCGAGGGATAAAGATGAAGACACCGCTTCTTGCCGCCCTGTCGGCCGTGCTGGTTCTGAGCGCCTGTGACACGGTGCGCAATTCGCGCGCCAACCCGTTCAACTGGTTCGGCGGCAGCACCGAAGATACCGTGACCGCCGACATCCCCGGCACCACCATCATCGACGACCGGCCGCAGGTCGATCAGGTGACCGGGCTGAGCGTGGACAAGGTGCCGGGTGGCGCCGTCGTGACCGCGATCGGCCTGCCCCCGCGTCAGGGCTATTGGGCCGCCGAACTGCTGGCCGAAAATGACGGCAAGCCGGTGGACGGCGTTCTGACCTATCAGTTTCTGGCCTATCCGCCCGCCACGGCCACCACCACGGGCAGCGAACCGTCGCGCGAGGTGACGGCGGGAACGTTCGTGTCGGATCAGTCGCTTGCGAATGTGACCACGATCGTGGTCAAAGCCGCAAGAAATCAGCGCAGCAGCCGGCGCTAAAGTTCGACCACCATGACGCTGCTGCCTTTTGCGGCCAGGGCCAGTTCGCCCTTGCACAGCCGCAGCGCATCATTGCCGAATACCTCGGCCCGCCAGCCCTTTAGCGCCATCACGTCGCGCTGTCCGGCGGCGATCTGATCCAGATCGGCGGCCGAGGCGATCAGCTTTTGCGCCACGCCCGCGTTCTCGGCCTTGGATTTCAGCAGCACGCGCAGCAGATCGGCCAGCGCCGGGTTGACTTGCAGCTTGTCGTTGCTGAGGTCGGGCTTGGGGTAATCCTCGGGCGCCATTTCTGACGCGATTTTCACCGCGGCAAAGATTCCGTCCGCGATCTCGCCCCGGCGCGCCTCGCGCAGCAACAGCCGCGAGCGCGACAGGTCGGTCGCGTTCTGCGGCTTGGTCGAGGCCAGTTCCAGCAGTGCATCGTCCTTGAACACCCGGCTGCGCGGCACGTTGCGCGACTGGGCATAGCCTTCGCGGAACCGCGCCAGTTCGCGCACCACGGCCAGGAACTTGCCGCTATGGGTGCGGGTCTTGACGCGCTGCCACGCCTCGGACGGACGCACGATATAGGTTTCCGGGTCGGTCAGAACACGAAGCTCTTCGCGCAACCACTTGCTGCGCCCGCTTTTTTCAAGCTCGGCGTCGAGAAATTCATAGATCACCCGCAGATGGGTGACATCGGCCAGCGCATAGGTTTTCTGCGCATCGGTCAGCGGCCGGCGCGACCAGTCGGTAAAGCGCGAGGTCTTGTCCAGCGGCGCCTTGGCGATCTTGCGCACCAGCGTTTCATAGCCGACCTGCTCGCCAAAGCCACACACCATGGCGGCGACCTGGGTGTCGAACATCGGTTCGGGGAACACCTTGCCCTCGACAAAGAAAATCTCCAGATCCTGACGCGCGGCGTGGAACACCTTGACCACGTTCGTGTCGCGAAACAGATCGTAGAGCGGATCAAGCGACAGGCCTTCGGCCAGGGGATCGACCAGCACCGCCTCGCCGTCCCCCGGCAGCGCGAGCTGCACCAGACACAGCTTGGCGTAATAGGTGCGTTCGCGCAGGAATTCGGTGTCGATCGTGACATAAGGGCCCTTCTTCGCCTCGGCGCAGAAGGTGGCAAGCTCGTCAGTCTGGGTCAGTGTTCGCATGCAGGGTCGCTGTTCTTTGTCTGTGGCGGGTCATTGAGTGCCCGGCCGTTTTGCAGGTTTAGGCAATCCCGTGCAAAAAGGAAAGACTTCAGGGCAGCAGCACCGGATCACGGTCGCCGGCGGCGAAGCGGCGCAGCACGGCGGGG
This sequence comes from Actibacterium sp. D185-2, assembly GCF_054954595.1. Lineage (NCBI taxonomy): Bacteria > Pseudomonadati > Pseudomonadota > Alphaproteobacteria > Rhodobacterales > Roseobacteraceae > Actibacterium > Actibacterium sp. D185-2. The sequence continues at coordinate 469,083 of NZ_JBPWNX010000002.1, forward strand.
TACAGGCGATGCTCCATCGGCAGCACCCGCGCGGCCAGCGTGTCCGGCGTGTCACCGGGCAGAACCGGCACCCGCGCCTGCCCCAGAATCGGGCCATCGTCCAGCTCTGCAGTGACCTCGTGCACGGTGCAGCCGTGTTCGGCATCGCCCGCGTCCAGCGCGCGGGCATGGGTGTGCAACCCGCGGTATTTCGGCAAGAGCGACGGGTGGATGTTCAGCATCCGCCCGTCCCATTGCGCGATGAAACCGGGGGTCAGGATCCGCATGAACCCGGCCAGGCACAGAATATCGGGCGCGGCCTTTTGCAATTCGGCCTGAAGGGCAGCCTCGAACGCGGCGCGGTCCTTGCCGAAGGGTCTGTGATCGACCGCCGCTGTGGGGATGCCCATCGCCGCCGCCTTGGCCAACCCGCCAGCCGCGGGATCGTTCGACAGCACCAGAACCGGGCGCGCCGGGTGATCGCCGGTCATGCTTTGCGCCAACGCGATCATGTTCGACCCGCCGCCCGAGATCAGAATGGCGACCCGCTTCAAAGCAGCGCGCCTGCATAGCTGACGCCGTCGCCCGCCGTCACGGTGCCGATGCGGAACACGGTTTCGCCCTGATCCGCCAGCACTGCGGCGATGGCATCCGCCTGCGCCGCTGCGACCACGGCGATCATGCCGATGCCGCTGTTGAAGGTTTTCAGCAGTTCGGCTTGATCCATCCCGGCGGTTTCGGCCAGCCAGCGGAACACCGGCGGCAATGCCCAGGCGTCCAGATCGATCTGCGCGCCCAGCCCTTCGGGCAGCGCGCGCGGCAGGTTCTCGGTCAGACCGCCCCCGGTGATATGGGCCAGCGCATGCACACCGCCCGCCCGCACCGCCGCCAGCGCCGGTTTGACGTAAAGCCGTGTGGGCGTCAGCAGCGCCGCGCCCAGCGGGCCATCGGCGAAGGGACAGTCCGCGTCCCAGCACAGCCCGGCCAGTTCCACCACCTTGCGCACCAGCGAATAGCCGTTCGAATGCACCCCGTCCGAGGCCAGCCCCAGCAGTACGTCGCCTTCGGCCACGCCGGCGGGCAGATCGGCGCCACGCTCCATCGCGCCGACGGCGAAACCGGCCAGATCGAAATCGCCGTCATGATACATGCCCGGCATTTCCGCCGTCTCGCCGCCGATCAGCGCGCAGCCCGACCGCACGCAACCCTCGGCGATGCCTTCGACCACTTTTGCGGCCTCATCGACCGCCAGCTTGCCGGTGGCGAAGTAATCGAGAAAGAACAGCGGCTCGGCGCCCTGACAGACCAGATCGTTGACGCACATCGCCACCAGGTCGATGCCCACGCCGCCGACGTCGCCGGTATCGATGGCGATCCGCAGCTTGGTGCCCACCCCGTCGGTGGCCGCGACCAGAACCGGATCGACATAGCCCGCGGCCTTCAGATCGAACAGCGCGCCGAAACCGCCCAGCCCCGACATCACCCCGGGCCGGGCCGTGCGTTTGGCGGCCGGCTTGATCCGGTCCACCAGCGCGTTGCCCGCGTCGATATCCACGCCGGCGTCGGCGTATGTCATCCCGTTTTTCCCGGTGGTCATGGCGCACCCCTTATAGCTTGTCGCCGCTCGATAAACGATCCGCGGCGGCGCGACAATGCAAGGGGGACCGGACCGGGCCGTATTTTTTCACCGATCGGCGGGCGCACCGAACGGGCGAACATGCGGCGCGCGGCGCGCGACCTCATGCGCGGCGGCCAGCAGGGCCTGCGCCGGGGCGCGGTCACACAGCATCAGCGCATGGACCATTGCGCGCCCCTCGGCCCCGCGCCGCGTGAGGTGCAGCAGGCTGAGCAGGTGCCGCTCACAACCGGTCAGCACCCCGGCGCAGCCCGCGCAATAGGGGTTGGAAAAGCTGAACCCGGCGCTGCGCCCCATCGCCATGGTCTGCACCAAAGCCACCAGCGCCGTGGCCAGTTCGATCCCCGCGCGGCCGTCAAAGGCGGTTTCGGCCGCGGCGTAAGGATCGGCGCCCGCGCGGGACGGGTTTGGCTGCATGGTCAGAAAGACGTGGCGCATCACGAACAGGGCGTCGGATTCGAACCGGTCGAACCCGGCACGGGCGATCAACACCTCGCCCGGCTTGGGGATGCCGCAGATATGGCGGGCCGTGTCGGCGTGGGGCTGGGTGGCGGCGGAATGCGGTTTGCGTGTCATGTGATCAGGCCCGGTCTGGCGGCGGCGGGGTCGCGACCCCTGCCCCTGGTTGCGATGCTGCCGGGCGGCGGCCCTGACGGGGCCGTGTGCTGGGTCATTCAATCCTGATTGTTTTTATCGGGTATGTCAACGCCCCGCTGCGCCGCCGGAAAGGCGCGGTCGAACGCGCCCCGATCCGTGATATGCACCACACGGCTGTCTGCCTCGCGCCGGGCCCAGCCCAGATCGCAGAACCGGGTCAGCAGCGCCGCGCCCAGCCGCCCGCCCAGATGGCTGCGCCGTTCCGACCAGTCCAGACAGGCGCGGCACAGCGGCCGCCCACGCCCGCCCGGTGCCGCCGAATCGACACCCAGCCCGGCCACGAAATCGCGCCCCGCGCCGGTCAGCGCGACCCCGTCACCCGCCACCTGCAAGAAACCGCGCGCCGCCATGCTGTCGAACACCGCCACCCCGCGCGCGCCCGCCAGATGGTCATAGCACACCCGCGCCGCGCGCAGCGCCGGGTCGCGCGGGCCGGTGCGGGTGCGCAAATGGCCGCGCGCCGCCGCCAGCCCCATCAAGGCCTCCAGCGCCTGGCCGACATCGTCATCGGCCAGCGTGAAATAGCGGTGCCGCCCCTGCTTGCGCGCACGGATCAGCCCGGCCTGGTCCATCTGCCGCAAATGGCTGGAGGCGGTGGCCGGCGTCACCCCGGCCTCGGCCGCCAGCTCGCCCGCGGTCAGGGCCTTGCCGCTCATCAGTGCCATCAGCATGTTGGCGCGGGCGGGATCACCGATCAGCGCGGCCATGCGGGCGATATCGGGCCCCTCTTTCATGCCGCCACGCTGCGCCAGCACGCCGCGCCGGTCAACCGCCTACACTTCGATCCGTATCGAACCATCGGCGGCCACCGTCATGGCACAACAGCCCCGGACACATAAGGAGACTGCCATGCTGACCTGTTTCATCCGCTATCAGATCGACCCCAACAAAAAAGAACAGTTCGAACGCTATGCCCGCACCTGGGGCCAGTGTATTCCGCGCTGCGGTGCCGATCTGATCGGCTATTTCGCCCCGCACGAAGGATCGGCCACCCTAGCCTATGGGGTTTACAGCCTGCCGTCGCTGGCCGCATACGAAACCTATCGCGCCACGCTGGCCGCCGATCCGCTGGGGCGCGAAAATTACGACTTCGCCCGCGCCGAGAACTTTATCCTGCGCGAAGACCGGACCTTTCTGAAACTGGCCTCTGCGCCGCATGGAGCCCCCCGCCGATGATCGCCGTGATTTTCGAAGTTACCCCCGCCCCCGGCCAGCGCGACGCCTATCTGGAGATCGCCGCGCGCCTGCGCCCCGAGCTGGAACAGATCGAGGGGTTCATCTCGGTCGAGCGGTTTCAAAGCCTGACCGACCCCGACAAGCTGCTGTCGCTGTCGTTCTTTGAAGACGAGGCCGCGGTGCTGCGCTGGCGCGAAACCGCCGAGCACCGGGCCGCCCAGGCCGCCGGGCGCCGCGGGGTTTTTGCCGGGTACCGGCTGCGGGTGGCGCATGTGCTGCGCGACTATGGCCTGCGCGACCGCGACGCCGCCCCCGCCGACAGCCGCGCGGCGCTTGGCGACTGACAGGCCGATTCACCGGCCCATAATGCGCCAAATGTCGCATATGCCGGGTCACGCGCAACTTTCGGAATGGATTTTATTGCCACACGACAGAAAATTCACGATTTTGGCGGTTGACGCCCCCAATGCCCGCTCCTAATGTCCCGGCGCACGCAATGAAAGGAGCCCGGGAATGACCTGCATTCTCGTACTTGTAGGAGAAAGGCGCATGGGCCGGTAACGGACACCAGATGGTTACCCCATGCGCCCCCGTTCACACCGGGGGCTTTTTTGTTGCGCAAACGTGACGCGAAGGATGGACAGATGGCACATGCGATGACCGGTGCGAAAATGGTGGTCGAGGCTCTGAAGGATCAGGGCGTGGAGGTGGTGTTCGGCTACCCCGGCGGCGCCGTGCTTCCGATCTATGACGAGATTTTCCAGCAAAACGAGATTCGCCACGTTCTGGTGCGTCACGAGCAGGCGGCGGTGCATTCCGCCGAAGGCTATGCGCGCTCGACCGGCAAGCCCGGCGTCGTTCTGGTGACCTCTGGCCCCGGTGCCACCAACGCGGTGACCGGCCTGACCGACGCGCTGATGGACAGCATCCCGATCATCGTTCTGACCGGGCAGGTTCCGACCTTCATGATCGGCAACGACGCCTTTCAGGAGGCCGACACCGTGGGCATCACCCGCCCCTGCACCAAGCATAACTGGCTGGTCAAGGATACCGACAAGCTGTCGGGCACCATCCACGAGGCATTTCATGTGGCGACCTCGGGGCGGCCCGGCCCGGTGCTGATCGACATCCCCAAGGATGTGCAGTTCGCCTCGGGCACCTATACCGCGCCGCGCAAGGTGTCGCTTGGCCACTACCAGCCGCAGGTCAAGGGCGATATCGAGATGATTACCCGCCTGGTCGAAGCCATCGAAATGGCCGAGCGCCCGATCTTCTATACCGGCGGCGGGGTCATCAATTCGGGCGATGCGGCCGCGCAGCTTTTGCGTGAGTTGGTCGAGGCCACCGGCTTTCCGATCACCTCGACCCTGATGGGGTTGGGCGCCTATCCGGCCTCGGGCGACAAATGGCTGGGGATGCTGGGGATGCATGGCCTGTATGAGGCCAACCTGGCGATGCATGGCTGCGATCTGATGATCAATGTCGGCGCCCGGTTCGACGACCGGATCACCGGCCGGGTCGCCGATTTCAGCCCGGACTCGCTGAAGGCCCATATCGACATCGATCCCAGTTCGATCAACAAGGTGATCCGCGTGGATCTGCCGATCGTCGGCGATGTGGCGCATGTGCTGGAAGATGCCCTGCGGATCTGGAAATCGCGCGGCCGCAAGGTCAACAAGGAGGGTCTGGCCAAATGGTGGACCCGGATCGAAGGCTGGAAGAAACGCGATTGCCTGGCGTTCAAGAATTCGGCCAAGACGATCAAGCCGCAGCACGCGTTGCAACGGCTGCAGGCGCTGACCAAGGATCATGACCGCTATATCACCACCGAGGTCGGCCAGCATCAGATGTGGGCCGCGCAATATCTGCATTTCGATGAACCCAATCGCTGGATGACAAGCGGCGGCCTTGGCACGATGGGCTATGGCTTCCCGGCCTCGATCGGGGTGCAGATGGCACATCCCGAGGCGCTGGTGATCAACGTCGCGGGCGAGGCGTCGTGGCTGATGAACATGCAGGAAATGGGCACCGCGATGCAGTTCCGGCTGCCGGTCAAGCAATTCATCCTGAACAACGAACGGCTGGGCATGGTGCGCCAGTGGCAGGAACTGCTGCATGGCGAGCGTTATTCGCATTCGTGGTCCGAATCCCTGCCCGATTTCGTCAAACTGGCCGAGGCGTTCGGCGCCAAGGGCATTCAGTGCAAGGATCCGGCCGATCTGGACGACGCGATCCTGGAAATGATCAACCATGATGGGCCAGTGGTTTTCGATTGCCTGGTGGAAAAGCATGAAAACTGCTTTCCGATGATCCCCTCGGGCGCGCCGCATAACGAGATGCTGATGGGCGAAGCCTCGACCAAGGATGCAATCGGCGCCTCGGGCGCGGTGATGGTTTAGGAAAGGTCTGCAAATGTCTGCTCTGAAACTGAAAAAAGGTCTGTCGAAACATTCGGCCTATGACCTGAAAGACCCCAATGCCGATGTGATCGAGGCCCACACCCTGGCGGTGATCGTCGATAACGAGGCCGGGGTGCTGGCCCGTGTCATCGGCCTGTTCTCGGGCCGGGGCTATAACATCGACAGCCTGACCGTAGCCGAGGTGGATCATCAGGGCCACCTGTCGCGCATCACCGTGGTCACGCGCGGCACGCCGCAGGTGATCGAACAGATCAAGGCGCAGCTGGGCCGCATCGTGCCGGTGCATAAAGTGCATGACCTGACCGTCGAAGGCCCCGTCGTCGAGCGCGAGCTGGCGCTGTTCAAGGTGGCCGGCTCCGGCGAAAAACGGGTCGAGGCGCTGCGCCTGGCCGATATCTTTCGCGCCAATGCGGTGGACAGCACGCTGGAAAGCTTCGTGTTCGAACTGACCGGCCCGCCGTCGAAAATAGATGCCTTCGCCGATCTGATGCGCCCGCTCGGCCTGATCGAGGTCGCGCGCACCGGCGTTGCCGCCCTGTCGCGCGGAATCTGAACAAAGCCCCCCGGCTTGCGCCGGGGGACCTTCGATATTGCGGATCAGCCCTCGTCGGCAGCGGGCAGAAGGCCCTGACCGATGGCGGTCGCGAATTCCTCGTCGTTGATCAGACCGTCGGCGTCGCTATCCATCGTCAGATAGGTCTCTTCGGTCAGCGTCGGATAGGCCACCAGCAGCTCCTCCATCGAGAACATGCCGTCTTCATTGGCGTCGATCTTTGCGGTGTCCTGAGCAAAAACCGCCCCGGTCAGCGCAAGGCCCGATGCAAGGGCCATCATCGTAATCCGTGTCATGTCTTTCTCTCCTCAGCTTGGGATGCAAGGGGCGGCAACATCGCCGCCCGCCCAAGACATGCGCCCGGTTTCGCCGCCTGAACAGACCCGCCCACAGGGGGTTTCCGCCGAGCGCGGCACCTTGCCTGTGGGGCGCTTTGGCGGGCGCGGAACCTTGCCCAAAAAGCCCCCCGCGCCGCATGGCGGCGGCTTTCAGCGCATGAAAAACGCCCCGATCGGCGGATCGGGGCGTGACAGTGCGGTTTGCGGCGACGGATTATTCGGAGACGGGCAGCAGGCCGGCCTCATCCGCGGCGACCAGTTCGGCCTCGCTCAGCATTCCGTCGGAATCACTATCCAGCGCGGCAAAGCTTTCGCCGGTCTGCTCGGGGTATTCGACCAGCAGCTCTTCCAAGGATACGCTGCCGTCGCCATCGGTATCGATGGCGGCCATGTCGATTTCGGCAAAGGCGGCCCCGGCGCATACAAGGGCTGCGGTCAGCGTCATGATCATCGTCTTCATATCTGAAAACTCCTGCATTCAGAATGTTAACGGCACAGTGCCGTCGACGCAGATATGCAGCGAAGCGCAGAGGTTTGCATCCCCCTCGGGGCAGGGAAGATTTCCTTTTCGGCGGATCGGCGGAAAGGCGCCCGGCAAAGAAGAAGGGGCGCCCGAAGGCGCCCCAGTTTTGCTGATCAGGCTCATTTTGTGTACCGCCCGGTTTCTGCCTGCGGCCCGATCCGCGCCAGGGGCGAGCGCACCCGCCCCGGAACCCTTGTAGTCCGCGCGGCGCCGGTTCGATCCGGCGTCGGCGCGCTTGTCTCAGCTACACCCGGACGTGCCGCCGCAGGTGTTGCATTTCATGCAGGTGCCGTTGCGCACCAGCGTGTAGTTGCCGCAGTCGCCGCACGGGTCGCCCTCGTACCCCTGCATCTTCGCCTTGACGCGCAGGTCCATGTCGACCGCCCCGCTGGCCAGCCCGGTGGCGACGGTCCCCACTTCGGGCACCAGCGTCTGCAGCGTGGCCATCGGATCGGCCGAACTGTCCAGCGCGGTGGCCCCCATGCCGCCGCCCTGCAGCACCACCAGTTCCTGCGGCATCCGCTTGCGCAGATACCCGGTCGAGCTGATCTGCTTCAGCACCTGCAATGATTTCGAAGCCGCACTTTCCGACATCTCCTTGATGTTGGACACGCCCTCTTCCTCGCCCCGGCCGATATCGTCGAATGTGGCGCCTTCGGGCTTCACATGCGCCAGATCGGTCCGGTCGAGATAGGACACCGCCAATTCGCGGAAGATGTAGTCCAGGATCGAGGTCGCGTTCTTGATCGTCTCGTTACCCTGCACCATGCCTGCCGGTTCGAACTTGGTGAAGGTGAAGGCGTCGACGAACTCTTCCAGCGGCACGCCGTATTGCAGGCCGACCGACACGGCGATGGCGAAGTTGTTCATCATCGCGCGAAAGCCGGCACCTTCCTTGTGCATGTCGATGAAGATTTCACCAAGCTGGCCGTCCTTGTATTCGCCGGTGCGCAGGTAAACCTTGTGCCCGCCGACGATGGCCTTCTGGGTATAGCCCTTGCGCCGCTCGGGCAGCTTTTCACGGCCGCGCGCCACCTCTTTGATCACCACTTTCTCGATGATCTTTTCGGCCAGCATGGCGGCCCTTTCGTGGGGGCTGCCGGTGGCAAGCACCTCTTCGGCCTCCTCGTCATCCTCGACCAGTGCAGAGGCCAGCGGCTGCGACAGTTTCGATCCGTCGCGATACAGCGCGTTGGCCTTCACCCCCAGCGACCACGACAGTTCATAGGCGTTCTGGCAATCCTCGATCGTGGCGTCATTGGGCATGTTGATGGTCTTGGAGATCGCCCCCGAGATAAAGCTTTGCGCCGCCGCCATCATGTAGATGTGGCTGTCGACCGACAAAAAGCGCTTGCCCTTCTTGCCGCAGGGATTGGCGCAATCGAAGATGTGGTAATGCGCGGGCTTCAGGAACGGCGCGCCTTCCAGGGTCATGGTGCCGCAGACATGATCGTTGGCCGCCTCGATATCGGCACGGGTAAAGCCCAGATGCTGCAGCAGATCGAAGGTGGGATCGTTCAGCTTGGCCGCCGGGATGCCCAGGGTGCCGGTGCAGAACGCCTCGCCCAGGGTCCACTGGTTGAACACGAAGCGGATGTCGAAGGCCGACGGCAGCGCGGCCTCGATCTTTTCCAGCTCGTTCTGGCCGAAGCCGTGGCCGATCAGCGAGGTGTGGTTGATGCCGGGGCAATTGCCCAGCGTGCCGTGACCCACCGCATAGCTGACGATCTCTTCGATCTGGGCGCTGCCGTAACCCAGCCCCTCAAGCGCGGCGGGAACCGAGCGGTTGATGATCTTGAAATAGCCGCCACCGGCCAGTTTCTTGAACTTCACCAGCGCGAAATCGGGCTCGATCCCGGTGGTGTCGCAATCCATCACCAGCCCGATCGTGCCGGTGGGCGCGACCACCGACGTTTGGGCATTGCGGTAGCCGTGCTTTTCACCAAGCGCCAGCGCCTCGTCCCAGGCGCCCATGGCCAGTTCGACCAGCCGCGCTTCCGGGCAGTTGGCATGGTCCAGCGGCACCGGCTTGACCGCCAGTTCCTCATACCCGTGACCGTTGCCGTAGGCGGCGTTGCGGTGGTTGCGGATGACGCGCAGCATGTGCTGTGCGTTGCGGGCATAGCCCGGGAAGGTGCCCAGCTCGCCCGCGATTTCGGCCGAGGTGGCATAGGCGACGCCGGTCATGATCGCGGTCAGCGCACCGGCCATGGCCCGGCCTTCGTCGCTGTCATAGCCGAAGCCCATGTTCATCAGCAGCCCGCCGATATTGGCGTAGCCCAGCCCCAGCGTGCGGAAGTCATAGGACAGCTGCGCGATTTCCTTGGACGGGAACTGCGCCATCATCACGCTGATTTCCAGCGTCAGGGTCCACAGCCGCGAGGCGTGCATGTAATCCTCGGCCTGAAACGCGCCGTCCTGATAGAAGGTCAGCAGGTTCATCGAGGCCAGGTTGCAGGCGGTATCGTCCAGGAACATGTATTCCGAGCACGGGTTGGAACCGCGGATCGCACCATCTTCGGGGCAGGTGTGCCAGGCGTTGACCGTGTCGTGATACTGGATGCCCGGATCGGCGCAGGACCAGGCGGCGTGGCCGATCTGTTCCCACAGATCGCGGGCCTTGATGGTCTTGGCGATCTTGCCGTCGGTGCGGCGGATCAGTTCCCAGTCGTCGTCGTTCTCGACAGCCTTCAGGAAGGCGTCGGTCACCCGGACGGAGTTGTTGGAGTTCTGGCCGGAGACGGAGCTGTAGGCCTCGGAATCCCAATCGGTGTCATAGGTCGGAAACTCGATGCTGGCATAACCCTGCTTTGCGTAATCCAGCACCCGTTTGACATAAGCCTCGGGGATCGCGATCTTTTTGGCCGACCGGATCGCAGCTTTCAGCGCCGGGTTGACCTTGGGGTCATAGGCGTCTTCGGCCTTGCCGTCCCAGGTGCCGATCGCTGCGAAAATCTTGTTCAGATGCTCTTCGTGCATCTTGGACCCGGCCACGAGCGAGGCAACCTTTTGCTCTTCCTTGACCTTCCAGTTGATGAATTCCTCGATGTCGGGGTGGTCGGCGTCGCAGATCACCATCTTGGCCGCGCGCCGCGTGGTGCCGCCCGACTTGATCGCGCCCGCCGCCCGGTCGCCGATCCGCAGGAACCCCATCAGGCCGCTGGACTTGCCGCCGCCCGAAAGCTTTTCGCCCTCGGCCCGCAGGCTGGAGAAGTTGGTGCCGGTGCCCGAGCCGTATTTGAACAGCCGCGCCTCACGCACCCACAGATCCATGATGCCGCCATCGCTGACCAGATCGTCCTTGACCGACTGGATGAAGCAGGCGTGCGGCTGCGGGTGCTCATAGGCGGATTTGGAGCGGGTCAGCTTGCCGGTCTTGTAATCCACGTAATAGTGGCCCTGCCCCGGCCCGTCGATGCCGTAGGCCCAGTGCAGGCCGGTGTTGAACCACTGCGGGCTGTTGGGGGCTGCGCGCTGGGTGGCCAGCATATAGCGCATCTCGTCGAAATAGGCGCGCGCGTCGTCCTCGGTGCTGAAATAGCCGCCCTTCCAGCCCCAATAGCACCACGCGCCCGCCAGCCGGTCGAACACCTGCTTGGCCGAGATTTCACCGCCAAAGCGTTCGTCCTCGGGCAATTCTTCCAGCGCCTTGTCGTCGGGCACCGAACGCCACAGGAACTCGGGCACGCCCTGTTCCTTTACCTTCTTCAGCCGTGCCGGCACCCCGGCCTTGCGGAAATACTTTTGCGCGATCACGTCCGACGCGACCTGGCTCCAGCCTGCCGGGATCTCCACATTGTCCAGACCGAACACGACGGTGCCGTCAGGATTGCGAATCTCGGATGTGGTGGTGGTGAAATCCAGTGCGCCATAGGCGCGGGTGTCGGCTGTGGTGAATTTGCGTTCGATTTTCATCTTCTGCCCCGTCGCATTTTTTTCAATCCCGTGGGCTTTCGGCGAACCGTTGCGCCTTGCCCCTTTTTTCGTGCCGGCAGACCCGCGACAGACAACAAGACCCCCTCGCCGCGCAAACCTCTGCGGCGACTTTACCCCGGGCGATGCCCGCGGCGGTATGTGAGGTTTTATCCCGCCTCCCGTGGCGGACACAAAATGTTGTGGTGCGCCTGCCGGCCTATACAAGGTGGCGTAGGTAGAGGGGTCGGGTCAACGGAAAAATTTGAACCAAATGCCGGTTTTTATCGTTGACCGAATGGCCAGTCTCTGGGCCGGGTTATCCCAGCAATGATTCATTTCTGTAACAGGGTCTGAGGATAAATCTGGGGAGAACCCGAAAACCGACCACAATATATCGGGTTACCCGTCAGAGCTTGAGCTTTCCGTGACCTTTGAAAAGGTTAACGCCCCTCTGCCTGGGCTGGCGCAGATTTTTTTGGCGCAGGCCCGACACAAAGCTGTAAACGCGGGTGGTTCGGTCACTGCTAAGTGTTGGTCGGGACGGCAAGATTCGAACTTGCGACCTACGGTACCCAAAACCGTCGCGCTACCAGGCTGCGCTACGCCCCGATCCGCCGCTTCCATAGCTCCACTGGCCGGGGAAGAAAAGGCCTAAGGCACAGTACAGGGCCAGGCCGCCCTCGCCCCCAGTGCCGGATGGCGCAGCACACTGCCCTCGGTAATTCCGATGCGGCGCGCAAGCCCGCCGTTGATTTCCAGCACCGCCAGCACGTCGTCGCCGCCATCGATCGGTGTGACATCCAGCGGGCGCGCGTTTTCGTGGATATGTGTCACCGTACCGGTGGCATCCAGAAAAATCATGTCGAGGGGAATCAACGTATTCTTCATCCAGAACACCGCGCGTTGCGGGGCGGGATAGACGAACAGCATACCACGGCTGGCGGGCAGGCTGTCGCGCTGCATCAGCCCCTGGGCACGCTCGGCCGGATCATCGGCAAGTTCGATCTGAAACCGGGCCTGCCCCCAATCGCCTTTCAGCGTCACCGCGGTGTCGGAACATTGTGCGCCGACCGGCCCGGCGATCAGCGCCAGGCCAAGCACAAGCGCCGCTTTCAATCCGCGTCGCCAGCCCGTTCGAAGACCGCAGTTTCCCATGAACTCACCGTCGTTGCCATCCGCCCGCGCTTACCGTCAACCACGCGCAGGCACACCGCCTCGCCCGGTTGCAGATCGGCCAAGCCCGACCGGCGCAGCACCTCGATATGCACAAACACATCTTCGGCGCTGCCGAAGACATTTGCAAACCCAAAACCCTTGCCCTTGTCGAACCATTTGACGCGGGCGGGTTCCAGCGGCATCGCGGCCAGATCCTCGGGCGCCACTGTGGCCAGATCGTCCAGCGTACCCCCCATTGCCGCAATCTCGGGCGGCTCGATGCGCAGCACCTGGGTGGCCTGCATGCCACGCTCGGTATCTTGAATCCGAAGCTCTATTCCGGCGGCGTCGGCCACCGAGCTTTGGCCGAAATTCCGCAGCACATTAGCGTGCAACAGGATGTCGGGGCCACCATCGTCGGCGACCACGAATCCAAACCCCTTGCCGGGGTCAAACCATTTCACCCGGCCCATGATCGTGCGGATACCGGTGTCGTCCTGTTCGCTCATAGTCTTGTGTTCGCATTTTTGTTCGTGAGTGCCCCGCGCTCTGTTGTGACAGACACGGCGTAGACTGCAAGCCATTTTTGTTATTGTATTTCCTATGGTTGCATTTCGCGATGCGTGAATGTCAGGGGTTGAGACGCTGAATTTCCCAACTGTCGCCCAGTGTTTCCCGCCGCCAGCGGAACCGGTCATGCAGCCGGAATGCGCCATCGGCCCAGAACTCGATTTCCACCGGCCGGATCCGATAGCCGCCCCAGAAGGGCGGACGTCGCGGCGCCATGCCCTGCTCGGCCGTTACCCGCGCGACCTCGGCCATCAGCGCCCCGCGCGAACTGAGCGGCTGCGACTGTTTCGAGGCCCAGGCCCCCAGTCGGCTTTTCAAGGAACGCGAGGCGAAATAGGTATCCGCCTGCGGCCCCTCCTCGCGTTCGGTCACGCCGCGCACCCGGATCTGGCGGCGCAGGGATTTCCAGTGCAGCACAAAAGCGGCCTGTCCGGCACCGTCGATTTCCGCGGCCTTGGCACTGTCGTAATTGGTATAGAAAACAAAGGCGTCCGCCTCGATCTCTTTCAACAGCACCATGCGCACATTGGGCAGGCCCGCCGCATCCACCGTGGCAAGCGCGATGGCGTTGGGATCGTTCGGTTCGGATTTTTCGGCCTCGGCCATCCAGGACCGGGCCAGATCGAACGGATCGTCACCCGCGAAAATTCCGCTGCGTTCTGTCATAAACCCCTCCATCGGATGACGGCACGTAAGATTTTTTACCAGACGGTCAATGGAAACACCACATCCCGACGCCCTTGATGGACCGATCTGTTTGCCCTAAACCTCTGACACTCCGTAAAGGTCGTCGAGGGGCACCGAATGTCAACGAAACTAATGGAAGGGAAGCGCGGCCTTATCATGGGGCTGGCGAATGATAAGTCCATCGCGTGGGGGATCGCCCGCGCCTGCGCCGAGCATGGCGCGCAGATGGCGTTTTCCTATCAGGGCGAGGCCCTGAAAAAACGTGTGGCGCCGCTGGCCGCGCAGGTCGGATCGGATCTGGTGGTTGAATGCGATGTCAGTAACGAGGCCTCGATCGACGCATTGTTCGAGACGCTGGCGCGCGAATGGGGCAAGCTGGACTTCATCGTTCACGCGATCGGCTTTTCCGACAAGAACGAGCTGCGTGGCCGCTATGTCGATACCAGCGCGGAAAACTTCCGGATGACAATGGATATCTCGGTCTATTCCTTCACCGCCGTGGTCCGCCGCGCCGAGAAGCTGATGACCGATGGCGGATCGTGCCTGACGCTGACCTATTACGGCGCCGAACAGGTGATGCCGCATTACAACGTGATGGGCGTGGCCAAGGCCGCGCTGGAAGCGTCAGTAAAATACCTGGCCGAGGATCTGGGCAAGGACGGGATCCGCGTCAACGCGATTTCCGCCGGTCCGATCAAGACGCTGGCCGCCTCTGGCATCGGCGATTTCCGTTATATCCTGAAATGGAACGAGCTGAACTCGCCGCTGCGGCGCAATGTCACGCAGGACGATGTCGGCAAATCGGCGGTCTATCTGTTGTCCGATCTGGGGTCGGGCACGACAGGCGAGAATCTGCATGTGGATGCGGGCTATCATGTGGTCGGCATGAAGGCGGTCGATGCGCCCGATATCGACGCGGTGACCGGCCGCAAGAACGGCAACGGGGAATAACCCATGAGCGACCGCCTGCCCCACGAAAAAGGCTTTCACATCAGTTGGGATCAGATCCACCGCGACAGCCGCGCGCTGGCCTGGCGGCTGGACGGGCGCGGCCCCGACAATGGCGCCTGGCGTGCCATCGTCGCGATCACGCGCGGCGGCATGGCCCCGGCGATGATCATCGCGCGCGAACTGGACATACGGGTGATCGACACGATCTCGGTCAAATCCTACAACCATCAGGCCCAGACGGATGCCGTCGTGCTGAAGGCGCCCGATGCGGCCACGGTGGGCGACGGCACCGGCATTCTGGTGATCGACGATCTGGTGGACAGCGGCAAGACGCTGGAACTGGTGCGCAAACTGTATCCCAAGGCGCATTTCGCCACCGTCTATGCCAAGCCCAAGGGCCGCCCGCTGGTTGACACGTTCATCACCGAGGTCAGTCAGGACACCTGGATTTTCTTCCCCTGGGACATGGCCTTGCAATATGTCGAGCCCTATCGGGGCACGGAATAAGCACATCGCGGACCGCGCCCTTGCGGGCCGTGCGCGCCGGTGGTCAGATGCAGCCCAAGCAAACCGGGCGATAGCCGCCCCGTGCCGGAGACCGCGATGACCCATCCCCTGAACCCCAATCTTGCCGCCACCTTTCCGCCCCCGGTGATCGAGGCGCGGCGCTGGTTGCAGGGGGTGGCCTTCCCCAAGGACCGCCCGCTGCTGAATGTCAGTCAGGCCGCCCCGGTCGATCCGCCCCCGCGCGCGCTGCGCGAAGCGATCGCCGATGTGGCGCTGAACCTGCCCGAAGCGCATCTGTACGGCCCCGTTCTGGGCCTGCCGGCCTTGCGTGAACGGCTGGCCGCCGACTGGTCCGTCGCCTATGGCGGGGCGATTGCGCCGGGTCAGGTCGCGATCACCTCGGGCTGCAATCAGGCGTTCTGTGCGGCGATGGTCACGCTGGCCCGCGAAGGGGATGAGGTGATTCTGCCAACACCCTGGTATTTCAATCATAAAATGTGGTTCGACATGGGCGGGGTCCGGGCCGTGCCGCTGGCCACCGGCGACAGTCTGATCCCCGACGCAGAGGCCGCCGCCGCGCTGATCACCCCGCGCACCCGCGCCATCGTCCTGGTCACCCCGAACAATCCCGGCGGCGTGGAATACCCGACCGAAACCGTGCGCGCCTTTTACGAGTTGGCGAAATCGCGCGGGCTGGCGCTGATCGTCGATGAAACCTACCGCGATTTCGACAGCCGCAGCGGCGCGCCGCACGATCTGTTCACCGATCCCGACTGGCCCGACACGCTGATCCATCTCTATTCCTTCTCCAAGGCCTACCGGCTGACCGGGCACCGGGTCGGCGCGATGGTCAGTTCGTCCGCGCGGCTGGCCGAGGTCGAGAAGTTCCTGGATACCGTCACCATCTGCCCCAACCAGATCGGGCAGCACGCCGCCCTGTGGGGGATGGAGAACCTGGCGCAATGGCTGGCCGGCGAGCGGGCCGAGATCCTCGATCGTCGCGCCGCGATCGAGGAGGGCGCGCCGCGCCTGCCCGGCTGGCGGCTGCTGGGGGTGGGCGCCTATTTCGCCTATATCGAGCATCCGCACCCCCTGCCCTCGGATCTGCTGGCGCAGAAACTGGTGCAGCAGGCGGGCGTTCTGATGCTGCCCGGCACCATGTTCATGCCCGAAACCGACCCCGCCGGGGCACGGCAGCTGCGGGTGGCCTTCGCCAATATCGACCGGGCGGGCATCGGCACGCTGTATGACCGGCTGGCCGCCTTCGCCCCATGATGCTTGCGGCCCTGTAAGCAACCCCTTACACAGCCACGACAGAATGCGGGCTATGGAAGGGCGCAAAGCGATGAGCGTGGGCAAGAAAACCGGCAATATCCTGGTTTGGGGTATCCTTTTGCTGCTGGTCGCCGGTCTGACCGGCTTCGGCGTCACCAATTTCGGCGGGTCGGTGCAAAGCATCGGCACGGTCGGCGACACCGAGATCACGGTCGATTCCTATTTCAGCGCCCTGACCCGCGAATTGCGCGCCGCCGAAGAGCAGAGCGGCAACCGCATGACCCTGGCCGAGGCCGAATCGCGCGGCCTTGTGACCCGCGCCCGCAGCAGCGTGATCACCGATACGACGCTTGACAACGAAATCGCCGGGATGGGAATTTCGGTGGGCGACGAACAGGTGCGGGCCCAGCTTCTGGCCTATGACGCGTTCAAGGGCCCCGACGGCGCGCTCGACCGCGAAGCCTATCGCTTTACCCTGCAGCAAAACGGGCTGACCGAAGCCGAGTTCGAGGAAACCCTGCGCGGCGACACCGCCCGCGCGCTGCTTCAAGGGGCCATTCTGGCCGGCACGGTCGCGCCCGACGCCTACGGCAAGGTGCTGTTCGACTATATCGGCGCGCGCCGCAGCTATGCGCTGATCGAACTGACGGCGGCCAGTCTGGATGCGCCGGTGGGCGCGCCCGATGCGGCCCAGCTTCAGGCCTATTACGACACGCACACCGCCGATTTCACCGCCCCGGCCAGCAAGACGATCACCTATGCCTGGCTGACCCCCGACATGCTGATCGACAGTATCGAGGTGGACGAGGACACCCTGAAGGCGCTTTACGACGCACGGATCGACGAATTCATGCAGCCCGAACGGCGACTGGTCGAGCGGCTGGTCTTCCCCAGCGAGGCCGAGGCGCAGGCCGCCAAGGACCGGCTGGACGCGGGCGAGGTCACGTTCGAAACGCTGGTTCAGGAACGCGGGCTGCAACTGTCCGACGTCGATCTGGGCGATGTCGCCCGCGCTGATCTGGGCGCTGCGGGTGACGCGGTCTTTGCGCTGGACGCCCCCGGAGTGGCGGGCCCGCTTGCCAGCGATTTCGGCCCGGCGCTGATCCGCATGAACGCGGTGCTGGAGGCGCGCGAGATCAGCTTTGGCGACGCCGCCCCCGATCTGCGGGCCGAGCTGGCGCTGGACCGCGCACGCCGCCGCATCGCCGACGGCATCACCGATATCGACGACCAGCTGGCCGCCGGCGCCACGCTAGAGGAACTCGCGCGCGACACCGACATGCAGCTTGGCACCCTCGCCTATTTCGACGGGCAGGATCAGGATATCGCCGGGTATGACGCCTTCCGCGCCGCGGCTGCGGCGGCACAACAGGGCGATTTCCCCGAAGTCGCCGATCTGGAGGATGGCGGCATTTTCGCCCTGCGGGTCGATGCCGAAAACCCCGCGCAGCTGCGCCCGCTGGACGATGTGCGCGACGACGCCGTGGCCGGTTGGCAGGCTCAGGAAACCATCCGCCAGCTGTCTGAAAAGGCGGCCTCGCTCAAGGCGCTTCTGGACGCGGGCGACGCAATAGAAACGCTGGGCCTGACCGTGGAAACCGCCGAGGCCGTCACCCGGGGCGGCGTCGCCCCGCCCGAACTGACCGAGACCGTCTTTGCCCTGCCCGCCGGTGCCGGCGCCATCGTGCCCGCCGAGACCGGCGCCGTCTATCTGGTACAGGTCACCGCGGTTCTGGCCGCCGATGCGGACGATCAAAGCGCCGCCTTTCTGAAAGGCGCGCTGGAGCAGCAGGCCGGGCAAGGCATCGCCCAGGATCTGTTCACCTATTTCACCCAGTCGCGCCTGACCGAGGCCGGGCTGACCCTGAACGACGCGGCAATCCGGGCCGTGCATACACAATTCCCGTGAGGCCCAGATGGCGGCGCTGATCCCTTCCTTCGACGCATTCGAGGCCGACTTTGCCGCGGGCCGCAATCAGGTGATCTATGCCCGGCTGGCGGCCGATCTGGACACGCCGGTCAGCCTGATGCTGAAACTGGCCGGCGCCCGCAAGGACAGCTTCATGCTGGAATCGGTCACCGGCGGCGAGGTGCGCGGCCGCTATTCGGTGATCGGCCTGAAGCCCGACCTGATCTGGGACTGCCACGGCACCCGAAGCCGGATCAACCGGCAGGCCCGGTTCGATCCCGACAGCTTTGACGATCTGGACGGCGCGCCGCTGGACACACTGCGCGCGCTGCTGGCCGAGAGCCGGATCGACCTGCCCGACAACCTGCCCCCGATCGCGGCCGGGCTTTACGGCTATCTGGGCTATGACATGATCCGGCTGGTCGAACACCTGCCCGACGTGAACCCCGACCCGCTGAACCTGCCCGACGCGGTGATGCTGCGCCCCTCGGTGGTGGCAGTGCTGGACGGGGTCAAGGGCGAGGTCACGGTGGTCTCGCCCGCCTGGGCCGGATCCGGCCTGACGGCGCGGGCGGCCTATGCCCAGGCCGCCGAACGGGTGATGGACGCGGTGCGCGAACTGGAACGCCCGATCCCCGATGCCAGCCGCGATCTGGGCGACGCGACCCCGGTCGGCGATCCGGTATCGAACTTCACCAAGGCGGGCTATATGGCAGCGGTCGAGCGGGCCAAGGATTACATTCGCGCCGGCGACATCTTTCAGGTCGTGCCCGCGCAGCGCTGGCGGCAGGAATTCAAGCTGCCGCCCTTCGCGCTTTACCGCAGCCTGCGCCGCACCAACCCCTCGCCCTTCATGTTCTTCTTCAACTTCGGCGGCTTTCAGGTGATCGGCGCCAGCCCCGAGATCCTGGTGCGGCTGCGCGAGGGCGAGGTCACGATCCGCCCGATCGCCGGAACCCGCCCGCGCGGCGAAACCCCCGAAGAGGACCGCGCGCTGGAGGCCGACCTGCTGGCCGACCAGAAAGAACTGGCCGAGCATCTGATGCTGCTCGATCTGGGGCGCAACGATGTGGGCCGGGTGGCCAGGATCGGCACCGTGCGCCCGACCGAGAAATTCATCATCGAACGCTACAGCCATGTGATGCATATCGTCTCCAACGTGGTCGGCGAACTGGCCGAGGGCGAAGACGCGCTGTCGGCCCTGCTGGCAGGCCTGCCGGCCGGCACGGTCTCTGGCGCCCCCAAGGTGCGGGCGATGCAGATCATCGACGAGCTGGAGCCCGAAAAGCGCGGCGTCTATGGCGGCGGCGTGGGCTATTTCAGCGCCGATGGCGACATGGACATGTGCATCGCCCTGCGCACTGCGGTGCTGAAGGACGAGACCCTGTATATTCAGGCCGGCGGCGGGGTGGTCTATGACAGCGACCCCGAGGCCGAGTTCCAGGAGACGGTGAACAAATCCAAGGCGATCCGCCGCGCGGCCGAGGATGCCGGTCTGTTCGCCCGCACCTCCAACAGCTGACCGCCTGCGGCTGAATCGAGCGCCTGCGGCGCACACCTTTCAGGGCACTTCGTGCCGCGTGTTTCGCGCTGCGCGCGAGAGTATTTGACACTGAGAAGAAATGGGAAAGAGTCCCCCCCTTCTTTTTCGTCCAAATATCCCCGCCGGAGGCACCGCGCCGCCACAGGCGGCGCACAGCAATGACATGCGCCGCAGGCGCGCAATCGGATCACCGACCGCGCAGGATCGCCGAAACCGGGGCCATCTGCACCTCGGCGCCCTTGCCTTCCAGCGCCCAGGCGAACAGCGCCGTGACGGTTTCGGCATAGCTGTGTCCGACCATGATCACATGCCCGTCCTGCGTGGCCTTGAAGGCGGCGCGATCCAGATAGCGGCGGATAGTCGGCGCCGTTTCGCGGTTGGCGTCCAGCGTGCGGAACACCAGCCCAGCGGGCACATCGGCGCTTTGGGCGATCTGTTCGGCCGTGTTCAGACCACGGTCATAGGTGATTACGCCATGGCCACTTTCCTTCACGATCGCCATCAGCTGGCGCAGCAGCGGCCGGTTGGTCTGGAACCCGCCGGTTTCGGGATCCATCACCGCAACCGTCTGCGGCAGGTCTGACAGATAGCTGGTCAGCGCGACCTCCAGGTCCTGCGGCGTGGCGCCCTGCGGCATCCCGCCGGTCAGCAGCACCACCTCGAACCCCGCCGCCCGGTAGTCGGCCAGCGCCTCGGCCGCGTCGGGGCGGGAGGCGTCGATGGCGAAGGTCACCGGAAAGGTGAAGGTGGTCAGCGCGGCGCGGTCCAGCCCGTCCGGCCCCGCGTCGATCAGGATGACCGAAAACAGCGGCGTGCCATCCTCGGGCTGGAACGGCGCGCCGTAGCGGGCCAGCGCCCCCAGCCGGGCCGGATCGGGGCCTGCGGACGCGCCTTCCGGCGCCTCTTGTTCGGGCCCGCCCGCGCCGATCGTCGGCAAGCGTCCGATGCGCACCCCCGGCGTCGGGATATCGAGTGCGGGCACTGGCACGCCGATCCCGACCGGCGGCGTTTCCGCAGGTGGCACCGCCGCGTCCGACCGCGGCGCGGGCGGGTTTTGCGGGGCCACCGGTGGCATCTCGGTGCCGGGCGCGGGCGGGCTGACCGGCGCGGGGCCGGGCTGTACCGGCGCCTCGGCCATGGCCGGCAGATTGACGGCACCGGTTTCACCCGTCTTGGGCGCGGTCATCGCGTCGGGGGTGTCGATCCCGGCCTTGGGGGTAATGGCGGGTGTGGTGTCGGGGGCGGGCCGGGTCGCGATTCCGGCCGGCGCGGGCGCGTCCGGGGCGGGTGCGGGGACCACGGGCGTATCCGTGCCGGGCATCCGCCCCGGGGTTTGGGGCGCCGGGCGGTTGAACTCCGATCCCGGTGCAAGCTCGGCCGAGCCGGTCGCCGGGGCCTTGGCCGGCGCGGCCGCAGGTTCGGGCACGGCTGGCAGGCTGTCGGGTTCGGCGGTTGTGTCCAGCACAGGCGGCGTGGCGGGCGCGCCCCGCAGCGCCGGCATTTCCGGCATCGGCGCCAGCAACGAGGCCACGATCAGCCCCACGCCTGTCGCCACCACCCCCCAGATGAGACCGCTTGCTACGCCTCTCATGTCCCTGTGCCTCCGTCTGTTTGCCGTCTGTTTACATCCGGCCTGCCCTGTGGCCGCTCTGCCCTTGACCCCGGCACGCGGCTCTGAACATGTATAGCCCGACCACGCGCGGGGTTCACCCCAAATTCACCAAGGGCGCCTTCATGCTGCTGCTGATAGATAATTACGACAGTTTCACCTATAATCTGGTCCATTATCTGGGCGAGCTGGGCGCCGATGTGCTGGTCCGGCGCAACGACGCGCTGGACGTGCAGCAGGCGATGGCGCTGCACCCGTCTGCGATCCTGCTGTCGCCCGGCCCCTGCGATCCGGCGCAGGCCGGGATCTGCCTGGCGCTGACCCGCGCCGTCGCCGAGACCCGCACGCCGCTGATGGGGGTTTGCCTGGGTCACCAGACCATCGGCGAGGCATTTGGCGGCCATGTCGTGCGGGCGGGCGCGATCGTACATGGCAAAATGGGGCAGATGCATCATGACGGCACCGGTGTCTTCGCCGGCCTGCCGTCGCCCTTCGCGGCTACCCGCTATCATTCCCTGATCGTCGAACGTGCAAGCCTGCCCGATTGCCTGGCGGTCAATGCCTGGCTTGAGGATGGCACGATCATGGGGCTGCGCCACAAGGACCTGCCGATCCACGGCGTGCAGTTCCACCCCGAAAGCATCGCGTCCGAGCATGGCCACGCGCTGCTGCGGAATTTTCTGGATATGGTGAAGGTCCCGGCATGAGCGGCGCCCTCAAACCCCTGATCGGCTTTGCCGCCGACCGCGCCCTGACCCGCGCCGAGGCCGAGGCCGCCTTCGAGATCCTGTTCGCGGGCGACGCCACACCGGCCCAGATCGGCGGCTTGCTGATGGCGCTGCGCACCCGCGGCGAAACGATCGAGGAATTCGCCGCCGCCGCCGCCGTGATGCGCGCCAGGTGCCGGGCCGTGACCGCCCCCGAGGGGGCGATGGATATCGTCGGCACCGGGGGCGACGGCAAGGGCACGCTGAACATCTCGACCGCCACGGCCTTCGTGGTGGCGGGCGCGGGTGTGCCTGTGGCCAAGCATGGCAACCGCAACCTGTCGTCGAAATCCGGCGCGGCGGATGCGCTGGGACAGATGGGCATTCACGTGATGGTCGGCCCCGGTGTGGCGGAACGCGCGCTGGCCGAGGTCGGGATCTGCTTCATGATGGCGCCGATGCATCACCCGGCGATGGCGCATGTGATGCCCGCCCGGACCGAACTGGGCACGCGCACGATCTTCAACATCCTGGGGCCGCTGACCAACCCGGCAGGCGTCAGGCGGCAACTGACCGGCGCGTTTTCGCGCGCCCTGATCCGCCCGATGGCCGAAACCCTGCGCGAGTTGGGGTCCGAAAAGGCCTGGCTGGTGCATGGCGGCGATGGCACCGACGAGCTGTCGATCGCGGGGCTGTCCTGGGTCGCGGCGCTGGAGGATGGCGAGGTGGCCGAGCGCGAGTTGCACCCCGAAGAGGCCGGCCTGCCGGTACATCCGTTCGAGGCGATCCTGGGCGGCACGCCCGAGGAAAACGGCCACGCCTTCCGTGCGCTTCTGGACGGGGCGAAATCGGCCTACCGCGATGCGGTTTTGCTGAACGCCGCCGCCGCGCTGGTGGTGGCCGACAAGGTCACCACCCTGCCCGAAGGTGTTGAAATGGCTTCGGAAAGCATCGACAGCGGCGCGGCTCTGGCCAAGATCAGAGGCCTTGCGAAAATCACGACGGAGGCCGCATGAGCAGCACCATTCTGGACAAGATCAAGGCCTACAAGCTGGACGAGATCGCCGCCGACAAGGCCGCGCGCCCGCTGTCGCAGGTCGAGGCCGCCGCGCGCGACGCAAGCCCCGTGCGCGGTTTCGCCCAGGCGCTGCGCAAGGCGTCGGCCACCGGATACGGCCTGATCGCCGAGATCAAGAAGGCCAGCCCGTCCAAGGGTCTGATCCGCGCTGATTTCGATCCGCCCGCGCTGGCCCGCGCCTATGCGGCCGGCGGCGCCACCTGCCTGTCGGTGCTGACCGACACGCCCAGCTTTCAGGGGGCCAAGAGCTATCTGACCGCCGCGCGCGACGCCGTCGCGCTGCCCGCCTTGCGCAAGGATTTCATGTACGACCCTTATCAGGTGGCCGAGGCGCGCGCGCTGGGGGCGGACTGCATCCTGATTATCATGGCGTCCGTGTCCGACGCCCAGGCGGCGGAACTGGAAGAGGCCGCGCGGGGCTGGGGCATGGACGCGCTGATCGAGGTGCACGACGCACCCGAACTGGACCGCGCCCTGACCCTGAAATCGCCGCTGATCGGCATCAACAACCGCAACCTCAAGACCTTCGAGACGACGCTGGACACCACCCGCAGCCTGGCGCGCGGGATCCCGTCGGACCGGATGATCATTTCGGAAAGCGGGCTGAACACACCGGACGAGCTGGCCGATATGGCCCGCCATGGCGCGCGCTGCTTCCTGATCGGCGAAAGCCTGATGCGCCGCGATGACGTGGCCCAGGCCACCCGCGATCTGCTGGCCAATGCGGTGGAACCGGTCTGATGCCCGAACTGACGCATTTCGACAGCCAGGGCCGCGCCCATATGGTCGATGTCTCGGACAAGCCGGTAACCGCGCGGGTAGCCGTGGCCGAAGGCTGCGTGAAGATGCGCACCGATACCCTTGAAATGATTACCGAAGGTCGCGCCAAAAAGGGCGACGTTCTGGGTGTGGCGCGGCTGGCCGGGATCATGGGCGCCAAGAAGACGTCCGAACTGATCCCGCTGTGCCATCCGCTGCCGATTACCAAGGTCACGGTCGATCTGACCCCCGATGCGGCATTGCCCGGTGTGCGGATCAAGGCCACGGTCAAGACCTCCGGCCAGACCGGTGTCGAGATGGAGGCCCTGACCGCGGTTTCGGCCGCTGCCCTGACGCTGTACGACATGATCAAGGCGGTCGAGAAAAGCATGGTCATTTCCGATATCCGCCTGACGCTGAAAGAAGGCGGTAAATCAGGTCGTTACGAGGCAGAGTGATGATTTCAGTCGAGGCGGCGCTGGCGCGGATATTCGATCTTGTCGCCCCGCTGGGGGTCGAAGATGTCGCCTTGGCCGAGGCCGC
Organism: Actibacterium sp. D185-2; assembly: GCF_054954595.1. Taxonomy (NCBI): domain Bacteria; kingdom Pseudomonadati; phylum Pseudomonadota; class Alphaproteobacteria; order Rhodobacterales; family Roseobacteraceae; genus Actibacterium; species Actibacterium sp. D185-2. The sequence continues at coordinate 493,573 of NZ_JBPWNX010000002.1, forward strand.
GGGCCGTGTCCTGGCCGCCCCCGTCGCCGCCCGGCGCGATCAGCCGCCCTTCGCCGCCGCGGCCATGGATGGCTATGCGCTGAACGCGGTCGAGGCCGAGACGGACGCCCAGTTCAAGGTGATCGGCACCGCCGCCGCCGGGCACGGGTTTGCGGGCCGCGTCGGCCCCGGCCAGACCGTCCGCATCTTTACTGGCGCGCCAGTACCCGAAGGCGCGGACCGGGTGATCATTCAAGAGGATACCAGCCGCAGCGGCGATATCATCACGCTGGGCCATGCGCTGGATCGCGGTCCGCATATCCGCCCCGCCGGGGCCGATTTCAAGGTCGGTGACCGGATCGACGCGCCGCGCCGCCTGTCGCCCGCCGATCTGGCGCTGCTGGCGGCGATGAACGTGGCGCAGGTGCCGGTGCGCCGCCGCCCCGTGGTCGCGATCATCGCCACCGGCGACGAACTGGTGATGCCTGGCGAGGCCCCCGGCCCCGATCAGATTATCGCCTCCAACGGGTTCGGACTGAAGGCAATGGTCGAAGCCGAAGGCGCCATTGCCCGGCTGCTGCCGATCGCGCGCGACGATGCGGCGTCTCTGAAGGCGGTGTTCGCGCTGGCGCGCGGCGCCGATCTGATCCTGACCATCGGCGGTGCGTCGGTGGGCGATCACGATATCGTCGGCGCGGTCGCCGCCGAGCTGGGGATGAAGCAATCATTCTACAAGGTCGCGATGCGGCCGGGCAAGCCGCTGATGGCCGGGCATCTGGCCGGGTCCGCGATGATCGGTCTTCCGGGTAATCCTGTATCTTCTATGGTTTGCGGGCATGTGTTCGTTCTTCCCGCGATCCGGGCCATGCTGGGCCTGGGTGCCGCGCCCGCGCCGCGCCTGCATGGGAAACTGGCCGTCCCGCTGGCCGAAAACGGCCCGCGCGAACATTACATGCGCGCCCGGATCACGGCGGCGGGGCTGGCCCCGTTCGACCGTCAGGACAGCGCGCTTTTGACCATTCTGTCGCAAGCCCGGGCCCTGATCCTGCGCCCGCCCCACGATCCAGCGCGCGCGATTGGCGACATGGTTGACTATCTGCCGCTGTGATCGCGCGGGTTGACACAAAACGGGAACATGCGTAGAACAAGGGTGAACAATGCCCCGGCTTGACGGGGGCCCGTGATCCTGAGGAGCCGCGCATGCTGACCCGCAAACAGTTGGAATTGCTCGAATTCATCCATACGCGCCTGCAACGTGACGGGGTGCCGCCCTCGTTCGACGAAATGAAAGAGGCGCTGGATCTGCGATCCAAATCGGGTATTCACCGGCTGATCACCGCATTGGAAGAGCGTGGCTTTATCCGCCGTCTGGCCCACCGCGCCCGCGCGATCGAAATCATCAAACTGCCCGATGCGATGGGGCATACAGGCTTTGCCCCGCGCGTCATCGACGGCGACGCGCCCCCACCCCCGCCCGCCGCTGCAATGCCGGTCGATGCGGTGCATGCGCTGGAACTGCCGGTGATGGGCCGTATCGCCGCCGGCACCCCGATCGAGGCGATCAGCGAGGTGTCACATACTGTGGCGGTGCCCGGCTCTATGCTGTCGGGGCGCGGGCATCATTACGCGCTGGAGGTCAAGGGCGATTCGATGATCGACGCCGGGATCAATGACGGCGATGTGGTGGTGATCCGCGAACAAGGCACTGCCGAGAATGGAGAGATCGTGGTGGCCCTGGTCGAAGGTCACGAGGCGACGCTGAAACGGTTTCGCCGCCGCGGCGACATGATCGCGCTTGAGGCGGCCAACCCGGCCTATGAAACCCGGGTGCTGCGATCCGATCAGGTCAAGGTACAGGGCCGTCTGGTCGGGCTAATCCGCAGCTACTGAGCCGCTATTGCACCCAGGGCCGGCGGCCCGCCCGCGCCTTGGCACTGATAAGGATCGGCCCGTCCGCCCCCGCCCACACCGCGATCGCGCCGGTTTGCGCCAGTTTACGCTGGTCGAACAGCACGCAATCGCGCGGCACGGGCTGTTTCAGCCGCTGCGGCACGATCACCCAGCCGGTGGCGCAGGCCTCTTCCAGCCGCTCGGCCCAGCCGCGCCCCGACAGATGCACGAAGGGCTGGCCCGCGACCTCGGTGCGCAGGAACCCTTTGGCGCCGCGCAGACCGGGACGGGCAAAAGCCACGTCCTGCGCAGCGGCGTCGCCGTCATTTTCCAGCCAGATCCGCACGGTGAACCCGTCACCGCCGGGTTTGCTCAGGGCCCGACCGTCCGGGGTCATCACCCCGATCAACCCACCGGTTTCCGCAATCAGCAGCGCCGGGCGCGCGGCCTGCGACCACAGAATCAGGCTCAGCCCGACCGGTACCAGCCCCGCCAGCCGCATCCGGCCCTGCCACAGCATCAGCCACAGCATCCCCAGCGCCAGCAGCGGCAGCACCCATCCGCCGGGCATCACCACCGGCCAGGTCGCCCCGTCCAGCCCCGCGACCCAGCCCGCGACCCCCAGGATCCATCCGATCCCCAACCGCATCGCCGCAAACCCGACAAAGGCCAGGCCGAACGGTGCCAGCACACCGGCCAGCACCGCCGCCGGGATCACCAGCGTGCCCATCAGCGGCACCGTCAGCAGATTCGCCAGCAGCCCGTATTGCGCCACCTGATTGAAATGCGCGGCACCGATCGGGGCGGTCGCCGCCCCCGCCACCGCCGAGGAAATCACCACCGCCAGCACCGGGCGCAGGATGCGCGGCGGGCGCCAGCGATCCTCGGGCCAGTCGCGCAGCGCCCCGAACACCGCCACCAGCGCGGTGGTTGCGGCAAAGGACATCTGGAACCCCGGGCCGGTCAGGCTTTCGGGTTGCAGCACCAGCACGATCAGCGCCGCCAGCGCCACGGCGCGCAGGGTCAGCGCCCGGCGGTCGGCCAGCACCGCGCCCAGCATGACCGCAACCATGACAAAGGCGCGCTGGGTCGCGACGTTGCCGCCCGACAGTGCCAGATAAACCGCCGCCGCCAGCAATGCCAGAACGGCAGCCAGCTTGCGCACCGGCAGGCGCAGCGCCAGCGGCGGGATCAGCGCCAGCCCATAGCGCAGCGCGGCGAAGACGAACCCGGTCAGCAGCCCCATATGCAAGCCCGAAATCGCCAGCAGATGCGCCAGATTGGCGTCGCGCAGCGCCTGTAACGTCGGCTGCGACATGGCCGAGCGGTCGCCGGTCAGGATTGCGGCGGCGAAGGCGCCCGCGTCGCCGGGCATGCGCGCCCGAATCGCCGCAGACAGCATCATGCGGCTGCGGTGGATGAACAGTCCCGCCTGCCCCGGCCCCACCGGCGCGATCAGCACCGCCGGGCTGCGGGCATAGCCGACCGCCCCCAGCCGGTCGAACCAGGCCCGGCGCTGAAAGTTGAAGCCGTCTGGCTCGGCTGGCGCGGGTGGCGGCGACAGATGCGCCGTCAGCGCCACGATCTGCCCCGGCATCGGGTCGAACACGCCATGCGTGCCGTGAAGCGAGACGCGCAGCCGCAGCGGCGTTTCATCGGCGGGCACCCGTTCCATCCAGACCCGATCCAGCGTCAGTCGCGGCACGTCGGATTGCGAGCGGTCGATGGCAATCACCCGCCCCTCGACCGCGCCGTAAAATCGGTATTTCAGCACCGGGGCCGCGACAAGATGGCTGCGCGCGCCCGCCAGCAGCAGCCCCGCCAGCAGCAGCACCAGCGCGATCAGCAGCGGCGCCTGCCGCTCGCCCCCCAACCGCAGCGCGCACAGCCCGGCCAGGGCCAGCGCGCCCAGCCCGGCCCAGTGCCACGGCCCGGGCTCGGCCGGCAGGGCAAAATACAGCCCCACGCCGAGGGCCATCGCCACCGGCGCCCAAGGGAAAAGATGCCCCCGCTGGGCCGCAATGGCGTCGAGGGCGCGCATGGCTTGTCCTCTCCTGCCCGATTGATTACTCAAGCGCCAACGCTATGTCCCAATAAGTTTCCAGAAGGTTAACGCGCCCATGTCCGAGGCCCAGGTCGTCACCCGTTTTGCCCCGTCGCCCACCGGCTTTCTGCATATCGGGGGCGCGCGCACAGCGCTGTTCAACTGGCTTTATGCCCGCGGCCGCGGCGGCAAGTTCCTGCTGCGGATCGAAGATACCGACCGCGCCCGCTCAACCCCCGAGGCAACCGCGGCGATCCTGAAGGGGCTGACCTGGCTGGGGCTGGACTGGGACGGCGATGCAATCAGCCAGTTTGATCGCGCCGACCGCCACGCCGAGGTCGCGCATCAGATGTTGGACGCCGGGTACGCCTATAAATGCTTTGCCAGCCAGGATGAAATCGCCGCCTTCCGCGAGGCTGCCAAGGCCGGGGGACGCTCGACCCTCTATCAATCGCCGTGGCGCGATACCGACCCGGCCAGCCACCCGGATGCGCCCCATGTGGTACGGCTGAAGGCCCCGCGCGACGGCGCCACCGTGATCCGCGATCAGGTTCAAGGCGACGTGACCTGGGCCAATGATCAGCTCGATGACATGGTTCTGTTACGTTCGGACGGCACACCCACCTATATGTTGGCTGTGGTGGTGGATGACCATGACATGGGCGTGACCCATGTGATCCGGGGGGATGACCACCTGGCCAATGCGGCGCGTCAGATGCAGATCTATCACGCGATGGGCTGGGACGTGCCGGTCTTTGCCCATATCCCGCTGATCCATGGCCCCGATGGCAAGAAGCTGTCCAAGCGCCACGGCGCGCTGGGGGTCGAGGAATATCAGGCCATGGGCTATCCGGCGGCGGCGATGCGCAACTATCTGGCGCGGCTGGGCTGGAGCCATGGCGACGATGAATTCTTCACCGACGAACAGGCGAAAGCGTGGTTCGGATTCGAGGGAATCGGCAAATCCCCCGCCCGGTTCGATTTCAAGAAGCTGGAAAACCTGTCGGGTCAGCATATCGCGGCCAGCGACGATGCTGCGCTGCTGCACGAGTTGGAGGGGTTTTTGCAGGCCACCGGGGCGGCGTCCTTGACGGCCGCGCAAAAAGACGGGCTGGCCCGCGCCTTGCCCTTCGTCAAGGTGGGGGCGAAAACTTTCCCCCAACTGATTGAAAAGGCCTATTTCGTTCTGGAAGCCCGGCCCTTCGTCCCGGACGAAAAAGCGGCCAGGTCACTCGATAATGTATCCCGTGGTATACTGACGGAATTGACGCCGCATCTGCAAAATGCTAGCTGGACGCGAGACGCGCTGGAAGCGACTGTGGCCACGTTTGCGCAGGCCCATGACCTGAAGCTGGGCAAGCTTGCCCAGCCCTTGCGCGCGGCGCTTGCGGGGCGAACGGTATCGCCCAGCGTATTTGATATGATGATTGTCATCGGACGGGACGAAACACTTGCCCGGATCGCTGACGTGAAGTCCTGAGCGGGGTCCATGGTCCGCTTTTTAACGACACCGACCGGCAGCGTCGACATGCCGGTTCTTCTGAGGGGACAAGAATGGCAGACAGCACCAAGACCGCAACGCTGAGCTTCGACGGCAAGACCCTGGAGCTTCCGATGTATTCGCCCACCGCCGGGCCGGATGTCATCGACATCACCAAGCTTTACAGCCAGGGCGGCGTGTTCACCCACGATCCGGGCTTCACCTCGACCTCGTCCTGCGAATCCACCATCACCTTCATCGATGGTGACAAGGGCGAGTTGCTGCATCGCGGGTACCCGATCGATCAGCTGGCCGAAAAATCGCATTACCTTGAGGTCTGCTATCTGCTGCTCTATGGCGATCTGCCCACCGCCGCCCAGCTGGAAGATTTCGAATTCCGCGTCACGCGCCACACCATGGTGCACGAGCAGATGCACAAGTTCTTCTCGGGCTTCCGCCGCGACGCACATCCGATGGCCGTCATGGTCGGCGTGGTCGGCGCGATGTCGGCCTTCTATCACGACAGCACCGATATTTCCGACCCCTGGCAGCGCGAGGTCGCCTCGATCCGCCTGATCGCGAAAATGCCCACCATCGCGGCGATGGCCTATAAGTACACGATCGGCCAGCCTTTCGTGTATCCGCGCAACGATCTGGACTATGCCTCGAACTTCCTGCGCATGTGCTTTGCGGTACCGGCCGAGGAATACGAGGTGGACCCGATCCTGAGCCGCGCCATGGACCGGATCTTTACCCTCCATGCCGATCACGAGCAGAACGCCTCGACCTCGACGGTGCGTCTGGCGTCGTCCTCGGGGGCGAACCCGTTCGCCTCGATCGCGGCGGGCATTGCCTGTCTGTGGGGCCCTGCCCATGGCGGCGCCAACCAGGCCTGTCTGGAAATGCTGCGCGAAATCGGCACCGTGGATCGCATCCCCGAATTCATCGCCCGCGCCAAGGACAAGAGCGATCCGTTCCGCCTGATGGGCTTCGGCCACCGGGTCTATAAGAACTTCGACCCGCGCGCCAAGGTGATGAAGCAATCCGCAGACGAGGTTCTGGATCTGCTGGGTGTCGACAACAACCCGACGCTTCAGGTCGCCAAGGAACTGGAAAAGCAGGCGCTGGCCGATCCGTATTTCGCCGAGAAGAAGCTGTTCCCGAACGTGGATTTCTACTCCGGCATCATTCTGGAGGCGATGGGCTTTCCAACCTCGATGTTCACGCCGATCTTCGCGCTGTCGCGCACCATCGGCTGGGTCAGCCAGTGGAAAGAGATGATCTCGGACCCGGCACTGAAAATCGGCCGTCCGCGTCAGCTTTATACCGGGCACACCCTGCGCGACTATGTCGAGGTGGAAGACCGGTAAACCGACCCCAACCGATTGAAAAAGGCTGCCCGTTGGGGCAGCCTTTTTCATTGGGAAAAATCTTCCCGAAGATTTTTCAGGCCGAAGAAAATTCGGGAGTTTTCTTCCTGCCCTGCCTTACCGACCCTCGAACCGGGCCGGGCGTTTTTCCAAAAAGGCCAGAACGCCCTCTTTGAAATCGCGGGTGTTGCCACAGATACCCTGCAGCCGCGCCTCGACCAGAAGCTGCTGTTCCAGATCGTTGCTGAACGAGGCCCGCAACGCCTCTTTCACCTTGGCATAGGCCACGGTCGGCCCGGTGGCCAACGCGGCGGCGCGCGCCTTCCAGTGGGCGTCGAACCCGTCGGCGGCGACCGCTTCCCAGATCATGCCCCAGTCCACAGCCTGCTGCGCAGTGATCGAGTCCGCGAACAAAGCCGCCCCCATGGCGCGCGCGAACCCCACCTGGCGCGGCAACCAATAGGTGCCGCCCGCGTCGGGGATCAGCCCGATCCGGGTGAACGCCTGGGAAAAGCTGGCCACGTCCGACGCGATCACCACATCGGCGGCCAGCGCCAGATTGGCCCCCGCCCCCGCCGCCGGACCGTTCACCGCGGCGATGGTCGGCACCGGACAATCAAAGATGCGCCGCAGCATCGGCACGTATTCATCACGCAGGGTGCGCTCCATGTCACCCCGGGCGGCGTTGGCGTCATCGCCCAGATCCTGACCCGCGCAAAAGGCCCGCCCGGCCCCGGTCAACACCAGCACCCGCGCCTCTTCGCCGGCGACCCGCGCGGCATGGGCGATTTCGGCCCGCATCTGGCTGTTCAGCGCATTCATCTTGTCGGGCCGGTTCAGCGTCAGAACCGCCACGTCATGTTCGATCGTCAGCAGGATGGTCTGATAGTCCATCGCGTCTCTCTCCCCCTCGTCCCATGTCGCGCCAGCATAGGCCGGAGCGCCGGTCAGGGAAGCGAAACGCGGGGTCACGGACGCATTATTTCCTTCAGCCGTGCCGCCTCGGCCTCGGTCAGCGCGTCGCGCGGCGGCTCTTCGGCACGGCGGCGGCCACGCAAGTAGAAAAAGCCGATGATCAGCGCGATCACGAACATCAACGGCCCCGCGATCCACAGCAGCAGATTGGCGCCGGTGGCGCGCGGTTTCAGCAGTACATATTCGCCGTAGCGGTCCACGACGAAGGCCACGACCTGTTCGTCGCTGTCTCCCTCGCTCAGCCGGTCGCGCACCAGAACACGCAGGTCGTGGGCCAGTTCGGCATTCGATTCGTCGATGTTTTCATTGCGGCACACCAGACAGCGCAGTTCCTTGGAAATCTCGCGTGCGCGGGCCTCCAGCGTCGGGTCGGCCAGCATCTCGGCGGGTTCCACCGCCAGCGCCATCGGCGCGGCCAGCATCAGGCACAGCGCCAGGATCAGGTGTTTCATGCGCCTCATTCCGCCGGTACCGCGCCAGGGACCGCCGCCTTGCGTGCGCCGGCCGCCACCCGGTAGCGCCGGTCGCTCAGGCTCATGACGCCGCCGAAGGCCATGATGATCGCGCCGATCCAGATCCAGTTGGCGAAGGGCTTGATATAGGTGCGCACCGCCCAGCCGCCATCCGCCTGCGGATCGCCGATCACCAGATAGACGTCGCGCAGGATGCCGTTATGGATCGCGGCCTCGGTTGTGGGCATGCGCGCCACCGGATAGTTGCGTTTTTCGGGATACAGATCATAAAGCTTCCGCGCGCCGCGCCAGACGCTTATCGTGCCCCGCGTCGCGAAATAATTGGGGCCCTGTACCTGCTCGACCGCGTCCAGGCTGATGCCCCAATCGCCGACCTCGAACCGCTCGCCCAGTTGGGTAACGCGGATATCCTCCTGCTGCCAGGCGGTCAGCGCGGCAACACCGAAGATCGTGATGCCAAGCCCGGCATGGGCGATCGACTTGCCCCAATCGGCGCGCGGCAGGCGGATCATGCGGCGCAGCCGCGCGCCCATGGCGCCGCGCCCGGAGCGCATCAAAAGATCGACGACAGAGCCCGAAATCAGCCAGGCCCCCAAGAACAGCCCCACCGGCCCCAGCGCCGAGCGCTCGGCCTGCATCGCCCAGACCAGCGCGGCCAGCGCCAGCGACAGGACCAGCGCCCCGCGCAACTGTTTTAGCGCCCGGCCCAGCCGCGCGCGTTTCCACGGCAGGATCGCACCTACGGGCAGGATCAGCGCCAGCAGCACCATGAAGGGGGTGAAGGCCATGTCGAAGAACGGCGCGCCGACCGACAGCTTGCGGTCAAAGGCCAGCTCTGCCAGCAGCGGCCAGATCGTGCCGACGAACACCACCAGCGCCGCGACCGCCAGCAGGATGTTGTTCAGCACCAGCGCCGATTCGCGGCTGACCATGCCGAACACGCCCTTGGCCTGCATCGCCCCCGCCCGCGCGGCATAAAGCGTCAGCGCACCGCCCATGAACAGCGCCAAAATCAACAGGATGAACACCCCGCGCGTGGGGTCGCTGGCGAAGGCATGAACGCTGGTGATGACGCCCGACCGCACGATGAACGTGCCGATCAGCGAAAACCCGAACGCCATGATCGCCAGCAGGATGGTCCAGCTTTTCAGCGCCTCGCGCTTTTCGACCACGATGGCCGAATGCAGCAGGGCCGCGGCCAGCAGCCAGGGCATGAAACTGGCATTTTCCACCGGATCCCAGAACCAGAAGCCGCCCCAGCCCAATTCGTAATAGGCCCACCAGGATCCCAGTGCGATGCCGACGGTCAGGAACAGCCAGCTCAGCAGCGTCCAAGGCCGCACCCAGCGGCCCCAGGCGGCGTCCACCCGCCCCTCGATCAACGCGGCAACGGCGAAGGAGAAACAGATCGAAAGCCCGACATAGCCCAGGTACAGAAACGGCGGATGAAAGGCCAGGCCGGGGTCTTGCAGCAGCGGGTTCAGATCCTGGCCGTCGAAGGGCGGAATCTCCAACCGGGTGAACGGGTTGGAGGTGAACAGGATAAAGGCGAAAAACGCGACCGCGATGGCCGATTGCACCGCCAGCACCCGCGCCCGCAAGGTGGGCGGCAGGCCCGCGCCGAACCACGCCGCGAGCGCACCGAACAGCGTCAGGATCAGCACCCACAACAGCATGGAACCTTCGTGGTTCCCCCAGACGCCCGACACCTTGTAGAGCATCGGCTTAGCGGTGTGCGAATTCTCGACCACGATTTTCAGCGAAAAATCAGAGGTCACGAACGCATAGGTCAGCGCTGCGAAGCTGACTGCGGTCAGCAGGAACTGCGCGGTGGCCGCCGGTTCGGCCACGGCCATCCAGCTGCTCCAGCCCTTGTGGGCACCAATAAGGGGAACGACCATCTGCACAAGGGCGACGGCGAAGGCGAGGATCAGGGCGAAGTGGCCAAGTTCTATAAACATGGCGCGGATAGTAGGGCCAACGCGCGACCGCGCCAATGGGGAAACCTGCGGTACCACGCCACAGGGGAACGTTTTGCGCGGCTCAGACGCCGGTCAGCGTCAGCATGGTACCCGCCGCCAGCACCGCCAGCATCAGCGCCTCGTCCCGGCCCCGGCGGCGCCAGTGGTGAAACAGGCTGATCGAACTCAGCCCGGCGATCAGCGCCGCCAGCAGCGGGACGTTCATGCGCCCGCCCGCCAGTCGTCCAGCGCCCGGTTCGGGCCGGTTTCATAGCGGCCCGCAGGCTGCGCGGACGGCAGGGTCAGGGCCCGTTGCAACACGGGGGGTTCGGCGACGCTTTGCAACGCACGCAGATTGCCCGCCATCACCGGAACGCGGGCCATGGTTTCGGCGAGGGAGCGTTGAAATTCCTGCCCTTTCACCTGATGGCGCGCCCCGAAATAGAACGAGATGATCGCGCCGAACAGCCACCACAGCGGCTCGGGCACCAGGGTGATGCCCTGCATCCGTTCGGCAAACCAGATCGGGGCGACCATGGCCGAGACGAACAACCCGATCGTTCCCAGCGCCAGCGCCGGACGCGGCAGCCGGTTCAGCCCGTCGATCACCCGGTCGAACAGGCCCTTGTCACGCTGAGTGAATTCGCTGGCGAATTGCTGCATCACCGCCTGCTGCGTCGCGGTCGCGCGGGCCTCGCTGGCCTCGGCGTTGACGCGAAACACCTCGGCCGTGTCCTTGACCATGTTGGCGCCATTTCCGAACAGCACCGTGAACATCCCGTCGATCAGCCCCATGCCGCAACCCTTTCCGCGTGATCTGCTTCGCTCAGATGATAGCGCAGGGCGATGAACGCCTCGGCGCGGGTGATCCAGCCGCCCTTGCCACCATCGCGGCGGCGCGCGTATTTGCGGCTGGCCGGGCGGGAATCGGCCAGCGCGTAATAGTAGTTGCGCCGGGCGATTCCATAAGCGTCGGCCAGATGTTCGGGCGCGGCCTGCGCGGCCGATTGCGCGGCGGCGACGGTTTGCGGCCCGATCGCACCATCCACCCGCACCGCCTGCCCCATGTCGCGCAGCAGCCGTTGCAGAATGCGGATCGCATTGGCACCGGCATTCACCTGCATATCGAAGACCGAGGCGCGAATCTGATCCGGCAGCGCATCGATCCCCGGCCCCCGATAATAATGATCAATGAAAATCTGTTCCGCCTGCGCGCGGGTCAGCGCGCGCACATCTTCGGCGTTCACCGCGCCGTCGCCGGTCAGATCCAGCCCCAGCCGCTGCATCGTGCCGACGGTCACGCCGTATTTCGTGGCGCCGCCCGGATCGTCCGGGTCGTTCACATAGCCGCCCTCTCGGGCAACGATCTCTTTCGCGATCTCTTCCACCGACAACATGAAAAACCTCCGAGCCTTGTGGAACCCGGGGGAATATTCGGTGCAATTTGGTTAAAAAGCGCTCTAGCTGCCGCTCGGTTCCTGATAGACGCCTTGCTCCTTCAGCGCGTCCACCACCTCTTTCGGCATGTAGTTCTCATCGTGTTTGGCAAGGATTTCAGAGGCTTCGAAGATACCGTTCACATAGCGTCCGGTGCCGATCATGCCCTGGTTTTCCTCGAACAGGTCGGGCAACACACCGGTGAAGGTGACCGGCACCGTGGCACCGCCATCGGTCACCGAAAAGCGTACGGTTTCGCCCTGATCGCGGATCAGGGTGCCTTCCTCGACCAGCCCGCCGATGCGGAACACCTCGTTCGGGGCTGGCGGCGTCTCGACGATCTGGCTGGGCGAGCGGAAGAAGTTGATCCCGTCACGCATCGCATAGCCGATCAGCGCCGTGGACACGGCCAGCGCCACGAAGGCCACCATGATGATCTGGATCCGTCTTTGTTTCTTCAACCCGCGCATCTCTCGCTCCCCTTCAGGGAAAGACCGGCGCCAGCATCAGGCCGGCGGCCTCGTCCTCCCCAAGCATCAGATTGGCGTTCTGCAACGCCTGACCCGACGACCCCTTGGTCAGGTTGTCGAGCGCCGCAATCACCATCACCCGCCCCGGCAGCCGATCCGCCACCACACCGATATGCACAAAGTTGGAACCGCGTACATGTTTGGTCGACGGATGCTGCCCCATCGGCAGGACCTGAATGAAAATCTCATCTTTATAGGCATCTGCCAAGGCATCATGCACCGCTGCGGCATCACCGCGCACATAGACGGTGGCCAGAATGCCCCGGTTCGCCGGGATCAGGTGCGGGGTGAACTGCACCCGCACCGGACGACCGGCGGCCTTGGTGAATTCCTGATCGAACTCGCCCAGATGCCGGTGGGTGCCGCCCGCCGCATAGGCCTGATAGCCTTCGGACAGCTCGGCATGCAGCAGGTTTTCCTTCAGCGACCGGCCCGCGCCCGACACGGCGGCCTTCAGGTCGATCACGATTTCGTCCAGATCGATCACCCCGGCCTCGATCAACGGGCGGATCGCGTACTGGCCTGTCGCGGCGTTGCAGCCAGTGCCCGCGACCAGCCGCGCGGCCTTGATCTCGGCGCGGTAGAATTCGGTCAGGCCGTAAACCGCCTCTTTCTGCATCTCGACGGCGGCGTGGGGCTTGCCGTACCATTTTTCATATTCCGCCGGATCGCGCAGCCGGAAATCGGCCGACAGATCGACGATCTTCAGATCGTGCGGCAGTTCCTTGATCACCGCCTGAGAGGTGGCATGCGGCAACGCGCAGAACACCAGATCAACACTGGCAAAGTCGATCTCGTCGATCTTGACCAGCGCGGGCAGGTCCAGGTGGCGCAGATGCGGAAACACCTCTGCCATGGTCATCCCTGCCTTGCGGTCCGCCGACAGGGCGACAATCCGCATCGCGGGATGGGTGGCGATCAGCCGGACAAGTTCTGCCCCGGTATAGCCGGAGGCGCCCAGAATGGCGATATTATGGGTCATTACGTGACCTTCCAGAAAAACATGCTGTGGATGTAGGCGAACACGTCAGCGCCCGCAATCAGGCAGGCTGAAATTCGATCCGTCGTCGCAGGAACTGCATCGCCTTGTTCGACACCTTGGCCGGATCGCCGGTGGTCAGGAACATCGACGCCGTTCCCGTGCCCAGCATGTCCGGATGGCGGGTCAGGTAATCGGCCAGACTTTCGGCGACCAGATCGGCCTGCGAATAGACGGCCACGTCCGGCCCCAGCGCTTCGCGGAACACTTGCTCCATCAGCGGGTAATGGGTGCAGCCCAGTACCGCGGCTTCGGGCTTGGGCATCCTCCGCAGCAATGCCTCGACATGGCTGCGCACCAGCGCCTCGGCCAAAAGCTCGTCGCCCTGCTCAATCGCGTCGACGACACCGCCGCACGGCTGCGCCTCGACATCCACACCGACGGCGCGGAACGCCAGTTCGCGCTGAAACGCGCGGCTGGACACCGTGGCGGGGGTGGCGAACAGCGCCACATGCTTGACCGCAACCTCGCGCGGGGGGGAATTGTCGCCCCACTGCCGTTCGGTCAGCGCCTCGATCAGCGGCACGAACACGCCCAGCACCCGCTTGTTTTCGGGAATCCAGGTTTCCTGCATCCGCTTCAGCGCCGCGGCCGAGGCGGTGTTGCACGCCAGAATCACCAGATCACAGCCCGCATCCCACAGCCGCTCCACCCCTTTGGTGGTCAGCGCGAAAATATCATCGGCATCGCGCACCCCGTAAGGCGTGTGCGCATTGTCGCCAAGATAGACGAACGGAACATCCGGCAGCCGCTTCACCGCCGCGTCCAGCACGGTCAGCCCGCCCAGACCTGAATCAAAAATGCCGACAGCCATTATGCTTTGTGCTTCTCCTCGAACTCGAAGCCGTAATCGTAGGACTTCAAGGCGTTCGGAGACAGCTCATACGTCGCTTTGCGCAGGAAATCCATCATTGCTTTGGGGTCGCGCGCATGGGCGTCCAGCTGCTCTTGCGGGATCGGCGCACCGATCACCGCGCGCACGGGTTCGTCCACCCGGGCACGGAATTCCTTGATCAGCAGCGCCAGCCGCAGTGTCGCATGCAGATGGCTGGCCAGTTGGAACAGGCGCGAATTATGACCCTCGAAATAGACCGGCACCACGGTCGCGCCGGATTTCGCCACCATCCGCGCCGTGAAGCCGCGCCAGCCCGGATCCATCGGCGGCGAAAACGGCCGCGCCGCCGTTGAAACCGTGCCGCCGGGGAACACCCCGATCGCGCCGCCCTGCCCCAGATAGGCCAGCGCGTCGCGGCGCGTGGCGACATTCATCTGCACCGCCGCTTTGCTGTCATCGAAGCTGATCGGCAGGATGACCCGGTTCAGATCCTCGGCCTTGCGGAACACGGAATGGGCCATGATCCGGAAATCGCCCCGCATTTTCGACAGGATATGCCCCATCATCAGCCCGTCAAGAATGCCGTAAGGATGATTGGCGATCACAATCAGCGGCCCGTTGGCGGGGATATTGCCCAGGCTGCCGCCGGTCAGATCAAGGCTCAGCCCATAGCGTTCGACCAGCACATCCCAGAAATCGCGGCCCGCCGCCACTTCGGCCTCATAGCCTTCGGCGCGCCGGATCAGCCGCAGCCGGCCGGTGGCGTTTTCCAGCACGCGGATCACTGCGCGCCCGCTTCTGGAGCGTGCCGAGCTGGCATAGCTGATATCCCGTGCGACATGCCGATTCATGGCGGCGTACCCCTGATCCCGCGCCCGTATGGCGCATCGGACGCGGCATAGCGAAAACGTCCCCCTCGCGAAAGACAATATAGCGCAGCCATGCCCCGTGGCGAAGCCGCCGCACTTCACGGCCCGCCGCGCCGCCGAACTGACATCGTGCCTTGTCATCGCGCAGCTGTCATGCAAAGCGGGCAGCTTCGCGGCAATACGCCCTGCCGCCGGACCCGAAAAATCGGCTTTTGCCAGTCTTCAATTGCAATGCGTAAATCGCTCAGAGTAGGTATCAACGCGCAGATGCATAGCAGCTATTCGAGAATTACATAATGGATTGGGACAAGCTCAGGATTTTTCACGCGGTCGCGGATGCGGGCAGCCTGACCCATGCGGGCGATGTGCTGCATCTGTCGCAATCGGCGGTGTCGCGCCAGATCCGCGCGCTGGAGGAAAGCCTGAACGCCACGCTGTTCCACCGCCATGCGCGGGGGCTGATTCTGACCGAGCAGGGCGAATTGCTGTTCGACGCCACCGCCGCCATGGCCAAGCGTCTGGAAACCGCCGAAGCCCGGATTCGCGACAGCGAAGAGGAAATGTTCGGCGAGTTGCGGGTCACCACCACCTTTGGCTTCGGCACGCTGTGGCTGGCGCCGCGCCTGCCCAAGCTCTATGAAAAATACCCCGACCTGAAGATCGACCTGATGCTGGAAGAACGGCTGCTGGACCTGCCCATGCGCGAGGCCGACGTCGCGATCCGCATGAAAGAGCCCAGCCAGGCCGACCTGATCCGCAAGCGGCTGATGACGGTGCGGATGCGGCTGTATGCGTCGCCGGACTATCTGGCCGGACGTGGCACGCCCAAAACCATGGAAGAGCTGCGCACGCATCGGCTGATCTGTCAGAACATCAATGCCGCGCAGGTTTCGGCCGGGGCGTCGCTGGTGCGCGAGCTGATGACCCATGACATCCCCTCGACCCTGACGGTGAACAACTATTTCGGCGTGTTGCAGGGGGTCATCAACAATCTGGGCATCGGGGTTCTGCCCGACTACCTGACCGAGGATTTCCCGGAACTGGTTCGCGTCCTGCCCGACGTGGAAAGCACCGAGGTTCCCGTCTTCCTTGCCTACCCCGAAGAGCTGCGCCAATCCAAGCGGATCGCCGTCTTCCGCGACTTCGTGACCGAAGAGATCTTCGAACACAGAAAGCGTATAAAAAAGGCACCCAAACCGTAAGCTATGCGAAATTCGCATATCGGCCATGCTGCAACTGCGGCATCTTTTCCCTTGAACCAGGCCCCCGCGCCCCATAGATGGCCCGTGAAGGCGGCGTTATCCCGCTGCTCTTCACCTCCCTGTTGGACTTTGGCCGAGCTTCGTCTCGGCCATTTTTTTTGGCGTTTTCGCACCCGCCTGTCGACATGCCGGGCACGGTGCCAGACGGGGACCCTGCGCCCCTGTGCCGGACAGGGTTTTCATTTTGCCGCTTCCTTCCGGCCCCGAGCCTGCGTAAAACGCACCTGCCGCAAGGAGAGACAGACATGCAAGAACCGCAGATCACCGAAGAGCTGATCGCCGCCCATGGGCTCAAGCCCGATGAATATGCCGAAATCCTGCGCCTGCTGAACCGGGAGCCGAGCTTTACCGAGCTTGGCATTTTTTCGGCGATGTGGAACGAGCATTGTTCCTACAAGTCCTCCAAGAAATGGCTGCGCACCCTGCCGACCACCGGCCCGCAGGTGATCTGCGGCCCCGGTGAAAACGCGGGCGTTGTCGACATCGGCGACGGGCAGGCCGTGGTGTTCAAGATGGAAAGCCATAACCACCCCAGCTATATCGAGCCCTATCAGGGCGCGGCCACCGGCGTGGGCGGCATTCTGCGCGACGTGTTCACCATGGGCGCGCGCCCCGTGGCGGCGATGAACGCGCTCAGCTTCGGTGAAATCGCGCATCCCAAGACCCGGCAGCTTGTGAACGGCGTTGTCGAAGGCGTGGGCGGCTATGGCAACTGTTTCGGCGTGCCGACCGTGGGCGGCGAGGTGCGGTTCCATCCCGCCTATAACGGCAACTGCCTTGTGAACGCCTTTGCCGCCGGTCTGGCCGATGCGGACAAGATTTTCTATTCCGCCGCCTCGGGCGTCGGCATGCCGGTGGTCTATCTTGGTGCCAAGACCGGGCGCGACGGCGTCGGTGGCGCCACCATGGCCAGCGCCGAGTTCGACGATACGATCGAGGAAAAGCGCCCCACCGTTCAGGTCGGCGACCCGTTCACCGAAAAGCGGCTGATGGAGGCCACGCTGGAGCTGATGGCCACGGGCGCGGTGATCTCGATTCAGGATATGGGCGCGGCGGGCCTCACCTGCTCGGCCGTCGAAATGGGCGACAAGGGCGATCTGGGCGTGCGGCTCGATCTGGAAAAGGTGCCCTGCCGCGAAGAGAACATGACCGCGTATGAGATGATGCTGTCTGAATCCCAGGAACGGATGCTGATGGTGCTGCGCCCCGAGAAAGAGGCCGAGGCCAAGGCGGTGTTCGACAAATGGGATCTCGATTTTGCCATCGTCGGCGAAACGATCGACGAGGATCGTTTCCTTGTCATGCACAATGGCGTGTGCAAGGCCGATCTGCCGCTCAAGGCGCTGTCGGGCACCGCGCCGGAATATGACCGCCCCTGGGTCGAAACCGCCGCCGCCGCGCCGCTGGACGACGTGCCGGGCATCGACCCGATCGACGGGCTGCGCGCGCTGCTGGCATCGCCCAACTATGCCGCCAAGGCCTGGGTCTATGAACAATACGACACCCAGGTCATGGCCGATACGGTGCGCGCGCCGGGGCTGGGCGCGGGCGTGATCCGGGTGCATGGCACCGACAAGGCGCTGGCCTTCACCTCTGACGTGACGCCGCGCTATGTGAAGGCCAACCCGTTCGAGGGCGGCAAACAGGCCGTGGCCGAGGCATTCCGCAACCTGTGCGCCGTGGGCGCCCGCCCCTTGGCCAGCACCGACAACCTGAATTTCGGCAATCCCGAAAAGCCAGAAATCATGGGCCAGTTCGTCGGCGCGATCAAAGGCATCGGCGCGGCCGTGGCGGCGCTGGACATGCCGATCGTGTCGGGCAACGTGTCACTTTACAATGAAACCGACGGTCAGGCGATCCTGCCCACGCCGACGATCGGCGCGGTCGGCCTGCTGGCACATCTGGACGAGTTGATCGCGGGCGCGGCCGGCGAGGGCCAGCTTGCCCTGCTGATCGGCGCGGGCGGCAGCCATCTGGGCCAGTCCGCCCTGCTGGCAGAGGTATTCCACCGCGAAGACGGCGACGCGCCACATGTGGATCTGGATGTCGAGCGCCGCAACGGCGATTTCATCCGCGCCCACCGCGATCTGATCGACGCCTGCACCGATCTGTCCGACGGCGGGCTGGCACTGGCCGCGTTCGAGATGGCCGAGGCCGGCGGCGTCGGGCTGCATCTGGACAGCGGCGACACCCCCACCCTGTTCGGTGAGGATCAGGCGCGCTATCTGGTGGCCTGCCATTTCGATCAGGCCGAGGCACTGATGGTGGCCGCGGGTCAGGCCGGGGTGCCGGTCGAAACCGTGGGCCGGTTCGGCGGCGACGTGGTCAAATTCGGTGCGTCCGAGGCCCCGCTGGCCGAGCTTTCGGCGCTCTGGCGCGGCGCATTCGCGGCGGCGTTGGCCTGACGCTTGCCTGCGGGCAAGTCGTCACCTACA
This sequence comes from Actibacterium sp. D185-2, assembly GCF_054954595.1. NCBI lineage: Bacteria > Pseudomonadati > Pseudomonadota > Alphaproteobacteria > Rhodobacterales > Roseobacteraceae > Actibacterium > Actibacterium sp. D185-2. Next base: position 512,152 of record NZ_JBPWNX010000002.1, read on the forward strand.
TCTTGGAAGAACAGGAAAGGATCCTGCATATGGCGATCGAAGCCCGGGAAATCGAAGACCTCATCCGCGCGCAGTTTCCACAGGCGCGGATCACGATCACCGATCTGGCCGGCGACGGCAACCATTGGGCGGCCGAGGTCGTCGATGAATCGTTTCGCGGCAAGAACCGGGTGCAGCAGCAGCGCGCGGTCTATGCCGCGCTGAAGGACAAGATGGCCGGCAGCAACGGCGCGCTTCACGCGCTGGCGCTGACCACGAAGGTGCCGGAATAGCCCCTGCCCGGCCGAACCGGATTTCCGGCCCGATCTGCGCCGGATCATGAAAGGAAGCACGCATGGCTGACGCCAAGACCCTTATTCAGGAAACCATCACCGCCCATGATGTGGTGCTGTACATGAAAGGCACCAAGGAAATGCCGCAATGCGGGTTCTCGTCCCGCGTGGCGGGGGTTCTGAACTTCATGGGTGTGACATTTGCCGATGTGAACGTGCTGGCCGATGACGCCCTGCGCCAGGGCATCAAGGAGTTTTCCGATTGGCCGACCGTCCCGCAGCTTTACGTGAAGGGCGAATTCGTCGGTGGATGCGACATCGTCACAGAGATGACCCTGTCGGGCGAGCTGGACCAGTTGTTCGACGATCTGGGCGTGGCCTATGACAAGGCCGCCGCCGAAAAGATCCGCGAAGCCAACGCCTGATCCATCACATGTGCCTTGGCGGCCCCCGGTTACGGACGAATAACCTCTGCGGCCAAGGCACCCCGAAAAAATTTCACGAAATTTTTTCCACCTGAAAAATCTTCGTGAAGATTTTTCCGTCCCCGCCTCAGGCCCTGGTTTTTTCCTCGATCGCGCCGGCCAGGGCCTCGGCCCGCGCCGCGATCTCGGCCATGCTGTCGGTCACGATTTGCGGGATCACCGGCACCTCGATCCGCTCGGGCTTCGGTTTGGGGGCGGATTTCAGCGTTTCCAGCTCGGCCTCTTTCTGGCCCAGCATCTCTTGGACATCGCGCAGCTTTTCCTCCAGCCCGGCGGTTTTGTCGGCCAGCATCAGCCCCGCCATCAGCAGCATCCGCCCCTCGGGCAGCCGCCCGATCTGGCTGACCAGAACCGAGGCCTCGTTATCCAGAAGTTTCGCGGCGGACAGCAGGAATTTTTCCTCACCCTCCTGACAGGCAACTTCGAAACTGCGCCCGCCAATGGTGATCTGCACGTCAGGCATTGATGTCCTCCCCGGTCAGCGGCGTCAGTTCCTCGATGATCTCGTCCAGCTCGGCCCGGTCGCCGTCGCGCAGCGCGCGCAGGGCATCCAGTTCGGTCAGCATGGATTTGTTGATCAGATGCGCGTCGCCCAGCCCTTCGGCATTGGCCGCGCGCAGGGCCGCGTTATTCTCGCGCAATTCGGCATTGATGCGGCGCAGCCGGTCGATCTCTTTCTCGGCGGCTTCGGCCCGTGCGCCCAGCTTGGACACGCGGGATTCAAGCTGCGCCAGATGGGTGTCCTGCTTGTCGCGAATCGCCTTCACCCGCTCTTCGAGCTGGGCATTGGCGGTCTTTTCGGCCTCCAGCGCCTCGGTCAGGCGGGTCAGTTCGGTTTCATCCGCAGCGGCCCCGGCATCGGCCCGCGCCGCCGACAGCGCCTCGGCGCCCTTGCCGATTCGTTCCAGCGCGGCGGTGATCCGGCGCTCCAGTTCGGTAATATCGCTCATTTCTGCCCGTTCCGGTCTTGATTTTCTCCCGCTCCGGCGCGTCTTGGGACTGTCACACGAATCGGCGCGGGTTTTCCGTTCACCGATCTTACCCAAAGCCATGGCGAATTGCGCCCCCTTTCCCGTCAGCATGTTACCGCCAACGCTTGATCTTGTGCCCAGCCCTGCCTATGACGCCCGGCAACAAAGCCTTAACAGGAAGGACACCGACCGTGGACATCCAAGCCCTTGCCAAAGCCCATCCCGACCATTGGGCCAAGGCCTGCGCGATCCGCACCCTGGCGCTGGACGCGATCCAGGCCGCCAATTCCGGCCATTCGGGAATGCCGATGGGCATGGCCGATGTCGCCACCGTACTGTTCGAGAAGCATCTGAAATTCGACGCCTCGGCCCCCAACTGGCCCGACCGCGACCGGTTCATCCTGTCGGCCGGCCACGGCTCGATGCTGCTCTACGCGCTGCTGCACCTCACCGGCTATGAGGACATGACGCTGGAGCAGATCAAGAACTTCCGCCAGTGGGGCGCGATCACCGCCGGCCACCCCGAATACGGTCACGCCACCGGCGTCGAGACCACGACCGGCCCGCTGGGTCAGGGTATCGCCAACGCGGTGGGCTTTGCCATGGCCGAGGAAATCCAGCGCGCGCAGTATGGCAAGAAGGTCGTGGATCACCACACCTATGTCATCGCCGGCGACGGCTGCCTGATGGAAGGCGTCAGCCAGGAAGCGATCGGCCTTGCCGGCAAGCATGAGCTGAACAAGCTGATCGTGCTGTGGGACGACAACGGCATCACCATCGACGGCACGGTCGCCCTGTCCGACAAGACCGATCAGCTGAAGCGGTTCGAGGCTTCGGGCTGGTCCGTCTATGAATGCGACGGGCACGACCCCGAAGACATTGACCGGGTGCTGACCGCAGCGAAGAATTCGAAGACGCCGACGCTGATCGCCTGCAAGACGCATATCGCCCTGGGCTCTGCCGCGCAGGACACGTCCAAGGGCCACGGCGCGCTGACCGACGCCACGGTGGTGGCCGACACCAAGGCCGCCTATGGCTGGACCCATGCGCCCTTCGACATCCCCGCCGATCTGAAAGCGGCGTGGGCCGCCATCGGCAGCCGCGGCGCCGCCGACCGCGCCGCGTGGGAGGCTCGCCTGGCCACCCTGCCCCAAAGCAAGCAGGCCGAATTCGCCCGCGCCTATGCCGGCGAGGCCCCGAAAAAGCTGTCGGCCACGATCAAGGCGCTGAAAAAGCAGATCAGCGACGAGGCGCCGAAGGTCGCCACCCGCAAATCCAGCGAAATGGTGCTGGAGGTGATCAACCCGATCATGACCGAAACCGTGGGCGGTTCGGCCGATCTGACCGGATCGAACAACACCAAGACCGGCGATATGGGCGTGTTCGACCCTGAAAACCGCGCCGGGCGCTACGTCTATTACGGCATCCGCGAACACGGCATGGCCGCGGCGATGAACGGCATGGCCTTGCATGGCGGCATCCGGCCCTATGGCGGCACCTTCCTGTGCTTCACCGATTACGCGCGCGGTGCGATCCGTCTGTCGGCACTGATGGGCATTCCGGTGACCTATGTCATGACCCATGACAGCATCGGGTTGGGCGAGGACGGCCCCACCCACCAGCCGGTGGAGCATGTCGCCATGCTGCGTGCCACGCCGAATATCAACGTGTTCCGCCCCGCCGACACCGTGGAAACCGCCGAAGCGTGGGAAATCGCGTTGACCGCGCAAAATACGCCGTCGGTTCTGGCCCTGTCGCGCCAGAACCTGCCGACCGTGCGCACCGAGCACAAGACCAAGAACATGGTGGCCCAAGGCGCCTATGTTCTGGCCGATGCAGAGGGCAAGCGCCAGGCGATCCTGATGGCCACCGGATCCGAGGTCGAGATCGCGCTGAAAGCCCGTGACCTGCTGCAGGCCGAGGGGATCGGCACCCGTGTCGTGTCCATGCCCTGCTGGGAGCTGTTCGCGCAGCAAGACGACGCCTATCGCAAGCGCGTCCTGCCCGGCGGGCCGGTGCGCGTCGCGGTCGAGGCGGCGGTGCGGTTCGGCTGGGATCAGTGGTTGCTGGGGGAACGCGGCCGCGAAAGCAAGGCGGGCTTTGTCGGGATGGACGGCTTCGGCGCCTCGGCCCCGGCGGGCGAACTGTACCAGAAATTCGGCATCACCGCCGAAGCGGTGGCCGAAAAGGTCAAATCGCTGCTGTAACCCTTTGGTGGCGGCCGTGCCTTCCGGTGCGGCCGCCGTCACACTGCCATGTCAGAACAGCGTGCGGATCTGTTTCGTGAAGGTGCCGCGCACATCCTCCATCTCGCCATCCGAAATGCGCCCGTCCAGCATCGCCATCACCGCCGCGATCGCCTCTGGCGCGTCACCCATCGGATCGGTCTCGAACTCTGCCTGCACCCGGTCGATGAACCCCGCGCGGCTGCGTTCGATCACCGGCGTCTTCGACGGATTCCAGCCTTCGTAATAGATCCCCCGGATCAGCACCGGCATCTGTGCCGCCAGTTGTGCCGCCTCGTCAGGGTTCAGGTGATCGCGGATCACATGCAACACCGCCCGCAACAGCCGATAGCTGCGCTGCTTGTGCCCCCAACCCGTGCGGTCGTCGACCTCGTTCACCCAAGCATTCGCGGCCTGCACCGCGTCGTCGATAATCTTCAGACCAAGTGCGCTCATGTCACCCTCCCGGTATAATGGCCCGCTGCGGGCCTGCCGCGCCATTGCACGGCGAAAAACCGCCATGCGCCATGACCTGCATCATCTTCGGTCGCACTTTCTGACGCAGATCATGGTTGCGCGACCCGATTGGCGCGACACTGCCTTCTCGTGGCAATGACGGAGGACGCAGCCATGCAAACCGAACCCCAAGTCACCTTTCGCGGGCTTGATGCCTCCCCGGCGCTGACGGCGCTGATCCGGGAAAAGGTCGAAAAGCTCGAACAGTTTCACCACCGCATCACCTCGTGCCGAGTGACGATCGAACTGCCGCACCGGCACGGCCACAAAGGCCATCTATATGAGGTCGCGGTCGAAATGGAGGTGCCCGGCGGCACCGTTATCGTCAACCGCAAGCCCGGCAATATCCATGGCCATGAGGATGTGAAGGTCGCCATCCACGACAGTTTCGACGCCGCGCGCAGGCAGCTTGAGGATCATGTCCGCAAGACCGGCGGGCAGCATGTGAAGGCGCATCCCGAAAAACTGCACGGCCCGGTCGTGCGCCTGTGGCCTGACGAAGGCTATGGCTTCATTCAGGTCGAAGGCCGGGGCGAGGTCTATTTCCAGCGCGACAGCGTCGTGGGCACCGACTGGGACCGGCTCGATCTGGAAACCGATCTGGAATTCAGCCTGATGGATGGTGAAAAGGGTCCGTTCGCGGTCAATGTCTCCCTGCGCGGCTGAGGACTGCACATAACCCCGGAACCCGTTGGCGCTAACAGCGACTTTTTGCACTAACGGGCTGGGAGTTCGTCATTTTTCGGGTTTTCCCGAAGGGTATACATCGGTATACGCTGCGGAAATCCCTCGGAACGCACCTGCCTTCAGAACGGAACGCGCACATGACGATTACCCTTGGCATCAACGGCTTCGGCCGTATCGGACGCTGTACCCTGGCCCATATCGCAGAGACCGCCCGCAACGACGTGCAGGTGGTCAAGATCAACGCCACCGGCCCGATCGAAACCAACGCCCATCTGCTGAAATACGACAGCGTACACGGCCGGTTCGGCGGCGAGGTCAAGATCGACGGCAACACGATGGATCTGGGCCGTGGCCCGATGCAGGTATTCTCGACCTATAACCCGACCGAACTGGACTGGTCCGGCTGCGACGTCGTACTGGAATGCACCGGCAACTTCAACAACCGCGACCGTGCCGCCATCCATATGGAACACGGCGCCAGGCGGGTGCTGATCTCGGCCCCGGCCAAACATGCCGACAAGACCATCGTTTACGGCGTAAACCACCGCAGTCTCGGGGCCGAGGATCACGTCGTTTCCAACGGCTCATGCACCACCAACTGCCTGGCGCCGCTGGCCAAGGTTCTGAACGACGCGATCGGCATCGAGCGCGGCATCATGACCACGATCCATTCCTATACCGGCGATCAGCCGACGCTGGACCGCCGCCACAAGGACCTGTACCGCGCCCGCGCCGCGGCGCTGGCGATGATCCCGACCTCGACCGGCGCCGCCAAGGCCATCGGCGAGGTGCTGCCGGAACTCAAGGGCCGGCTCGACGGCACCGCCCTGCGGGTACCCACGCCCAATGTCTCGGCCGTGGATCTGACCTTCGAAGCATGCAGGACCGTTACCGTCGAGGATGTGAACGAGGTCGTGCGCGAGGCCGCCAGCGGCCACATGGGCGCGGTGCTGGGCTATGATCCCGAACCCAAGGTCTCGATCGACTTCAATCACACGACGCATTCGTCTATCTTCGCCCCGGACCAGACCAAAGTGGTCGGCGGCCGTACCGTTCGCGTGCTGGCCTGGTATGACAACGAATGGGGCTTCTCCTGCCGGATGGCCGATGTCGCGGCAACCATGGGGCGGCTTTTGCACTAACGGAGAGCGGGGCGTATCCGCGCCCCCGGCCCTGCCATGACAAACCGACTGGCGATCGTGCTGGCGATCTTCATCCTTGCCGCGCTGATTTTCGACCGCTTTTATAACGGCATGCAGGGCAGCCTGTTTCTGGCCAGAAAATTTTCCGACCTGACCGAATATATCGCCTTCTGGCGATAGGCCGCCCTTCCCGGTTGACCTCGCGCGCAAAAAGCCGAAGGCTGCAGCGAGCGCGCATATATCTCAGGGGAGTCGGCCATGACAGTGAAAGTAGCAATCAACGGGTTCGGGCGGATCGGGCGTAATGTTCTGCGGTCAATCGTGGAATCGGGACGTACAGATATCGAAGTGGTGGCGATCAACGATCTGGGCCCGGTGGAAACCAACGCCCATCTGCTGCGCTTCGACAGCGTGCATGGCCGCTTTCCCGCCACCGTGACCGTTGACGGCGACACCATCGATGTGGGCCGCGGCCCGATCAAGGTGACCGCAATCCGCGATCCCAGGGAACTGCCCTGGGCCGATGTGGACATCGCGCTGGAATGCACCGGCATCTTCACCGCCCGCGACAAGGCCGCCATCCACCTGGAAAACGGCGCCAGCCGCGTGCTGATCTCGGCCCCCGGCGCCGGCGCCGACAAGACCATCGTCTTCGGCGTCAATGACGACGTGCTGACGGCCGAGGATCTGGTGGTCTCCAACGCGTCGTGCACCACCAACTGCCTGAGCCCCGTCGCCAAGGTGCTGAACGACACGATCGGCATCACCCGCGGCTTCATGACCACGATCCACAGCTATACCGGCGACCAGCCGACGCTGGACACGATGCACAAGGACCTGTACCGCGCCCGCGCCGCGGCGATGAGCATGATCCCGACCTCGACCGGCGCCGCCAAGGCGGTGGGCCTGGTTCTGCCCGAACTGAACGGCAAGCTTGACGGCGTGGCGATCCGGGTGCCGACGCCGAACGTGTCGGTGGTCGATCTGGTGTTCGAAGCCGCGCGCGAAACCACGGTGGACGAGGTCAACGCCGCCATCAAGGCCGCCGCCGACGGGCCGATGGCCGGCGTGCTGGGCTATACAGAGATGTCCAACGTCTCGATCGACTTCAACCACGACGCGCACAGCTCGATCTTCCACATGGACCAGACCAAGGTCATGGGCGGCAACATGGTCCGCATCCTGACCTGGTACGACAATGAATGGGGCTTCTCCAACCGTATGGCAGATACCGCCGTCGCGATGGGCAAGCTTCTGTAAAACACCAAAAGACAAAGCCGCCCATCGGGGCGGCTTTACTCCGGCCTGACCGAACGGCGCGCCTGTGGCGCAAGATTTTGTTTTACGGCCCTGCGGGCCGGTATGCCTCCGGCGGGGATATTTCGCCCAAAGCAAGACGGGGCGGACACCATCGCCAATTGCTTTGGTGCAAATATCCCGGGGCTTGGGGCAGAGCCCCAAATAAACGGATCTCTTGCGCCAAAGGCGCGCTGTTTGTCGACGCGAACCGGCTTCGGTGCCCTAAGCCGCACGGCCCAGCTTTGCCAGCAGCGCGTGGTTCACCGCCGGAGGCACGAATTTCGAGACATCGCCGCCCAGCCGCGCGATTTCCTTCACTAGTTTCGAAGCGATTGCCTGACGCCGCGCGTCGGCCATCAGGAATACCGTTTCAACGCTGGCGTCCAGAACCCGGTTCATGCCGACCATCTGAAATTCATATTCGAAATCCGCCACCGCACGCAGGCCGCGGATGATCATCGAGGCGTTCACATCATGGGCGCAGTCGATCAGCAGGTTCTCGAACGGGTGCACCACGAATTCCGGGCCGCCGGGAACGGTCAGTTTGGCGCATTCCGCCTCGACCATCCCCACCCGTTCCTCCAGCGAAAACAGCGGGCCCTTGTCGCGGTTGATCGCCACGCCGATCACCAGCCGGTCCACCAGCGTCGAGGCGCGCTGGATAATATCGATATGGCCCAGCGTCACCGGGTCGAACGTGCCTGGGTAAAGGCCAATGCGCATCTCTGTCCCCCATTTTCGTTTCCGGCACGCAACGATATTGCGCGCACCATTGCAAGGGGCAGATTTGCCTAGAAGCCCATGATCATGCCTTCAAGCGCATCTTTTTCCATCGACAGTTCGGCCAGCCGCGCCTTGACCACATCACCGATCGAGATCAGGCCGATCATCTTTTCACCGTCCAGCACCGGCATGTGCCGGAAGCGCCCGTTGGTCATCTTTACCAGCACATCATTGGTATCGTCGGTCGCCGAACAGCTGATGATCGTGCGGGTCATGACCGCATCGACCGTGTCGGTCATGCAGGTCGGTCCCCGGCGGCCCAGTTCGCGCACGATATCGCGTTCCGACAGGATTCCGGCCACATGGACGCCGTCGGACGACACGACCAGTGAACCGATGCGCCGCGCCGACAGAAGCGTCGCCGCCTCGGACAGGGATGCCCCCGGCGCGATGGTGATGACCGGGCCCTCTGGCTTCGACCTGAGAATCTGATGGACTTGCATGACTGAACGACCTCCCTCTTCAGGGGTACAAGCGTCGCTCCAACTGCGACACTCTGTCAAGCCTCAGTCAAGCCTTCCAGCCGCGCGACCTCGTGGCGCACGCCTTCGGCCAGTTCTTCGGCGAAGCGGGTCAGGCGCTCGACCTTGCGGTCGTCGGCGTGGCGCACCAGGTAAAACGCCCGGGTCAGCGACAGCGCCTCGGGCAGCACGATCTGCACATTGCGCGCCGCCGGCAGCGCGAAGTCATGCACGATCCCCACCCCGGCGCCCTGGCGGATGAAGTTCAACTGCACCGCCACCGAATTCGACGCAAGGTCGGCCTGCTCGGCCCCGGTGGCCGACAGATAGTCCAGTTCCTTGTCGAAGATCATGTCGGGGATATAGCTGACCATCCGGTGCTTGTGCAGCTCGTCCAGGCTGTCGATCGGACCGTGGCGTTTGAGATAGCGGCGCGACGCGGCCAGGTGCAGCCGGTAATCGGTCAGCTTCTGCACGGTCAGGCGGCCGGTATCGGGCGGGCTGACGGTGATCGCCATGTCGGCCTCGCGCCGCGACAGGTTCACCACCCGCGGCAGCGCGACCAGGTGCACCTGCAGGCCGGGGTGGCGGTCGCAGATCCGGGCGCAGACCTGCGGCAGCACATAGTTCGCGCAGCCATCCGGCGCGCCCAGCCGGATCGTGCCGGTCAACTGGCCGGGCTGGCCGCGCATCTCGTCCGTGGCCAGGGTGATCGCCTGTTCGGCCTGTTCGGCACGCGCCAGCATCCGCTCGCCCTCGGCACTCAGGGCATAGCCTTGCGGCGACTTCGCGAACAGGGTGACGCCCAGCCCCTCTTCCAGCCGCTGGATGCGGCGGCCCACCGTGGCCGGGTCCAGTTTCAGCGCCTTGCCCGCGCCCGACAGGCTTTCGGCCCGCGCCACGGCCAGAAACACCCGCATGTCATCCCAGTTCGGCTCCATCGCCATACCTCGCATTTCGCAAAACCCTTTTGGATAACTGCCCCTTTTCATGGTATTTTTGCAAGACTATTGTCAGCGCGAATGTAACCACGGGAGGATTCCATGGAAGAGCTGAGCCATTTCATCAACGGTCAGCGGGTCAAAGGCACATCCGGCCGCTTTGCCGACGTCTTCAACCCCGCCACGGGCGAAGTGCAGGCACGGGTGCCGCTGGCCTCGAAAGAGGAACTGGACGCCGCCGTGGCCGATGCCGCCGCAGCACAGCCCAAATGGGGCGCCACCAACCCCCAGAAACGCGGCCGGGTGATGATGGAATTCGTCCGCCTGATCAACCGCGATATGGAAAAGCTGGCCGAGGCGCTGAGCCGCGAGCACGGCAAGACCATCCCCGACGCCAAGGGCGATGTGCAGCGCGGGCTTGAGGTGATCGAATTCTGCATCGGCGCGCCGCATCTGCTGAAGGGTGAATTCACCGACAGCGCCGGCCCCGGCATCGACATGTATTCGATGCGCCAGCCGCTGGGCGTCGTATCGGGCATCACGCCCTTCAACTTCCCGGCCATGATCCCGCTGTGGAAAATGGGCCCGGCGCTGGCCTGCGGCAACGCCTTCATCCTGAAACCGTCCGAGCGTGACCCCTCGGTTCCGCTGATGCTGGCCGAACTGGCGACCGAGGCCGGCCTGCCCGCCGGCATCCTGCAGGTCGTCAACGGCGACAAGGGCGCGGTGGACGCGATCCTCGACAACGAGACGGTTCAGGCCGTGGGCTTTGTCGGCTCGACCCCGATTGCGCAGTACATCTATTCGCGCGGCTGCGCCAACGGCAAGCGGGTGCAGTGTTTCGGTGGCGCCAAGAACCACATGATCATCATGCCCGATGCCGACATGGATCAGGCCGCCGATGCGCTGGTTGGTGCCGGCTTCGGTGCGGCGGGCGAACGCTGCATGGCCATCTCGGTCGCGGTGCCGGTGGGCAAGGAAGCCGCCGACAAGCTGATCGAAAAGCTGGTCCCGCGGATCGAGAAGCTGAAGGTCGGCCCCTATACCGCCGGCACGGATGTGGATTACGGCCCGGTCGTGACCGCTGCCGCCAAGGAAAACATCCTGCGTCTGGTCGAAAGCGGTGTGGATCAGGGCGCCGAGCTGGTGGTCGACGGCCGCAACTTCAACCTGCAGGGCTATGAGGACGGCTTCTTTGTCGGGCCGCATCTGTTTGACCATGTCACCACCGACATGGACATCTACAAGAAAGAGATCTTCGGCCCGGTCCTGTGCCAGGTGCGCGCCGAAACCTATGAAGAAGCGATCGGCTATGCCATGGACCACGAATATGGCAACGGCACCGCAATCTTCACCCGTGACGGCGACGCCGCGCGCGACTTCGCCAGCCGGATCAATGTCGGCATGGTCGGCATCAACGTGCCGATCCCGGTGCCGCTGGCCTATCACACCTTCGGCGGCTGGAAAAAGTCGGGCTTTGGCGACCTGAACCAACACGGCACCGATGCGTTCAAGTTCTACACCCGGACCAAGACGGTGACCTCGCGCTGGCCCTCGGGCCTGAAGGAAGGCGGCGAGTTCCACTTCAAACAGATGGACTAAAGGCCCCGGCGGCCCGATTCATCATCGCTGACAGCCCGCGCCCTTTGTGGTGGCGGGCCGTCAGGACCGGTGGCGCAGCCTGCGGAAAGGCTTGCCGCCCCCGTCATGCTCTGCTTTGCTGCCCCGAAAACCGGGACACAGCGACATGGCCACCACAGACCCCGCCTTTACCCTTGGGATCGAAGAGGAATATCTTCTGGTCGATCTCGACACCGGCGCGCTGGCCATGGCCCCGCCGGGGCTGATGGCGGCCTGCACGGCCGAGCTGAAAGGGCAGTTCAGCCCCGAATTCCTGCAATGCCAGGTCGAGATCGGCACCAGGGTATGCCGCAATCTGGCCGAGGCCCGCGACGACCTGCGACGCCTGCGCCGCACCGTGGCCCGGATCGCGGCCGAGTTCGGCCTCGCGCCCATTGCCGCCTCGTGCCATCCGTTTTCCGACTGGAAGGATCAGCCCCATACCGACAAGGAGCGCTATAACATCCTGAACAAGGATCTGGCGGGCGTCGCCCGGCGGATGCTGGTGTGCGGGATGCATGTGCATGTGGGCGTCGACGACCGCGCCGCACGCATCGACCTGATGAACCAACTGACCTATTTCCTGCCGCATCTTCTGGCGCTGTCGACCTCGTCGCCCTATTGGCAGGGCATGGATACCGGGTTGAATTCCTATCGGCTGACCGTGTTCGACAACCTGCCGCGCACCGGGCTGCCGCCCCGCCCGCAAAGCTGGGACGACTACGCCCAGATGGTCGAGACGCTGATCGCGCTGGAGTTGATCGAGGACAGCTCGAAAATCTGGTGGGATCTGCGCCCCTCGGCCCGGTTCCCGACGATCGAGCTTCGGATTTGCGATGTCTCGCCCCGGCTGGAACACGCCCTGTCGCTGGCGGCGCTGACCCAGTGCCTGACCCGGATGCTGTACCGGCTGGCGAAGGACAACAAGCAGTGGCGGCTGTATGACCCGTTTCTGATCGCGGAAAACCGCTGGCGCGCGCAGCGCTATGGCATCAGTGCCGGGCTGATCGACCTGGGCGACAAACAGATCAAGCCGATGGCCGATCTGCTGGACGAGATCATCGCGCTGGTCGCCGAGGATGCCGAGGCGCTGAACTGTGTGGCCGAGGTCGAGGGCACCCGCGCGATCCTGGCCCAGGGCACCAGCGCCGACCGCCAGCGCGCCGCTTTTGCCGCCGCCCGCGCCGCCGGTCAGGATCGCGACGCAGCCCTGAAATCGGTCGTAGAACTGCTGATCGGCGAATTCTGCGAAGGGCTGTAGCCGCGCGCCTACACAAATACGTGTATTCAGCTTTTGCGATGTCATCGGGCATGGACCTTGGCACCGCTCTCTGGCACCCATGGGATATCAGGCAGTTAACCAGACAGGAAACGCGACAAATGACATCCGTGAAACCATCCCGGCGCGCCGTTCTGGGCGGGCTTGCGGCGATTGTTCCGCTGGCCAGCCCCGCCCTGCTGCGCGCCCAGACCGTCGAACCGCAGATCCCCGCCGACGACTACACGCGCCACAACATTTCCAGCTTTGCCACACAGAACTGGCAGGACCATTTCGAAACGCTGGGCGTCGCCACCATCCTGGCCGACACCACTTCGCGCGCCCTGCATTTCTGGAGCGCGGATGGCAGCGATTACCGGCTGTACCCCACCTCGGTGCCGATGACCGACGAACTGACCAAGCGCGGCTATACCGAAGTCGTGCGCAAGAAGGTCGGCCCCGGCTGGACCCCCACCGCCAGCATGCGCGAACGTGACCCCCTGCTGCCCGACCATCTGCCGCCTGGCCCCGGCAACCCGCTGGGTACCCATGCGCTGTATCTGGGATGGCCGGCCTATCTGATCCACGGCACCCACGACACACGCAAGATCGGGCGGCGCTCGTCCTCGGGGTGTATCGGTCTTTACAATGAAAAGATCGCCGAACTGTTCGATCTGGTGCCGGTCGGCGCGCAGGTGCGGCTGATCTGAACCATCCCCGTCATCCGGGCAGGATCGCAGCGACGGTTTCGTCAACCGGGCGCTGCGTGTCCACCCGCCGCCAGTCCATCGGCCCGATATCGCGCCCAAGCTGGGCCTCCAGCACCGCCAGCGTGGCATCCGACGGCCCCGCCGGTCGGGCCGCGATCCGGGCACGCAGCAGATCCGCATCCGCGCTGAGCCAGATGCCGGTAAAGGGCACCCCGGCCGCCTTGGCCGCCGCCGCGATGGCCGCGCGCCGATCTGGCCGGTCATAGACCGCATCCGCCACCACGCAGCAGCCCGCCGTCAGCAGGGCGCGGGCGCGGTCCGCGATCAGGCCGTACACCTTGTCCGACACCGGCGTCGCATAGGCGTCCTGCCCCAGCCGATGCTCGGGCCGCACCCCGAACATCGCCTTGCGGGTGCGGTCGCTTTCCAGCACCCGCGCGCCCGGCGGCGCGCCCAGGTCGGGCGCCAGCGCCTCTGCCACGGTGGATTTGCCGCTGCCGCTGAACCCGCCGATCACCACAAGCCGCGCCGGGTGCGGGCGCAGCAGCGCCAGCGCCAGATCGAAATAGCGCCGGGCCGACGCCGCGGCCTCTGTCCCGCCCTCGGCCAGATTTTCGGACAGGGTCGCGGTCACATGCGCCCGCACCGCCGCGCGCACCGCCATGAAGAAGGGCAGCAGCGCATAGCCCCCTTCCTCGCCGGTGGCGTCGCAATAGCGATTGACGACCAGACTGCCCAGATCCCGATGCCCCCGGTGCCACAGGTCCATTGCCAGAAAGGCCAGATCATACAGCACGTCTATGGTGGCGATCTGATCGTTGAAATCTATGCAATCGAACAGCCGCGCGCGCCCCTGAAACATGCAGATGTTGCGCAGATGCAGATCACCATGGCAGCGCCGGACCATCCCCGCCGCCTCGCGCGCGTCCAACAGGGCGGCGTGCCCGGCCAGCGCGGCGCGAAAGGCACGGTCGAACGCGTCCACCTCGGCCTCGGGGAAGACATGGCTGGTGGCGAAACCGGCGCGGTTGATGTCCAGCACCCCGGCAATATTGGCCGCCCCGCCGCCCGTATGAATCACCGGGGCCGCCGCGTGGAAATCAGCGATCCCCCCGGCCAGATCGGTCATCAGCGCCGGGGTCAGGCCGCCGGCCTGCGCCATCCGGTCGAACAGGCAATCCTGACCAAAGCGCACCATTTCCACCACCGCGTCGACCATCTCGCCCTCGCCATCGAAGGTCAGCCCGCCGCCCGGCGCGCGGGTGATCCGGCGCACGCCCAGATACAGCCCCGGCGCGGTGGGCGCGTTCAGCGCGACCTCTTTTTCGCAGGTGGCGGCGCGGATCGCGCGGGTCGAGAAATCGGCATAGGGCAGCCTGACCGCGCGTTTCAGCTTGTAGGCCCGCGTACCGGCCAGAAACACGATGGAAATATGCGTCTCGATCACCCCGACCGGGCCGGGCACGCCATGGGTTGCCGGGTCGCGCAGAAAGGCGATAGTCGCGCTTTGGTCTTCGGCAATCATTCCGGCCTCCTTTTCATCTGTCACATGCGCGCCGCGTTCGGTGGCGATGCTGCATCCGGTACACTGGCGGCGGCCCCGGCCTGCAGACCGGAACCGCTTGATAACGATCAAAGACGAAACCGCGCGGCTTTGCCATGGTTTGGATCAAAGACAGGGATGACACAGGTCCGATGACAGGCCGCACAGAACAGATCGCCCTTGCCCACAGCGCGCCTTCAGGGCGGATGCGGCTGCGTTGCGCCATGCTGCGCGGCGATGCGGCGCTGGCCCTGCGGATCGAGGCGGGGTTGGCCGCGCTGCCGTGGATCCTATCGGCACAAGTGCGCCAAAGCGGCAGCGTGATCGTGCACACCGATCGCAGCCAGGGCACCGGGGCGGTGATCGCCGCGCTGCGCGATCTTCTGGCGGCCCCGCCCAAGGCGCCCGCCGCCGACGCCACCGTTCGCGCACGCGCGCCGCAGATCGTCGTGGCCCCCGCCGACGCCATGCCCTGGCACAGCCTGAGCCGCACCCGCGTGGTGCAAGAGCTGGAAACCGACCCCGAACAGGGCCTGAGCGCCCAGGCCGCGGCCGAACGGTTGCGCCGCGACGGCCGGAACCTTCTGCCGCAGGACAAGCCCCGAAGCCGGCTGTCGCTGTTCACCGAACAGTTCGAAAGCCTGCCGGTGGCGATGTTGGCCGGATCGGCGGCGGTGTCGCTGGCCACCGGCGGCATCGCCGATGCGGCGGCGACCTTGTCGGTGGTTCTGGTGAACGCGGTTTTCGGCTTCGTGACCGAAGGCCAGGCCGAGGCCTCGATCCACAGCCTGATGGACCGCTCGACCGAACCCGTGGCCGTGCTGCGTGGCGGGCGCGAGGTGACGCTGCCCGCCGCCGATGTGGTGCGCGGCGATATCTATCTGGCGCGGCCCGGCACCCAGGTCGCCGCCGATGCGCGGGTGATCGCGGCCGACCGGCTGAAACTGGACGAATCCGCGCTGACCGGCGAAACCCTGCCGGTGTCGAAATTCCCCGATGCCGAGGTGGCCGCCGACGCCCCGATCGGCAGCCGCCCCACCATGCTGCACGCCGGCACGCTGGTGGCCGAAGGCCGGGGGCGCGCCATCGTGGTGGCCACCGGCCGCAACACGGCAGCGGCACAGATCGCACTGCTGAGCCAGACCGCATCGCGCCCGCAGGCCCCGGTCGAGGCGGAGCTCGACCGGCTGGGCAGCGCGCTGGTCAAGGTGTCGCTGGCCGCCTGCGGCGTGTTCTTCGGCGTGGGCTGGCTGCGCGGCACGGCGCTGTCGCTGATCCTGAAGGACGCGCTGGCGCTGGCGGTGGCGGCGGTGCCCGAGGGGCTGCCGGTGGTGGCGACCACCACCATGTCGCGCGGGTTGCGCCGGATGGAGCGTGGCGGCATCCTGGTGCGCCGGATCGACACGGTGGAAAGCCTGGGCGCGCTGCAGGTGCTGTGCCTGGACAAGACCGGCACCCTGACCCGCAACCGGCTGGAGGTGGTCGAGGCCGTGACCGGCACCGCGCTGGACGATCCGCCCGCCCCCCCGGCGCTTGAAATGCTGTTGCAGGTCGCGGGCCTGAACAGCGAGGCCGAGCCGGGCCCCGACGGCGCCACCGGATCCTCGGCCACCGAACAGGCGGTGCTGAACTATGCCGCCGCCAGCGGGCTGGACATCGCGGCGCTGCGCCGGACGCGGCCCCGGACCCACCTGATCGAACGCACACCGGGGCGGCCCTTCATGGTCACGGTGCATGATGGCACCGGCCCGCGCTGCACGATCAAGGGCGCGCCCGAGGCGGTGCTGGAACGCTGCACCCATCTGTGGGGCGCGGATGGGCCACGACCGCTGAGCCTGCAGGACCGCGCGCGGATCCTTGCGCTTAATGACCAGTTGGCCGCGCGCCCGGCCCGGGTTCTGGCCTTCGCCGCGGGCGATGCCGCGCCGCGCGATCACGACGTGGCCGGGCTGACATGGCTGGGGCTGCTGGCGATGATCGACCCGCTGCGCCCCGGCGCGAAGGATTTCATCGCCGCGATGCACCGCGCGGGGGTGCGCACGATCATGATCACCGGCGATCAGGCCGCCACCGCCGGTGCCATCGCGCAGGAGCTGAACCTGTCGAATGGCGGCCCGCTGCGGATCATGGATGCGCCGGAAATTTCCAGCCTCGACCCTGCGCTGCTGGGCAGGGTGGCCCGACAGGCGCATGTGTTCTCGCGCGTCAGCGCGCATCAGAAACTGGCGATCGTACAGGCGCTTCAGGCCGATGGCTCGGTCGTGGGCATGACCGGCGATGGCGTCAATGACGGCCCCGCGCTGAAAGCCGCCGATGTGGGCATCGCGATGGGCACCAGCGGCACCGATCTGGCCCGCGACGTGGCCAATGTGGTGATCCGCGACGACGAGCTGACCACCCTGATCGACGCGATGGCGCAGGGCCGGTCGGTCTATCGCAACATCCGGCGCGCGCTGGAATTCCTGATCACCACCAACATGTCGGAAATCGCCGTGGGCATCGCCGAGGCCGCGCATGGCCCCGGCGAGCTGGAAACCCCGATGGAGCTGCTGTGGATCAATCTGGTCAGCGACGTGCTGCCCGGCCTGGGGCTGGCCTTCGCCGATCCCGACCCCGACGCGATGGAAAGGCCGCCCCGCCCCGCCGGCGAGCCGGTGGTCCCACCCCATGATTTCCGCCGGATGACGATGGACAGCGCAACGATCGCCGTGGCCAGCCTTGGCGCGCATTTCACCGGGCTGGCGCGGTACGGGCCCGGCCCGCAGACCCGCGGCATGACCTATCTGTCGCTGTCATTGGGCCAATTGCTGTATACCCTGACCTGTCAGCGCAGCGATGTGCGCAAGCTGAAGCCGGGGCAGTTGCTGGAAAACCGGGCGCTGGACGCGGCACTGCTCAGTTCTGCCGGGATGGCGGTGCTGCCGTTCTTCGTGCCGCCGCTGCGCCGGCTGCTGGGGATTGCGCCGCTGGACCCCGGCAGTGCTGCGGTATCGCTGGTGGCGGCCGCCGCGCCGGCGGCGTTGGTGCTGGCCCGGCGCGGGGTCAGTCTGGAACTGGATGTCGTGGAGGGCAAGCCATGCGAAACTTCGTGATCACATCGGAATCGGTCACCGTAGGCCACCCCGACAAGCTGTGCGATCAGATCAGCGACGCGGTGGTGGACGCCTATCTGGGGGCCGGGCTGCGGGCGGGCGTGGTGGCGGAATGCGCCATCGCCTCGGGCGTCACCTTTCTGTCGGTGCGCGCAGGGGCCGAGGCGCCTGTCGATCTGGCCGCGCTCACCCGCCGGGTAATCGCCGAGGCGGGCTATGACGGCGCCGATCAGGACAAGGTGCCCAGCGTGATGCTGGAACTGTCGCACAGCGCCGATCTGCTAGCCGACGCGCTGATCCTTGGACGCGCGCGGCACATGGTCAGCGCCTTCGGCTATGCCTGCGATCAGACCGAAACCGCGATGCCGTTTCCGATCTTCGCGGCGCATCGGCTGACCGCGGCGCTGGATGCGGCCCGGCGCGCGGGGCGGCTGCCTTGGCTGTCGCCTGACGCGCAGGCCCAGGTCGCGGTGCGCTTTGCCAACCGGGTGCCCGTCGCGCTGGAAGCGATCGCGCTGACCTTCGGCGTGACCGAGATGCCCGACGAACACACCATGCGCACCGCCCTGCTGACCGAGGCGATCCGCCCCGCCCTGACAGGGCACGGGCCGCAGACCGGCCCCGACACGCGGCTTGTGATCTTTCCGTCGCTGGGTCTGGGCGGTCCCGCGGCCCATTCGGGGCTGACCGGGCGTAAATCGGCCGATGACGCCTATGGCAGCTATGTGCGGCGCAGCGGCCCCGCGCTCAGCGGCAAGGATCCGTCGCGCATCGACCGGATCGCCAGCTATGCCGCCCGTCAGGCCGCCCGCGCGGTGATCGCCGCCGGGCTGGCGCGCGAATGCGAGCTGCAACTGTCCTATGTAGTGGGTGACGAGGCCCCGGTCAGCGTCGAGGTCGACACCTATGGCAGCGGCGCGGTCTCCGACGAACGGATCTCGCGGCGGGTGAGCGAGCTGTTCGATTTCCGTGTCGGCGCGATTGCCGAACGGATGCGGCTGTGGGATCTGCCCGGCGCGCGCGGCGGCCGGTTCTATCGCGATTTCGCGACCTATGGCCATATGGGCCGCGACGCGCTGTCCCCCCCGTGGGAGGATATGACGATCGCCGAACGGCTGGCCTGAACCGGGCCTTACTTGCGGTCCAGCAGCGACAGCGCGCTGACCGCCAGCGTGGTCGCGGGCCCGGCGATCCGGCCGCGCGACAGTTGCAGGATCGCGCCACCCAGCAGCGCCAGCGCGATGCCGGTGCGCAGATCCAGCGCCTCGCCGGTGCGCGCCTTCACGCCCATATCCGCACGCAGCATGCCAAGCTGTATCACCTGCTGCACCGGCGGGCGCTTGGGCGGCTGGACAATGCGGGCGATGCCGCGTTCGGCCAGCGCCGCCAGCACCGCCTCGACCGGGCCGATGGTTTCGAGGATGATGCTGCCGGTGCTGGGCCGCACCAGCGCGCGGTGCACATCGGGCACCCCGGCCAGCCGGTCAGCCAGCGCCACCAGCGCGTCGCGGTCCGCCGGGGCGGCCACACGCAGCCGCGCGCGCCGGTCCAGCACATGGATGCGGTGCAGGGTGACCGGCTTTGGCGCGGCGGCGACGGCGGTCTTCGGTTCAGTCAGCATGATCTGCGGCGGCGTCCGGGGCGGCATAGTCGGCAGCCGCGGCGGTTTTCTCGGCCTCCATCTCCTCGCGGATTTCGGCGACGATGTCTTCCATATGCTCATAGGCCTCGGCGCCGGCCTTGCGGAATTCCTCATAGGCGACGGCGCCGGTGCGGGTCGCGGCCCGGACCAGCGGGCGCCCGGCCCGGCCCAGGGCGCTGGCAACGCCCGGCACCAGCAGAACGGCACCGACCGCAACGGTCGCGCCCAGAAAAAAGCTTTTGTTCATGGTCGTGTCCTCGGGTTGGGGGCGGACTGGCGAATTGCACTGGCGCAAGGGTATTTCCCCGCCCCGACCGGCACAACGGATTTCTTGTCGCGCCGCCGGCCGGCGCCGGGGTCAGGCGGCCCCCGCGCGCCAGCGGCGCTGGCCAAGCACCAGATATTTGATCGCCTCGGGCAGCACGATCAGCGGCACCAGAAACAGCCCGATCTGCTGCCAGTGGGCCAGCGCCAGCGGGCCGGTATGCAGCACGGTCTGCAACGGCGGCCAATAGACCGCAGCCACATGCGCCCCGACCGACCCCACAAGCGCCGCGATCAGCACCGGGTTGGAAAACCAGCCGATCCGCGAGCAGGGCTGGGTGAGCGAGCGAAACGCAAAGACGCTGGCCTTTTCCGCCAGCAGCATGGTGGTGAAGGCGGCGGTGCGGGCGGTCACCTCGCCCATGGGCAGATAGTGATAGAACACCCACAAGGTGGCCAACCCGGTATAAAGACCAAAGACCCCGATCAGTGCCAGACCGGTCCAGCCCAGGATCGGCTCGTTCTTGGCGCGCGGCGGGCGGGTGATCTGATCGGGGGTGCTTTTTTCCAGCCCCAGCGCGATCGCCGTCACCCCGTCGGTGACCAGATTGATCCACAGGATCTGCGTCGCCAGCAGGATCAGCGGCCCGCCGATGATCAGGTTGGCGGTGATCGCCAGCACCTCGCCCGAATTGGACGACAGCAGATAGCGGACGAATTTCTTGACGTTGTCATATTGCCGCCGACCTTCGCGGATCGCGTCGAAGATCGTGGTGAAGTTGTCGTCCAGCAGCACCAGATCGGCCGAATCGCGGGCCACATCGGTGCCGCGAATGCCCATGGCCACACCGATATCGGCCTGTTTCAGCGCCGGCGCGTCGTTCACCCCGTCGCCGGTCATCACCACGATCTGATCGCCCGCCTGCAACGCCTGAACGATGCGCATCTTGTGAACCGGCTTGGTGCGCGCGAACAGAACCTGCCCGGTCAGGGCGGCGGTCAGATCGGCGTCCGACATCGCCTCGAGCTGCGGGCCGGTCAGCACGCGGTCCACCGGCATCCCCAGTTGGCGCGCCACCGCCTGCGCGGTCAGCGGGCTGTCGCCGGTGATCATGATCACCCGGATCCCCGCCGCCCGGCAGTCCGCCAGCGCCTGGCGCACCTCGGGCCGGGGCGGATCGATCAGCCCGACAAAGCCCAGAAACTCCAGCCCGGCCTCGGACTCGGGCAGGCTGGCGCCCGGCTGGGCGCGCCGGGCCAGCGCGATCACCCGCAGCCCAGCCTCGGCCATGGTGCGATAGGCGGCCTCGCACTCCGCGCGCAGCGCAGGATCGAGCGGGACGCTGACCCCGTCCCGCCGCACCGTGACCGAGACATCCAGAATATGCTCGGGCGCGCCCTTGCTGTGCAGCACATGCCCGTCGCCGTCGCGGGCCAGAACGCTCATGCGCTTACGCTCGCTTGAAAACGGGATCTCGGCCACCGCCGCGCCGGCGGCGGGCAGCGGCGCCCAGCCCTTGTGCGCCAGCGTCACCAGCGCGCCCTCGGTCGGCTCGCCGATCATGTCCCAATCGTCACCCTCGCGGTGCAGCCGCGCGTGGTTGCACAACAGCGCGGTTTCCAGCAGCCGGGCCAGATCGGCATCGTGGCCGGCCCGCACCCGCGCACCGCTATAGGCGATGTGACCGGCCGGATCATAGCCGGTGCCGGTCACCGTATAATGCCGCCCCGGGGTCCAGATCTCGGCCGCGGTCATTTCGTCCTGGGTCAGGGTGCCGGTCTTGTCGGTGCAGATCACCTGGGCCGCGCCCAGCGTCTCGACCGCCTGCAGGCGGCGGGTGAGCGCGTTCTGGCGCACCATCGCCGCGGCCCCCAGCGCCAAAGTGATCGTGACCACAGCGGGCAGCCCTTCGGGCACCATAGCCACCGCCAGCGACAGCGCCGTCATCAGCATGGCCAGCGGCGGCTGACCGGTCCAGACCCCGACCCCGCCGACCAGCAGCGACACCAGAAGCGCGGCCACGCCGATCTGTTGCCCCAACACGCCAAGGTGGTGCTGCAGATGCGTCGTCTTATCGGTGATCCCGGTGGTCAGCTCGGCGATCTGGCCGAATTCGGTAGACTGGCCGGTGGCGCTGACCACCCCCTCGGCCCGGCCCGCCACAACCGAGGTGCCCATGAACAGCGTCACGTCCCCGGTGCCCAACTCCTTGTCCACCGGAAAGGATTCGCCGGTCAGCGCGCTTTCGTCCAGTTTCAGTTGCAGCGCATCCGTCAGGCGCAAATCGGCCGGCACCCGGTCGCCCGCCTCCAGCAACACCACGTCGCCCGGCACGATCTCGCGCGTATCGATCCGCTGTTCGCGCCCGTCGCGCAACACCCGCGCCGAGGTGGCCAGCATGTTCTGCAACGCCGCCAGCGCATTTTCCGAGCGCCATTCCTGAGCGAAGCCAAGCGCCCCGTTCAGCACCACCACAATACCGATGCCGATCGCATCGACCACCTCGCCCAGGGCCCCCGCGATGGCGGCCGCCACGATCAGGATCACCACCAGAAACCCGGTGAACTGACGCAGCAGGATTCGCATCATCGAAACCTGCTGCGTCTGCCGCAGCATGTTGGGGCCATACCGCGCCAGCCGCTGCTGCGCCTCTGCCTGGCTAAGCCCTTTTGGCGCAGCCGCTATCTGATCTGTTTCAGGTGTCATCATGATCGGATCCATCGCCTGCTTGCACCCTTTGCCGCCATGACACGGATCAAGGTGGCGGCCCTGGGTTCAGGGTAGTGTTTCGCGTGCCGCATGGCGACAGCAGTTCGGGAGAAAAACATGAGCAGCAACGTTCTTTGGTTCGAAACCCTGTCGCGGGGCGATGTCCCGCAGGTCGGCGGCAAGAATGCCTCGCTGGGTGAAATGGTCAGCACCCTTGGCGGCAAGGGCATCCGCGTCCCCGCCGGGTTTGCCACCAGCGCCGAGGCCTTTCGCGGCTTCATCGCCGAGAACGAGCTTTACGACCACATGGCCGAGGTTCTGGACTGGTTCGACCATGGCAAGATCACCTTGCAGGAAGCGGGCCGAACGATTCGCGGCATGATCCTGGCCGGCGACTGGCCCGAGGCGCTGTTGGCCGATATCCGCGCCGCCTATGCCGAGTTGGGCCAGCGCACCGGGCAGGACGCGCCTTCGGTCGCTGTGCGATCATCCGCCACGGCCGAGGATCTGCCCGATGCCAGCTTTGCCGGACAGCAGGAAACCTTTCTGAACGTGCGCGGCGAAGAGGCGCTGCTGGAGGCGTGCAAGCGCTGCTATGCCTCGCTGTTCACCGACCGGGCGATCACCTATCGCAAGCTCAAGGGCTTCGATCACCAAAAGGTCGCGCTGTCGATCGGCGTGCAACAGATGGTGCGGTCCGACATTGGCGGTTCGGGGGTGATGTTCTCGATCGACACGGAATCGGGGTTCGACAAGGTTGTGCTGATCAACGCCGCCTGGGGGTTGGGCGAGAACGTCGTTCAGGGTGCCGTGAACCCCGACGAATATCAGGTCTACAAACCGTTTCTGGACAATCCCGCCCTGACGCCGATCCTTGAAAAGACCCTGGGCGCGAAAGAGAAGAAGATGATCTATGCCGGGGCCAAGGGCGGCGAGACCAAGAATGTCCCCACCTCCAGGGCCGAGCGCGCGGCGTTCGTGTTGAAGGATGCCGAAATCCTTGATCTGGCCCGGATGGCCTGCACGATTGAGGATCACTATGGCCAGCCGATGGATATGGAATGGGCCCGCGACGGGATCACCGGCGAGTTGTACATTGTTCAGGCGCGCCCCGAAACGGTGCAGTCGCGGGCCGAAACCGGCGCGATGAAGGCCTATACGATCCACAAGGCGGGCGATCTTTTGATGACCGGCCTCAGCGTTGGCGGCGCAGTGGCCGTGGGCCAGGTCTGTCTGATCGAGAATGCCCGCGACATCGACAAATTCGTCGATGGCTCGATCCTTGTCACCTCGACCACCGACCCCGACTGGGTGCCGATCATGAAGCGCGCCAAGGCGATTATCACCGATCACGGCGGCCGCACCAGCCACGCCGCCATCGTCAGCCGCGAACTGGGCCTGCCGGCCATCGTCGGCTGCGGCAACGCCACCCATCTGCTGCATGACGAACAGGAGGTGACGGTGTCCTGCGCCGAAGGCGAGGAAGGCTATGTCTATGCCGGGATCGCCGAATACGAGGTCGAGGAAATCTCGATCGGCACGGTGCCGCAGACCCGCACCAAGATCATGCTGAACATGGCCAATCCCGGCGCCGCAAGCCGCTGGTGGCGTCTGCCGACCGACGGGGTCGGACTGGCGCGGATGGAATTCGTGGTCAACAACGCGATCAAGGTGCACCCGCTGGCGCTGACCCGGTTCGACCAACTGACCGACGCCGGGGCCCGCGCCCGGATCACCGACCTGACCCGCGGCTATGCCGACAAGCCCGACTATTTCGTGGACAAGCTGGCCATGGGCCTGTCACGGATCGCGGCGGTGCATTACCCCAATCCGATGATCGTGCGGATGAGCGATTTCAAGACCAACGAATATGCCGAGCTGCTGGGCGGTCGCCAGTTCGAGCCGGACGAGGAAAACCCGATGATCGGGTTCCGGGGCGCATCGCGCTATTATTCGGACGCCTACAAGGACGGTTTCGCACTGGAATGCCGCGCGATCCGCAAGCTGCGCGACGAAATGGGTTTCACCAACACCATCGTCATGATCCCGTTCTGCCGCAGCCCCGACGAGGCCGACAAGGTGCTGGCGGTGATGGCCGAAAACGGGCTGACCCGCGGCCAGGACGGCCTGCAGGTCTATGTGATGTGCGAGATTCCCTCGAACGTGATCCTGGCCGAGGAGTTCGCCAAACGCTTCGACGGCTTCTCGATCGGGTCGAACGACCTGACCCAGCTGACCCTGGGCGTGGACCGCGATTCCGAACAGTTGGCGCATCTCTTCCGCGAACGCGACCCGGCGGTGTTGTGGATGATCGAAACCGTCATCGAGCGGGCGCACAAGGCCGGGGCCAAGGTCGGCCTGTGCGGCCAGGCGCCCAGCAACGACCCCGAATTCGCCCGGCTGCTGGTGGCGGCGGGGATCGATTCCATCTCGGTCACGCCGGACAGTTTCATGGCCGTGAAGGCCAATGTCGCCGAGGCCGAAAAAAGCTGATCTCAGACGGGAGGAAGCTATGAGCTTTCCAACGATTCGAAAGACAGAAACCGACCGCGCCGACGCCACGCTGACCGATACGGTGCGGGCCGGGTTCAGTTGGGATGTGGCGCGCGCCATGCTCGACGGGTTCCCCGGCGGCGGGCTGAACATCGGGTATGAGGCACTGGACCGCCACGTTGCCGCCGGCCACGGCGATCAGGTCGCGATCCGCTGGCTGGGCAAAGATGGCGCGCGGCGTGACCTCAGCTATGGCGACATGACGGCGATGTCGGCGCGGTTTGCCAATGTGCTGGCCGCACATGGGCTGGGCCGGGGGGATCGGCTTTTTGCGATGATGGGGCGCGAGCCGGAACTCTATGCCGCCGCCCTGGGCACGCTGAAGGCCGGGCTGATCTTCACGCCGCTGTTTTCCGCCTTCGGGCCGGAACCGATCCGCACCCGCATGGAAATCGGCGAGGTGAACGTCGTTCTGACGACCGAGGCGATCTATCGCCGCAAGATCGCCGCCTGGCGGGCCGAGATCCCGTCGCTGAAACTGGTGCTGATCGCGGGCGACGATGCGCCGGCGGATTGTGTGGCGCTTGGCCCCGCATTGGCGGCGGCATCCGACACGTTCGCAACGGTCGAAACCGCCCCCGACGATCCCGCCCTGATCCATTTCACCTCGGGCACCACGGGCCGGCCCAAGGGCGCTGTCCATGTCCACGGCGCGGTGGTCAATCACGCCGCCACCGGGCGCTATGCGCTGGAAATGACCCCTGGCACGATCTTCTGGTGCACCGCCGATCCGGGCTGGGTCACCGGCACCTCCTACGGCATCATCTCGCCCCTGGTGAACCGCTGCACCATGATCGTGGACGAGGCCGAGTTCGAGCTTGACCGCTGGTACGGCATCTTGCAGCGCGAACAGGTCGCGGTCTGGTATTCCGCCCCCACCGCCATCCGCATGATGATGCGCGCGGGCAAAGAGGCCGCCGCGCCCTATGACTTTTCCGCGCTGCGCTTTCTGGCCTCAGTCGGCGAGCCGCTGAACCCCGAAGCCGTGGACTGGAGCAATCAGGTCTTCGGCCACCCGTTCCACGACAACTGGTGGCAGACCGAAACCGGCGGCATCATGATCGCCAACACCCGCGCGATGGATATCAAGCCCGGCTCGATGGGCCGCCCCCTGCCCGGCATCGAGGCCGGGATCGTGGACCAAGACGGCGACGGGCTGCGCGAATTGCCCGATGGCGAAATCGGCGAACTGGCGCTGCGCCCCGGCTGGCCGTCGATGATGCGCACCTATCTGCATGAACAGGCGCGCTACGACAAATGCTTCGTGGGCGGCTGGTACCTGTCGGGCGACTTGGCGATGCGCGACGGCGACGGCTATTTCTGGTTCGTCGGCCGGGCCGACGATCTGATCAAAAGTTCGGGCCATCTGATCGGCCCGTTCGAGGTCGAAAGCGCGCTGATCGAACACGACGCCGTGGCCGAGGCGGCGGTGATCGGCATCCCCGACGAAACCGCCGGCGAAATCGTGAAAGCCTATGTCGCGCTGAACCCCGGCTTCGAACCCTCGGAAGAGTTGGAACGCGACATTCGCGGCCACGCCCGCAAGCGGCTTGGCCCCGCCGTCGCCCCGCGCGCGGTGGTGTTCCGCCAGACCCTGCCCAAGACCCGATCGGGCAAGATCATGCGCCGCCTGCTGAAGGCGCGCGAACTGGGCCTGCCCGAAGGCGACATTTCCACGCTGGAGACGGATGAAAAATGACCCATGCCGACAAACCCCACCTGACCCATGCCCATGTGCTGGACCTGCTCAAGGGCATGATCCGCATCCGCCGGTTCGAGGATAAATGCGCCGAGCTTTACACCCACGAAAAGATCCGCGGCTTTTTGCATCTTTATGACGGGGAAGAGGCCGTGGCGATGGGCGTGATCCCGGTTCTGGGCCCGGATGACCGCATCGTCGCCACCTACCGCGAACATGGCCATGCGCTGGCGCGCGGTGTGCCGATGGACGCGGTCATGGCCGAAATGTACGGCAAGGCCGGTGGCTGTTCCGGCGGGCGCGGCGGCTCAATGCATATTTTCGATGCCGGGCGGAATTTCTATGGCGGCAATGCCATCGTCGGCGGCGGGCTGCCGTTGGCCGCCGGGCTGGGCCTGAACGACCGGATGCGGGGCACGGACCATGTGACCGCCTGTTTCTTCGGCGAAGGCGCCGTGGCCGAGGGCGAGTTTCACGAAACCATGAACCTGGCGCAGCTCTGGCGCCTGCCGGTTCTGTTCATCTGCGAAAACAACGGCTACGCGATGGGATCGGCCCTGGCCCGGACCGAGGCCGAGACCGATATCCACGCCAGGGCCGCCGCCTATGGCATCGCGTCCGAACAGGTGGACGGCATGGATGTGGTCGCGGTAGAGGCCGCCACCCGCCGCGCGCTGGACAGCATCCGCGAAACCGGCAAACCCTATTTTCTGGAATGCGTGACCTACCGGTTCCGCGCCCATTCGATGTTCGACGCCCAGCTTTACCGCGACAAGACCGAGGTCGAGGAATGGCGCAAGCAGGGCCCGATCGTGCGGTTTCAAGACTGGCTGCTGAAGAACAAGCTGATCCGCGACGCCGACATCGATGCGATCATCGACAGCGTCGATGCCGAAATCGCACAGGCGGTGGCATTCGCCGAGGCCAGCGATTGGGAGCCGCTCGAGACCCTGACCGCGCATGTGATGGCGGCGGACCGTCCCGCGCCACCCGCCATCCCCGCCCCGCCGGCCGAAACCGTCGAGATGACCTATCGCGAGGCGGTCAAACAGGCGATCCGCGATGCGATGATCCGCGACGAGCGGGTATTCCTGATGGGCGAGGATGTCGGCGCCTATGGCGGCTGCTATGCGGTGTCCAAAGGCTTGATGGATGAATTCGGCGCCGGCCGCATCCGCGACACACCGCTGTCGGAATCCGGGTTCACCGGCGCCGGCATCGGTGCGGCGGCGGCAGGGATGCGCCCGATTGTCGAGCTGATGACGGTGAATTTCAGCCTGCTGGCGCTGGATCAGATCATGAATACCGCCGCCACGATCCGGCACATGTCGGGCGGGCAGTTCGGGGTGCCGCTGGTGATCCGCATGGCCACCGGCGCGGGCAAGCAACTGGCCGCGCAGCATTCCCATTCGCTGGAAGGCTGGTACGCGCATATCCCCGGGTTGCGCATACTGGCCCCCGCCACGCTGGAGGACGCGCGCGGGATGCTCTGGACCGCGTTGCAGGATCCCGACCCGGTGCTGATCTTCGAAAATGTCATGCTGTACAACCGTGCCGGCCAACTTGCCGCGAATGCCGGGCCGGTCGATATCGACAAGGCCGCGATCCGCAGGCCGGGCCGCGACGTGACGCTGATCACCTATGGCGGTTCGCTGTTCAAGGTGCTGGAGGCGGCCGAGGCGCTGGCCCAAGACGGGATCGAGGCCGAGGTGATCGACCTGCGCAGCCTGCGCCCGCTGGACGACGCCACCATCATGGCGTCGCTGGCGCGCACCCGCCGGGCCGTGGTGGTGGACGAAGGCTGGCGCAGCGGCTCGTTGTCGGCCGAGATCGCGGCCCGGATCATGGAGCAGAGCTTCTGGACCCTTGATGCGCCGGTGGGTCGGGTCTGTTCCGCCGAGGTCCCGATCCCCTATCCCAAACATCTGGAGGATGCGTCCATTCCGCAGGTTCCCGCCATCGTCGCGGCGGCCAAAGCCACACTGGGAAAGGGCTAGGTCATGGGCGTGTTCAAGATGCCCTCGCTGGGCGCGGATATGGAGGCGGGCACCCTGGTCGAATGGCTGGTGGCGCCGGGGGACGCGGTGAAACGCGGCGATGTGGTCGCCGTGGTCGAGACCCAGAAAGGCGCGATCGAGATCGAGATTTTCGAGGACGGCACCGTGGCCCGGCTGGAGGCCGATCTGGGCCAGAAACTCCCGGTGGGGGCGCCGCTGGCGCTGATCGTGAAGGAAGGCGAGGCCGCGCCCCCCGCGCCCGAAGCCAAGGCCCCGCCGCCTGAACCCGCCCCGATAGCCGAACCCATCGCCGCCCCCGCCCCGCCGCCGCCTGCCGCCGGTGTCACACCGGCCTCGCCCGCCGCGCGGATTCTGGCGGCGGAACGCGGGCTTGATCTGGCCGCCCTGCCCGGCACCGGCCCCGGCGGCGCGGTGCTGCTGGCCGATGTCGAGGCCGCAACGCCAACCGCGAAACCGACCCGCGCCGATGCCATGGCCGAGATGCGCAAGGCCATTGCCGCCGCCATGGCCAAGTCGAAACGCGAGATCCCGCATTACTATCTGTCGCACACGATCGATCTGCAGGCCGCCACCGACTGGCTGGCCGACACCAACGCCGTCCGCCCGCCCGAAGGCCGGTTGCTGATGGGCGCGTTGCTGTTGAAGGCCACAGCGCTGGCGGCGCAATCCGCAAAGACGGTCAACGGCTTTTATGGCGCGGACGGGTTCGCACCATCGGCGCGGGTGCATGTGGGCCTTGCGGTCGCGCTGCGCGGTGGCGGGCTGATCGCGCCCGCGATCCTGGATACCGACACCCGGCCGCTGGACGATCTGATGGCCGCGATGCGCGATCTGATCGCGCGGGCCCGCGCCGGGCGGCTGCGCAGCTCGGAAATGACCGAGGCCACGATCACCCTGTCCAGCCTGGGCGAAACCGGGGTCGCGGCGATGTCCGGCATCATCTATCCGCCGCAGGTGGCGCTGGTCGGGGTCGGCACCCCGCAGCCTATGGCGCTGGTGCGCGACGGCCAGGTGGTGGCGCGCCAGGCGGTCACGATCTCGCTTGCCGCTGATCACCGGGCCAGCGACGGTCGGCTGGGCGCGCGCTTTCTGACCGAAATCGACAAATTTCTGCAAACACCGGAGGCCCTATGACACAGGACGAAATCCGCACCGCCTTTATCGAGGAACTGATCAGGATCGCCCCGGATCTGGAGCCGGACACAATCGGCAGCTCCGATCATCTGCAGGATGATCTGGAGCTCGACTCGATGGATATCCTCAATCTGGTCGTGGCGCTGCACAAGCGCTTCGGGGTGGATATCCCCGAGGCCGAATATCGCCGGATCGAAACCCCGGATCTGGCCGTGGCCTATCTGGCCGAACGGCTTTCGTGATATAGATCGCCGCAACACCCGAGGATCCGATGGCCCCCGCCCCCAAACCCGCCGCCCTTGACGCAACCCGGCTTGCCCCCGCCCCCGATCCCGATGCGCTGAATTTCGAGACGACCCGCGATCTGGCGCCGCTCGACGACTGGCTGGGGCAGGACCGCGCGCTGGATGCGATCCGCATGGCGGCGCAGACCCGGCATCGCGACTTCAACCTGTTCGTGCTGGGCACCCCCGGCAGCGGCCGCCACCATGCCACACGCGGGGTACTGGAACCGGTCGCGCAGGGCCGCGCGGTGCCGGACGACTGGGTCTATGTTAACAATTTCGAAACCCCGCACCGGCCCAGGGCGCTGCGGCTGCCGCCGGGCATGGCGCTGCGACTGAAAAGCGCGATGGAAACCCTGATCGACGATCTGGCCAACGACATCCCCGCCCTGTTCGAATCCGAGGATTACCAAAGCCGCCGTCACGCCATCGAACAGGAATTCGCCGACAAGCACGAAACCGCGATGCGGGTGCTGTTCGAAAACGCGCGCACCCGCGACGTGGCGATCCTGCGCACGCCCATGGGCTATGCGGTGGCCGCGATCCGCGACAACGAGGTGCTGACCCCCGAGCAGTTCGAAAAGCTGCCCAAACCCAAGCAGGAGGCAATCGAGGAAAAGGTCGACCAGACCCGCAAGGAAATGGAGGCGGTGCTCAAGGAACTGCCCCGCCACCAGAAGGACAGCCGCGCACGGGTCGAGGAGCTGAACCTTTCCATCGCCGAAGAGGCGGTGGACGGCGCCATCGGCGCGGCCTTCGCCGATCTGCGCAGTAACGAGGTGATTCAGGCCCATATCGGCGTCATCCGCAAGGATCTGATCGAAAACCCCGAACTGTTCCTGATCTCAGAGGACGGGCCGCGCGCCGGCGCCTTTCCGGTCGCCACCACCCGGCATTTCGCCAAGCCGCAGTTCCGCCGCTACCTGGTCAATCCGATGGTCGCGCATGACCCCGCCACCGCCGCCACCGGCGCGCCGATCATCGAGGAGAACCTGCCGACGCTGGCCAATCTGATCGGCCGGGTCGAGCATATCTCGCAAATGGGCACGCTGGTCACCGATTTCAGCATGATCAAGCCCGGCGCGCTGCAGCGGGCCAATGGCGGCTATCTGATCCTGGATGCACGCCAGGTGCTCAGCGAACCGTTCGCTTGGGGCGCGTTGAAGCGCAGCCTGAAGACCGGCAAGGTCGCGATCATCTCGGCGGGCGAGGAAATGAGCCTGATCTCCACCGTGTCGCTGGAACCCGACCCGATCCCGCTGGATGTGCGCGTGGTGCTGGTGGGCGAGCGCGAGCTTTACTATCTGCTGGCCGCCTTTGATCCGGATTTCGGCGCGCTGTTCAAGCTGCAGGCCGATTTCAGCGACGTGATGCCGCGCACGCCCGCCGCGACCGGGCTGTACGCGCGGCTTGTGGCCACCATCGCGCAGCGTGCCGAAATCCGCCCGCTTTCGCCCCCCGGCGTGGCCCGCACCCTGCTGGAAAGCACCCGGCTTGCCGACGATAATGAACGGCTGTCGCTGAATATCGACCGCATCTCGGACCTGCTGCGCGAGGCCGATTACTGCGCCGCGCGCGACGGCCAGCCGGTGATCGGCGCGGCCGAGATCGACGCCGCCGTCACCGCCGCCGAAACCCGCGCCGGGCGGGTGCGCGATCTGAGCCACGAGGCGATCACCCGCAACATCCTGCTGATCGACACCGACGGCGCACGGGTGGGCCAGATCAACGCCCTTTCGGTACTGCAGCTGGGCGGGTTCAGCTTCGGGCGTCCGTCGCGGGTGACCGCGCGGGTGCGTGTCGGCAGCGGCAAGCTGGTCGATATCGAACGCGAGGCCGAACTGGGTGGGCCGCTGCATTCCAAGGGCGTGATGATCCTGTCGGGTTATCTGGCCACCCATTACGCGCCCGACATCCCGATGTCGCTTTGGGCCAGCATCGTGTTCGAGCAAAGCTATGGCGGCGTCGATGGCGACAGCGCCTCGGCGGCCGAGCTGTTCGCGCTGCTGTCGGCACTGTCCGAGGTGCCGATCGATCAGTCCTTCGCGGTGACCGGCTCGGTCAATCAGTTCGGTGACATTCAGGCGATCGGCGGCGTCAACGAAAAGATCGAGGGATTCTTCGACATCTGCGCCGCGCGCGGGCTGACCGGGCGGCAGGCGGTGCTGATCCCCGCCGCCAATGTGAAACATCTGGCGCTGCGCCAGCGGGTGATCGACGCGGTCGCGGCAGGGCAGTTCCGCATCATCCCGATCCGCAGCGTCAATCAGGGGCTGGACCTGCTGACCGGCCGCCCGGCGGGGGCGCGCGATGCGGATGGCATCTATGAGGCGGGCAGCATCAACCGGCTGACCGAGGACCGGCTGCGCGGCTTTGCCGAGGCGCGCAAGGGCTTCATCACCCCGCCCCGGCCAGGCAACGATACCGGCGGGGGCAGCGCATGACCGCCCCCGCAACAGCCCCTGGCCGGGTGATCCTTGGCGCGACCTCTTTCGCCGATGCCGACAGCGCGATCGCGGTCGCCGTGGCGCTGGCCCACGACAGCGAATCCGAACTGGTCGGCCTGCTGATCGAGGAGGAAACCATTCTGGCCTGCGCGGCGGGCCGGGGTGCGCTGGCCGGCGGCGCGGTTCCGCTGAGCGTCGAGCGGATGCTGGCCGCCTATCGCCGCGACGCATTGGCGTTTCAGGCACGGATCGCCGAGGCCGCGCAGGGGCGCGCGCTGCGCTGGTCCTTTACCCAGCGGCGCGGGCGGGTTCTGCCGCTGCTGTCAGAACTCGCCGGCCAGGGCGATCTGGTGCTGCTGGGCCATCGCCGCGCGCCGTTTCAGGCCGGCGCAGTGGTGGCCGTGCCCGGCCCGACCGACGACGACCCGGCCCTGGCCCAGGCGGTGCGCACCGCACGCGGCCTGGGCCGCCCGATCACCATTCTGGCGCCCGCCGCACAACTGGCGGGGGCGGCGGCCACCGCTCTGCGGCTGGGCGCGCGGCCCGACGCGCTGACGCTGCGCGCCGTGGCTGATCAAGCCGCGCTGCTGGACACGCTGAACCGGCTTGATGCCGCCACCGTCTTTCTGGGCCGCACCGGGTTCGCGCCCGCCTTTCTGGCGCGACTGTCAGAAGCCGCCCGCGCGCCGGTCGTGTTCCCGGCCAGCAGTCTGGCACCCCCCGCCGCCCCGCCCCCCGGCGGCGGCTGAAATCCGCGCATCCCATCGGCGCCCGGCCCGCATTTGACGCGGATCAACGAAAGCGTCATGCGACTCGCCGATGCTTTGCCGACACGATATCTTTTAGGAGGATACAGCAATGACCTACCGCGAATGGCTTCCGTCGTCCTGGCTCGGGTCCAAGGGCGATCCCGACAATCCGTTTATCTCGCTGCGCAAACAGATCGACACGCTGTTTGACGATTTCGGCTCTGGCCCGCTGACCAGGGACGGCGCCTTTGCCGTGCGCACCAATGTCAGCGAAACCGATGATGAAATCTGCATCACCGCCGAACTGCCTGGCATCGAAATGAAGGATGTGGATGTGTCGGTGTCCGGCAACCGCATCACCATCAAGGGCGAGAAGAAGTCGGAAAAAGAAGAGCGCAAGGAAGAGGAAGGTCGCGAATTTCACCGGATCGAGCGCAGCTCGGGGTCGTTCCGGCGGATGATGACCATGCCGTTCGAGATCGACCCGAACACGGTGAAGGCCGGAGTGAAGGACGGCGTGCTGACCGTGACCCTGCCCAAACCCGCCGAAGAGGCCGCAAAGGCCAAGAAGATCGAGGTTACCAAGGCGGACTGAATCGCCCCGCCCGACCACCCGGCGCGACTGTGCGCCGGGAACGGCCCGCATGTCGCGCCCTTCCGCAAATCCGGCTTGACCTTCCTTCGCTGGAATCGATCAGATTACCGGCAGGAGGACTGCATATGCGCAAATTCACCGTACCGGACATGAGCTGTGGCCATTGCGTGGCCGCGATTGAAAAGGCGGTCAAGGCGGCCGATCCGGCGGCCACGGTCGTCTGCGATCTGGGCGCCCGCACCGTCGCGATTGACAGCACCAGCGCCGCGCCCGCATTGATTGCGGCGATCAGCGATGCGGGATACGGCGCGACCGCGACAGGCTAGCCGCGGCCGTTCGAAAGTTTTCTCAGTGCGCGCCGCTCAGCCCAGCCGATAATTCGGCGACTCGCGCGTGATCTGCACGTCATGCACATGGCTTTCCTTCAGTCCCGCGCCGGTGATGCGCACAAAACGGCTGTTGGTGCGCATCTCGTCGACCGTGGCGTTGCCGGTATAGCCCATGGCCGCGCGCAGGCCGCCGACCAGTTGATGTACCACCGCCCCGGCCGACCCCTTGTAGGGCACCTGCCCCTCGATCCCTTCCGGGACCAGCTTGTCACTGGCCGCGTCCTTCTGGAAATAGCGGTCGGCCGAGCCGCGCGCCATCGCGCCAAGCGACCCCATCCCGCGATAGGATTTGAACGACCGGCCCTGGTACAGGATCACCTCGCCCGGCGACTCGTCTGTGCCCGCGATCATGCTGCCGACCATCGCGCAGGACGCGCCCGCCGCGATCGCCTTGGCAAAATCGCCGGAATACTTGATGCCGCCATCGGCGATCACCGGCACGCCGTGCAGGTTGCCCGCCGCCGCACAATCCATGATCGCGGTCAGCTGCGGCACCCCCACACCGGCCACCATACGGGTGGTGCAGATCGAACCCGGCCCGATCCCGACCTTCACCGCATCCGCGCCCGCGCCGATCAGCGCACGGGTGGCTTCGCCCGTGGCCACGTTGCCGGCCATCACCTGCACCGCGTTGGACAGTTTCTTGACCCGCTCGACCGCCAGCGCCACGCCTTCGGAATGGCCATGCGCAGTGTCGATCACGATCAGGTCGCAGCCCGCGTCGATCAGCGCCTCTGACCGCTCGAACCCTGCATCGCCCACCGTGGTCGCGGCGGCGACGCGCAGCCGGCCCAGTTCGTCCTTGCAGGCATGGGGATTCAGCACCGATTGCTCGGTATCCTTCAGGGTCAGCAATCCGGTCAGCTTGCCCTGCCCGTCGGTGACCAGCAGTTTCTCGATCCGGCGCGCCTTCATCAGGCTCAGCGCCTCGGCCCGGTCGGCGGGCTCGGTCAGCACCGCCAGCCTGTCCGAGGTCATCATGACCCGCACCGGCGTGTTATCGTCGCTGGCAAACCGCATGTCGCGGTTGGTGACGATGCCCAGCACGCGCCCCTTTTCATCGACCACCGGAAAGCCGGTGATATTGTATTTCTCGCGCAGCTTCTTGGCGTCGGCCAGGGTCTGGTCGGGGGTCAGGGTGATCGGGTTGTAGACGATGCCGGATTCGAAGCGTTTGACGTGGCGCACCTCGTTTTGCTGCTCGTCCACGCTCAGGTTGCGGTGGATCACCCCCATGCCGCCCGCCTGGGCCATGGCAATCGCCATCCGGCCTTCGGTCACCGTATCCATCGCCGAGCTGAGCAGCGGGATGTTCAGCCGGATCGAGCGGGTGACATGGGTGGACGTATCCGCCGTGGACGGCAGGACCGAGCTTGCTGCGGGAACAAGCAAAACATCGTCGAAGGTAAGCGCCTCGCGAATCTCCATGGGGGGCTCCTTGGGAGTTTTCGTTTGGCGCTTCCCTATTTCACGGGCGGTGGGGAAAGGAAAGCCCCAATGCGCCCCTTACGCCCGCGCCGCGTTGGTTTTCGGCCCAAGCCCGCCCTTGGCCCAGGCCTGCAACACTTTTACCGCGATCGGCGGAATCGCCAGCGTGGCCGCCACCAGCGCCACCGCGCCCAGAATGCGGAACACCGCGCCCTGCCCGTCGGCCGCCATCATCAGCATCAGCGACGCAAACGCCGCCATCGGAAAGGTGAACGCGCCCCATAGCGGGCTGAACCCGGCGGCGGTGATATAGCGCGCCCGGATCAGCAGAACCGCCAGCATCAGCAGCGCCAGAACCGACAGGCCAAGCGCCAGGTGCCGGTGCCCCAGCAGCAACGCGACGGTGCCCAGCAGGCAGGCCGGCGCCAGATGGATCGCCAGCAGCGGGCGCAGCGGCGGCGGCGGGTCGCGGCGGATAAGCTGACCAAGGCTCGCGCCCCAGATCAGCACCGCGATCGGGCCGGTGACCGACAGGATGATCTGCGCCGCCGCGGTATAGCCCAGCGGGATCGCCGCCAGCGGGGCCACGATGAAGCCCACGAAATGCAGGTGCCAGACCGGCGTGACCCGCCGCTGCTCGGCCGGGCCGGTCAACAGCAGCCACAGCATCAGCCCCACCAGCAGCACATGCGCCGCCAGACCTGCAACCAGCACGCCGCGCGCCAGTGCCCCGCTCATTGGCACCAATGCGGCGGCCAGCAGGTACAGCGACAGCACCAGCACCGCCAGCCCGGCCCGGCCTGGCAGAACCCGCAGATCCTCGACCACCACGGCGGGGCGGCGGATCACCTTGCGCAGATAGGCCGCCAGCGCGAAAAGAAACAACAGCGTCACCGCCCCAAGGATCAGTTGCGACGCCGCGCCGGGCACCGCAAACGCGGCCCCGGCCCGGCGCCAGGCCAGCCCCAGACCCAACAGGCCAAAGATCGGCGGAAAGATCGCCGGCGGGGTCTGTTCGCCGAATTTCGGTTTGGTCGCCATGGTCATTTCTGTGTTCCGATCCGATTTGTCCTGCTTGCCCTTGTGCCCGCCGCCCCGCGCTTTGTGAATGGGGAAACCGGGGCGATGGATGGTCGCAGGCGGTGCGGCCTTGCCCCCGTCCGGGGCTTTGACCATTCTGGTCCCACGCAACAGGGGGCCGGGCATGGGCACACACGAATATGACAGCGGGCGGCTGAACCTGCCCTTCGTGGGCATCGCCACCTTCGGCAAACGGCCCTATGTCGCGGACTGGTCGCAGATCGAGGCCGAGGTGGCGATCCTGGGCGCGCCCTTCGACAGCGGCACACAATACCGGCCCGGCGCGCGCTTTGGCCCGCGCGCGGTGCGCGAGGCCAGCACGCTGTTTTCCTTCGGCCATGCCGGCGCCTATGACCACGAGGATGACGTGACCTATCTGGGCCCCGAGGTGCGGATCGTCGATATGGGCGACGCCGATATCGTGCATACCGATACCGAGGCCAGCCACGCCGCGATCGAGACCGGCCTGCGCGCGGCCTTGGCCGTCGGGGCGCTGCCGGTGCTGATCGGCGGCGATCATTCGGTGAATATCCCGGCGATCCGGGCCTTCGACGATCAGGGTGATTTTCACCTTCTTCAGATCGACGCGCATCTGGATTTCGTGGACGAACGCCACGGCGTGCGCCACGGCCACGGCAACCCGATGCGCCGCGCGGCGGAAAAACCCTATGTCACCGGGCTGACCCAGGTGGGGATCCGCAATGTGTCGTCCACCGCGCGCGACGGCTACGTGGATGCGCGCACCATGGGGTCGGACATCCTGTCGGTGCGGCAGATGCGCGAATTCGGCACCGAGGGCGTGCTGGCGCGCATCCCGACCGGCGCGCGGGTTTATGTCACGATCGACATCGACGCCTTCTGCCCTTCGATCGCGCCCGGCACCGGCACCCCCAGCCATGGCGGGTTTCTATATTACGAGGTGCTGGAACTGATGCAGGGGCTGGCCAGGCGGCACGAGGTGATCGGCCTGGATCTGGTCGAGGTCGCCCCAGATTACGACCCCACCGGCGGCACCGCGATTCTGGCGGCGCAATTGCTGATGAATACGCTGGGCTTCATCTTCCACGCGCGTGGCGCCGGCGGTTAGACGGCGTCATGTCGCGAAAAACCGGGCGCTCTTGCGTCGGCGCATGTGCCATGCCGCCCGGTCATTTGTCCATCAGGTCAGTTTATCCTTTACCCATGGCCCTGCGGGGCTAAACTTTGGCAAAATCAAAACTCTGGGAGGAAAACTTTATGAAAAACCTGATGGGCACCGCGGCCCTTGCCGCCGTCACGCTGGCCTTTGCGACCGAGGCGATGGCCGAGGAATGGAATGTTTCGGTCTGGGGCAAGCGCCGCGCCTTCACCGAACATGTGGAAAAACTGGCCGAGCTGGTCAGCGAAAAGACCGGCGGCGACTTTACCCTGAACATCTCTTACGGCGGGCTGTCGAAGAATACCGAGAACCTGGATGGCATTTCCATCGGCGCGTTCGAGATGGCGCAGTTCTGCGCCGGCTATCACCGCGACAAGAACCCCTCGATCACCGTGCTGGAACTGCCCTTTCTGGGGGTGAGCAGCCTTGAGGAAGAGCGCCGGATTTCCGAGGCGCTGTATGCCCACCCCGCCGCCAAGGCCGATCTGGCGCGCTGGAACGCCACGCTGCTGATGCCGACGCCGCTGCCGCAGTACAACTTTGTCGGTGTGGGTGACGCGCCGCACACCCTGGCCGATTTCGACGGCATGTCCGTGCGCGCCACCGGCGGCATCGGCGAGGCGATGAAGCTGGTGGGCGCGGTGCCCACCTCGATGTCGGCAACCGAGGTGCGCCAGGCGCTGGACAGCGGCGTGGTCAAGGCGGTGTCCTTCGCGCCGCATGCACATATGTCCTTCGGCACGGTCGAATCCGGCACATGGTGGACCGCCAACCTGAACCCCGGCACGGTGAACTGCCCGGTTGTGGTCAATTCCGACGCGCTCGACAGCCTGTCGGAGGAAAACCGCGCGGCCCTGCTGGGCTCGGTCGGCGAGGCGCTGGATTACTACATCGCTTTCTATAACGAAAAGACCATGGCGAAATGGGGCCCCACGCTGGAAGAGCGCGGGATCGAACAGATCACCTATTCCGACGCCGAACTGACCGCGTTCAAGGACGCCGCCGCCGGCCCGGTCGCCGCCGCCTGGATCGAGGAAAACACCGCGCGCGGCCTGCCCGCGCAGGAGCTTTACGACTTCGTCACCGGCATGATCGGGCAATAGGCCCACAGCCCGCGCCGCGCCCCTGTCCGGGGGCGCGGCTTTTGATTTTTCCCAAGCAAAGGTGCTCGCATGGCCGGCAGTTCCGCCGTTCTGGAAGATGACAGCCTTCTCAGCCGCATCGATCGCGCGCTGTTCCGGCTGGAAACCGTGCTGGCGCTGATCAGCGGGCTGGCGGTGTTTTCGCTGATGCTGCTGGCGGTGGTGTCGGTCGCGGGGCGCAATGTCTTCAATCAGCCGGTGCCGGGCTATGTCGACTGGATCCAGCAGG
The DNA here is from genome assembly GCF_054954595.1 of Actibacterium sp. D185-2. Lineage (NCBI taxonomy): Bacteria > Pseudomonadati > Pseudomonadota > Alphaproteobacteria > Rhodobacterales > Roseobacteraceae > Actibacterium > Actibacterium sp. D185-2. Next base: position 551,658 of record NZ_JBPWNX010000002.1, read on the forward strand.
CCATGCCGCTGATCGCCTTCATGGGCATTTCCTATACCCAGCGTCAGGGCGGCCATATCCGCATGGACATGCTGGTCGGCGCGCTGAACGGCCGCGCGCTGTGGCTGGCCGAGTTCATCACCACCTTCGCAATGCTGCTGCTGATGCTGCTGCTGGTCTGGGGCAGCTGGGCGCATTTCCAGCGCAGCTTCGACTTCGCCGCCCCTATGTGGAGCCGCGACAGCAGCATGGATATCGCGCTGCCGCTGTGGCCCGCCAAACTGCTGGCGCCGGTGGCGTTTTCGGTGCTGTGCCTGCGGCTGGTGCTGCAATTGTGGGGCTACGGCCGGGCGATTGTGCTGAACCTGGTGGAACCCGTGGCGGTGCCGCTGGTGCAATCGGCGGCCGAACAGGCCGCCGCCGAGGCCGAAACCGTTTCCGGGGGCGAGGACTGACATGGAACCCATTGATATTGGCATCGTCGTCTCGCTTGGCCTGCTGGCGCTTGTGGTTCTGGGGATGCGCGTGGCCTTTGCCGCCGCGCTGACCGGCCTGGTCGGGCTGATCTGGATCTTCTGGGCCAAGAAGGGCTATGCGCCGGACGATTTCGGCTGGGCACTGACCGTGGCGGTGAAAACCGCGGGCCAGGTGCCGCATTCCAAGGTGGCCAGTCAGGCGCTGTCGCTGATCCCCACCTTCATCCTGATCGGCTATCTGGCCTATTACGCGGGCCTGACCAAGGCGCTGTTCGAGGCCGCCAAGCGCTGGGTCGGCTGGCTGCCCGGCGGGCTGGCCGTGGCCACGGTCTTTGCCACGGCGGGGTTCGCCGCCGTTTCCGGCGCCTCGGTCGCCACCGCAGCCGTGTTCGCGCGCATCGCCATCCCCGAGATGCTGAAAGTCGGCTATGACAAGCGTTTTGCCGCAGGCGTCGTCGCCGCCGCCGGCACGCTGGCCTCGATGATCCCGCCATCGGCCATTCTGGTGATCTATGCGATCATCGTCGAACAGGACGTGGGCAAGCTGCTGCTGGCGGGGTTCATTCCCGGCGTGGTCTCGGCGGTGATCTATGCGGCACTGATCGTTGGAATGGCGGTGACGTTGCCGAAATTCGGCCCGCCAGTGAAAGGCTTCACCTGGGCCGAGCGGTTCAAATCCCTGCCCCCCGCCCTGCCGATCGCCTTTGTCATCGTGATCATCATCTTCTTCATCTACAACCCGTTCGGCGGCGATGCCTGGGGCACGCCGACCGAGGGCGGCGCGCTGGGGGCCTTCGTGGTGTTCTGCATGGCGCTGTATCACGGGATGCGCTGGCCGCAGCTGAAAGATGCGCTGCTGGAAACCGCCAAGCTGGCGGTGATGATCTTCACCATCATCTGGGGTGTGCTGATCTATGTGCGCTTCCTGGGTTTTGCCGACTTGCCCGGCGCGTTTGCCGGGTGGATCACCGCGCTGGATCAGCCGCCGATGCTGACGCTGGTGATGATCCTGCTGGCCTATGCGGTGCTGGGCATGTTCATGGACGCGATCGGAATGCTGCTGCTGACCCTGCCGGTGGTCTATCCGGCGGTCATGGCGCTGAACGGAGGCGAGTTCGTCAGCGCAGCCGACAGCGCCTTCGGCATGTCGGGGCCGATGTGCGCGATCTGGTTCGGGATCCTGGTGGTGAAGATGGCAGAGTTCTGCCTGATCACACCGCCCATTGGGCTGAACTGCTTTGTCGTGGCCGGCGTGCGCGACGATCTGAGCGTGCAGGACGTGTTCCGGGGCGTCACCCCCTTCTTCATCGCCGATGCGGTGACCATCGCGGTGCTGGTGGCGGTGCCGCAGATCGTGCTGTGGCTGCCGGGCCAGGCGTGACCCCGGCCCGGGCGGGTGCGGGTCAGGGCTTGATCCGTGCGGGCTCGTCCGCCTCCAGATAGGCCTCTTCCTCGGGGGTCAGGGCGATGTCGTCATAACCGGTGATCATCGGCCGCACATGGGCGCGGAACGAATGGCCCACCGTCAGCAGATAGACATGCGCCACCACGAAGGACGCGATCGCATAGGCCGCCAGCACATGCAGATTGGCCGTGATCTGCAGCCAGAACGTGGCATTTGGCACGGTTTCCCAGAAATTGTAGCTCAGATAGAGCAGACCGGAAATCCAGATCACCGGGAACAGGATCAGTTTCAGCGCCAGATAGGTCAACGCCTGAAGCGGGTTGTGCTTGCGCCAATAGGCCTTGCGATAGGGGTGATGTTCGCCTTTGAAGATGCCATAGACATAAAACCGCGCGACCTTCAGCAACCCCTCGCCACTGGGCACGTAATGCACCCAGGTGCCGGTGGTCAGGTGCCAGAAGATCGCGAAGATCCACAGCACGATCAGCAGGCCTGCCGCGACCACATGCAGCATCGCCGCCGGGCCGAATGGCATCAGGTGATGCACCCCGCTGACCGCCAGTCCGGTGAAGAACAGAAAGAAGATCAGCGCCATCTGGCCCCAGTGCCAGAACCGCTCGAACCGCGGATAGACCTTGACGCTGCGTGTGTGCCTGTCATCCGTCATGGTGGCCCCCTTTGCGGCTGAATTTGCGGATCATTGCATGTGCCAGCACCGCCGCGATGGCGGCCAGCAGCATCACCCGGCCGATCAGGCCGCCGGGCGAGCCGGTGCCGGTGCCGGGCATGTAGACCCCGGCCAGATCGGCCAGCCGTCCGTCCCGCGCATGGCATTCGGCGCAATCGAGCGCGTCCTCGGCCGGTGCCACCATATGGGTGATCGGCCAGTACATGTAGGTATCGACAAAGCCGTATTCGCCGGAATATTCGGCCCCCGCCGCGGCCATGCCCGCATTGATCGCCTTGCCCCAGTCGAAATTGGTCCAGAACGCGGTGTCGGTATCGGGCCCCCAGACATGGGAATAGACCAGCCGGTTAAGCTGACTGTCATAGGCCTGACGCCCCTGCATCCGCTTGAACGGCCAGATCCGCGATCCCGGCTGCCCGGCGCCGCCGCCGATCCGGTTGACCTCGACCACCTTGGTGGGGTCGATGGTCTGGTCGCCGGTGGTATAGCTCACCTGCCCGTCGAACCAGGCATAGAAGGGCTCGACATCCTCGCCCCATTCGAAATCGCCCTTGGTCGACAGATAGGTGTGCAGCGCCTTACCGTCGCTTTGGGTATAGTCCTCGATGCTCATCGGTTTGCCGTCGGCATCCAGCCTGCCGGCGGTGGACCAGTCCCATTTGGTCTTGGTCGCCACGCCGCCGCGGGCGAATTCGGGGATGTGGCAGGTCTGACAGGCCACGGTGTCGGTGTGGTCGTTCAGCTTGACGCCCTTGATGTTCAGCGGGTGCGGCTCATTGCCATGGCAGCTTTCGCAGGTGGCCACGCCGCGATGCATCCCGGGCAGGCCGGTACCGCCCGTATCCGCCGCCGCCACGTCATAGCGCGATCCGGCGAAGATATGCTCGTCGCTGACATGGCAGGTGGAACAGGCAAAGTTCTGCCCGTCCGGAGCCATATGCACATCCACCGCCTTGGACGGGCTGTACAGGGCCGAGGACAGATCGCCATGCTTCACGTTGTCGCCACCGCCGCCATAGAAATGGCACTGGCCGCAGTTTTCGCGCCCCGGCGAGCCGACGCTTTGCGCCGACTTCTTCAGATCGACCACCCAGGCGGGCGCGCCGGTGATGGTGCTGCCCTTGGTCGTCAGCGACGGATGGCCCGCCCCGGTGGCGGTCTTGGTATACTGGCCGGATGTGTCGTGGCAGACCAGACAATCGACCCGGTCGGGTTCGGCGGGCGGGGCCGAGGCCATATCCTCCCATCCATAGCCCGCATGGCACGAGGTGCAGCGCGGCTCGTTCCCCGCCACGTTGCCGCAAAACGCGTTGATCACATTGCGCTTGCCCAGCACCTGGCCGGTATCGGGCTGGGTGAATTCCCAGGTCCAGTGGATCGAGTGCATCACCTGATCGCTGGCTTCGGTATGGCAGCTCAGACAGGCGGCGGTCACTTCGGGACCGGACTGAAAGTCCTTTTGCAGGATCTCGAACTTGCTGTGGTCGGCGGTGCTTTTGCTGGCCGTCTCCGTGTCCTGGGCAAATCCCGGACCACACAGCAGGCCCACCACCACAAACACTGTCGCGGCGAACCGGGGGCTATTGCATCGCATGCGGGCTCCTCCCTGCACGGGTCAGAGCGCGTTTCCAATTATGTTATATATTGAATATGTTTTATTTTGCCAAGCCCGATCACGGCAGACCGGCCGCCCGGCCCGCTTGCGCGGAACTTTGCCGGAAAAGCCGCATCTGACACAAAACTTTCAAATGACATTTACATGCGCCATCCTTATCCGGAATGACAATCAGGGCCCAAAGGCCCATCGAGCGGCACCCGAAAGGAGATATAGATGAAAATTGCAGTTCTGGGCGGCGACGGATTTTGCGGCTGGCCGACCTCCCTTCACCTGTCCGATCAGGGCCACGAGATCCATATCATCGACAACCTGTCGCGCCGCTGGATTGACACCGAGCTGGGTGTGCAATCGCTGACGCCGATGGATTCGATCCAGGAGCGCTGCCGCATCTGGAAAGACCTGACCGGCCGCAACCTGCATTTCCACCTTCTGGACCTGGCCAAGGATTACGAATTGCTGCGCCAGTGGCTGGCCGAGGAACGGCCCGACGCGATCATCCATTTCGCCGAACAGCGCGCCGCGCCCTATTCGATGAAATCGGACCGCCACAAGGTCTATACCGTCAACAACAACGTCTCGGCCACGCATAACCTGCTGACCGCGATGGTGGAAACCGGCATCGACGCGCATCTGGTGCATCTGGGCACGATGGGCGTTTACGGCTATTCCACCGTCGGCGCCGCCATCCCCGAAGGGTATCTGGACGTCGAAGTCGAAAAGCTGGACGGCGGCAAGGCCGGGCTGGAAATCCTGTACCCCACCCGCCCCGGCTCGGTCTATCATATGACCAAGTCGCTGGATCAGATCCTGTTCCAGTTCTACGCCCAGAATGACGGGCTGCGGATCACCGATCTGCATCAGGGCATCGTCTGGGGCACCCATACCGACCAGACCCGCCGCCACGAGCAGTTGATCAACCGGTTCGACTATGACGGCGATTACGGCACCGTGCTGAACCGGTTCCTGATCCAGGCCGCGATCGGCTATCCGCTGACCGTGCATGGCACCGGCGGCCAGACCCGCGCCTTCATCCACCTGCAAGACAGCGTGCGCTGCATCGAGCTGGCGCTGTCGGATGCGCCCGAGGCCGGCGACCGGGTCAAGATCTTCAACCAGATGACCGAAACCCACCGGGTCCGCGATCTGGCCGAGATGATCGCCAAGATGACCGGGGCCGAGATCGCCTTTCTGCCGAACCCGCGCAAAGAGGCCGCCGAAAACGATCTGATCGTGAAAAACGACGGCTTCCTGGCGCTGGGGCTGAACCCGATCACCCTGAAAGAGGGCCTGCTGGACGAGGTGGTGGATGTGGCCAGGAAATACGCCCACCGGATCGACCGCAAGCGGGTACCGGCGGTGTCGGCCTGGACCAAGGACATCGCCACGCGCGTGGAAACCGATCCCGAAGGCAAGCGGCTCAAATCCGTTTCATGAGCGGCCGCGCCTATGTGACGCTTGTCACCAACGCGGATTTCGCGCTTGGGGCCAGGGCACTGATCCGTTCGCTGACCCAGACCGGCACCGACGCCGATCTGGTGGTGATGCATACCGGCGGGGTCGGCGCGGGTGATCTGGCGCCGCTGGCCGCGCTTGGGGCGCGGCTGGTGCAGGTCGATCTGCTGCCCACGTCGGAGGCGTTCAACACCCGGCACGCGCGCCAGAACCTGCATACGGCGGCGCCGTTCACCAAGGGCACCAAACCAGCCTTCCACACGCCGCTGGACAATTTCGCCAAGCTGCGGCTGTGGCAGCTGGACTATGACCGGGTGGTGTTTCTGGATGCCGATACGCTGGTGCTGCAAAACTGCGACAAGCTGTTCGACTATCCCGAATTCTGCGCCGCGCCCAATGTCTATGAAAGCCTGGCCGATTTTCACCGGATGAATTCCGGCGTCTTCACCGCGCGCCCCGACCCGAGCACGTTCGACGCGATGCTGGCGCGGCTGGACCGGCCCGGCGCGTTCTGGCGGCGCACCGATCAGACGTTCTTGCAGGATTTCTTTCCCGACTGGCATGGGCTGCCGATCTATTGCAACATGCTGCAATATGTCTGGTTCAACATGCCGGAGCTGTGGTCGTGGGAGGATATCAAAATCCTGCATTTCCAGTATGAAAAGCCGTGGCAGGATCACGACAAGGCCGACCGCCTGCGGGTGCTGATCGATCTGTGGCGCGCCTATGCCGGTGACGGGCCGGTGCCCGCCCTGGCCGATTTGCCGGAGCCGGGCGCATGAAGCTGGCGATCACCGGCGGTGCGGGCCTGGTCGGCCGGTTTCTGGTCGAAGAGGCGCTGGCCGCGGGCGACGCGGTCACCCTTCTGAGCCGTCACGCGCCCGCGCCCGGGTTCTTTTCCGCGCCGGTGCCGCACCGGTCCTTCGCCCTAGGCGACCGGCCCGATCTGGACGGGATCGATGCGGTGATCCACTGCGCCTTTTCGCATGTCCCCGGCCGCTATCGCGGCGGTGAGGGCGACGATCCCGACGGGTTCATCCGCGCCAATCTGGACGGCTCGACCGCGCTGTTCGAGGCGGCGAAAGCCAGCGGCGTCGGGCGCGTGCTGTTCCTGTCGTCGCGCGCGGTCTATGGCGCCTATCCGGCGGGCACACCGCTGTCCGAGGATCTGCCGCCCAAGCCCGTGACCCTGTATGGCGAGGTCAAATGGCAGGCCGAACAGGCGTTGGCCGATCTGTGCGGCCCGGATTTCGCCGGGGTCAGCCTGCGCGCCACCGGGGTTTATGGCCCGGCGGGACCAGGGCAGATGCATAAATGGGCCGATCTTTTCGCCGATTTCGCCGCCGGGCGCGAAATCGCGCCGCGCGCAGGTACGGAATTACACGGCGATGACCTTGCACAGGCGGCGCGCCTGGCGCTTGTTGCACAGCCGGGCGTCTATAACCTGTCGGATTTCGTGCTGGACCGGCACGATCTGCTGACGCTGGTGGCGCAGGCCACCGGCAGTGTCCGGGCCGCGCCCCCGCGCGCGACGGACGAGATCAGCCAGATGAGCACCGACAGGATCCGCGCCCTGGGCTGGCGGCCCGGCGGGATCGTCAAGCTGAAGGCCAGCCTGGCCGGGATGCTCTGATCCGCGTTCATCAGCCCCGGCAGGTTTCTTCGCCATCCACCTCCACCGCGCAGAGCGCCTGACAGGCCGCGATAAGCTGTGGGCGGGGCATGGACTTTCTGGCCTCCGGCGGGGATATTTGCGCGGAAAAGAAAACAGGGGCAGTTCATGAAGATCGCGACCTTCAATATCAACGGCATCAAGGCGCGGAGTCAGGCCCTGCCCAACTGGCTGGACGAGGCACAGCCGGATGTAGCCCTGTTGCAGGAGATCAAGTCGGTTGACGAAAATTTCCCGCGTGAGCTGTTCGAGGAGCGCGGCTATAACGTCGAAACCCACGGGCAGAAGTCATTCAACGGCGTGGCGATCCTGTCGAAACTGCCGCTGGAGGATGTCACCCGCGGGCTGCCCGGCGATGACGAGGACGAACAGGCGCGCTGGATCGAGGCCACCGTGGTTGGCAAGCGCGCGATCCGCATTTGCGGGCTGTACCTGCCCAACGGCAACCCCGCGCCGGGACCGAAATTCGATTACAAGCTGGCCTGGATGGCACGGTTGCAGGCGCGGGCCGAAGCGCTGATGGCGGCCGAGGAACCGGCGTTGATGGCGGGCGATTACAATGTGATCCCCCAGGACGAGGATGCCGCCCGGCCAGAGGCGTGGCGCGAGGATGCGCTGGCCCGGCCCGAAAGCCGTGCCGCCTTTCGCCGCATCCTGAATCTGGGCTTTACCGAAGCGTTCCGCGCCCGCACCCGCGGCCCCGGCCATTACAGTTTCTGGGACTATCAGGCCGGTGCCTGGAACAAGAACGACGGCATCCGCATCGATCACTTCCTGCTGACGCCGCAGGCCGCCGATCTGCTGCTCGATTGCCAGATCGACCGCGATGTGCGCGGGCGCGAAAAGCCATCGGATCATGTTCCGGTCTGGATCGAGCTGGACGCTTAACCCAGCGGCTGCGCCCGTTCCACCAGCCGCGCGAAGAACGACGCGCCCAGCGGCGCGACCTCGTCGTTGAAGTCATAGGCCGGGTGGTGCAGCGTGGCGCCCGCACCAATGCCGAGGTAAAGATAGGCGCCGGGGCGTTCATTGAGCATGTAGGAGAAATCCTCGGCCCCCATGTCGCGACTGCCATTACGTTCGACCAGCGCCTCGCCCGCGATCTCGGCGGCCACGTCGGCGGCGAAGTCTGCCTTTTCGGCATCGTTCACCGTGGCCGGATAGCCGCGATTATAGATCAGTTCGGCCGCGACGTCATAGGCTGCGGCCTGCCCGGCGACGATCTGTTCCAGCCGCCCGATCACGCGGGCCTGCACCGCCGGATCGAAGGTGCGCACCGTGCCGTTGATGAAGGCGGTTTCGGGGATCACGTTATTGGCGCTGCCGGTGTGGATCTGGGTGACCGAGATCACCAGTTCCTCCTGCGCCGACGTGTTGCGGCTGACGATGGTCTGGATCGCCTGGGCAATGCCGAGTGCGGCGACGATCGGGTCGCGCGCCTCGTGCGGCATGGCGCCGTGGCCGCCCTGCCCGGTCACGTTGATGATGAAATCGTCGACCGCCGCCAGCATCGGCCCCGGCGCGGTCTGAAACGCGCCCGCCGTCAGCCCCGGCAGGTTATGGATGCCGTAGACTTGGGTGATGCCGAAGCGGTCCATGATACCTTCGCGGCACATGACCGCGCCGCCGCCGCCGTCTTCCTCGGCCGGTTGAAAGATCAGCGCGACGCGGCCCGCGAAATTGCGCGTCTCGGCCAGATAGCGCGCGGCCCCCAACAGCATCGTGGTGTGCCCGTCATGGCCGCAGGCGTGCATTTTGCCGGGGATGGTCGAGGCATAGGCGGCGCCTGTCGCCTCTTTGATCGGCAGGGCATCCATGTCGGCGCGCAGGCCGATGGTGGGGCCCGGCCCGCGACCTTCGATGATCGCCACGATGCCGGTTTTCGCGATCCCTTCGTGCAGCTCGTCCACGCCGAATTCACGCAGCCGCGCCGCGACATAGGCCGCGGTTTCATGACATTCGAACCCCAGTTCGGGGTGTCGGTGCATCCAGCGGCGCCAGGTTTTCATGTCGTCGGCGAAATCGGCAATCCGGTTGACGGGCGGCATGTGGACTCCTTGCACGCGTCTGTGTAACCCGGTCAGAGTTTCCCAAAGACGCAGGCGTGACAATGGCGAAAACGCAGGACTTGGCGGCAAGCGACGCATTGGTACAGGGCGCGGGCGGCGGATTGCCCCGGTTGCTGGAAATCATGCGCCGGCTGCGCGACCCGAACACCGGCTGTCCGTGGGATATCGAACAGGATTTCGCCTCGATCGCGCCCTACACGATCGAAGAGGCCTATGAGGTCGCCGACGCCATCGAACGCCAGGCCTGGGACGAGTTGGAGGGGGAACTGGGCGATCTGCTGTTGCAGACCGTCTTTCACGCCCAGATCGGGCAAGAGGCCGGGCTGTTCAGCTTCGACAGCGTGGCCAATGCGATTTCCGACAAGATGCTGGCGCGCCATCCGCATGTGTTCGGCGACGAGGACCGCGACAAGAGCACCGATCAGCAGACCGCCGATTGGGAAAAGATCAAGGCGGCCGAACGCGCCGCCAAGGCCGAGCATGGCACGCTGGACGGGGTCGCGGTGGGGCTGCCTGCGCTGACCCGCGCCGTGAAGCTGCAAAATCGCGCGGCACGGGTCGGCTTCGACTGGCCCGACGCCAGCCATGTGATCGACAAGATCGCCGAAGAGGCCCGGGAACTGCAAGAGGCGCGCGATACGCTGTCTGACGCGGAGGTGCGCGAGGAATTCGGCGATCTGCTGTTCGTCATCGCCAATCTCGCCCGCCACCTGAAGCTGGACCCAGAAGAGGCCCTGCGCGCCGCCAATGCCAAATTCACCCGCCGGTTTCAGGGCGTCGAGGCGAAACTGGCCGCCCTTGGCAAGCGCCCGCAGCAGTCGGATCTGGCCGAGATGGACGCGCTATGGGACGCGGTAAAGGCCGAGGAACGCGCTGCGAAAGCATCCGAGTAAAGATGTCAGGTATTGACCCGACAAAAAAAGTCGGATTAAACCCGGGCGAGTATCTGAACAGGAGGCAGACCATGACCCGCACCCTTCGCCGCGCCGCGCTTGCCGTGGTTGCAATGGCAACCGCCGCCCCGGCGCTGGCCGATGTGAACATCTATTCCTACCGCCAGCCCGAACTGATCCAGCCGCTGCTGGACGCGTTCACCGCGGAAACCGGCATTCAGACCAATGTATCCTTCCTGAACAAGGGTCTGGTCGAGCGGCTTCAGGCCGAGGGAAAACGCTCGCCCGCCGACATCATTCTGACCGTCGATATCGCGCGCCTGGCCGAAGCCGTCGATGGCGGCGTGACCCAGCCGGTCGACAGTGAGGTTCTGACCGCGCATATCCCGGTCGCCTTTCGCGACCCGGGCAATCAGTGGTTCGGCGTGACCACCCGCGCCCGCATCGTCTATGCCGCCAAGGACCGCGTGGATCCGGCCGAGGTGACCACCTACGAGGATCTGGCCGATCCGAAATGGAAGGGCCGGATCTGCACCCGTTCGGGCGCGCATTCCTATACGCTGGCGCTGGTCGCGGCGATGATCGCCCATCACGGCGAAGACTATACCAGGACCTGGCTTGAGGGCGTGAAGGCCAATCTGGCGCGCAAGCCGCAGGGCAACGACCGCGCGCAGGTCAAGGCGATCTGGGCCGGCGAATGCGACATCAGCCTGGGCAACACCTATTATATGGGCCAGATGCTGGGCGACCCCGAGCAGGTGCCGTGGGCCGAGTCTGTGAATGTATTGTTCCCGGTGTTCGAGGGTGCCGGAACCCATGTGAACGTGTCGGGCATCGCCATGACCAAGGCCGCGCCGAACCGTGACGAGGCGCTGAAACTGATGGAATTCCTGACCTCGGACCACGCGCAGGAAATCTATGCCGAGGTGAACTATGAATACCCGGTCGTGCCGGGCACCGATCCGTCCGCGCTGGTCAAAAGCTGGGGCAGTTTCACCCCCGACGACGTCAACCTGATGGATCTGGCCGCGCGCCGCGCCGCCGCGCTGAAACTGGTTGAAGAGGTCGATTTCGACGGCTGATCGGCAGCGATCCCCGCAAGGGCGCTGGACAAGCTCCCGCGCCCTTGCCAGTCTCCGCCCCGACGCAGGAGACGCCCATGACCCCCACCCCCCGCAAGATCATCATCGACACCGACCCCGGCCAGGACGACGCCGTGGCCATTCTGTTGGCGCTGGCCAGCCCCGATTTGGTCGAGGTGCTGGGGATCACCGCCGTGGCCGGAAATGTGCCGCTGGATCTGACCCAGAAGAACGCGCGCATGATCTGTGAACTGGCAGGCATGCCCACGGTCAAGGTTTTTGCCGGATGCGACGCGCCGCTGCGCCGACGGCTGGTCACCGCCGAACATGTGCATGGCCGCACCGGGCTGGACGGGCCGACCCTGCCCGACCCCATGATGCCGTTGCAGGATGACCATGCGGTCGAATTCATCATCCGCACCCTGCGCGACCACCCCGCCGAAACGGTCACGCTGTGCCCGCTGGGGCCGCTGACCAATATCGCCACCGCGCTGCAAACCGCCCCCGACATCGCCGCGCGGGTGCACGAGATCGTGCTGATGGGCGGCGCCTATTTTCAGGTCGGCAACATCACGCCAGCGGCCGAATTCAACATCTATGTCGACCCGGAAGCCGCTGAAATCGTGTTCAACTCCGGCATACCGCTGACGGTGATGCCGCTGGATGTAACCCACAAGGCGCTGGTCACCAGGCCGCGCAACGACGCGTTCCGCACGCTTGGCACGCCAGTGGGCCGGGCCGTGGCCGAGATGACCGATTTCTTCGAGCGCTTCGACAAGCAGAAATACGGCAGCGACGGCGCCCCGCTGCACGATCCCTGCGTCACCGCCTTTCTGATCCGGCCCGAACTGTTCGCCGGCCGCCATATCAATGTCGAGATAGAGACCGAGGGCAAGTTTACCCAAGGCATGACCGTGGCCGACTGGTGGGGGGTATCGGGCCGCGCGCCCAACGCCACCTTCATGGGCGATGTGGACGCCGACGGCTTTTTCACCCTGCTGACCGAACGGTTGGCACGGCTATGAGCCTTCTGACCCTGGCCGGCCCGGACGATATCGACCGGCTGCTGCCGCTGGTCGCCGCCTATCACGCCTTCGAGGGGATCGCGCGCACCGACGAGCAACGCCGCGCCGTGCTGGATCTGCTCTATGCCGAGGATATCCAGGCCGCGATCTGGCTGATCGGGCCGCAGCGGGCGCCGGTGGGCTATATCGCCGTGGCCTTCGGCTTTTCGATCGAACTGGGCGGGCGCGAGGCATTCATCGACGAATTCTTCATCCGCGAGGCCGTGCGCGGGCGCGGAATGGGCAGCCAGGTCCTGCAGATCCTGCTGCCGATGCTGCGCCAGATGGGTATCCGCGCGGTGCATATGGAGGTCAGCCACGACAACGCCGACGCGGCCCGGCTGTATCAGCGCGCGGGGTTCCGGGCGCGGTCGAAATATCATCTGATGACCCGCGAACTGTAGCCCGGCCCGACCGCGCATCCCCCGGCGGGGCACTGGTCAAACGCGGCCCCCGGCCCTATCTGTGATGCAAACCAGACAAAGGCCGCCGCCCGTGCAGATCCGTTTCGACAATTCATATGCCCGCCTGCCCGGGCAGTTCTTCACCGCCATGCCGCCCACCCCGGTGCGCGACCCCGCCCTGATCGCGGTGAACGACGCGCTGGCCCGTGAGCTGGGGCTTGATCCGCAGGCGCTGCGCGGGTCCGACGGCGTGGCGATGCTGGCCGGCAATACGGTGCCCGACGGGGCCGCGCCGCTGGCGCAGGTCTATGCCGGGCATCAGTTCGGCGGCTGGTCGCCCCGGCTGGGCGACGGGCGCGCGCTGTTGCTGGGCGAGGTGATCGACCGCCACGGCAACCGGCGCGACATTCAGCTCAAGGGCGCGGGCCCCACCCCCTATAGCCGCATGGGCGACGGGCGCGCCTGGCTGGGGCCGGTGCTGCGCGAATATCTGGTGTCCGAGGCGATGCACGCCCTGGGCATCCCCACCACCCGCGCGCTGGCCGCCGTGGCCACGGGCGAGGATGTGCACCGCGACGGTCGCCTGCCCGGCGCGGTGCTGACCCGTGTTGCCGCCAGCCATATCCGGGTGGGCACCTTTCAGTATTTCGCATCGCGCGGCGATGTGGCCGCGTTGCAGGCGCTGACAGATCACGCCGTCGCCCGGCATTACCCGGATGCGGACGGTGCCATGGGGCTGCTGAAGGCGGTGCTGGCGACGCAGGCCCGGCTGGTGGCACAGTGGATGGGGGTAGGGTTCATCCACGGGGTAATGAACACCGACAACATGGCGATTTCAGGCGAGACCATCGATTATGGCCCCTGCGCCTTCATGGATCGTTACCACCCCGAAACCGTGTTCAGTTCGATCGATCAATTCGGCCGCTATGCGTTCAACAAGCAGGCCGATATCGCGGTGTGGAATCTGGCGCAGCTCGCCTCGGCGCTGCTGCCGCTGATGGGCGCCGATGAAAACGCCGCGATCGACGAGGCGACCGAAGCGCTGCACGCCTTCCCCGATCTGTTCAAGGCCGAATGGCTGACGGTGTTCCGCGCCAAGATCGGGCTGACCCGTGCCGAGGACGACGACCCCGCGCTGATCCATCAGCTGCTGGACCGGATGGCGACGACCGGGGCGGATTTCACCAACACCTTCCGCGCCCTTGGCGGCGGTGCTGCGCGGGATCAGTTCCGCGATCCGGCGGCGTATGACGGCTGGGCCGAGGGCTGGCGCGCCCGGCTGGCACGCGACGGGCAGGACGATACCGCGCGCGATGCGCAGATGCGGGCGGCCAACCCGGCCTTTATCCCGCGCAACCACCGGGTGGAGGAAATGATCCAGGCCGCCATCGCCGGGGATTTCGCGCCGTTCCAGCAGCTTTTGACCGTGCTGGCCCGCCCCTTCGACGATCAGCCGGGCAATGCCGCCTTCCGCGCGCCGCCCGCGCCGGGCCAGGAGGTGCGCCAAACCTTTTGCGGCACCTGAGCGGGTGTCCTGTCCGGGCGGCAGGCGCGACAAAATCAATACGCAAGACCGGCGCTTGAAGCCGCGTCACCCTTTGCCGGCTCGCACGGGGTATCAACCCGTGCTAGAGGGAAGACTGCGACAGGACCACGGAGCCCGTTCATGAACATTCTGCAAATCACCTCGCTGCTTATCGTGCTGGCCGCCATCTTCGGCAGCCTCAATTATTTCTTCCTGCGGCTGCCGCAATCCATCGGCATCCTGATCGTGGCGCTGGCGGCCTCGTTCGGTGCGATGGCGCTGGACATCGCCCTGCCCGCACTGGGGCTGGCCGACACGCTGCGCGCACTGGTGCTGGAGATCGACTTTTCCGATGCGCTGCTGGACGGGATGCTGGGGCTGCTGCTGTTCGCCGGCGCGCTGCATGTGAAGATGGAGGATCTGCGCGATCAGGCCTGGGTCGTGCTGGTGATGGCCACGATCGGCGTAGGCCTGTCGGTGGCCGTGGTCGGCGTGGGATTCAGCTGGATGACCGGAATGCCCCTGTTGGTGGCGCTGGTCTTTGGCGCGATCATCTCGCCCACCGATCCGGTGGCGGTGCTGGGCGTGCTGCGCGAGGCCGATCTGCGCAAATCGCTGGAAACCAAGATCGCGGGCGAAAGCCTGTTCAATGACGGCGTGGCTTATGTGGTGTTTCTGGTGCTGGTCGGGCTGGCCTTCACCGGCGGCGACGCCCACGGCGCGGCGAATCACGGCGGCGATGGCAATCAGTTCACCGCAGCGCTGATGCTGTTCGTGCAGGAGGCGTTCGGCGGTGCGGCGCTTGGCTTCGTGCTGGGCTGGGGCACCTTCAAGGTGATGAAGCGGATCGACGATTACACGCTTGAGGTGCTGATCACCCTGGCGTTGGCCTTCGGCGGCTATGAGCTGGCGATTTTCCTGCACGTCTCGGCCCCGATCATGGCGGTGGTGGCCGGGCTGATGATTGGCCATGTGGGCATGAAATACGGCATGAGCGAACAGACCCGCGACTATGTCGATGCGTTCTGGAAAATGGTGGACGAGATCCTGAACGCGGTGCTGTTCCTGCTGATCGGGATCGAGGTTTTCGCGGTGGCCTTCGACGCGAGCTATCTGAAGGCGGCCGTATTTGCCATCGGGCTGGGGCTGTTGGCGCGGCTGACCGCCGTGGCGGTGCCGATCCTGCTGCTGCGTCCGTTCCGGGCCTTTGGGCGCGACGTGATCCCGATCATGACATGGGGCGGGCTGAAGGGGGGCATTTCAGTCGCGCTGGCGCTGAGCCTGCCACCAAGCGAATGGAAACCGCTGATCCTGACCAGCACCTATGTGGTGGTCGTGTTCTCGATCATCGTGCAGGGGCTGACCATCGCGCCACTGGCCCGCCGCCTGGGCCGCGCACCGGACCTGATGTGACCGCGATTGCGTCTGGAATCGGGTAGCTGCATCCCTTACACCCGGCTGCGCAGACAGGATGAAAGACGCGCCATGACCGATACGATCATCTCCCGCTGCGAGGCAAAAGGCCTGCGCATGACCGGCCAGCGCCGGGTGATCGCGCAGGTGCTGCAAGACAGCGACGACCACCCGGATGTGGAAGAGCTGTACGCCCGTGCCAGCGCCGTGGATCCCAAGATCTCGATCGCCACGATCTATCGCACGGTCAAGCTGTTCGACGAGGCCGGCATTCTGGACAAGCTGGAATTCGGCGACGGGCGCGCCCGCTATGAGGATGCCGAGCGCGAGCATCACGACCACCTGATCGACATGAATTCCGGTAAGGTGATCGAGTTCGTGGACGAAGAGATCGAGGCGCTTCAGGAAAAGATCGCCGAGAAGCTGGGCTACCGGCTCAAGGGTCACCGGCTGGAACTGTACGGCGTGCCGCTGAAACCGCGCGGCGACTGATCCCGTCAAAGCGCCACGCCACGCAAAAAAAAGAAAATTCAGGCTTTTCCGCCCCTCCCACCTGTGCAATGATTCGGCTATCCGCCCGCAAGAGGCGGTACAAGAGGCAGTAAAACATGAGCGGTCCCCGCAAACGCCCGGCCTTTGGTGTAGTCGCCTATTTCGCGGTTGCATTTTCGCTGGCGACCTATTTCACCTTTGCCGCCGTGCAGGGCGATTACGGCCTGTTCCGGCGCATCCAGGTCGAAGCCGAGGTGGATGTCCTGACCACCGAGCGCGACGCGCTGGCGCTGCAACTGGCCGAAATGCGCAACAAGACCCGCCGCCTGTCCGACGACTATCTCGATCTGGATCTGTTGGACGAACGCGCCCGCGCCATGCTGGGCCTGCTGCGCGCCGACGAAATCGTCATCCGCTAGGCTTTGCCATGCCAGTGGCGGAATTCGCGCTCGAAATCCGCGCGGCGCTTTGCTATGAATGGTTTAACGTTAAACTATTACCCGTGACCATAAGGGGCCGTCCGCATGGCAACGCGCAAAACTGACAAAAAACCAAATGCTTCCAAGGAAGAGCTGCTGCACTTCTATCGTGAAATGCTGCAAATTCGCCGATTCGAGGAAAAGGCCGGCCAGCTGTACGGCATGGGCCTGATCGGGGGGTTCTGTCACCTTTATATCGGGCAGGAGGCCGTCGTTGTCGGGCTCGAGGCCGTGGCCAAAGAGGGCGACAAGCGCGTCACCTCGTACCGCGACCACGGCCATATGCTGGCCTGCGGCATGGACCCGAAAGGTGTGATGGCCGAGCTGACCGGCCGCGAGGGCGGCTATTCCAAGGGCAAGGGCGGCTCGATGCACATGTTTTCCAAGGAAAAGCATTTCTATGGCGGCCACGGCATCGTCGGCGCGCAGGTGCCGATCGGCGCGGGGCTGGCTTTTGCCGACAAGTATCTGGAAACCGGCGGTGTGACCTTTGCCTATTTCGGTGACGGCGCGGCCAACCAGGGTCAGGTCTATGAAACCTACAACATGGCCGAACTGTGGGACCTGCCGGTAATCTTCGTGATCGAGAACAACCAGTATGCGATGGGCACCTCGGTCATCCGCTCGACCAAATCGCCGTCGATGTGGGAACGGGGCGTCGCCTATGGCATCCCCGGCGAAGAGGTGGACGGCATGGACGTGCTGGCGGTGAAAGAGGCCGGCGAAAAGGCTGTCGCTCACTGTCGCGCGGGCAACGGCCCCTATATCCTTGAAATCAAGACCTACCGCTATCGCGGCCATTCGATGTCGGATCCGGCGAAATACCGCACCCGCGAAGAGGTGCAGAAAATGCGCGAAGAGCGTGACGCGATCGAGCATGTGCGCGAACTGCTGCTGACCGGCAACCACGCCACCGAGGACGAGCTGAAGGCGATCGACAAGGACATCAAGGCCATCGTCAACGAGGCCGCCGAATTCGCCAAGGAAAGCCCCGAGCCCGCGCTTGAAGAGCTTTACACCGACATCTACGCAAACGCCTGAGGGGGAGACCAACAGATGGCAACCGAAGTATTGATGCCCGCGCTGTCCCCCACGATGGAGGAAGGCACACTTGCACGATGGCTGGTCAAGGAGGGCGACGCCGTCGCCTCGGGCGATATCCTGGCCGAGATCGAGACCGACAAGGCGACGATGGAATTCGAGGCCGTCGATGAAGGGATCGTTGGCAAGATCCTGATCGCCGAAGGCACCGAAGGCGTGAAGGTAAACACCCCCATCGCCGTGCTGGTCGAGGATGGCGAAGACGCCGATGCGGCCGTCAGCACAGCCCCCACCGCCGCCGCGCCCGCAAAAGAGGCGGCGCCCGCAACGGCCCCGGCCCAGCCCAAGGCCCCTGCCGCGGTGGCAGAGCCCGACGTGCCCGAAGGCACCGAAATGAAATCGACCACCGTGCGCGAAGCATTGCGCGACGCCATGGCCGAAGAGATGCGCCGCGACCCCACCGTCTATCTGATGGGCGAGGAAGTGGCCGAGTATCAGGGCGCCTACAAGATCAGCCAGGGCCTGCTGGACGAATTCGGCGCCAAGCGCGTGATCGACACCCCGATCACCGAACATGGCTTTGCCGGCATCGCCGTGGGCGCGGCCTTTGGCGGCTTGCGCCCGATCGTCGAATTCATGACCTTCAATTTCGCGATGCAGGCGATGGATCAGATTGTCAACTCGGCGGCCAAGACGCGGTACATGTCCGGTGGCCAGATGGGCGCACCGATGGTGTTCCGCGGCCCCAACGGCGCCGCCGCCCGCGTGGGCGCCCAGCACAGCCAGGACTACGCCGCCTGGTATGCGCAGATTCCGGGGCTGAAAGTGGCGATGCCCTATTCGGCGGCCGATGCCAAAGGGTTGCTGAAATCCGCGATCCGCGATCCCAACCCGGTGATTTTCCTGGAAAATGAAATCCTGTACGGGCGCAGTTTCGACGTGCCGGTGCTTGACGATTTCACCATCCCGTTCGGCAAGGCCAAGATCTGGCGCGAAGGCACGGATGTGACCATCGTCTCGTTCGGCATCGGCATGACCTACGCGCTGGAGGCCGCCGACAAACTGGCCGAGGACGGGATTTCGGCCGAGGTGATCGACCTGCGCACCCTGCGCCCGATGGATACCGACATGGTGATCCGCTCGGTGATGAAGACCAACCGCTGCGTGACGGTCGAGGAAGGATTTCCCGTGGGGTCCATCGGCAACCACATCTCGGCGGTGCTGATGCAACAGGCGTTCGACTATCTCGATGCGCCGGTGATCAACTGCACCGGCAAGGATGTGCCGATGCCCTATGCCGCCAATCTGGAAAAGCTGGCGCTGGTGACCACGCAAGAGGTCATCGACGCCGTCAAATCCGTGACCTACCGTTAAGGAGCAGACGCGATGCCCACAGAAATCCTGATGCCCGCGCTGTCCCCCACGATGGAGGAAGGCACCCTCGCAAAATGGCTGGTGAAAGAAGGCGACGAGGTCTCGTCCGGCGACTTGCTGGCCGAGATCGAAACCGACAAGGCAACGATGGAATTCGAGGCCGTCGATGAAGGGATCGTCGGCAAGCTGCTGATTGCCGAAGGCACCGAAGGCGTGAAGGTAAACACCCCCATCGCCATGTTGCTGGATGATGGCGAAAGCGCCGACGACATCGGCAGCACCGCCGCCCCGGCCGCCGCCGCCGCACCCGCACAGAAGGCCGAAGCGCCTGCCGCGGCAGCCTCCCCCACCCCGGCAGCGCCCAAGGCGGAAAGCGGCACCCGCATCTTCGCCTCGCCGCTCGCTCGCCGCATCGCCGCCGACAAGGGGCTCGACCTTGGCCAGATTACCGGCACCGGCCCCAAGGGACGCATCGTCAAGGCCGATGTGGAAGGCGCCAGCGCCGCGCCGAAACCCGCCGCAGCCCCGGCTGCCGCTACTGCTGCCGCACCGGCAGCCATGCCCACCGGCCCGACCACCGAGACCGTCCTGAAAATGTATCAGGGCCGTGCGTTCGAAGAGGTCAAGCTTGATGGGATGCGCAAAATCATCGCCGCCCGCCTGACCGAAGCCAAACAGACCATCCCGCATTTCTATCTGCGCCGCGACATCCGGCTGGATGCGCTGCTGAAATTCCGTAGTGAAATCAACAAACAGCTGGAACCGCGCGGGGTCAAGCTTTCGGTCAATGACTTCATCATCAAGGCTTGCGCGCTGGCGCTGCAACAGGTGCCCGACGCCAATGCCGTCTGGGCCGGCGACCGGATTCTGAAGCTGAAACCCTCGGACGTGGCCGTGGCCGTCGCGATCGACGGCGGGCTTTTCACCCCCGTTCTGCAGGACGCCGACACCAAATCCCTGTCGGCCCTGTCGGCCGAGATGAAGGATCTGGCCACCCGCGCCCGCGACCGCAAACTCGCGCCGCATGAATATCAGGGCGGCAGTTTCGCAGTGTCCAACCTGGGCATGTTCGGCATCGACAATTTCGACGCGGTGATCAACCCGCCGCATGGCGCGATCCTGGCTGTGGGCGCGGGCGTGAAAAAACCCGTGGTCGGCGCCGATGGCGAACTGACTGTGGCCACGGTCATGTCCGTGACGCTTTCCGTCGATCACCGGGTCATCGACGGCGCGCTCGGGGCTGAATTGCTGAAAGCCATTGTCGAAGCGCTGGAAAACCCGATCGCGATGCTGGCCTGATTTTTACGCCAATCCAACGGTTTCACGCCCGTCGATGACATGCCTCAAGGCGTGGATCGGCGGGCGCGATTATGTTTGGCCCATCTTCAAATCGCAGGAGTCGCGAAGATGGACTGGAAACAACAACTCGAAAACACCAATCTCGCCATGGGCGATTTCGGTCAGGCCCAACCTGCCACGTCAGAGGGGTTCAACGCGCTGCATCATGCCGCTGTCACCCCCGGTTCACTGACCGCCAAGGACAAGGAACTGATCGCACTGGCGATCGGCATCTCCAAGCAATGCATCGATTGCATCGGCTTTCACGTCCAGGCCTCCATCGCCGCCGGGGCCACCCGCGACGACATCGCTGAAACCGTGAATGTCTGCATCCTGATGGGCGGGGGACCGGCCTACATGTACGGCGTCAAGGCGCTTCAGGCCTATGATCAGCTCTGCGCGTAAATGAAACGGGACGACGCTCAGGCGTCGTCCCCGCCCCCGGGCAGAAGCTGATTCATCGTTACAGCCGGCTGCGCGCAGCCCGCCTTGCCGACGATCTTGGCCGGTACGCCCGCCACCGTGGTTGCCGGCGGCACGTCATGCAACACGACCGATCCCGCCGCGATGCGCGAGCAGTTGCCGACCGTGATATTGCCCAGCACCTTGGCGCCCGCACCGATCAGAACGCCGTTGCCGATCTTGGGGTGGCGATCTTCCTCTTCCTTGCCGGTGCCACCCAGCGTCACCGAATGCAGCATCGACACATTGTCGCCGACCACGGCGGTTTCACCGATGACGATGGCATGGGCATGATCCATCATGATCCCCTTGCCGATCCTGGCCGCCGGATGGATATCCAGCCCGAATTCCTCGGAAATACGCATCTGGATGAAATAGGCCAGATCGTACCGCCCCTCGGTCCACAGCCAATGACCGACGCGATACGCCTGCACCGCCTGAAACCCCTTGAAGTACAAAAGCGGCTGCAGATAACGGTGGCACGCGGCATCACGTTCATACACCGCCATCAGATCGGCGCGCGCGGCTTCGGCCAGATAGGGGTTGGCCGCATAGGCCTGATCGCAGATTTCCCGCAACATCTGGTCCGACATCTCGCTCGACGACAGTTTCAGCGCGATGCGATAGGCCAGCGCGGCCTCTAGCGTTTTGTGATGCAGAATGCTGGAATGCACCAGCCCACCCAGCAGCGGCTCATCCCGGACCGCCTGTTCCGCCTCATCGCAAATGCGGCGCCAGACGGGATCCAAAGCGGTGATGTGCAAGCGCGTTTCGGCCATGTCTTTCCCTTTCGTTTCGACAGCAGCCTATAACAGATAGCCCGGCGGGACAAATTCAACATTCGGCCCCACGCCTTTGTGACCGAATGCGCGCGACATCTCCTGCCCCACTACCGCCGCCATAAGCGCGCAGGCGGCGGTAACCACATCGCCACGCAAAACTGGCCGTATCCCGGTTACAGCGCCGGCAGCGTCAGTTCGCAGTAATGCACCGCCAGGCGCACCGTACCGCCCGTGAAATCGCCACCCTCGGCGGTCAGGTCCAGCGGCATCGGCGCATAGCCGGTCAGCGGGCTGCCCAAAACCCCCTTGACATAAGACCCGGTCAACAGGCCCAGCCCGCTGCCGAAACGGGTGTCGGACCCGTCCGCGCCCAACCGCCAGCCGGTCAGCGTGCCGGTGATCGTGTCCACCACGCGGCCCGTCACCCCAAACACCATTGCGTGCGACGGAATGGTCACGCTGGTGCTGTCACTGGCCCCGGCCGCGATCGCATGATCGAATTCCAGCACCCGGAACCGCATTGCCGCGCCAAAAGGCGACAGCGCCGCAGCCCCCGGCTGCCAGGCCACGCCGTCGAACAGAACCTCGGCTGCGTCTTCGATGCTCCAGGCGCGCCAGCCCGGCAAGGGCTGCGCAAAGACCCAGCCGCCATTGGCCCGGATCGCGATCTCGCCCGCATGGCCCGCCCACGCATTCACCCCGCCAGAGGGCACGAAATGACAGTCTCCATCCTGCGCGGTCAGCGGCGGCGTGGTCTCGCCCAGGGTTTTCAGTCGCAACTGCACCAACCCGTCCAGCCGGCGCAGCCCGTCATTCACCGTCACATGTTTCTGCGCCTGGGCCGCCTGCACCAGCGGCAGCTGCAAAATCGTGGTCTCATCCATTGATTTCGATCCTTTCAAAAAGTCCCGGCCCGAACCGGTCCGATATCTGCGCCACCTCGATGGAATAGGGCGCCGCCGCACCGTCCGCCGCCTGTGTTGACGCGCTATAGGTCCAGGTCGGCGCGGTGACATATGTTTCGCGCAGGATCACACCCGTGCCGCTGCGCACCCGCACCACGTAGAGTTCCTGGGCCTCACCCAACGGCACCTCGTACGAGGCCCAGGTATCGCCATCGATCCGGGTGCGCCGGATCCAGCTGACGGCCAGATCGCCCGTGGCCGCGTCGGGCACGGCGCGCATATGGCACGGCGCATACGGGCGCAGCCCGATCCCATCGAATGCCTCGACCAGATGAGTATAGGACGGATCGTCATAGGCCC
The DNA here is from genome assembly GCF_054954595.1 of Actibacterium sp. D185-2. Classification (NCBI taxonomy): domain Bacteria; kingdom Pseudomonadati; phylum Pseudomonadota; class Alphaproteobacteria; order Rhodobacterales; family Roseobacteraceae; genus Actibacterium; species Actibacterium sp. D185-2. Next base: position 574,631 of record NZ_JBPWNX010000002.1, read on the forward strand.
GCCCCGCCGGACCGACCCGATAATGCCGCGCCAACCCGCGTTCCGAAATCGCCAGATTGATCTGCGCCGGCACCCCGTCCAGCGCCACCACATAGCTGCCCACCGGCCAGGTATCGGGCATGATCCCGTCGCTGCCCGCCTGCCCGCGCAGACGCAGCGTCAGATCGTAGGTGTCCGTGTCCACCAGTTCAGCCCCGGCGAACTGGAATACCTCCCAGTTGCCGGGGCTGCCGTCGCCGATCGCCATCGCATTGGCCCCGTTCAGCACCGCCTCGGCCTCGGCCGCAGCCAGCGTGCCGCCATAGACCTGCACCCGCAATGCCGGGCCACGGTCCCATTCCGCCGGGTCGGCGCGGAACAACGCGGTTTCGGTCACCCCGATCACCGCGCTGGCCGACAGGGTGCTGTTGAGCTGATAGCCCGCATCCAGCGGCGCGCTGAACAGCGCGACACTGCCGGGCCAGGGCGTCGCCGTGACCGCCAGATGCGGGGCATGTTCGACCTCGGCTCCGGTCAGCAGCGGCAAATCCAGAAACAGCGGAAACACCGGCACCGGCGCGACGAAGGGCGTCAGCGCAACCTGCTCCTCCACCGCGTCCGAGGGCTCATAGACCGCAGGCTCGACCCTGACCGCCTCGATCAGCCGGGCCTCGGCCTGCTCGACCCGGTCCATCCGGTACAGCGCGGGCCCCGCCCCGGTCTGCAACTCGATGACATCGCCCGCCCCCAGCACCATCTGCGACAGCGGCAGCGCGAACCGCGCCCGATCGCGCGCCACCCGCGACTCGGCCAGCCAGCGTTCGGTGATCGCCCGCCCCTCGGCCTGGGTCAGAACCAATGGCAGCTCGGACACCGAAACGCCCCGGCTGACCTCATCCGGGAACACCGCTTCGGCGGCGCGCACCTCGTAGTCGCCCTCGGATTCCACGAAATTCAAACGCACCCGTCCGGCGGTTTCGGCCTGCGGCGCGCGCATCGTTTCCAGGTCGCCCTCGGTCTCTTCGGTCACCGCCAGCCGCTCCGGCGTCACCACGCCCCCGGCCCGGCCCGGACGGCTGCGAAAGATCAGCCGCCCTTCGCGCTCGACCGCATCGAACCCATAGGCCAGCATCAGCGGCTGCAGCATCGCCCGCGCGCCATCCACGTCGCTGACCGTATAGCCGCGCACCAGCCCGAACAGATCGTCCACATCGACCTCGCTCACACCGGACCGCGCACAGATCTCGGTCACCACCGCTGCCAGCGCCTGGGCAGAGACGCGCCCGTTCAGCCAATGGCCGCGAAAATAATTCTCGCCATCGCTCCACAGTTCGGTATTTGCCGGAAACTGCGGATGGGGTCGCGCATCCCAGGCCCAGACATTGGCCCGCGCCATGTCGATCATCGGACCGCCGTATAACTGCGAAACCGGGTTGTTGGCCGCGTCAGACCAATAGCTGGTCACAGCCCGCAGATATTGCTGTTGCAGAAAATCATCGCGCGTCCCGTTCGAATAATTCGGCAACGAGGATTCCGAGGATTTGGGATCAAGAAACTTGTTGGGCTGGTTGGTGCCCTTGTCGATCGCGGCACAGCCATACTCGGTGAACCACACCGGCTTGGATTGCGGCAACCACGCGGTCGGCGCAGCTTGGCGCACCCCGCCGATCCGTTCGTGATGCTCATTGAGCCACCAGTTGCGGATATCCTTGTAGCGGTAGACCCAGCCCTCGCCATGCGCGCCATCCGTAATCGGCGCGCGGCGTTGTGCATCGGCGGCCGCCTGACTGGGGTAATACCAGTCATAGCCCTCGCCACCCTCGATATTGGCCTGAAGGTAATCCAGCGCATAAATCGATCCCCACGCCGCATCCGCGTGATCGCCGCCCGCGCGCCAATCCGACACCGGCATGTAATTGTCGATCCCGACGAAATCTATCTCGGGATCGACCCAAAGCGGATCGAGGTGGAAATACACGTCCCCCGACCCGTCCTGCGGATGATAACCGAAATATTCCGACCAGTCCGCAGCATAGCCGATCTTCACATCCGGCCCCAGAATGGCGCGCACATCGGCGGCCAGTGCCCGCAGCGCCGCCACCGCCGGAAAATCGCCATCCGCCCCCCGGATCTGCGTCAGCGCGCGCATTTCAGAGCCGATGCAGAAGGCCGAAACCCCGCCCACCGCCGCACACAGATGCGCATAATGCAGAATGAACCGCCGATAAGACCATTCCTGCGGCCCGTCATAGAAGATGATCGAATTGCCCCCGATCATATGCGCCGGCAGCGGCAAGCCTTCCGGCGGCGTTGCAAGGTTTTGATAGGCGCTGTCGATCAGCGGGATGAAATCACCCGGCGCGGCGGTTCCGAAAAATGCGGCCACCTCGGCCTCGGCTGCGGCGGTGCCGTCGGTGGTGCCCTCGACGCCGGGTGCCCGTTCTGTGGTGATCCGCCCGCGCCAGGGCAAGGGCGGCTGCCCCTGCGCGCCGGTCCATGGATCGGGCAGCGCGTTTTCCGCCACCTGATCCATCAGGATGAACGGATAGAAGGTCACCGCCTTGCCGGTCGCCTTCAGCGCGGTGATCGCCTCGATCACTGTATGATCCGACGGGGTGCCGCCATAGATCGCCCGGCCCTCCTGTTTCGGCACCTCCTCGGCCCCCTGCCGGTCGATGCCTGACACATTCCAGAACATCGGACTCGCAAAGGCGGATTTCTGCTCCACCTTGGGGCGGATCGTACAGTCCCCGCAGCGCAGATCGTCGCCGAACCAACTCGCCACCAGCAGCGCCGATTCGCAGTGCGGCAACTCGTCCCCGAGGTTTTCCAGCGAGGTCGCAAAATCGGTCTTGCCCGAGGGCGTATTGATATTGGCAGAGCTGTTCTGCCCCAGCCCGCCGCCATAATGCACTGGCGTCATCGCCAGGGCATATTCACCGGTACCGGGGATCAACGCGACCCCCCGCACCAGATCCGACAGGCTTTGCTGCGCCGGCGTTTCGCCCGGCACCGCGCGCACCACCTCAAAAGAAAACTGCGGCACCCGGTTGCCATAGGCCGCAAGCTGCAGGTTTTCGATCACCACATAGGCAACCCCGCGATAGGCCGGGACCATCCCCGCGCCTTCCAACGCCTCCATCTTCGGATCTGGCAGCTGATCCTCGGTGCCGGTGTAAAGCCGCAGGTTCAGCGCATCCTTCGAGGTTTCGATCCCGTCGGCCCAGATCCGGCCCAGCCGGGTGATCTCGCCCTCGCAGATCGCCACCGCCAGGTTGACCGAATAAGAATAACTGGTGACCTCCGGGCCCGAATCCTTGCTGCTGCCACCGCCGCTGGTCTGCTTGCTTTCCAGAAACCGCGACGACCAGATCACCTGCCCCGACAGCCGGGCACGGCCGAAACAGCGATTCACGCCCGCGCCCTCGCTGGCGCCGGTCAGGCGGAACCGGTCCACCTTGCCGGTCTCCACCGGGGCGGATCCGCTGCCCAGCAGTTTCTGGTCCAGATACTGGCCCAGCGTGGCCCCGACCGCCCGGCCGATCACAACGCTCGACAGGCCCAGAACCGAGCCCCCGACCGCGGATCCAACCGCAGCCCCCACCGCCGACAGAACAATCGTCGCCATCAGTACCCCCCGTCAGGAAATTCGAACCGCGCCACGATCCGACGCGCCCAGGGGGTGGTCAGCGGGCTTTCGACCACACCGTGCCCCCAATAGGCATGAATGAAACTGGCCTCAGGCCCGATACGCGCCTGAACGCCCAGATGCTTGGCCACCGCCCCCGCTTTCATCCGAAACAAGACCACGTCGCCGGGGGCGGCCATCGCCACCGGCTTGGCCCGCATATGTTGCGCGACCGCCGCCCAAAGCCGCTCCTCGCGCCCCGGCTCGGACCAGTCGCCGGTATAGGCGGGGACCAAGGCAGGCTCGCCGCCGTAAAGCGCACGCCATACCCCGCGCAACAGCCCCAGACAGTCGGCCCCTGCGCCGCGCCGTGACGCCTGGTGCCGATAAGGCGTGCCGATCCATGCCCGCGCCTCGGCCACGGCGCGGTCCGCGTGAACGCTCATCGCTGCAGGCTGCCGCCATCATTGGCGCCCCCCTGAATCGGATAGCTGATCAGCCAATCCTCGCCTGGGATATGAGGGAAGCCGCGGAAATTGTTGAAATTACTAAACTTCACACGGCACGTTTCGGCACGCTTGTCACAACCCGCCTGCAAACGCAGCGCATCGCCCGCCACCACACCGGCACGCAGGCTTTGCCACAGTTCGACCCGCCGCACGCCGCTTTCATAGCGGTCGCTCTTGATGATCCCGATCAGACCCGCCGCCGCACCCCCCAGCATCTCCAGGCGTCCGGCCTCGAACCAGCGTGGCTCGAACCCGTCCATCGCGGCGAAACGGAACACGCGCCCATCCTCCACATCTTCTACAACCATTTCAATGGTATATCCGGGCATGTTCAGATCGAACCTGCACTGGCCATCGCCCAGAACCGCCGCACAAGGCCGCTGATAGACCCGCCCCTGCGGCTGGTTCAGCACCTCGGTCAACCCGCGCAACTCGGCCTGAAAGGCACCGCCGGCGCGGGTGATCTCGCCCAGCTCTCCGGCGAACTGCTGCACCCGGTCCGCCGGATCGGCCCAGTTCACCAGCCAGGCGCGCACACCGGCCCCGTCGAACCGCCCGGCCAGAATGTCGGCCTCGGTCACCGCCGCATCCGACAGCGCGCCCACCGCTTCGGTATTGTCCACCGACAGGCCGGTGGTCTGGCTCAGCGCGCGGGCGGTCATACCGGTATTGGCGCGAAACGCGATCCCGTCGAAGTGCAGCGCGCTGTCATGATCGGTAAAGCCCAACACCACCCCGTCGCGCCGCGTCACCGCCCAGCACCGGCACAGGGTTGTCGCACCGCTGTCCAGATGCGCCTGCATGCTTTCGGAAACCGGCATCAGACCCGCACCTCCACGATCGGCACGCGCGGCACGTCACCGGCGCGGAAACTGGCGACCGAGGTCTGGATCGTGTCGGTGTCGAACCGCACCGGCACGTCGAATTCGAACCCCGCCGTGACCTGAACGCCGATATCGGGCGCGTCCCGCAGCGTCACCAGCCCGGTCGCCATGTCCACCTCGAAGCCCAGACTTTCCACCAGCGGTTCGCCATCCACCGCCAGCTTCACCGTCCCCGCCACCGGCTTGACGATAGGCCGGCGATAGGCCGCACCGCCCGAGGCATAGGTCTTGACCAGCTGAAACACCTCGGACGCACCGTCGCCATGGGCGATCAGCTGATCCAGCGCGCCCACCTCGCCCGACGGGCGGCAGGATTTGAAATCCGACCAATCCTTCCAGCGAAAGCCGAAAAGCTGGCCGCGCCGCGCCTCGAAGAACGCGATCAGCAGCTCCACATCGTCCAGCGCCCGCATACCCACACCCGCGTCATAGCGCCGACGGGCGTGTTCCCAGGGCGTGTTGCGCTCCTCGAACCCGTTAGCCAGCGTCACGATCTCGGTGCGCCGCTCGGGCCCGCCGACCGAGCCGAAGCTCAGATTGGCGGGAAAGCGTATCTCGTGAAATCCCATGGCGTCCTCCTCAGCTGTTGCGCTGGCCGCGGCTCATCGCGCGGCTCATCGCGGCGGCGATCTGGCTTTGACTGCGCTGAAACCCCTGCACGTCAGGCGTGGTGATGTTCATCGTCACCGTCACCGGCTGCCCGCCGCCCTGGCTCCGCACCCCCAGCCGCCCGTCAGCACCCCGTGCCAGCGGCATGATCGCCTCTGGCCCGGCCTCGCCCATCAGGCCCGCACCACCGCGCATCGGAAAATAGGTCGGCCCCGATACCACGCCGCCGGTGGCAAAGGGCATCACCCGCCCCTGGGTGAACCCCGCCCCCTTGGCGAAGGGCACCATGCTGCCGACGATCCCCTCGATCCCCGACGCGATCAGCCCGCCGACATGGGTCTGCACCGGGGTGACCGCCGCGTTATAGGCCGCCGCGCTGATCGAGGCGCCAACCTCGCGCAGCGCGTCCGACAGTTTCATCCCGTCGAATACCAGCCCCTCGAACGCGCCGCGCAGGCCGCGCGCGATATTGCGCGACAGCGACCCGACCTCGCGGTTCGTCAGCGTCACGCTTTCGCGCATCCGGACCATCTCCACCTCGAAGGCGGCCGTGACCTCGCGCGCGCTGCCCAGGCTGCCCTCCAGCTGCGATAGCTGTTCGTCGAAACCGTCCAGCTCTGTCATCATTCAGACCTTTCTGTCGTGTCGGGAAAGGCGCGCGCCAGCTCATCCAGCCGGGCGCGGCCCATCGGTGCCGGCCCACTGCCATGCCCCAGCATCAGCAGCAGTTCGGCCGGCGTCAGCGCCCAGAACGCGGCCGGGCTCAGGCCCAGCCCGACCATCCCGGCCCGCATCAGCCCCGGCCAGTCAAACCGCGTCATCGGCCGCCGGAACCGTGAAGGCGCGGGTCAGCAGCGCTGCCGCCACCCGCGCCGCCTCGACCGGGCCACCGGCGATCTCGGCGCGGGCCAGATCGGCGGCCACGCCCTGCCAGCCACCACCGCGCAGCCCCGCCAGCAACAGCGCCAGCACATCGCGCGTGGCAAAGCGCCCGCCCTCGAACCGCTCGATCAACGCCACCAGCGTTTCCGCCTGCAACGCCGCCTCCAGTTCGGCCAGCGCGCCCAGCGTCAGCTTCAGCACATGGCGACGGCCATCCAGCACCAGCGCCGCCTCGCCCGCCCAAGGGTTGCCCATCACAGCGCCGTAAAGGCCAGAACACCGGCCGAGGCGAGCGACAACTCATAGGTCGCCTCACCGTTATGGCTGCCGGCATATTCGATCGAGGTCACCTGAAACGGCCCCTCGACAATGCCGAAATCCGGGATGATGACCTGAAAATCCGGCGTCTCGCCGTCGAAAAAGATCTGGCGCGCGCGTTCGTCCGTGCCTGCATCCTTGAACACGCCAGAGCCGCTGATCCCCGCCGATTTCACCCCCGCGCCGGCCAGCAGTTCCCGCCAGCCGCCCTGACTTTCCAGGCTGGTCACATCGACCTGCTCCGCGTTGAAGCTGATGCGCGTGGCGCGCAGGCCCGCGATGGTGTCGAACTGCCCGTCCCCGGTCAGGTCGAGCTTGATCAGAAGGTCCTTGCCGTTTTGGGCCACCATGTTCCACTCTCCAGATAAGAATTATTCGTCATCCACGCGGGCGCGGAAGGTCAGGTCGATCCGGCGCACATCGCCGTTCCGCACCCGCCGCGCCCGCGCCCGGTCAAAGCTCAGCCCGACCAGCGTGCCGCGCGACAGCACCAGCGGCGCGTCGTTCAGCGCATCCGAAACCGCTGCCGCCACCGCCTTGGCCTGGGCAAAGCCCGCGATGTTGCTGACCACGCTGATCGTGAAAATATGCAAGGCCCCGGCGCCGGTCTTGTCGGATCGGTCGCGCGCATCCTCGGGGCCGATGCTGACATAGGTCGCAGGCAGATCGCCCGGCGGCACCGCGTCATAGATCGCCCCCCCGACGATGGCCGCCAGCGCCGCATCCGCCACCAGCCGCTGATAGACCGCCGCCTGAAGGGCCGCCGCTGCGCCATAGCTCATGCCGCGCCCTCCTCTTCTGCGAAACAGGTCAGATAAGCCCCGCGCGCGTCGCGCTCGGTCACCGCCAGAATGCGGAAAATGCGCGCGCCCTCGCGGAACCGCTGCTCGGGCTTGGGGCGGAACATGACCCCCACCGGCGCACCGCGCACCGTGATCCGGTACGGGATCCGCGACAGCGTGGTGAACTCGCCCGCCCGCTCGCGCCCGGTGCCCGGTCTGACCTCGGCCCACAGCGTGCCCAGCGGCACCCAGGCGTCGGTATAGCCACCCGCGCCATCGGCCAGGCGCTGCGGCTGTTCCAGCACCAGACGGCGGGTCAGTTTCGGCAGCGCGCTCATGTCGCGCCCCCGCCCAGAATGCGCACCGTGCGCCAGCGCTCCAGCAAGGCCAGCACACCGAACGGCATCCCGCCCTCGCCGAACGCCGCCTCGGACCGGTGCTCGTAATAATGCGCGCCCAGCAACAGCACCGCCTGCGCCAGATCGGCCGGAACCGCATCCCACTCGGCACCAAATCCCGCCTCGAACCCGATCTCGGCACTGCCGCCCAACGGAATCACCGGCAGGGCCGCCCCACCGGCGGCCAGGCGCGGGCGGTGGGTGTCCTTTTCCAGCCGATAGGCCGCCGGGTCGACCACCACCGCGGCGTCCTGCCGGTCGATGATCTTCAGCTCAGACACCTGCGTCACTGGCGCCACCGGCAACGCCTGCCGGATGCCGTCGCGCCATGCCACCAGCGACCAGACGAACCCGCGCGTCAGCAGCACCTTGCCGGTGCGCGCCTCGATCGCGGACATCGCGGCGCGCAGCAGCGCCTCCAGCAGCGCGTCCTCGGCACCGTCATCGGCAAACCCCGTGCCCAGCCGCAAATGGTCTCTGAACTGGCTCACCGGCAGCGCCGCGGCGGGCACTGTGGTCTGCTCGATCAACATCATGTGCATCTCTCCACTTCGTCCCCCGGACTGGAAAATGGCGCGCGCCCCACGTTGCTCGGACGGAGGGAGCAGCTAGACAACGCAAGGGGAAACCCCGAAAGGCGCGCGCCGGACCGCCCCGTCAGGGGCGGCCCATCACGATGCCGGCCTTACGCCACCGCGAATTTCAGCAGCTTGATCGCGGCAAAGTCGCTGATATCGCCGCCCACGCGCTTGGTGGCATAGAACAGCACATGCGGCTTGGCGCTGAACGGATCGCGCAGCACCCGCAGATCAGGACGCTCGGCCACGGTATAGCCCGCCTGGAAATCGCCGAAGGCAATGGCGCAGGCGTCCGGCGCGATGTCGGGCATGTCCTCGGCGATCAGCACCGGATAGCCCAACAGGCGCGCGGGTTCCCCGGCGGCCAGACCGTCGGACCACAGAAAGCGGCCATCGGCATCCTTCATCTTGCGCACCACGCCCGCGGTCTTCGAATTCATCACGAAGGTCGCGTTGGCACGGTATTCGGCACCCAGCGCATAGACCACATCCAGAACCGCATCCGCCGGCGACACCGCGTCGAAATCGCCATCCGTGCCGGTGGCGATATAGCCAAGCGCGCCCCAGGCCCAGCTGGCATCGGGCACCTGGGTATGGGTCAGAATGCCGGTGGGCTTGTCCAGGCCGTCACCATTGACAAAGGCCGACGCCTCGGCCCGGGCGAAACGGTCGGCGATGCGGCCCGCCAGCCAGCCCTCGATATCGAACGCACTGTCATCCAGCAGGCGCTGGCTGGCCTTGGGCATGGCCGACAATTCGTGCAGCGGGATGCTGACACGCTCGATCTGCGGCGTTTCGGTCTCGGTCAGGGTGCCGGTCTCGGACGCCCAGCCCGAGCCGAACTCGCTGTGATCCACCAGCACATCGAACGAGGTCGCCTCGACATTGACCACCTGCGCGATCGAACGGATCGAGGCGGTGGATTTCAGCACGCTCTTGATGGTCTCGGCGGTCTGCGGATCGACCAGATAGCCGCCGTCGCCGGCCACGGCGGTGGACAGCGCCTTGCCTTCCAACTGCAGACCGCGCAGCGCGTCATCGTCGCCCGACCGCAGATAGGCCGCAAACGCCTTCTGGTGCGGCGCCTCCACCTCGGCAGAATTGGCAAGGGCGGGACGCCCGGTGATAAGGGATTTCCGATCCAGCATGGTCAGTCGCTCTTCCTGTTGTTTAAGCTTAGATTCAATGTTGCCCTGAAAGGCCCTGAAATCGCTCAGGAAACCCGAAAGGGCGGATTTCACCTGTTCCGCGGGGGCCGCGGATTTGGTTTCGGTCTTGCTCATGTCTCGATCCTGTCTGAGAAAGATGATCGCGCCGGGCTCAGTCGCCGGTCACCACGCGGCGGGCACCCTGAAAGGCCTCCGCCAACTCGCGCATCAGGGCCTCGGCGGGATCGTCCGCCTTGGCGCCCACCCGCGCATCGGGAAGCATCGGGAAGGTCACCAGCGACACCTCCCAAAGCTCCAGCTCCGACAGCAGGCGCCGTCCGCCCGCATCCTTTTCGGCCCGTTTGGTGCGATAGCCGATCGACAACCCGTCGATCGCGCCCGCCCCGATCAGCGCCGCCGCCTCGCGCCCCCTGGCCACATCGGTCAGCAACCGGCCCTTGACGTACAGGCCCTGCGCATCCTCGCGCACCTCGTCCCAGATCCCGATCGGCTGGGCCGGATCATGCTGCCACAGCATCTTGACCCGCCGCCCCGCCGCCGTCAGCGCCGTCAGCGATTTCGCATAGGCCCCGGCCTGCACCACATCGCCGCCCTGATCGGCCTTGCCGAACAGGCTGGCATAGCCCTCGACCAAGGTGCCGTCGGTGACCGTCAGCACGTTTTCGGTCCGGCAGAACTTGTGCTCCAGACCCATTCCCATTTCCAACATCGGCAAATCCCCTTTCACGGCGCAACCGTCAGAAGCGACGTCGCGCCCTGCGCCAAAATCACCGCCACAACCCCGTAAACCGCCAGCCACAGGCGTTTCTCCACCCGCTCCTGGCTGGCCTCGATCCGGCCCAGCCGGTATTCCAGCGCGGCCCAGCGTTCCTCTGCCACGCGCTCATTGGCGTCGATCCGGGCATGGGCGACCTCGAACGGGGCATAAAGGAACTTCGACCCGCTCCGCTCCGCCGCCGCACTCATGCGTCATCCGCCAGCTTCGGCAGCCCCAACAGCGCGCGCTTTTCCGCATCGGTCAGGAAGCTGGCCTCGCTGACGCGGCGCCACTGACCGTCGCGCTCTGCGGCCAGTGCGGGCAGCTGATCCAGATCGGGCTTCAGCTCGACCTGCTCCCCCGCGAAACGCGACAGGAAATCCGACACCGCCGCCGATACCCGCGTGGCCAACGGCACCACCGTCAGGCGGTAAAAGGCGCGGTTGGCCTCCTGGTAATTGGCATAGGTCGCATCGCCCGGAATACCCAACAGCATCGGCGGCACGCCAAAGGCCACCGCGATCTCGCGCGCCGCGGCCTCCTTGGTCTTCTGAAATTCCATGTCCGACGGCGAAAAGCCCATCGGCTTCCAGTCGAGCCCCCCCTCCAGCAGCATCGGCCGCCCGGCATTGGCCGCGCCCTGATGATAGCTGGCCATCTCGTCCTGCAACCGCTGATACTGTTCCTCGCTCAGCGCCGCCTGCCCGTCCGCACCGCGATAGATGATCGCCCCCGAAGGCCGCGCCGCGTTGTCCAACAGCGCCTTCGACCAGCGCGAGGCCGAATTGTGCACATCCAACGCCGTGGCCGCCGCCTGCATCGGGCTCAGCCCGTAATGGTCGTCCTGCGGATGAAAACTTTTGATATGACAGATCGGCGGCACCCCGGCGGCCATGTCGAACCGATGCTTGCGCCCGCCCACCGCATAGTCATAGGCGATCGGCCAACCGTCAGAACCGGGGATCAACGACATCCGGTCGGCGCGCAGCACATGCAGCTCCAGCGGCAACCCGGTCTCGCCGCCCACCGCCTCCAGATAGCCGTTGCCCGACAACAGCAACTGGCCATACAGCGCCTCGAACAGCTCGGCCCGGCCCTGTGCCTGATTGGGGCGGCGCATCAGGTCCAGCACCGGGTGCGCCTCATATCGCCGCTCGCGGTCCTGACAAACCAGCGGCAGCGCGGCGGCGGCCTCGGCGATCAGCTTGACCGACCGGAACCCCACCGGATTGCCCGTGAACCCGGTTTTGGTCAGCGACACCACATCGCGCGGGGTCCAGGCCACACGCCCGGCCCCGTGCCAGGCGACCACCGGCCCGGTCGCGCTTGCCTTTTTTTCGGGCGCCGCGGGGTCCGCGCGCCGGAACATGTTGAATACCATGTGCTGAAGCTCCTCAGTCATTGCCTATGCCGCTCCTCGGGCCTGACAGCCCTCTTCGCCGGCACCCGCGAAGAGCGCCCGAAGGGAACGATAAGCAGCCCCGTTCCGCCAAAGAGTTTTCATGCCTCCGGCGGGGATATTTCCGCGAAAAAGAAGCGCTAAAGCCCGCGCACCCGTGGCCTGCGCCAATGCGCCGCCGGCGCGATCATCAGCTCGTGCAGCGCCCAGACCAACGCATCGACCCGGTCGGGACTGCCCTGGCCCTGATAACCCTGCGCCGTCATCCGGCACATCTGATCCTCCAGCGCGCCCAGGCCGCGCAAATGCGCCACCCGCCCCTGCTCGTAAAGCGCGGCGACGGGTTCCGCCCGCGCCACCTTGCCCCTGGCCGCCCTTACCGCCCGGAACGGCACCAGCGGGTCGATCTGCCGGATCACGCTTTCGACCAGATCACCGCCCTGATTGACCTCGGCCACCAGCCGCTCGGCACCGTGTCGCTCCATCGCGGCAATCGCGGCGCCCGCCCAGGTGGTGGGCGATGCGGCAGCGACACTGGCATCTTCCAGCACCACCGCACGCCAGTCCTGCGGGTTGCCCTGAACCCGCGCGCCCACCACCAGAATACCGCATTCGTCCGACGTATTCGTGCCCGTCACCGGCGGGTCGATCGCTACCACGATCCGGTCCAGCGCGGGCGCCCGATCCAGCCGCACCGCCTCCAGCCCGGCCGAGGTCCACAGCGCGCCCTCGGCATCCTCCAACAGCACCCCGTCCAGTTCCTGCCGGCCCAGCCGCGTGCCGGCATAGCGCGCCCGCACCTCCTCCAGGAACGAGGCCGCCAGATAGGCGCGGTTCGCCTCGGTCGGGGCGTGGGTTTCCACCGTCGAGGGATTGGCCAGGATCGTTTTCAGCACCGGCACGTTCTTGGGTGTCGTGGTCACGCATTGCCGCGGCGCCGGGCCAAGCCGCAACCCGAATTGCAGCATGTCCCAGGCGTCTTCGGCCTTCTTCCACTTGGCCAACTCATCGACCCAGGCCGCATCGAATTGCGGCCCGCGCAGGCTTTCGGGCTCATGCGCCGAAAACAGCTGCGCCACCGCGCCGTTGGGCCAGACCAGCCGCTTGCGCGTGGCCTCCCATTTCGGGCGGCGGTCGGGCGGCGAACAAGCCAGAATGCCGCTTTCGCCGAACACCATCACCTCGCGCGCCTGCTCGATGGTTTCGCCCACCAGTGCCACCCGGCGCGACCGGCCCGGATCCATCGGTCGCGCACCTTCGACTTCGGCACGCACCCATTCGGCCCCGGCGCGGGTCTTGCCCGCACCGCGCCCGCCCAGGATCACCCAGGTCCGCCAGTCTCCGCCGGGCGGCAGCTGATGCGGCAGCGCCCAGAATTCGAACAGATAGGGCAGCGCCAACAGCGCGCCCTCACTCAGCCCCCCCAGAAACGCCTCCTGCTCCGCCTGCGGCGCGCAGGCGAGCCAGTCTGCGCCCGATCTCAGCCCGGGCATCTGCAAAGTCGAGGGCATAGTCATGGACAATGCCGGTGTCGGATCGGATACGCTTTTCAACTCTGGACCTTTCGTCAAACGCCGTCTGGGCCGCGCGGCCAAGATCGCTCAGCGCCCCTTTCAGCTCTTTCGCCCGGGCCGAACGGCCCGCGGTCACTTCCTCGATCAGATTGTGCAGCACCTCGATGGTGCGCAGGTAATGCTGCTCGGCCGCCGCAAGAACCGCCTGCGCCGCCGCATCGCCCCCGGTGGAAGAAATCAATGTCATATGGTCAAAGCCCGCCCTCTCATGCCATCCCGCACGAGAGAAATGAAAAAGCGGCGCCGGGGATGTCCCCGTGCCGCTTGCCCACTTCTTCTAGCTTGCCCGAAGGTATACTCCAGACCGTTCGCAAAGTCAATAAGTTTATTGTTAACAAATGGTTAACAGACCCCCATCCACCACCCCCGCATTCTTCTCGGCACAAATACTCCCGCCGGAAGCACACCCGAGCCGCCCCAGGGCGGCGAGACGAATAAAATGACCGCCCCCTTGGGGGCGGTCTCAATTCACTCGACAGCGCGTTCCGCCTCGATTGCCCGCCAGCGCGCCACATTGTCGTTATGCTCGGCCAGGGTCTCGGCAAAGGCATGGCCGCCGCTGCCATCGGCCACGAAATAGATATAATCGGTCTGCGCCGGGTTCAGTGCCGCCTCGATCGAGGCGCGGCCGGGATTGGCGATCGGCGTGGGCGGCAGCCCGTCGATGACATAGGTGTTATAAGGCGTCGCGCGCCGCAGCTCGCTTTGCCGCAAACCCCGGCCCAACGCGCCCTGCCCCTTGGTGATGCCGTATATCACCGTCGGATCGGTCTGCAGCCGGATACTCCGGTTCAGCCGGTTGACGAAGACGCTGGCCACCTGCGGGCGTTCCTCGGCCACGCCGGTTTCCTTCTCGACGATCGAGGCCAGCACCAGCGCCTGCTCGGGCGTCTCCAGCGGCAGGCCCTCGGCCCGGCTTTGCCACAGGTCGGCCAGAATCTGCGCCTGCGCCGCCTCCATTCGCGCGATCAGCGCGGCCCGGTCGGCACCGCGCGCCAGTTCGTAACTGTCGGGTGCCAGGCTGCCCTCTGCCGGCACCCCGGCGATCTCACCTGTCAGAAACTCGGCCTGGGTCAGCTCCTGCACCACCTGCCAGCTGGTCACACCCTCGGCCAGGGTCACACGATAGCGCACATCGGGCTGGGCGGTGACTTCGCCATAACCCTCGGGCACCTCGCCCGCGCCGGGATCGAAGGCCAGCACCTCGACATAGCGGTTGGTGGCCGGATCCAACTCGCGCACCTGCAACTCGGCGCTCAGGATGCCGATGCGGAAATTGACCTCGGTGCCGCAGGTCGAGCGGCCCGATGTGGTGATCTGATCAACGATCTGCGCCATCGGCGCGCCGGGCTGCACCAGATAGCTGCCCGCCTTCAGCAGCCCCGCCTTGTCGGTGTATTCGGCGCCGGCGCGGAAAATCTGGGCGTTGGAAATCGCGCCCTGCGCCTGCAGGTCCTGCGACACGCGGCGCATGTTCGATCCGCTTTCGACGCGCAGACAGATCGCCTCTTCCAACGGGCCAGGGCCGGTATATTGCCCCTTGCCCCAGATGATCACCCCGCCGGTCAGCAGCAACAGCACGACAAACAGCGTCAGCGCGTTCGAGGCCAGATTGCGCCACATATCAGATTACACCTTTCCGATCACAAGCGACGCATTGGTGCCGCCAAAGCCGAACGAGTTGGACAGCGCCACGCTGATCTCGCGCGGCTGCGCCTCGTTGGCGGCCAGGTTCAGCTTTGGTTCGACGGCCGGATTGTCCAGATTGATCGTGGGCGGCGCGATCTGATCGCGGATCGCCAGGATCGAAAAGATCGCCTCGACCGCGCCGGCCGCACCCAGCAAATGCCCGATCGAGGATTTGGTGGACGACATCGTCGCCTTGGCCGCCGCATTGCCCATCATCCGCTCGACCGCGCCCAGTTCGACCACATCGGCCATGGTCGAGGTGCCGTGAGCGTTGATGTAATCCACATCCCCGGGCGTCAGCCCGGCCCGTTTCAGCGCCGCGCGCATCGACCGCTCGCCACCTTCGCCATTCTCGCTGGGCGCGGTGATGTGATAGGCGTCGCCCGACAGGCCATAGCCCAGAATCTCGGCATAGATCTTGGCGCCGCGCGCTTTCGCGTGCTCGTATTCCTCCAGCACGACAACGCCCGCGCCCTCGCCCATGACAAAACCGTCCCGGTCGGCGTCATAGGGGCGGCTGGCCTTGGCCGGCTCATCCCCGCGCTTGGTGGACAGCGCCTTGCAGGCGTTGAACCCGGCAATCCCGATTTCGGAAATCGGACTTTCCGCGCCGCCGGCCAGCATCACGTCGGCATCGTCCCATTGGATCAGCCGGGCCGCATCGCCAATCGCATGGGCGCCCGTGGAACAGGCGGTCACAACCGCGTGGTTCGGCCCTTTGAAACCATAGCGGATCGACACCTGGCCAGAGATCAGGTTGATCAGCGCGCCGGGAATGAAGAACGGCGAAACCCGGCGCGGGCCGCGCTCCTTGATCAAAACGGCGGTGTTCGCGATCGAGTTCAGACCGCCAATGCCCGAACCGATCATCACCCCGGTGCGCTCGCGGCTTGCGGTATCCTCGGGCATCCAGCCCGAATCCCGCACCGCCTGATCGGCGGCGGCCATGCCGTAAAGGATGAAATCATCGACCTTGCGGCGCTCTTTGGGCTCCATCCAGTCATCGGGGTTGAAGGTCCCGCCGCTACCATCGCCGAACGGGATCTCGCAGGCGTATTTGGTGGTCACTTCGGATGCGTCGAACCGGGTGATCGGCCCGGCCCCCGACTGACCGGCCAGAAGGCGCGCCCAGGTTTGCTCTACTCCACACGCCAGCGGGGAAACCATTCCCAGCCCTGTGACAACCACTCGCCGCATCTGCGCCCCCACTATTTGCCGACATATTTGCCGGGTGATATAACGGCAGGCGTCGCCAGGCCACAAGCCCCAACACCGCTTGCCCCCCTGTCATCGCGTTGCACCCGCAGCCCCATCCCGCTTAGAAAGCGGCAAAAAACAAAGGGGAACCTGCCTTCGATGCCCGTCACTGCCTTTCACACTGCCCTTCTAACCGGCACGAACCTGAACGATCCCGTGTTCGATCAGCCACCGGGTCGCCCGGCCGCCGGCAAGAAGCTGCTGCTTTGTGCGCCGCCGCGTTCTGCCTCAACCACTCTGGCCCGCGCCCTTGCACTGGCCGGGCTCGGGATCCCCGAAGAATATTTCAACCGCGACCACATACCTTTGTTTTCGGAACGCTGGCAGGTACCCACGCCGACCGGCCCGGATGACGTCGCACCCTATATGGCGGCCGCTATGGACCGGCGCAGCCGCAACGGGGTATTCGCCTCGAAACTTCAGTTCTGGCAGTTCCGCGAGTTCCTAACCGGGGATGCCGGCAAAGAGCTGTTCGAAGGCGCCACCGTGCTGTTCCTGCTGCGCGAAAACCTGACCGCGCAGGCCATCTCCTTCGCGATGGCGATGCAGACCCGGAACTGGAACGACGACATCGCGCAGGAAACCGACGAAGACACCGCACAACCGCCTGGTATCGAAAACCTGAAGGCGGCACAGGGCGCGATCATCAACGAATTGTCCGGCTGGAACCGGTTTTTCATGCTGTCAGGGATTCACCCGCTGATCCTGACCGACCGACAGGTCGCCGAGGACCTGCCCGGCACCATAACCCAAATCGCCGGCAAGGTCGGTGTCACACCCGATCTTGATGCGGTGCAGGCCTTCACCCGGACCACCGCCGGCTATCGCACCCACCGGGCTGAGAAAAAGATGTTGATGCAGCTGCACCAGACCGAATTCGCCGCGTCCGCCTTCGACGCAGACAGCTACCGCCCGCCAAGCGCTCCGAAAAAGAAGAAACCCAAGGGGATCGCGCAACTGGTCGCGTTTCTGCCCGGCACGAAAAAACCGGCCCCCCGTTAGCGCGGGGCCGGTTGAATTTATTCTGCTACGGCGGCACCTGCCGCCGGGCAGAGATCAGGAAGCTTCGGTAATGAACTTCACCGCGTCGCCAAAGGTCTGAATGGTCTCGGCGGCGTCATCGGGGATCTCGATGCCGAACTCTTCCTCGAAGGCCATGACCAGTTCGACGGTGTCCAGGCTGTCAGCGCCCAGGTCGTCGATGAAAGAGGCGCTTTCGGTGACCTTGTCTTCTTCCACACCCAGGTGCTCGACAACGATCTTTTTAACGCGATCTGCGATGTCGCTCATATCATTTCCTCATTGATCTCGGGCTTCGGCCCGTTTCTTGCAGTTGGTCCCTTGTCGGACCGCCCCATAGCCGACGCCCAAGGGCACCGACCGCTAATTCTGCGCCGCTATAGCATATCGAAACCATAAGGCAAACGCTTTCGCGGCATCGCCCCCGACGGCTTAGATCATGCTCATGCCGCCATTCACATGCAGCGTGGCACCGGTGACATAGGCCGCCTCTTCGCTGCCCAGATAGGCCACCGCGGCGCCGATTTCTTCGGGCTCGCCCATGCGGCCCGAGGGAATCGTCGACAGGATCTTGCCCTTCTGGTCATCGGTCAGTTCTGCGGTCATCGCCGTGGTGATGAAACCCGGCGCCACGCAGTTCACCGTGATGCCCCGTGTCGCCACTTCGGCGGCCAGCGATTTCGACATAGCCACCAGCCCTGCCTTGGCGGCGGCATAGTTGGCCTGGCCGGGGTTGCCGGTGCTGCCCACCACCGAGGTGATGTTGATGATCCGGCCCCAGCGCGCCTTCATCATGCCGCGCACGGCGGCCTTGCTCAGCCGCATCGCCGCCGTCAGGTTGACGTCCAGAACCGCCTGCCAGTCCTCCTCGGACATGCGCATGAACAGGTTGTCGCGGGTGATCCCGGCATTGTTGACCAGAATATCAAGCGACCCCATCGCCGCAGCGGCCTGTTTCGGCAGTTCGGCCAGCGCGGCCCCGTCGCCCAGATTGCAAGGCAGCACATGCGCGCGTTCGCCCAGATCGACGGCCAGCGCCTCCAGCGGCGCGGTACGGGTGCCCGACAGGCCCACCGTCGCCCCCTGCGCATGCAGTGCCCGGGCAATCGCCCCGCCGATCCCCCCGGATGCACCTGTGATCAGCGCTGTTTTGCCTGTCAAATCAAACATATCGACCTCTTATTTGACTGTTTCGGCCAGCGCGAGGCTTTCGGCTGCGGCCTTCGCCTCGTCCGGCGTTCCGATCGCCCGACTGGTGGCGGATCGGTCGATCCGCCGGATCATCCCCGACAGCGCCTTGCCCGCGCCGATTTCCCAGAATTCCGTGACACCCTGGCCGGTCATCCACAGCACGGATTCACGCCAGCGCACCGACCCGGTCACCTGATCCACCAGCAGCGCGCGGATCGTGCCCGGCTGGCTGACGCCACGCCCCAGAACATTGGCCACCAGCGGCACTTTGGGTTCGTCGATCGCGGCATGGCTCAGCGCCTCGGCCATCACCCGCGCCGCCGGTTCCATCAGTTTGCAGTGGAACGGGGCCGAAACCGGCAGCATCACCGCCCGTTTCGCACCCGCCTCGCGCGCCAGTTCGACCGCATGCTGTACCGCCTCGGCATGGCCGGACACCACCACCTGCATCGGATCGTTGTCATTGGCCGCCTGACACACCTTGTGGGTATCCTGCGCGGCCCGCTGCGCCAGCTTGTCGGCGGTGGCGAAATCCAGCCCCAGCAGCGCCGCCATCGCGCCGACGCCGACCGGCACGGCCTCCTGCATGGCGCGGCCCCGGATACGCAGCAAGCGCGCCGCATCGGCCACGCTCAGCGCGCCTGCGGCCGCCAGTGCCGAATATTCGCCCAGGGAATGGCCCGCGACATAGGCGGCGGCATCAATGGTCACGCCCTCGGCCTCCAGCGCGCGCATCGCGGCCAGCGAGGTTGCCATCAGCGCCGGCTGGGTGTTGTGGGTCAGGGTCAGCGTCTCGTCGTCGCCCTCCCAGATCAGCGTGCTCAGCTTTTCGCCCAGGGCCTCGTCCACCTCGTCGAACACGGCTTTCGCGCCCGGATAGGCCTCTGCAAGGGCCTTGCCCATTCCGACGGTCTGCGCCCCCTGGCCCGGAAATACGAATGCTCGGCTCATGCCGCCCCTCCTCTTGACATTTTGCCACCGTCTAAACGGTCGCCCCTCTGTTCACAAGAGCCCCACCAAGCGCAAAATGCGGTCTGCGTGCCGCATTTGCAGGCATATCAGCGCAGCGGAGGCCGGGCACGGGGCGCGATCAACGGCTCTGCCCCTTGGAACCGCTGCCCCAGTCGCCCTTATCATTGGGATTTTCCCCGGCACGGCCCACATCCTTGTCATTGCCCGGATTGCCGGTGCCGCCACTCGTGCCGCTGCCCCCGTCCTTTCCGCCACTACCATTCTTCCCGTTGTTGCCCTTCGTCCCGTCATCACCGCCGCCAGCGGCGCTGTCCGAGGCCGCACTATCCTCCCCCCCGGTATCGCCATCCGCTTCGCCCGAACCATCACCGCCCCCACCGGCGCCGAACGTCCCGCTCGCACCGGCAAGAACCTCCATACTGCCAAGTTCGCTGGCCACCGCCGTCGACAGCCCTTCGGCCCCCAACCGGACCGACCCCGCCACGGCGAAGCCAAGCGACACGGCGACGGCGGTCAGGACGACGTAATCGGCGGTGACCGCACCGTTTTCGGACCTCAGAAAGGTCACGATCCGGTTGAACTTCCGCGATTTCTGACGCTGGCGCATCACTGTTCCTCACATTGCCCTTCTGGTCACTCCGGTGAGTGCAACCAAGGGTATATATGAATTGCGACATTTTGCTGGCAGCCATGCGATCAGCGCAACGCCCTGGATCAACGCGCTGTGTCGAGGCGGGCCAGAAAGTCCGGCGCGCTGCGGTCCTCGACCTCGTCCGCCTCAATATTGGCGACGTTGCGGCGCACGCGCGCGGCATGGCGGGCGGCGGCCACCGTCTGGTTCGAGCCGCGGGCGATCTTGGCCGCCAGCTCCTCCTCCGAACGGGTGTAATAGTGGTTCAACTGAATATGATCGGCCGAATAGAAGGCACGCCCGGTGCGGTCCTTCAACGCGAAGCGTTCGCCGCGGTCGTTGCAGGTGACCGCCCGGCCGTCCACCTCATAGCTGTGCACCTTGACCGAGGTCACATGGCACGGATCCACGATCGTCTTGAAATTGGTCACGCCGCGCGCCCCGCTCATCGGGTCGGCGGCGCGGCGCAGATAGGTCTGCACGATGCCACCTTCCGGCGGGGTCAGGTGCCCATTGCGCCCAAAATTATGCCACGGCAACGAGATCGAGGTGCAGTCCGTCAGATGCATCAGCGCCTGCGGCAGGCTGCCCGCCTGTTTGGGCACCAGAAACTCGTCGGCGTCGATACAGGCCATCCAGCGAAAGCGCGGCCCGAAATTGCGGATCGCATGGGCATAGGCCAGCACCTGATTGTGGATCTCGCGCCCGGTCAGCCCGTCACGCAGTTTCTGGTTCCAGGGCATCACCGTCAGCCGCGCCCCCGCCACGCGGCGCAGCACCGCGATGGTGTCGTCGGTACAGCCATTGTCATAGGCCACGATATGCGCCACCCCGGCGCGCAGATGAAACGCCGCCCATTCGCCGATATGGCGCGCCTCGTTGCGCACGATCAGCGCCAGCGTCAGCCCGCCCCGATCCGGCAGCGGCGCCGGCGGGGTCAACAGCAGCCGGGTCACCGGCTTTCTGGAAATCAGCGCGCCCAGCATGGTTGTTCCCTCTTGCCCATGCCCGTTGCTTAGCGCCAGACGGCGCGACAATCCAGCGGCGCGCAAAAATGCCCGGGGTCAGTCCACCGCGGGGGTCAGCCGCCGACCGACACGATCCCAGCCCTTCAGCTGGGTGCGCACCGGGCGCAGCTCGCGGCTCAGGCGTCCGTGCAGGGTGCGCAGGGTCGTCTCGCGCCCGCTGGTCAAATGCACGGTCCTGCCGCCGGTCAGACGCACGAAAAGCTGCGCGATGTCGCCGGGGGCCTGGCCCCGCTTGATGAAGGCACTGCCGATCTTGTCGAACGGAACCGTACGCAGCGTGCGGACCTTGCCCCGCCGGTTGCACACGCCCTGGCGCAGGCAGCTTTTCACCACATCGACCTGCACCTCGTATCCCATGCCGCGTTCGGAAAGCCACAGGAACAACAGCGCGGGGATCCCCATCCCCAGGCTCGACGCGATCCGCCCCGGCATGTCCGGCCCCACGGCGGCGTTGACCTGCGGGAACAGCCAGCTGCCGCACGCCGCGATCAGGCAGGCACAGCCGGCCAGCGCGAAGGTCCGCTCGATCAACGCGGCGCGGTTGCCCCACTGCGTGTCGGAGCTGATGATATATCCCCAGTTCGTCTCACTCATACTGACCGATGGCCCTGTCGCCCCGGAACGGATCACACCGACGTTACTGAAGTTCGAATGCGCGGTCATGGCGCGGTCTCCTTCGGTATGGTTTCCCGAAAAATAGCCCGCAAACATGGTCAGAATGGGACAGTCCCCGCGCCATTTCGCGGCAAAGACGCTGTAATTTCACACAAATCCATACGGGCCGGACACCCGCCCCTGCATCCGCGCATGGGCCTTGTGCGCGATCCGCAGTTGCCCGGCGCAGGCAAACCCGTATCGTCGCGGACAACAAACAAGGAGTGTACCAATGGCCACATCCAACAGCGCCACCGCCTATGGCAGCGTGACCAAGGGCTTTCACTGGCTGACCGCCCTGCTGATCCTGACGATGTTCCCGCTGGGCATCGTCGCCGACAACCTGCCCTATGATACCGGTGCCGCGCTGGCGCTGAAGGCGCAGGTGTTCACGGTTCACAAGACGCTGGGCATCGTCACGTTCTTCGTGGCGCTGGCGCGGATCGTCTGGACGCTGGGACAGCGCAAGCCGGGCCTGCTGAACGCCGACAAACCGGCCGAGGCGTTTCTGGCCGAAATCATCCACTGGCTGCTTTATGCGTCCCTGGTGCTGGTGCCGCTGTCGGGCTGGCTGCACCATGCCGCCACCGACGGGTTCGCGCCGATCTGGTGGCCCTTCGGTCAGTCGCTGCCCCTGGTGCCGAAATCCCATGCGGTGGCCGAGTTTTTTGCCGGCTGGCACTGGGCGCTGGCCCTGCTGCTGTTGATCGCCGTCGGGCTGCATGTGGCGGGGGCGCTGAAACACCACCTGATCGACCGCGACGCCACGCTGCGGCGCATGTGGTTCGGCGCCGCCGTGGCCCAGACGCCGCCCGCCGCCGCCCACGCCACCCATCGGCCGCTGCTGGTCGCGAGTCTGGTCTATGCCGCGGCGCTGGGGCTGGGCACGGTGCTGGGCCTGTCCGCCGACCCCGAAACCGCCCCGGCCGCCGCCCCGCTTGCCGCCGTGCAAAGCGACTGGCAGGTGCAGGAAGGCAGCCTT
Source organism: Actibacterium sp. D185-2 (assembly GCF_054954595.1). NCBI lineage: Bacteria > Pseudomonadati > Pseudomonadota > Alphaproteobacteria > Rhodobacterales > Roseobacteraceae > Actibacterium > Actibacterium sp. D185-2. The sequence continues at coordinate 597,521 of NZ_JBPWNX010000002.1, forward strand.
TCGATCACCGTCAAACAGCTTGGCAATGACCTGAGCGGCGGCTTCGCCGACTGGACCGCCGCCATCACCTTCGACGAGCAGGCGACCGGGGGCCGCCACGGCACCGCCGATGTCACCATCGCGATCGGCAGCCTGACGCTGGGTTCGGTCACCGCCCAGGCCAAGGCCCCGGATTTCTTCGATGCCGAAGGCTTTCCCACCGCGCGGTTCACCGCTGATTTGCAGGAAGGCGCAGATGGCGCCTATCTGGCCGACGGCAACCTGACACTGAAGGGCGTCACCGTGCCGGTACAGATGCCCTTTGCCCTGGCCATCGACGGCGACCGCGCCGAAATGACCGGCCAGACAGTGCTGGACCGGCGCGATTTCAACATCGGTGAAAACCACCCCGACGAAGGCACGGTGGGCTTTGCGGTGGTGGTGGATGTGGCCCTGACCGCAACCCGTGCAGGGGAATAGACACGAAAAAACCGCCCGACGCGATGGCACCGGGCGGTTCGGTTTTCCGGAGGCTGCGCCGTTATTCGGCCTTCATCGCCTCGATCGAGATCATCACCGCGACCTCATCCGACACATAGGGCGCAAAGGCGCCGACGCCGAAATCGCTCCGCAATACGGTGGTGGTGGCATCAAACCCGGCCCAGTCCTTGTTGGCCATCGGATGCATCCCCGTCTGGTTCAGCTTGGCGTCCAGCACCACCGGCTTGGTGACACCGTTCAGCGTCAGATCGCCGGTGATCAGGGCGGTGGTGTCGCCGGTGACCTCGATCCCGGTCGAGGTGAAGGTGACCATCTCGTCCTCGGTCGCGGCAAAGAAATCGCCCGACATGAAATGATCGAACCGTTCCTGCCAGCCGGTCAGCATCGACATGACCGGCATCGTCACCGTCACCGACGACGCGGCCGGATCTTCGGCATCGAACACGATCTCGCCGGCAAAGCCCGAGAACATGCCATAGCCGGTCGAAAAGCCCAGGTGGTTGTAGGAAAAGACGATCTGGCTGTGACTGGAATCCAGCACATATTTGACCGGCTCGGCGGCTGCGGGCAGCGCCACAAGGGCCAGGGCGGCGGCAAGGATCGTGGATTTCATCTGTTAAACTCCGTGATGAATTGGGGCGGTCTGTCGCCTGTTACCATACCCCCAAGATCCCAGCACAGGCCCCGTCCGGCAACCCCGAAGCGCCGAACAGCCCCTGTTCAGCGGCACACAGCCCACCCGGCACGCTTGCATCATCGTGACCCGTGTGTATAAGGGCGCTTCCTTCCGCATCTCACTGAAACCGGCGCAGCCTCTCGTGAGCGGGCCGCGGAAGGTCCGGCCCCGCTCTATGAAATGCGCCCGTGTAAAACTGGAGCACACATGCCGCTGTACGAGCATGTCTTTATCGCGCGTCAGGATCTGTCCAACGCGCAGGCCGAAAGCCTTGTTGATCACTTCTCCACCGTTCTGTCCGACAACGGCGGCAGTGTCGTGGAAAGCGAATACTGGGGCGTCAAGACGATGGCCTACAAGATCAACAAGAACCGCAAGGGTCACTACGCCTTCCTGAAAACCGATGCCCCCGCGCCCGCCGTGCAGGAAATGGAGCGCCTGATGCGCCTGCATGACGACGTGATGCGCGTCCTGACCATCAAGGTCGACGCCCACCCCGATGGCCCCTCGGTGCAGATGCAGAAGCGTGACGAACGCGGCGATCGTGGCGACCGCCGCGAACGGCGCTGATCGAACGCATTAGGAAAGGATTGTAATCCATGGCTACCAAACCGTTTTTCCGTCGTCGCAAGGTGTGCCCCTTCTCGGGCGATAACGCACCCAAGATCGACTACAAAGATACCCGCCTGCTGCAGCGCTACATCTCCGAGCGCGGCAAGATCGTGCCGTCGCGCATCACCGCCGTCTCGGCCAAAAAGCAGCGTGAGCTGGCCCGCGCGATCAAGCGCGCCCGCTTCCTCGCCCTGCTGCCCTACGCCGTGAAGTAAGGAGCGAACCCATGCAAGTTATCCTTCTGGAACGCGTGGCCAAACTGGGCCAGATGGGCGAAGTGGTTTCCGTCAAGGACGGCTACGCCCGCAACTTCCTGCTGCCGCAGGGCAAGGCGATGCGCGCGTCCGAGGCCAATATCGCCTCGTTCGAAACGCAAAAAGCCCAGCTCGAGGCCCGCAACCTGGAAACCAGGAAAGAGGCCGAAGCGCTGGCTGCGAAACTCGACGGACAGCAGTTCATCGTGATTCGCTCCGCCTCCGACTCGGGCGCGCTTTATGGCTCCGTCACCCCGCGTGACGCCGCCGACGCCGCCACCGAGGCCGGCTTCTCGGTTGATCGCAAGCAGATCGTACTGACCGCCCCGATCAAGGATCTGGGCCTGCACACCGTCGCCGTGGTCCTGCACCCCGAGGTCGAAGTGACCATCGAGATGAACATCGCCCGCTCGCAGGAAGAGGCCGAACTGCAGGCCTCGGGCAAGTCGATCCAGGAACTGGCTGCCGAAGCCGAGGCCGAGGCCGAGTTCGAGATCGCCGAGCTGTTCGACGATATCGGCTCTGCCGCCTCCGACGACGAAGACCTGGCCCCGCGGGCCGAGGACGAAGAAGACGCCTGAGCGTCCTTCAGCACGAAACCGGAAAGCCGCGCCTGAAAGGGCGCGGCTTTTTCTGTGCGTGTAAAAACAGCGGCGCGTACCGCGCCATTCCTTTCCCTTTGCGCCCTTACGGGCGCGGCCTCCGGCGGGAGTATTTAGGCCAAGAAGAAGCCGCTTCTTCTCGGCTCAAATACTCAGACCCGAGCCGCCCTTCGGGCGGCGAGGTAAGTGGAATGGCCCGGAACGGGCCGCATTATTGAAACAAAAAAGGCCGCCCGGTCTGGGCGGCCTGTCGTGTCTGGATGCACAAGACGACTTATTCGTCGTCCAGTGCCTCGATGGCTTTTTGCAGCTCGTCCTTGGAGACCTCCTTCTCGGTCACCTCGGCCAGCTCGAACAGGTAGTCCACCACCTTGTCCTCGAACAGCGGCGCGCGCAGCTGTTGCTGCATCTGCGGGTTTTGCTGCACATATTCGAAGAACTGACGCTCCTGGCCCGGATACTGGCGGGCCTGATTCATCACCGCCTGGGTCATCTCGGCATCGGTCACCTCGACCTCGGCCTTACGGCCGATCTCGGCCAGCAGCAGGCCCAGGCGCACCCGGCGTTCGGCCAGCTTGCTGTGCTCCTCGGTCACCTCGATTTCGGGGTGGTTGTGGTCGTGCACATCGGGGTTGTCCTCGTGCCACAACTGATGTGCGATCTGCTTGGCTTCGGCCTCCAGCAGGCTGGGCGGCAGATCGAAGCCGACCTTGGTGTCCAGCACGTCGAGCAGCGACCGCTTCATCACCGCACGCGCGGCGCCGACATATTCGGCCTCCAGGCGCTCTGCAACCTGCGCTTTCAACCCGTTCAGATCCTCGGCGCCGAACTGCTTGGCCAGTTCGTCGTCGATCACGGCCGCCTTGGGTTCTTTCACCGCTTTCACGGTGCAGCTGAACACAGCATCCTTGCCGGCCAGGTTCTCGGCCCCGTATTCGGCGGGGAAGGCCACCTTGACCTCGACCTCGTCGCCGGCCTTGGCGCCGACCAGCTGATCCTCAAAACCGGGGATGAACGAGCTGGAGCCCAGCACCAGCGGGTAATCCTCGGCTGCGCCGCCTTCGAACGGCTCGCCGTCGACCTTGCCCAGGAAGTCGATCACGATCTGATCGCCATCCTCGGCCTTGGCCCCCGCCTTGCGGTCCTCGAAATTCTGCGCGGTGCCTGCCAGGCTTTCGAGCGCTTCGGCGATGTCGGCCTCGGCCGCCTTGACCACCAGCTTTTCGAGCGCGACGCCCTTCATCTCGACCTCGGGGATCTCGGGCAGGGCTTCGTAGGTCATTTCAACCACGACATCGTCGCCCTCTTTCCAGGCGTCATTGGTCATCTTGACGTCGGGCTGGAGCGCCGGGCGATCGCCGGTTTCGTCGAAATGCGCATTCATCGCGCCATCAACGGTTTCCTGCATCGCTTCGCCCAGCAGGCGCGGACCGAACTGCTTTTTCAGCAGCGCCATCGGCACCTTGCCCTTGCGGAAGCCCTTCATCTCGACATCCGGCTGCGCCTCGGCGAGCTTTTCTTGCACCTTCGCGTCCAGCTCGGCCGCGCTCACGATGATCTGATAGCCGCGCTTCAGACCCTCGTTCAAGGTTTCGGTCACCTGCATGTTGTCGTCCTTCTTGTCCATCCTTGGTGCGGGTGAAGGGACTCGAACCCCCACGCCTTGCGGCGCCAGAACCTAAATCTGGTGCGTCTACCAGTTCCGCCACACCCGCAAAACCACGAAGGCAGCCCCCGACACATGAGGACCGCCCCTGAAATCCGCGCCCTTCTAGCAAAGCCTTCAGGCGGATGCGAGAGGAAAGCGCCAAGATTTTTGTCGCCGGTAACCCAATTTTGACATATTCTTATCCAAAATAATAAGGCAGCAACGAGCGGAACCCAACATGACCCGAGCGAGCAAGTGGCGCGCAGGGCAGTGCGCAAGGCGTACGGCAGCCTGCATTGACCCCGGTGGACTGGCCGAAGGCACCACGATCCTGACCCTGGACGGCGCGTTGCCGGTCGAATTCCTGTCGCCCGGCGACCGGATCGTGACCCGCAATGGCGCCCGCAGCCTGCGCAGGCTGACGGCGCATCGGCTGACCGGGGCGCCCTATCGCATTTCGCCCGGCGCGCTGGGGCATGACAATCCCGACCGCGAGATGTTCCTGGCCCCCGGCCAGAAGCTGCTGATCCGCGATTGGCGGGCGCAGGCGCTTTACGGCGCGAAACAGGCGCTGGTCCCGGTCGCGCGGCTGGCCGACGGCACCTATATCGCCCGCGCGGCGGGCAAGGTCGGGCTGCGCCTTTATGCGCTTGAGTTCGACGGCGACGAAATCTTCTATGCCGATGGCATGGAAGTGGCCAGTGCCCCGCGCGCGACCGTTACCGCCTAAAGCCCCAGATCGCGCAACACCTGTGGCAGCATGTCCGGCAGATCCTCGGCGATCAGGCCGGGGCCGAATTTCAGCGCGCAATCCACATGCAGCCAGACCGCGGCCCGGGCCGCCGACATCGGTGCCAGGCCCCGCGCCAGCAACCCGGCCAGGATCCCCGCCAGAACATCGCCCGCCCCCGCCGTCGCCAGCCAGGGCGCCGCGCGGTCGTACCAGGCCGCGCTGATCGCGGCGGTGCCGTCGGCGGCGGCGATCACCGTATCGGGCCCTTTGAACAGCACCACGCAGCCGGCCCGCGCCGCCGCGTCGCGGGTGGCGTCGAGCCTGGAATAGGCCGGGCCCATGGTCGGGATTTCGGTCAGCTTTTCGGCAAGATCGGGGAACAACCGCGCGAATTCACCGCCATGGGGGGTCAGCACGCATGTTGCATGCAGCATCGCGAACAGCGCCTCGGGGCTATCCGCGAAAGAGGTCAGCGCATCCGCATCCAGCACCGTGGCCCGCCCTGCCCCCAGCGCCGCCTCGGTCAGGGCGCGCGCGTCCCGCCCGACGCCCAGACCGGGGCCCAGGCACAGCGCGTTGATCCGGGTATCGGCCAGCACCTCGGTCAGGGCCTTGGCGTCGCGCACCTGTTTCAGCATGATCGCCGTCAGTTGCGCCGCGTTTTCATCCATCGCCGAGGGCGGCGCGCCGACCGTCACCAGCCCGGCCCCGATCCGCAGCGCGCCGCGCGCCGCCAGCCGTGCAGCTCCTGTCCGGCCCGCGGACCCGGACAGGATCAGCGCGTGGCCGTGGTGGTATTTGTGGCCGGCATATTTGCCGATACTGCCACGCGGTGGCGCCCCCACCAAAGACACGGTCGCGGCCCGTGCGTCCCCTTGCAGCCCGATCGGCTGTACCACGACGCGCCCGCAGGCAAGCGGCGCCTGATCCAGCCGATGGCCCAGCTTCTCGGCGTGAAACGAAACGGTCAGGTTCGCGCGGATCGCCCTGTTCAGCGGTTGCGCCGCGCCCGGATAGCGCCCGCTGTCGGCGCACCAGCCGCTGGGCATGTCCACGCTGACGACCCTGGGCACGGCCGGATCGTGCAGCGATTGGGTGGCGCAGGCGTTCAGCGCAATTTGCATCTGCCGCAGGTCCAGAAACGGGCGTGACAGGCCGGTGCCGAACAGCGCGTCCACAACCAGGGCGGTTTCGGGGGCGTCGCCCGGAAACCCGGCAAACATGTCGTCCGACACCGGCGCAACCGCCCCCTGTCCGCACCATCGCTGATAATTCGCGCGCGCATCCGGCGGCAACCTGTCCGGGTCGCCGTACAGAAACACCGCCACTTCCCAGCCCCAATCCTTCAGCAGCCGCGCCACCACGAACCCGTCGCCGCCGTTGTTGCCCGGCCCGCACAGCACAACCGCACGGTGTGGCACGGCGGCCAGTTCCGGCCACTGCGCGAACACCGCCGCAACCACGCCACGCCCGGCGCGTTCCATCAGCTCCAGCCCGGTGACCGCGCCGCCGGCAATCGCGGCCTGCTCAATGGCGCGCATTTGGGCAGATGTAAGAAGCTCGGTCATCGCTTCGGACTTGAAATTTCAACAATGCGCATTTTTTCACCTTTTAGAACAAATTTTAATCACGCCATCCGAATTCCGCCGGGCCCTCCCGCCGCCGTTACCCTAGCCAATTGTTCCGGTCCGATGAAAGTGGTCTGACACCTGACAAAACAACATTTGCCAGGGAGTCGAGACCGTTGAAAAAGATCGAGGCGATCATCAAGCCTTTCAAGCTTGACGAGGTCAAGGAGGCCCTTCAGGAAATCGGCGTCCAGGGTCTGAGCGTGATCGAGGTGAAAGGGTTTGGCCGGCAGAAAGGCCATACCGAACTGTACCGCGGCGCTGAGTATGTGGTGGATTTCCTGCCCAAGGTGAAGATCGAGGTGGTGCTGGCCGACGACCAGGTCGAAAGCGCCGTGGACGCGATCATCGCCGCCGCCAAGACCGACAAGATCGGTGATGGCAAAATCTTCGTCTCGCCTGTCGAACAGGCGATCCGCATCCGCACCGGCGAAGCGGGCGAAGACGCACTCTGATATTTCAGATACACGAAGGGCGGGCCATCAATGTGCCCGACCTGAAAAGACCAGTTCAAAGAAGGGAAAAGGTCATATGAGCAAGGACGCAGTTCTGAAGACCCTCAAGGACGAGGATGTCGAATACGTCGACATCCGCTTCACCGATCCGCGCGGCAAGCTGCAGCACGTCACCGTGATGGCGGATCTGGTGGACGAAGATTTCCTGGAGGAAGGCTTCATGTTCGACGGCTCGTCGATCGCCGGCTGGAAGTCGATCGAAGAGTCGGACATGAAACTGATGCCCGACACCGACAGCGCCTATATGGATCCGTTCTATGCGGAGAAAACGCTGTGCATCCATTGCTCGGTCGTCGAGCCCGACACCGGCGAACCCTATGCCCGCGACCCGCGCGGCACCGCCCAGAAGGCCGAGGCCTATCTGATCGCCTCTGGCATCGGTGATGTGTCCTATTTCGGCCCCGAAGCCGAATTCTTCCTGTTCGACGACGTGCGCTATTCGGTCGAGATGAACAAAGTGTCCTATCAGGTGGACGCGCTGGACGCGGCCTGGAACACCGACACCGAATATGAAATGGGCAACATGGGCCACCGCCCCGGCATCAAGGGCGGCTATTTCCCGGTCAACCCGACCGATGACGCGCAGGATCTGCGCAGCGAAATGCTATCGACCATGAAGCGCATGGGCATGAAGGTCGACAAGCACCACCACGAGGTCGCGTCGTGCCAGCACGAGCTGGGCCTGATCTTCGGGTCGCTGACCCATCAGGCCGACGAGTTGCAGAAATACAAATACGTGATCCACAACGTGGCCGCGGCCTATGGCAAATCGGCTACCTTCATGCCGAAGCCGATCTCGGGCGACAACGGCACCGGGATGCACGTCAACATGTCGATCTTCAAGGATGGCAAGCCGCTGTTCGCCGGCGACAAATACGCCGATCTGTCGGACGAGGCGCTGTGGTTCATCGGCGGCATCCTGAAGCACGCGAAAACGCTGAACGCCTTCACCAACCCGGCGACCAACAGCTACAAGCGTCTGATCCCGGGCTTCGAGGCCCCCGTTTTGCGCGCCTATTCGGCCCGTAACCGGTCGGGTTGCGTGCGTATCCCCTGGGCGGAAAACCCCAAGGCCAAGCGCGTCGAGGCCCGCTTCCCCGATCCGGCGGCCAACCCCTATCTGTGCTTTGCCGCGCTGCTGATGGCCGGCCTGGACGGCATCAAGAACAAGATCGATCCGGGCGAAGCCTCGGACAAGGATCTGTACGATCTGCCGCCCGAAGAGCTGGCCGGCATCCCGACCGTCTGCGCCTCGCTGCGTGAAGCGCTCGAATCGCTGGAAGCCGATCACGACTTCCTGCTGGCCGGTGACGTATTCACCAAAGACCAGATCGAGGGCTACATGGAACTGAAGTGGGAAGAGGTTTACGCCTTCGAACACACACCGCACCCGGTCGAGTTCAAGATGTATTACAGCTGCTGAGTTCAACTACAAGATGTATGAAATGAACGGGGCGCCTTCGGGCGCCCCGTTAACGATTGTGGCGAAAACCGCGCAATCTTCCTGAAGTCATGGAGAATTTTTTTAGAATCGGCCCAACTGTTTCCTTAATCTTCCGTCAACCTGTCCAAAGAGCGACCCCGTCCGCGTTGACGGAGAAACGCCCAACGGAGACAGGAAAATGTCGGATCAAACGAACGGTAACAGAGCGACGATTCTGTTCGATGCCCCGGTGGGCCTCGACTTCGTCGAACTGGTTAACGAGTTGCAGCGACCGTTTCGTAATATCGCGCTCGAGTTCGAGCAAACCGCCGTGGCAGAAGGCAGCCATGCCCTGTTCATCAGCGACTCCATGATCGTGCGCGTGGGCTATGCCCCGCAAACCGATTGGGCCAGGCAATTGCAGGGCTGCGAACGCCCGTCGCAGCCAAAGGTTTCAACCGCGCTGGTGGATGCGCTTCTGGAAGAGGTGCATCAGGCGCTCGAAGTCACGGTCGAGGGTGGCCCGGGCCGCGCCATGCCCGAACGGACGCGGCTGGCAGCCTGTTATCACGTCGTGCGGCACCTGCTGCGCCGGCACGACGCCAGCCTGGTGCACTGGTCGCTCAGCGACACGCTGTTCACCGCGGAAGAGTTCGAAAACCCCACCGCCATGGCCGCCCCCGGCCTGCCCCGCCGCCCCGAGCGGCGCGAACGCCGCCGCACAACCCCGCGCCCGAAAATGGATCTGGCGATGATCGCCAACGCGGCGCCGGGCACCCACCCCGAAGCGGCGGCCTTCCAGCCACAGCCGGACGCAGCTTTTGCCGATGGGATGCAGGCCCGCGACGCGACGGCGCAGGACGATACGCCCGCCCATGCGTCGGTGCACGATATGAGCCTTGAGGAAGAGCGCCTGCGCCGTAACCGCAAAACGATCTTCACCGATGGCGAGCCCGCGACGAAGGCCAGCCGCCGACCGCCGCCACGCGACGAAATCGGCCTGCTGGAACAGCTCACCACCTATGTGATGACGATCACCATCATGGTGCTGTCCTTCCCGGTGGGCGTGGCGATGCTGATCTATACCGTGCTGCGGGGCGAGAACCTGAACATGACCGCGCGGGCCATGTCACTGACCGCTGTCGGGGTCGGGCTGGCCTCCAGCCCCGTGTCGGACATGCTGACCGCGATGATCTGAGCCGGCAGGACCGACCGGACCTGCACGCGCCCAAAGGCCCCCGCCCGCACGGGGGCCTTCGTCATGGCCGGGCTGCGGTCAGCGCCGCGCCTCCTGATAAGCGATCGGATGATCCTCCAGCGCGGCGGTTTGCGCAGCACTCAGATCCGTGCGCCGCAGCATATAGGTGTGGATCGAAAACACCGCGGCACCGGTTTCGGGCAGGCGCAGGATGCATTGCCGCTCGGACCGCAGGAAGGGCGCAGGCCCTGCCGCCCTGGTGCGCGGCGCGGCCTCGGGGCGCGGCTGAAACAGGGTGGGATCGTCATAGAAATGCGCATTGGCCCGCCACAGCACCCGGCCCGGCCTGATCCCGTCGAACAGGCGCTGCACCCGCGCGGCAATATCGGCGTCGTAAGGCGTCACCGGCACATGGATGCGGATCAGCGGGCGCATGAATTTCTCGGCCAGGGTCCAACTGGCCGGAAAGCACAGGATGGCGCCGGTCAACACATGCTCGCCCTGCCCGCCCGGGTGCAGGATGCAGAAATCCTCCTGCACCAAGCGGCCCAGCGTCAACAGCGGCGCGGCCCGGTCCAGCGCCACCGTCACCCCGTCCGGGCGGGTCACCGCATCCCCCGCCACATCGAACCCGTCGCGCCCGTCCAGATCGCCCAGCACCAGTTCCAGCAGCTCCTGCGCGGCCGTCAGCGCCGACGGTTCCAGCGCATGCACGGCGTCGCGCGCTTCGGCGATCAGCCGGTCGCGCTCGGCCATCTGACCGGCATAAGCCTCATCCACCACCAGCCAATCGGTGAAGGCCAGCGGCTGAATGCCCGGCAGCCGCGCCATGCGCGGATCGGCCCAGGGGGTATAGGGAAGACGGGTCTGCAGGATCATAGGGGGCGGATTCGCTGTTGGGGTGGGGCCGTCGGGTCACGATCATGCTAGGCCCCTGAGCGGCAGAGATAAATACCCCGCGCCGCTTTTCCGCACTCTCCCGTCACCATGGTGTTACGATACCCAGACAGACCTTGCGATGGCCGCGCGGTTTGCCCACTCTGGGCGCGGGGCGGCGATCACGGGGGACATACCATGCCGATGGAGAAAATCACGTTCACGGGCCATTCCGGCGCGCCGCTGGCCGCCCGGCTGGACCTGCCCGAAGGGCCGCATCTGGCCACTGCACTGTTTGCCCATTGCTTTACCTGCGGCAAGGATATCCACGCCGCGCGCCGCATCGCCGGGCGACTGGCGGCGATGGGCATCGCGGTGCTGCGCTTCGATTTCACCGGGCTGGGCCATTCGGGCGGCGAGTTCGAGAATACCTCCTTCACCACCAATGTGGGTGATCTGGTGGCCGCGGCGGGCTATCTGGCGGCGCGCGGCATGGCGCCCGGCCTGCTGATCGGCCATTCGCTGGGCGGCGCGGCGGTGCTGAAGGCCGCGGGCGGGATCGACAGCGCCCGCGCGGTGGTCACGCTGGGCGCGCCGTTCGACCCCGCGCATGTGACGCGCAACTTCGCGGTGGCGCATCCGCGAATGCATGGCGACGGCTCGATCGAGGTGCAGCTGGGCGGGCGCCCGGTACAGATCGGCGCCGGTTTCATCCGCGATGTGGCCGAAGCGGAACTGGCCCCCGCCATCGCCAATCTCGAACGCGCGCTGCTGGTGATGCACGCCCCGCGCGATCAGGTGGTAGGGATCGAAAACGCCACCCAGATCTTCACCGCCGCCAAACACCCCAAAAGCTTTGTCACCCTCGACGAGGCCGATCACCTGATCACGTCGCCATCCGATGCCGAATACGCGGCCGAGGTGATCGCCGCCTGGTCCGGCCGCTATCTGGCGCTGACCGCGCCACCGCCGCCGCCCGGCGCGCCCGAAGGCGTGGTCCGGGTCAGCGAGGCCGACCCCGCGGGCTTTCTGCAGGATGTGCAGAACGGCCCGTTCCACCACACGCTGGCCGACGAGCCCGCGGCCTATGGCGGCACCAACAAGGGCATGTCGCCCTACGGGTTCCTGGCGGCCGGGCTGGGGGCGTGCACCTCGATGACGATCCGCATGTATGCCCGGCGCAAGGGCTGGCCGCTGACCCATGTGCGGGTCGATGTGACCCATGACAAGGTCCATGCCCAGGACGCCGAACACGGCACGCCGCACAAGGTGGACCGCTTCACCCGCGATATCGTGCTGGAGGGCGACCTGGACGACGACCAGCGCGCCCGCCTGCTGGAGATCGCCGATAAATGCCCGGTGCATCAGACGATGGAACACAGCAGCCTGGTGGAAACCCGCCTGGTTGGCTGACACGAAAACCGCCGGGGCTTCTTCTCGGCGCCAATACTCCCGCCGGAGGCAAACCGCCCGAAGGGCACAAACGAAATGAGGCGCAGCCAGCGGCTGCGCCTCGCATTCAGATCAGACCCTGGGAAGGATCAGCCGCGGGCGCGGCCGGCCAGCTTCCACACGCCCGGCACCAGCATCGCCGCCAGCCCCAGCTTGAGCAGGTCACCGATGATGAACGGCGTCAGGCCCCAAGCGAGGATCGGCTTGTCGAAACCGTAAAGCTGGCCCAGCCACAGCAGGCCCGGCACATAAAGGATCGCGTTACCCGCCAGCATCGCCAGCGCCATCTTGCCCGCCGAGCGGTCCCAGCCGGCGCGCGCCGCCATGCCCAGCAGCACGGTGGCCATGACATAGCCCAGCAGATAACCGCCGGTGCTGCCCATCATGTATTCCACGCCGTTCAGTTCGGCGGTGGAACTTTGGAACACGTCAAAGCCAAGCGCGCCGATGCCCATGTAACCGATGATCGTCGCCAGGCCCAGGCGCGGGCCATAGGCGGCACCGATGGTCAGCACCGCGAAGGTGCCCATGTTGATCGACACCGGCCACATCGGCACCTTGATCTTGGCGGCCACGGCAAGTGCCGCGATGCCCAGAACGAACAGCACCGCCTGCTTGATACGCAGGGCGGCACCTTCGGCGGGCCAGAGTTTTTCGGCAAGGGTTTTGTCGGTCAGGGCAAGCGTCATGGGGGCGTCTCCGTGATGATAAGTTTGCGTTGTTTTGCCCCAAGCGCCCCACGCGTGCAAGATTCAATCGGTTTTCCGGCTATAATCGCTGCGCATGACATAGTCCTTGCGCGGCCCCGTCACCCGCCAGGTGGCCTGCCAGCCGGGCCAGTGCCCGAAATCATAGCTGACCTGATAGAGATCGGGGTCACAGTGATGCGTGGCCTGTGGTGCCTGCCCCGGCCCGATCACATGAAACGGCCGGCCGTCTGCAAAAAACAGCACGATGCCGTTTTCGGCCGGGCGCCACAGATAGCGCCGGCTGGCCGCCATCGCGGGCTGGCCGGGCACCTGCAACAGGCCCTCTTCGTCATAGCGCAGCCCCGCGCCGTCGGGGGTCAGCAGCGCGCGCCCCTCGAACCGGGTCCGCCCGCCCGCCCTTGCATCCTCGATGTCCCGGCGGATGATCCATTCCCCGGCAAATGCGTCCAGTCTGGGCACCCGATCCCCCCGCAAGCTTGCCGCCATCCCGTTCGGCGTTTATGGAACGCACAATCCCATAACTCAAGCAAGGCCCGCCGATGATCCCCCGCTATTCCCGCCCCGAGATGGTCGCCATCTGGTCGCCCGAGACCAAGTTCCGCATCTGGTATGAGATCGAGGCCCATGCCTGCGACGCGCTGGCCGCCCTCGGCACCATCCCCAAGGAAAACGCCGAAGCGGTGTGGAAAGCCAGGGACGTGGAATTCGACGTGGCCCGGATCGACGAGATCGAGGCCGTGACCAAGCATGACGTCATCGCCTTCCTGACCCATCTGGCCGAAATCATCGGCAATGACGAAGCCCGCTTCGTGCATCAGGGCATGACCAGCTCGGATGTGCTCGACACCTGTTTCAACGTGCAACTCGTGCGCGCCGCCGACATCCTGATCGCCGATATGGACAAGCTGCTCGAGGCGCTGAAGCGCCGCGCCTATGAACATAAGGACACGGTGCGCATCGGCCGCAGCCACGGCATCCATGCCGAGCCCACCACCATGGGCCTGACCTTCGCCCGCTTCCATGCCGAGATGCAGCGCAACCGGAACCGGCTGGAAAAGGCCCGGTTCGAGATCGCCACCGGCGCGATCTCGGGCGCGGTCGGCACCTTCGCCAATATCGACCCGGCGGTCGAGGAGCATGTCTGCGAAAAGCTGGGCCTGGTGCCCGAACCGATCAGCACTCAGGTGATCCCGCGCGACCGCCACGCGGCCTTCTTTGCCGCCCTCGGCGTGGTCGCCAGCAGCATCGAGAATGTCGCGACAGAGATCCGCCACATGCAGCGCACCGAAGTGCTGGAGGCCGAGGAATTCTTTTCCGCCGGGCAAAAGGGCAGCTCGGCCATGCCGCACAAGCGCAACCCGGTGCTGACCGAAAACCTGACCGGCCTGGCCCGGCTGGTGCGCATGGCGGTGGTTCCGGCGATGGAGAACGTGGCGCTGTGGCACGAGCGTGACATTTCCCACAGCTCGGTCGAGCGCAACATCGGCCCCGACACCACGATCACGCTGGATTTCGCACTGGCCCGGCTGACCTCGGTGATCGACAAGCTGGTGGTCTATCCCGAGAACATGCTGGCCAACATGAACAAGTTCCGCGGGCTGGTGATGTCGCAGCGGGTGCTGCTGGCGCTGACCCAGGCCGGCGTCAGCCGCGAGGATGCCTATAAGCTGGTGCAGCGCAACGCGATGAAGGTCTGGGAGCAGGGTAAGGATTTCAAGACCGAGCTGCTGGCCGACCCGGATGTGACCGCCGCCCTGAGCCCCGCCGAAATCGAGGAAAAGTTCGACCTAGGCTATCATACCAAGCATGTGGACACGATTTTCGCCCGCGTCTTCGGCGAAAGCTGACCCATTTCGGCCGGGCCGCGTCCCGCGATAGGGGAATCGGCCCGGCTGTGATAGGGTTTTCCCGTTCCAGATGGGAGAACCGACATGACGCGCAAGACCATTTTCGCGGTGCTGGCGTTTTCGCTGACCCCGGCGCTGGCCATGGCGGATTGCAAGTGGGAAAAGATCAACGCGAGCAGTTGCGCCGAAGGTCAGATGTTCGACACCAAGACCGGTGCCTGCGTCGACAAGGCCACCAGCTGATCTGCCAGAACCGCGACAGGGACACGGGTACCGTACACGGGCGCCCGTGTCTTCAAATTGCGCGCCTGCGGCGCATGCCTTTGATTTTCGCACTGCGTGCGGGTGCCTCCGGCGGGAGTATTTGTGCCGAGAAGAAGCGCAGGGGTGCGCCCCGGCGGATTTCGGCCCGGCGATAATGGGGCCTTAACCCTTTTGCGGCCAGTCTGGTCCCGACCGGAAAGGACCGCCCCGTGACCATCGCCCTGCCCCATCCCCTCGACCCTGCCGCGCCGTTGCCCGCACGCGCGCCGTTCAGCCGCCGCCGCAAGGCCGCGATCATCGTGCGGCTGCTGCTGTCCGAAGGTGCCAGTCTGCCGCTGGGCGACTTACCCGAGGATATCCAGACCGCGCTGACCGCCGAAATCGGCGCGATGCGCTATATCGACGGCGACACGCTGCGCGCGGTCGTGGCCGAATTTCTGGAAGAGCTGGAAAAGGTCGGCCTGACCTTTCCCGGCGGGATCGAGGGTGCGCTGCAATTGCTGGACGGCCATATCAGCGCGGGCGCCGCCGACGGGCTGCGCGCCGCCAATGCCGGGGCCCCGCCCGATCCCTGGGTGCGAATCGCCGCGCTGGAGGCTGACAAGCTGCTGCCACTGATCCGCGCCGAAAGCACCGAGGTGGCGGCGGTGCTGCTGTCGAAGCTGGCCACCGGCAAGGCGGCCGAGCTGCTCAGCCGCCTGCCCGGCGATCAGGCCCGGCGTATTGCCTGTGCCGTGTCGCTGACCGGTCAGGTCGCGCCGGCGACGGTGGCACGGATCGGCGCCACACTGCTGGATCAGCTTGCAGCGCAGCCGCAAAGCGCCTTCGCCGAACCCGCGGCGGCACGGATGGGGGCGATTCTGAACAGCGCCCCCGCCGCCACCCGCGACGATGTGCTGGCCGGATTGCAGGAGGCCGATGCCGGTTTTGCCGAAAACGTGAAGAAGGCGATCTTCACCTTCGCCGACATCCCCGACCGGATCGCCCCCCGCGACGTGCCCGCGATCACCCGCGTGGTGGCGGCCGACAGTCTGGTCACCGCCCTGGCCGGGGCCGACGAGGCCGAGGCCGCGGTGGCGTTCATCCTTGAAAACATGTCCCGGCGCATGGCCGACCAGCTGCGCGAGGAGATCGGCGAACGCGGCGCGGTGCGCCCCAAAGAGGCCGAGGCGGCGATGAGCGACGTGGTCGCCGCCATCCGCGCGCTGGAAGAAACCGGCGAGCTGAAACTGATCGTGACCGAGGAAGAGGAGTGATCCGGCACCGGCGCGCCCGTGCTTGTGATCGCGCGGGGCGGGCTCTATGTGTGCACATCACGGACCCGCGCGGCGGGTGGGCGGACGACGCAGCGGCGAAGGAATGGCATGGCACAGGCGCGCGACAAGGGACGGACCATCGGCAACTGGCTGATCGACCGTATCCTGCGCGGGCTGATCGGCCTGGCGCTGGCGCTGCCCTATGCCACGCGCGTACGCCTGATGGGCTGGTTGACCCGGGCGGTGATCGCCCCGCTGGCTGGCTATCTTGGCCGGGCCGAGGCCAATCTGGCGCTGGTCTGGCCCGACCTGCCACAGGCCGAGCGCAGCCGCATCGCCCGCGCGGTGGCCGACAATGCCGGCCGCACCCTGATCGAGAATTATTCCAACAAGGACATGCTGGCGCGCATGGCCGGGGTCACGCCCGCCGGGCCGGGCCTGGCGGTGCTGGAACAGGCCCGCCGCGACAAACGCCCGGTGCTGCTGATCACCGGGCATTTCGGAAATTACGAGGCCGGGCGCGCCGCATTGGTGGCGCGCGGCTTCGACATCGGCGGGTTGTATCGCCCGATGCAGAACCCCTGGTTCAACGAGCATTACCGCCGCACGATGGAAGACATGGGCGGCCCGGTCTTTGCACAGGGCCGACGCGGCACCGCCGGATTCGTGCGACATCTGAAACAGGGCGGCATGATGGTGCTGCTGATCGATCAGCACAATTACCGCGGCGCGCATCTGCGCTTCATGGGGCTACCGGCGCAGACCGCCACCTCGGCCGCCGAAATCGCCCTGAAATACGGGGCACTGGTGATCCCGTTCTATGGCATCCGCCAGCCCGACGGGCTGCGCTTTGCGGTCGAGATCGAGGCCCCGATCCCCGCCAGCGACCCCGAAACCATGACCCAGGCGCTCAACGACAGCCTGGAGCGGCAGGTCCACGCCCATCCCGAACAGTGGTTCTGGATTCACCGGCGCTGGAAAACCGTGGGGACGCCCGGAAACCCCTAGCGCAGGCGCGCGGCGGCCAGGATCGGGCCATGCCCCTGCTCCTGCAAGATCGCCACCACAGGCGCGTCGCCGGTCAGATCGAAGCTCAGCGACAGCGGCGCGCGGCCGTCCCATTTTGCGACCGGGTTCCAGCCGGTGACGATATTGGAATAGCGGATCGTGCGCCCGGCATTCTCGCCCCGCGTGATCTGTACGGTCTGCTCGGGGATATAGCGCACCAGTTGCAGCACCATGCCGCGCGGCAACGGCCGCAGCGCGCTGGCGGTGACCCGCAGCCGCGCCCCGTCGCGCACCAGCGTCAGCGTCACCGGCGCCGGCTGTGCACGATGCGTCTGAATCAGTTCGGCCAGTTCCATCGGACGGTGGCCCACCACATGCTCGGCCCCGCCAATCACCATCTGCGGCGTATAGATCGACCGGCTGCCCACCGCCCGCGCATAGGCTTTTTGCCGATCGGTGAAGGACGGGTCGGCGAACTGATCCTTCCAGCCGATGTAATCCCAGTAATCCACATGCAGCGCCAGGGCGATCACATCGTCGCGCCGGGCCAGTTCGGCCAGCAGCTCATCGGCGGGCGGGCAGGACGAACAACCCTGCGAGGTGAACAGCTCGACCACCACCGGTGCCGCTGCGTCCTGCGCCGAAGCGCCGCCCGCCAGCGACAGCCAGATCACCGATATTGCGCAAATAATGCGGCCCATTCATCCCCTGCCTTCTGCTTGTGTCATCCCGCCCCTTTCCTATGGCACGCCCCCCCTCCGTGCCAATCAAGGTTTCGAGAGAGCCCCGCGAGCGGGTGTAGAAATGCAACGCCGCCCACTCGGTGTGCAATGGTATACACTTTTTTCGGCTCCCCCCTTGAACGACTCCCCGAAAAGGGGCAAGAGCAGGGCAGCACAATCCTCCGCATCACCTGAGGGAGCCAGACCTATGCCCATTACCGTCGGACAAGACACCGCCCAAACGCGCCGCACGCTCAGCGTCGGGGCGCAAAGCGTCGCCTACTACTCGATCCCCGCTGCCGAAGCGGCCGGCCTGGGCGATTTTTCGCGCCTGCCCGCCGCGCTGAAGGTGGTGCTGGAAAACATGCTGCGCTTCGAGGACGGCAAGACCGTTTCCGTCGATGACATCAAGGCGTTTTCCGACTGGGCCGAAAAGGGCGGCCAGAACCCGCGCGAGATCGCCTATCGTCCGGCTCGCGTCCTGATGCAGGATTTCACCGGCGTGCCCGCCGTGGTCGATCTGGCCGCGATGCGCGACGGGATCGTGGCCCTTGGCGGCGACGCGCAGAAGATCAACCCGCTGAACCCGGTCGATCTGGTCATCGACCACTCGGTCATGATCGACGAGTTCGGCAACCCGCGCGCCTTCCAGATGAACGTGGACCGCGAATATGAACGCAACATGGAGCGGTACGTCTTTCTGAAATGGGGGCAGAAGGCGTTCAACAATTTCCGCGTGGTGCCGCCTGGCACCGGCATCTGCCATCAGGTGAACCTGGAATATCTGGCCCAGACCGTCTGGACCGATACCGATCAGACCGGCGCCGAAGTCGCCTATCCCGACACGCTGGTCGGCACCGACAGCCACACCACCATGGTCAACGGCCTGGCGGTTCTGGGCTGGGGCGTCGGCGGGATCGAGGCCGAGGCCGCGATGCTGGGCCAGCCGATTTCGATGCTGATCCCCGAGGTCGTCGGGTTCAAGCTGACCGGCGCGATGGTCGAGGGCACCACCGCCACCGATCTGGTGCTGAAGGTCGTCGCGATGCTGCGTCAAAAGGGCGTGGTCGGCAAATTCGTCGAATTCTACGGCGAAGGGCTGGATCACCTGCCGCTGGCCGACCGGGCCACGATCGCCAACATGGCGCCCGAATACGGCGCGACCTGCGGCTTCTTCCCGATCGACGCCGAGACCCTGCGCTATCTGCGCCAGACCGGCCGCGACGAGGACCGCATCGCGCTGGTCGAGGCCTATGCCAAGGAAAACGGTTTCTGGCGCGGCGCCGATTACGCGCCGGTCTATACCGACACGCTGGAGCTGGACATGGGCACCATCGTGCCGGCGATTTCCGGCCCCAAGCGTCCGCAGGATTATCTGCCGCTGACGCAAGCCTCTGACGCGTTCTTCAAAGTCGTGTCCGAGTTCCGCGGCGAGGATGAGTCGAACGGCGCCCATGACATGCTGAACGAGGCCCCCGCCCCCGACACCATAATTGACCCGCGCAAATCGGTGAAGGTGAAGGGCGAGGATTACGAGCTGCGCGACGGTTCGGTCGTCATCGCCTCGATCACGTCGTGCACCAACACCTCGAACCCCTATGTGATGATCGGTGCCGGTCTTGTCGCCCGCAAGGCGCGCGCGCTTGGCCTGACCCGCAAGCCCTGGGTGAAAACCTCTCTGGCGCCGGGATCGCAGGTCGTCAGCGAATATCTGGAGGCCGCGAACCTTCAGGACGATCTGGACGCGATCGGCTTCAACCTGGTCGGCTATGGCTGCACCACCTGTATCGGCAACTCGGGCCCGATCCAGAAGGAACTGTCCGACGCAATTGCCGAGGGCGATCTGGTCGCCACCTCTGTCCTGTCGGGCAACCGCAACTTCGAGGGCCGGATTTCGCCCGATGTCCGCGCCAACTATCTGGCCTCGCCGCCGCTGGTCGTGGCCTATGCGATCGCCGGTGACATGAATATCGACCTGACGACCGAGCCGCTGGGCCACGCCACGGACGGCACCCCGGTCTATCTGAAAGACATCTGGCCCACGAACAAGGAAATCGCCGATCTGGTGCACGCCACCGTGACCCGCGAAGCGTTCCAGTCGAAATATGCCGATGTGTTCAAGGGCGACGAGAAATGGCAGGCGGTGGAAACCACCGACAGCCAGACCTATGACTGGCCGCCGCAATCGACCTATGTGCAGAACCCGCCCTATTTCCGTGGCATGAGCGCCGAGGCCGGTACGATTTCCGACCTCAGCGGCGCCAAGGTTCTGGCGGTTCTGGGCGACATGGTCACCACCGACCACATCAGCCCGGCCGGATCGTTCAAGGACACCACGCCCGCCGGCAAATACCTGACCGAGCGTCAGGTCGCGCCGCGCGACTTCAACTCCTACGGCTCGCGCCGCGGCAACCACGAGGTCATGATGCGCGGCACCTTCGCCAATATCCGCATCAAGAACGAGATGCTGGACGGGGTCGAAGGCGGCTATACGCTTGGGCCGGACGGGGTGCAGACCTCGATCTTCGACGCGTCGATGGCCTATCAGCAGGCTGGCACCCCGCTGGTGATCTTCGCGGGCGAACAGTATGGCGCGGGGTCTTCGCGCGATTGGGCCGCCAAGGGCACCGCATTGCTGGGCGTCAAGGCCGTGATCGCCGAATCGTTCGAACGCATCCACCGGTCCAACCTGGTTGGCATGGGCGTGATCCCGTTCGAGTTCACCGGCAACGACACCCGCAAGTCGCTGGGCCTGAAAGGCGATGAAACCATTGCGATTTCGGGTCTTTCCGGCGATCTGAAACCGCTGTGCGAGGTGCCCTGCACCATCACCTATGGCGACGGGACCGAGAAGGTGATCCAGCTGAAATGCCGGATCGATACCGAGGTCGAGATCGAATATGTCGAAAACGGCGGTGTGCTGCATTACGTGCTGCGCAACCTCGCCAAGTCGGCCTGACCGCCATGCCGCGCGTCGCCCTTATCACAGGTGCGGCGCGCGGCATTGGCCGGGCAATCGCCGCGGATCTGGCGGCCGATCACCGGGTCGTCATCACCTTCCTTGACGGAAAATCAGAGGCTGCGGCGTTCGCTGCGGCCTTTCCCGATTCCCTGACCCTGCAT
Organism: Actibacterium sp. D185-2; assembly: GCF_054954595.1. Classification (NCBI taxonomy): domain Bacteria; kingdom Pseudomonadati; phylum Pseudomonadota; class Alphaproteobacteria; order Rhodobacterales; family Roseobacteraceae; genus Actibacterium; species Actibacterium sp. D185-2. The sequence goes on from NZ_JBPWNX010000002.1 coordinate 618,548, forward strand.
GCCGATCTGTCCGACCCCGCCGCCGCGGCGCGGGTCGTGGCCGAAACCGTCGCCCGGTTCGGGCGGATCGACACGCTGGTGAACAATGCCGCCGTTGCGCCCCTGACCCCGTTCGACACCCAGGATTTCACCCCCCACAGCGCCATCTTCGCGGTCAACGCGATTGCGCCCATGGCGCTGCTTTCGGCCGCGCTGCCGCATATGGCGCCCGGTTCTGCGGTTGTGAACATCTCGTCGATCAACGCGGCGCGGCCGCCGGTTTCGGCCCCGGCCTATGCCGCCAGCAAGGCCGCACTGGACGCGATCACCAAGGCCGCGGCCAAGGATCTGGGCCCCCGCGGCATTCGCGTCAACGCCGTCGCCCCCGGCCTGATCGAAACGCACGAGAAGCCGCGCCCGGCCGATCTGGTGGCGCAGGTCATTGCACAGACTCCGCTGCGCCGCAGCGGCACACCTGACGACATTGCCCGCGTGGTGCGCTTTCTGGCCTCGGACGCGGCCGGTTTCGTCACCGGAGAAGTGCTCACCGTTTCGGGCGGATACGGGCTTTAGACCGGATTTACGCGCCACGGATCGCCAGCGGAACGGCGGAAACACTCCGTTTCTCTGCGTTGCAGCAAAAAAGGGGCGAAATCCTGACGCGAATATATTAATAACGTGCCCATGTGGACACGCTTATCCAGATTCGCCCTGCCGATGCCAGTCTTTGAACTGCTGGCCTATGCGGCCTTCATCCTGCTTCTGGCCGGGGTGGCCTGAGCCGTCCTATTGCGCTGCGGCGATGGCCGGGCGGATCGTCTTTTCCAGAATATCACGCGTGATCGGGCCTGCGGTACGGTGCAGAATGGTGCCGCTGCTGTCGATCACATAGGTTTCGGGCACGCCGTAGACGCCCCATTCCAGCGCGGTGCGCCCGTCGCCATCGGCGGCCAGCGCGGCATAGGGGTCGCCCAGTTCTTTCAGGAAATTCATCGCCTTGAGCGGATCGTCCTTGTAGTTGATACCATAGATCGGCACCCCCTCGGCGGCGAGTTGTTCCAGAACGGGATGCTCGACCCGGCAGGGCGCGCACCAGCTGGCCCAGAAATTCACCAGCTTCACTCCCGGCGTGCGCAGCGTTGCGTCATCGAAAGGCGCGCCCTCGCCCAATGCGGTCACGGTCAGCGCCGGCGCCTGCTGGCCGATCCGGGTCGAGGGCAACTCGTCGGGATTGTCCCGGCCCATGCCCAGAAAGAACAGCGCCGCCAGTCCGGCAAACAGCAACGGCGGCAGCAGCATCAGAACGGAAATCTTCGGTTTAGCCATTGCGCGCACGCCTTTGTTCCACGTCATCCAGTTGCCGGCGCACCCGCGCCCCGCGCCACAGGGTCAGCGCCACCAGCCCCAAAAGCAGCACGATGGTCACGCCGTAGGCGCCCAGCACCACGCCGGTATATTTGCCAAGATCGGGGATCATGCCATCCTCTCGCGCGCAAGCAGCGCTTTCAATCGGCGGGCGCGGATTTCCGTCCGCGTGCGCGCCAGCACCAGCGTCACGAACAACAGGACAAAGCCCGCCATGCAGATCAACAGCGGGTAATAGAACGCATCGGCCACATGCTCTTCGGCATCCATCGACATCGACGCCCCCTGATGCAGCCCCTGGTTCCAGAAATTCACCGCATAACGGCTGAGCACCGCGAACACCGATCCCACCATGCACAGGACCGATGTCAGATCGGCGGCCGCATCGGGGTTCTCGACCGCCTCCCACAAGGCCATGTAGCCCAGATAGAACAGAAACAGCACCAGAAACGAGGTCAGCCGCGGATCCCAGGCCCACCAGGTGCCCCACATCGGCTGGCCCCAGATCGCCCCGGTAAACAGCGCGATCAGCGTCATCACCATGCCGACCGGCGCCGCCGCCCGCGCCGCCAGCGCCGAAACGTGATGCCGCCGCACCAGCCAGATCAGGCTTGCGACCAGCATCATCAGCCAGGCATTGATTGCCATCAGCGCGGCGGGCACATGGATGAACATGATCTTGACGGTGGCACCCTGCTTGTAATCATCCGGGGTCAGGAAAAAACCCCAGACCAACCCGGTCAGCAGCGTCAGCGCGGTCAGCACGGACAGCCCGGGCAGCACCACCTGCGTGGTCTGCATGAACTTCTTCGGGTTCGCATATTGCCAGAGCGATGCCATAAACGTCTCTTACGTCCTTGTTGATTCCAGCTCAACTGAATAGCGCGTGAAACCCGTCATCGCAGGTTCACCCGAATCGCGGCGGCTGCGGCGAACGGCAGCAGCGCACAGGTGGCCAGGGTGATCCCGCCCAGCATCAGCGCCGGCGTGGCGGTGGCCAGCCCGCCCGCGCCGCGCTTGACGGTCTCGGCGCCGAAGATCAGCGTCGGCACATAAAGCGGCAGCACCAGCAGCGACATCAGCAGCCCCCCGCGCTTCAGCCCCACGGTCAGCGCCGCGCCGAACGTGCCGATCACCGACAGCGCGGGCGTGCCCAGCCCGAGGCTCAGCATCAGCCAGCCGAACCCGGCCGGGTCTAGGTTCAGCAGCGTGCCCAACACCGGCGCGGCCAGTACCAGCGGCAGGCCGGTCGTGACCCAATGCGCCGCCGCCTTCATCGCGACCACCCCTTCCAGCGGGATCGGCGCGGTGGCCAGAAGATCGAGCGAGCCGTCCTCGAAATCCAGCGCGAAAATCCGGTCCAGCGACAGCAGACAGGCCAGCAGCGCGCCCACCCACAGGATCCCAGGCGCGATGGCCGACAGGATGCCGCTTTCGGGGCCGACGCCGAACGGCACCAGCACGGTGACGATCAGAAAGAAGGCAAGCCCCAGGCCGAACCCGCCGCCGGCGCGAATCGCAAGGGTCAGGTCGCGGGTCAGCAGCGCGATCACAGGAAGGCCTCGTCGAAATCGTCCATCTCGCGCGGAACCGCCTTGAACGGGGTCAGGTCCAGCACCTGCGCGTCGAACCCCAGATCGATATGGGTGGCGATCAGCGCCGCGCCGCCACCGTCCAGATGCCGCCGCACCGCCTGACCGAACAGCGCGACCGAGGCCACGTCAAGCGACACGGTGGGCTCGTCCAGCATCCAGATCGGGCGGCCCGTGACCAGCAGCCGCGCCAGTCCCAGCCGCCGCTTCTGCCCGGCCGACAGGTTCTGCGCCTGCCGGTTGGCCAATTCGGTCAGGTTGAAATCGCGCAGCGCATGGTCGATGCCCGAGGTGCCGAAAATCCGGGCCCAGAATGTCAGGTTTTCGGCCACGCTCAGCGTGGCCTTCAGCCCATCGGCATGGGCGGCGTAGGTCATGCTTTCCCGCGGCGCGGAAATGGTGCCCGACAGCGGCGGCTGCAACCCCGCAAGGGTGCGCAGCAGCGTGGTTTTCCCAATTCCGTTCGGACCGCGCAGCAGCAGCGCCTTGCCGGCGGTCAGGGTGAAACCCACCCCTTCCAGAACGGGAATGCCGCCGCGGGCGCAGGCAAGGTCGGATATGGTCAGGTCCATGCGGTCGGCTTAGCCCATTCGGCGCTGGCGGCAAAGCAATAATTCCGTTTTGAAACAAAGCGTCGCAGGGCTTCTTTTTCGCGAAAATATCCCCGCCGGAGGCATAAAATCTAATCCCCGACCGCCCCCACGGGCAACAGCGCGGCAGCGATGCGCCGGCCCTCGGACAGCAACACGTTATAGGTGCGCGCAGCGGCGGGGCTGGCCATGGGCTCCACCCCCAGCCCGGCCGCTTCCAGCGTCTCGCGCAGCGCGGCGGGGATATGCGCGGTCTCGGTCCCGGTGCCGACGAACAGCACATCGACCCGGCCCGCCAGCGCCAGCAAGGGGGCCGCATCCGTCAGCCCGCCCCAGGGCGCGGCGCCCGCATCGCTGACCAGCACGGCGCCATGATGCACCTGACCGCCGACCCGGAAGAAACCGGGCCCGTAGCCGTCGATCGGCACCGCGTCGTTATAGATCACTTCGTTCATTCGCATGGCGGTCAGCTTAATCCCATAAAGGCAGGCCGACAACCACCGCGCCCGTGATCACCCCATAGCCCAGCAGGCGGTAAACCTTCTGATAGGCCGGGTTGAACACCGCCTGACCGATCATCGTGCCCGCCATATAGACCGGCGCCGCCAGCAGCCCGAGCCACAGAACCCGGCCGGTCACGACCCCTTGCGCCGCAAGCTGCGGGATCATCAGCACCCCGAGCAGGGTCAGAAAGCTCAGGGTATTGGCGCGCGTGGTGACAACGGGTTCGTCCCCGGCCAGGTTGAACAGGATCACCACCGGCCCGGTCAGCCCGGTCAGCCCGCCGATGAACCCCGCCGCGCCGCCAACCGCCGCAAGCGCGGCCCGGTTCGGCGCCATCCGGCGGCGCCAGCCCAGCGTCATCGCCGCCAGACTGAGCAGGATCAGCCCCGAGATCAGCCAGCGCAACGGCAGCACATCCATGCTGCGCAACAGCCAGATACCGGGCACCAGGGTCAGAAAGGCAGGCACCAGCATCCACAACACCCGGGGCCGGTCGGCCTGCCGCCAGGCGCGCGGCAGCACCGTCACCGCCGACCCGAGCGCGGTCACGGCCATGATCCCGACCGCTATCTGCGGCGGCACGAAGATACTGGCCAGCGGGATGAAGACAAGCGCCGCGCCGAACCCGGCAAAGCCGTAAACCACGCCCGCCAGCAGATTCACCAAAAGAAGAACAGGCAGGCCCCCGGTCTGCAACGCGAGGGCCAGACCCTCAGGCATCTATGTTGCCGAACCGGGTGCCCGCGGATTTGTCGGTCTTCGACCAGTCGCGCTTGACGCCCAGGAACAGCACAATGTTCTTGGCCACGAAAACCGAGGAATAGGTGCCGACGACCACGCCGAAGGTCATCGCGAAGACGAAGCCGCGGATCACGTCGCCGCCCAGCACCAGCAGCGCGATCAACGCGATCAGCGTAGTGCCCGAGGTCATGACCGTGCGCGACAGGGTCTCGTTCACCGCGAGGTTCATCACCTCTTTCAGATCCATCTTTTTGTATTTCATCAGGTTTTCGCGCAGCCGGTCGAATACGACCACGGTATCGTTGATCGAATAGCCGACAATCGTCAGCAGCGCCGCGATGATCGCCAGGTCGAATTTGATCTGCAAGGCCGCGAAAACGCCGATCGTGACGATGACATCATGGATCAGCGCCGCCACAGCCCCCAGCGCGAACTGCCATTCGAACCGCAGCCAGATATAGATCATCACCGCACCCATCGCCAAGACGACGGCCAGGATCGCGGTCTGCACCAGCTCGCCCGAGACCTTGGGCCCCACGCTTTCGACCGAGGGGAAGGTGACCGCGCTGTCCACCGCTGTCAGCGCCGCCTCGATCCGGGCGATGGTTTCGGGGGTGATGCTTTCCTGTTCGTTCTGGGCCTGAATGCGGATCTGGGCCACGTTGCGGTCCGGGCCAAAGCCCGCGTCGAACACTTCGGTGATCGACACATCGCCCAGCCCGAGCCCCCCCAGCGCATTGCGATAGACGGCCACATCCACCGCTTGCGTGCTTTCGGTACGGATCGTGGTGCCACCGCGGAAATCGATGCCGAAGTTCAGCCCGAAGGCAAAGAAGGCGACCAGCGACAGCACCACCAGCAGCACCGAGGCCCCGAAGGTGAACCGCGCATGGCGGAAGAAATCGAAGCTGGTCTCGGACGGGACAAGTTTCAGGCGCATGACTGTCTCCTCAGACCGTGATCGTCTTGGGGCGGCGGCGTTCCATCCAGATCACGATGATCAGCCGGGTGACGTAAATGGCGGTAAACACCGAGGTAAGGATCCCCACGCCCAGCGTCACCGCAAAACCGCGGACCGGGCCCGAGCCCAGCATGAACAGGATCGTGGCGGTGATCAGTGTGGTGATATTGGCATCCACGATGGCCGACAGCGCCTTTTCATAGCCCAGATCGATCGCCCGCGCCGGGCCCTTGGCGGTTTTCAGCTCTTCGCGGATCCGCTCGAACACCAGCACGTTGGCGTCAACTGCCATGCCGATGGTCAGCACGATACCGGCGATGCCCGGCAGGGTCAGCGTGGCGCCGATGGCCGACAGTACGCCGAAGATCAGCCCCACATTCACGATCAGCGCCACATTGGCGATCACCCCGAAGATACCATAACTCAGCATCATGAAGGTCAGCACGGCGATGCCCGCCACCATGCTGGCCAGCTTGCCCGCGGCAATGCTGTCGGCGCCCAGTTCGGGGCCGATGGTGCGTTCCTCTAGGAAGGTCAGCTTGGCCGGCAATGCGCCGGCGCGCAGCAGGATGGCAAGCTGGGTCGAATCCTCGACCGTGAAATTGCCGGAAATCTGGCCAGACCCGGTGCGGATCGCCTCGCGGATCACCGGGGCCGACACGACCTCGTCATCCAGCACAATGGCAAAGGGCGCGCCCACGTTTTCAACCGTATAGTCGCCGAACTTGCGCGCGCCGGTGGGGTTGAACCGGAAGGTCACGACCGGCTGGCCGTTCTGGTCAAAACCGGGCTGGGCGTCGGTCAGTTCGTCGCCGCTGACCACCGGGGTCTGCTCGATGATATAATAGACGCCGGCCTCGTCCAGCGAGGGCAGGATCATGTTGCGCGCGCCGGGCGCCTGATCGGGTTCCGCCGTGCGCCCCACCACCGGGTGAAAGGTCAGCCGTGCCGTGGTGCCGATCAGCGCCTTCAGTTCGTCGGCGGATCCGATGCCGGGCACCTGAATCAGGATGCGGTCGGCGCCCTGGCGCTGAATCGTGGGTTCGCGCGTGCCGACCTCGTCGACGCGGCGGCGGATGATTTCAAGCGATTGCTGGATGGTGCGGTCGTCGGTGGCCTGCATCTCGGCCTCGCTCAGGCGCAGGATCAGCACGTCGCCCTCGCCCGACACCTCGATATCGTTCTGGCCCACGCCGGTCAGCGACACCACCGGCCGCGCCAGCGCGCGCACCGCCGACAGCGCATCGGCCATCCCCTCGGGGCGCGAGATGCGCACCCGCAACTCGGCCGGATCTGACGGCTGCCGCCGAATCGTGCCGACGGTGTCGCGCGCATCACGCAGCGCGTCACGCACATCGGGCCACATGCCGTCCAGCCGGTCGGCATAAACATCCCCCACCTGCACCTCGGCCAGCAGATGCGCGCCGCCGCGCAGATCAAGGCCCAGATTGACCAGCCCCGACGGCAGCCAACCCGGCCAGGCGCCGCGCGCGGCCTCCTGCACCGGGGTGGACCCGGCCTGTTCGATCGTCTTGACCGCGTCGTTATGACCCTCGACCCGCGCGTAGAACAGGTTGGGCATCGCATAGGCCAGCCCCAGCAGGCAGACGCCCACGATCAGCAGCCGTTTCCAGAAGGGGATGTTCAGCATGTGGGAAAGCTCAGGCTTTTTCGGCGGGTTCGGTCTTGCTCAGTACCTGGGCGATGGTCGAGCGCACGACGCGGACCTTCACGCCTTCGGCCAGCTCGACCTCGACCTCGTTGTCGTCCTTTACCTTGGCAACCTTGCCGATCAGCCCGCCCTGGGTGACGATCTGATCGCCCCGGCGCAGCGCCTCGACCATGGCCTTGTGATCCTTCAGCTTCTTTTGCTGCGGGCGGATCATCAGGAAATACATGATCGCGAAGATCAGGATTAGCGGCACGAAGCTGGTAAAGGCGCTGCCAGCGCCTCCGGCAACCTGTGCAAAGGCAGGCGTTGCAAACATATGATAGTCCCCGTGTGTTGTGGCGGTTTCCCGCCCTTCGGAATGGCGCGCACCCTAGCTGCGGCCCGGTGGGATGGCAAGGCGATGCGGACGCGACGATTTCACTGTTCAAATGGCCGCACGCTTGGGGCATATGGGGGCACGGCAATGACTTTCAATCAAGGATCCCCCCATGCACGACATCAAAGCCATCCGCGAGACCCCTGCCGCGTTCGACGCGGCGCTCTCCCGCCGGGGTGATGCGCCGATGTCGTCGCAAATTCTGGCGTTGGACGAGGCGCGGCGCGCAAAGATTCTGGCGGCAGAGACCGCGCAGGCCGAGCAGAACAAAGCCTCGAAAGAGGTCGGCGCCGCCAAGGCCCGCGGCGACGAGGCCGGGTTCGAGCGCCTGCGCGCCCTGGTGGCCGAAAAGAAGGCCGAAGTGGCCCGCCTGAACGATGAGGCCAAGGCCGAGGATGCCGCCCTGACCGATCTGCTGATGGGCCTGCCCAACCTGCCCTATGACGACGTCCCCGACGGCGCCGACGAGGCCGACAATGTGGAACTGCACCGCTGGGGCACCCCGCGCGCTTTCGCCTTTGCGCCGAAAGAGCATTACCAGTTGCCCGCCGTGCGGGACGGCATGGATTTCGAAACCGCGGCCAAGCTTTCCGGCGCGCGGTTTGTCGTGCTGTCGGGCGCTGTGGCGCGGGTACACCGGGCGCTGGCGCAGTTCATGCTCGACACCCACACCGACGAGAACGGGCTGACCGAAACCATCACCCCCGTGCTGGTGCGCGAGGAAATGATGTACGGCACCGGCCAGTTGCCTAAATTCGGCGAGGACAGCTATAAAACCACCGATGGCTGGTGGCTGATCCCCACCGCCGAGGTGACGCTGACCAATATCGTCAATGGCGTCACGGTCGAGGAAAGCTATCTGCCGCGCCGCTATGTGGCGCATACGCAGTGCTTCCGGTCCGAGGCCGGATCGGCGGGCCGCGACACGGCCGGTATGCTGCGCCAGCACCAGTTCGAAAAGGTCGAGATGGTGTCGGTGACCCATCCCGATGCCTCCGAGGCGGAACACGCGCGTATGACCAAATGCGCCGAAGGGATCCTTGAACGCCTTGGCCTGCCCTACCGCACCGTGGTGCTGTGCACCGGCGATATCGGCTTCGGCGCGCGCCGCACCCATGATATCGAGGTCTGGCTGCCCGGCCAGAACACCTATCGCGAGATCAGCTCGATCTCGACCTGCGGCGATTTTCAGGCCCGGCGGATGAATGCGCGGTTCAAGCCCGCGGGCGGCGGCAAACCCGAATTCGTGCATACGCTGAACGGCTCGGGGCTGGCGGTCGGGCGCTGCCTGATCGCGGTGCTGGAAAACGGTCAGGAAGCGGACGGCTCGGTTACCCTGCCCGCCGCGCTGCATCCGTGGCTGGGCGGCAAGACCCGCATCACCGCCGAGGGGGCGCTGGTCTGATGGATCCGATCCGCGCCGTTCTGGTCTTTTGCGCCACGCTGTTCTTCGTGCTGTCACCGGCGCTGACCGGCGGGTTTTCGGGCTATGACCCGGCGCTGTTCCCGGTGCCACAGATCAACGCGCCGGCGCAGCCCGCGGGCTATGCCTTCGCGATCTGGGGGCTGATCTATGTCTGGCTGCTGATCTCGGCCGGCGCGGGGCTGTTCACCCGCAGCCGGGATACCGACTGGGAACCCAGCCGCCTGCCGCTGATCCTCAGCCTCGGGCCCGGAACGGCCTGGATCGGGGTGGCGGGCTTCACCCCGATCTGGGCCACGGTGCTGATCTTCTGGATGCTGGGCACCGCGATCTGGGCGCTGGCCCTGACCCCGCGCAAGGATCGCTGGCTGTTGCAGGCGCCTGTCGCGCTGTATACGGGCTGGCTGACCGGCGCGGCCTGGGTGTCGCTGGCACTGATCGGCGCGGGCTGGGACATCGGGCCGGGTCCCGCCGGCTGGGCGGTGATCGCGCTGCTGGGGGCGCTGGCCACCGGGGCTTTGGTGCTGCTGCGGCTGCGCCGCGCCCCGGAATACGCCGCCGCGCTGATCTGGGCGCTGGTGGGCATCGTGGTGGCCAATGCCGGCACCGCCACCGGACTCGCGCTGCTGGCCGCGCTGGGGGCCGCCGCGATCGGCGCCCTGGCGCTGCGCCTGCGCTGAGCGCTTCTTTTTCGCGCAAATATCCCCGCCGGAGGCATGAAATCGCTGTACGCCCTACCCGCGCGCGGCACACTGCTGTATCACGAAACCAAATCGCACCAACCCCAGGATCCCGCCATGACCCCCGCCGAGGCCAGCCTGAAAACCGAGGCGCTTTGCTGCCTTGCCCCTGTCATTCCGGTTCTGGTGATCGACGACGCCAGCACGGCGCGGCCACTGGCCGAGGCGCTGATCAAGGGCGGCCTGCCGGTGCTCGAGGTTACGCTGCGCACCCCCGCCGCGCTGGATGCGATCCGCGAAATGGCACGGGTGCCCGGCGGCGTGGTCGGCGCGGGCACGCTGCTGACCCCGGCCGATGTGGCCGCCGCCGTCAAGGCGGGCGCGCTGTTCGGGGTCTCGCCCGGGGCCACCGGGACGCTGCTGCAGGCGTGCGAGGATGCCGATCTGCCCACCCTGCCCGGCGCCGCCACCGCGACCGAGGTGATGACCCTGCTGGAGCGCGGCTATACGGTCCAGAAATTCTTTCCGGCCGAGGCCGCGGGCGGCGCCAAGGCACTGAAGGCGATCGGCGCGCCGCTTCCGCAGGTACGGTTCTGCCCGACCGGCGGGATCAGCCTGGCCAATGCGGGCGACTATCTGGGATTGTCGAACACGCTGTGCGTGGGCGGCTCGTGGGTCGCGCCGAAAGCATTGATAGAGGCCGGCGACTGGGCCGCGATCACCGCGCTGGCCGCCCAGGCCGCAGCCTTGCCGCGATAACGCCCGGCCAGCGGCTCAGCCGTTCATCCGGCCCCGCCGCCCGCCGCGCCGCTGCGGGGCGGGGGCCGCGTCCAGCGCGCCGTACAGCACGCCGGTCATCGGGTGATCGGGCGCCTCGGCGCCGTAAACCTCGATCAGCAGCCGCAGCTGCGGGGCGGTGTCGCCCATAACGCTGATCGCCCAGTCCAGAAAGATCGTCCGGCATTCGGCCAGGCCGATCCCGTCGATCCGGTATGCCTCGCGGATCAGGCCCTTCGGGTCCGCCTCCTGCAGGTTCATGCGTCTTCTCCCTTGCCGCTCAGGATCGCGTCGATCCGCGCCTCGGTGTCACTTTGCACCTGTTCCAGCCGCTGCGCCAGCGCCTGCGCACTGGCCGCCCCGGTGGCGCGCAGGAAAAAGGCGCAGCCGCCCTCGCCCAGCCGGTCGGGGGTCAGCGGCGCGTCGGTCAACAGCTTGGCCGCGACCTGCACCCGACGAAACAGGTCATAGGCCTCCGCCAGCGCCGCCGCGTCCTGCGCCGACAACCCGCCCGCCGCCACCCCGGCGGCCAACTGCGCCGGCAGCCGTGTGGCGGGCGACCCCGCGCACAGCGCCGCGGCCGAGGCGATCAGTTCTATATCCTGGCCGCGCCCCGGCCCCAGCTTGCCGTCCCAGATGCCCTTGGCCGGTTTCGCCCCGGCCAGCCGGGCACGCATGTCGGTCACGCCCGCGATGACCGTCGCCCGGTCGGCCTTGTCGCGCAACAGGCTGCGGCGGAACGCCTCGACCGTTTCGGCCAGCGCGGGGGCGCCAGCGACCGGCCGCGCGCGGGTCAGCGCCAGATGCTCCCACGTCCAGGCCTCGTTGCGCTGATAAGCGCAAAATGCCGGAAACGACGTCGCCACCGGCCCCTGCCGCCCCGACGGGCGCAGCCGCATGTCGACCTCGTAAAGCTTGCCCTCGGCCATCGGCGCCGACAGCGCGGTCACCAGCGCCTGGGTCAGCCGCGCGTAATAGGCACGCGCCGCCAGCGGCCGCCGCCCGTCCGAGGCGTCAACCCCGTCCGCGTCATAGATCACGATCAGATCGAGATCCGAGCGCGCGGTCAGCCGCCCGGCCCCGAGCGAGCCCATGCCCAGCACCACCGCGCCCTTGCCCGGCGGTGCGCCGTGCTTTTCGGCGAAGGCCGCCACGACACAAGGCCACAGCGCGGCCAGAACCGCCCCCGCCAGATCGGCATATTGGGCGCTGGCCTCGTCGGGGTTCAGCACGCCGCGCAACAGATGCACCCCGATCCGGAAATGCCATTCCTTGGCCCAGCGGCGGGCGGTGTCAAGCTGACCCTCGTAATCGCCAACCCGCGCCAGTTGCGCCGACAGATCGGCCTGCAACGCCTCCTGCCCCGGCCAGTCGGCAAAGAAATCGCCGCCGATCACCGCATCCAGCACGCCCGCGTTGCGCGACAGGTACAGCGCCAGCTCGGGCGCGGTGGCGGCGATATCGACGATCAGGTCGATCAGTTGCGGATTGGCCTGAAACAGCGAAAACACCTGCACCCCGGCGGGCAGACCGGCCAGAAACCCGTCGAAGGCCATCAATGCCTCGTCCGGACGGGCGGATTTTTGCAGCCGCGCCAGAATGTCGGGCCGCAGCCGCGCGAACAGTGCCACCGCCCGTTGCGAACGCAGCGCGGGATAGCTGTGCCAGCGCGCGATGATCGCGGCGGCGGTGTCCGATAGCCGCACCGCCGCCGGTTCGGGGGCCGCGCCGGGGGCAAAGAACCCCTCGGTCAGCCCGGCCACCTGGCGCAGCCGGTCGGTCAGGCCCGCGCGAAACGCGGCGGTGTCGCCCTGCCCCATGAAGCGCGCGATCCGGTCGAAACCTTCGGCGCTGGTCGGCAGGGCATGGGTCTGGGCGTCATTGACCATCTGCAGGCGGTGCTCGACCTCGCGGTGGGCGCGGTAATCTTCGGTCAGGGTCGCGGCCACATCGCCGGGCACCCAGCCCTTGTCGGCCAGCCGCGCCAGCCCGTCACAGGTGCCGCGCACCCGCAGATCGGGATCGCGCCCGCCAGCGATGATCTGGCGGGTCTGGGTAAAGAACTCGATCTCGCGGATGCCGCCCTGACCCAGCTTCATGTCGTGCCCTTCAAGGCACAGCGCGCCGTGCAGCCCCTTATGCTCGCGGATTGCCATGCGCATGTCGTGGGCGTCCTGAATCGCCGCGAAATCCAGATGCCGGCGCCAGATGAACGGGCGCAGCCGGTCCAGATAGGCCTGGCCGGCGGCCAGATCGCCGGCACAGGGGCGGGCCTTGATATGCGCCGCGCGTTCCCACGTCCGGCCCAGGCTTTCATAATACCGCTCGGCCGCTTCCATCGCCAGACAGACCGGGGTGACCGACGGATCGGGGCGCAGCCGCAGATCGGTGCGAAACACATAGCCGTCGCCGGTCAGGTCCGACAAAACGGCGGTCAACTTGCGGGTGACGCGGATGAACCCCGCGCGGGCGTCGTGAAAATCGGCGGGGTCGAAACGATCCTGATCGAACAGGCAGATCAGGTCGATATCCGAGGAATAATTCAGCTCGTGCGCGCCCTGCTTGCCCATGGCCAGCACCACCATGCCGCCCGCCGTCGCGATGTCATCCGTGCCCATGCCGGGCAGTTTGCCGCGCGCGATTTCCGCCGAGATCAGCCGCGTCAGCGTGGTGTCGATGCACAGATCGGCCAGATCGGTCAGCGCGCCGGTGACGGTTTCCAGCGGCCAGACCCCGGCCAGATCAGCCAGCGCGATCAGCACCGCAGCGCGCCGCTTGGCACGGCGCAGGCCGGGTTTGAGCTGATCCAGGTCCAGCCCGCGCACATCCGACAGCAGACCGGCAAACGCGGCCTCGGGTGTGCCGGACAGGGCGGCGGCCAGCCAGTCCGCCTCGCGCACCATCAGCCCGGCCAGATAGGGGCTGCACCCGGCGGTGCCTGCCAGCACCCCGCGCAGCGCAGGCGGCAGCGCGGCCAGTTGCGGCGGCAGATCGGCGGCGCGGGCGGGGTCATACGGGATCGGCGATCGGGTGATGCGGCTGGTGAATGTCATGTGCCGTTGATGCAGCGCCGCGCGGGTGCGGTCAACGGGGGTTGCGCAGACCGCGCGGGCCGGGAATAGTCGGCGCGGATGACGGAGGCCGGGATGAGCAAAAGCCTGAAACGGGTGACAGCCGCGCTGACGGCGGCGGGGATCGACGCGCAGGTGCACGAGGTCGGCCAGGCCCGCACCGCGGCCGAGGCAGCACAGGCGGCCGGCTGCCACATCGACCAGATCGCCAAGTCGATCATCTTTCGCGGCGATGCCGGCGGGGCGGCGATCCTGTTCCTGACCGCGGGCGGCAATCAGGTCTGCGCCGACAAGGCCGCGGCCCTGGCGGGCGAGCCGTTGGGCAAGGCCGACGCCGCGCTGATCCGGGCGCAGACCGGCTTTGCCATCGGCGGGGTGACGCCCATCGGCCACCTGTCCCCGATCCGCGCGTTTCTGGATCCGCGCCTGACGGAATTCGACACGATCTGGGCCGCCGCCGGCACCCCGCGCCACGTCTTTGCCATCGCCCCGGCCGATCTGCACCGAATGACGGGCGCGCAAATCGCTGATTTCATTCAGTAAATCGAAAAATGTAAAAAACATTTACATCAACCCTTGACCCAAAGACCCGCAATCCCGATCTTGAGGATGTGAAACGCATTCACATCAACCTTCTGACCTGGGAGTAAGTCATGAGTTCCGTCGCCACCTGGCCCTCACAAGCCGAAAACTGGCTCGATCAGCGCGGTAAGGGCGCCTGGATCGCTGCCATGGTCCTGAGTTTCATTTTCTTCTGGCCCCTGGGCCTTGCCCTTCTGGCCTATATGATCTGGAGCAAACGCATGTTCACCGGCTGCAAAATGCACAAACGCGCCCGTCACGCACACCACACCCACGGCTTCACGTCGTCGGGCAACAGCGCCTTCGACGCCTACAAGGCCGAAACCCTGCGCCGCCTCGAAGACGAGCAGGAAGCCTTCGAAGCTTTCCTGCAACGGCTGCGCGACGCCAAGGACAAGTCGGAATTCGACCAGTTCATGGATGACCGCGCCGCCAAGGCCCGCGATACCGACGCCGCCGCGCCGGTCGAATTGTAAGACACCCAGAGCCTGCCCCGGTTCACCGGGGCGGGCCCTTTTCCCAAGCGCGAGCGATCCCTATATGACCCATATGATGACCGATCCGTTCCGGGGGCTGCCCGATCCCGATCTTCATGGCGAATTCTATGCCGACGTGCCGGTGAAACGGCTGGTCGCCTTTGTCGTCGATACCGTGCTGATCGTGGTGCTGACGGTGCTGGTGCTGCCCTTTACCGCCTTTACGGGGTTGTTCTATTTTCCGTTCCTGGCCACGGTGATCGGCTTTGCCTATCGCGTGGTGACGCTGGCCAGCGGGTCAGCCACCTGGGGCATGCGCCTTGTCGCGCTGGAACTGCGGCGCGGCGACGGCCGGCGGTTCGATCTGACCATGGCGGTTTTGCATACTTTCCTGTTCTCGGTGTTCTTCTCGTTCCTGCTGCCGCAGATCGCCTCGGCCGTGCTGATGCTGACCGGGCGGCGGGCACAGGGGCTGCACGATCACCTGCTGGGCACCGCCGCGATCAACCGCGCCGCCGCCGGATAGGCCGAAAACCGCCAAAACCCTTGGCGCGGCGCGGATGCTTTGCTAGCGTTTCCCCAACTGCCCCGGATTTCGCAGGCCCATGCGCCACACGCTTCCCATCGCGCCCCAGTTCTATGTGACGGCCCCGCAACCCTGCCCCTATCTGGCGGGCCGGATGGAGCGTAAGCTGTTCACCGCGCTGCAGGGCGATTACGCCGAAAAGCTGAACAACGCGCTGTCGAAACAAGGGTTCCGGCGATCGCAAAACGTGCTGTACCGCCCGTCCTGTGCCGATTGCAGCGCCTGCCTGTCGGCGCGGATCCGGGTGGCCGACTTCACCCCGACCCGCAGCCAGCGCAAGACCCTGCGCCGCAATGCCGAACTGAAGCGGCAGGCGACCTCGCCCTGGGCCACCGAAGAGCAATACGCGCTGTTCCGCCGCTATCTTGAATCGCGCCACGCCGATGGCGGCATGGCCGATATGGATATCTTCGAGTTTGCCGCGATGATCGAGGAAACCCCGGTCCGCACGCGCGTGGTTGAATATGCCGTCCCGGTCGCGCCCGGCGCGCGCCGGCGCAGGCTGATCGCGGTCTGCCTGACCGACGTGCTGGAGGACGGGCTGAGCATGGTCTATTCCTTCTACGACCCCGAGATGGCCAGCCGCAGCCTGGGCACCCATATCATTCTGGATCATGTCGATATCGCGCGCGAGGCGGGCCTGCCCTATGTCTATCTGGGCTATTGGGTGCCGGGCAGCCCGAAGATGGGCTACAAGGCGAATTTCGCGGCGCTGGAGATCTACAAGAACGGGGTATGGCAGCCGTTGGGCGACCCCGAGGCGCACAGCGCCGAGACCCACCCGCTGTCGGTCGATCCGATCGCCGAGCAGGTCGCCAAGATCACCCTGCCCGACACCCGCCCGACCAAAGGCTGACCTGTCCGACATCGCACCGAAGAATTTTCCCGAAAATTCTTCGGTCTGAAAAATCTTCGTGAAGATTTTTCCACCCACCGCCGCCGTTTTGTTGCCCTGGGCCGTCAGTTCGGCAACAGGTTTGGCACGATGGTCACGATCCCCGGGAAGAACCACAAAATCCCCAGCCCCACCACCTGGATCAGCACAAAGGGCACGATCCCGCGATAGATATGGGCTGTTGTCACCTCCTTGGGTGCCACGCCGCGCAGATAGAACAGCGCGAAGCCGAAAGGCGGTGTCAGGAACGAGGTTTGCAGGTTCACCGCGATCATGATCGTCACCCATTTCGGATCGAACGTACCGCCATAGATCACCGGCCCCACGATCGGCACGACGATATAGATGATCTCCAGGAAATCGAGCACGAAGCCCAGGAAGAACAGCACCAGCATCACCAGCAGGAACACCGTGAATTCGTTGTCGAAGCTGCGCAGGAAGCCCTGGATGTAATGCTCGCCGCCGAACGAGATCACGACCAGGTTCAGCAATTGCGACCCGATCAGGATGGTGAACACCATCGACGTGACCTTGGCGGTCTCGCGGATCACCACGCCCAACACCTTGGTGCGCAACAGCACCCAACAGCCGTAAAGGATGCCGAACATCGCGAAATGATAGGCGCCCAGCGCCACCAGGAAGGCGACCCAATCCTCGAACGGCACGTCGTCGCGGCCGATCCGCAGATCAAAGCCGGTCCCGGCCAGGATCATGATCACGATCGCCAACGCCGACCACAGGATGATGCGGCCGCTTTTGTCCTCTTCCTGCAGCTTGCGATACGCCGCCAGCAGGATCGCACCACCCGCCCCCAGCGCCGCGGCGGGCGTCGGGTTGGTGATGCCGCCCAGGATCGAGCCCAGCACCGCCACGATCAGAACCAGCGGCGGAAACACCACGCGCAGCAGGTCGTTGCGGCCCAAAAGCCCCATCGCATAGCGGCAGCCATACAGCGTCAGCGCCAGCGGGATCGCCAGCCGCACATAGGTCTGCCCCGGCGTGGCGGTCGGCGGGATGAACAGCGCATCGACGATCAACGCCAGCGCGATCCCCCCCGCCCCGATCAGCAGCGGTCGCATGTTGGCCGAAGGCGACACGCCGCGCGCGCCGCTCAGCACCAGCGCCAGCAGGACGAAAACGGTCAGGATCGACCCCGACAGCGCCGGCGCCGCAGCGATTTTTTCGACCCGCGCCGCGGCGATCTGCTCTTCGCTCAGCTTCTGGCTGAACTGCGCGCCACCGGCGGCGTTGATCGCTTTTTGCTGCTCGATCGCCAGGTCCCATTTCTCCTGGCCGTGCAGCTCGATCATCGCGGCCTTGCACTGGTCGGACACGTTGGTGCGCAGCACGGCCGAGGTGCTGGCGTCGGAAAAGCTGTCGACACGCACGTTCTGGCTGCCGGCGATATTCAGATATCCGGCCAGCACCGCGGCCCCGACCAGCGCCAGCGGCACATACAGGAACCAGGTCAGGGTTTCACGCCGGGTCACCGCCGCGTCGGTGCCGGGCTCGAACGCCACGGGCGGCGCCTTTTCCGGCTTGATCATCGCATAGGTAAACGCATAGGCGGCGTAGAGGAAGGCCAGCATGATGCCCGGCAGGATCGCCGCCTGAAACAATGTGCCGACCGACACCACCGGCGCCTGCCCCAGAAAGGTCAGCGCGTCCGAGCAGCCCGCCAGTTGGGCGCGGTTTTCCTGCGCGGCGGAATAAAGATCGCCCGCCAGGGTACCCAGCAGCACGATCACGATCGAGGGCGGAATGATCTGCCCCAGCGTGCCCGACGCGGCGATCACGCCGGTGGCCAGCTCGGGCGAATACCTGTTGCGCAGCATCGTGGGCAGCGACAGCAGGCCCATGGTGACCACGGTGGCCCCCACGATGCCGGTCGAGGCCGCCAGAAACGCGCCCACCACCACGACCGACACCGCCAGACCGCCCGGCAGCGGGCCGAAAACCCGCGCCATGGTGGTCAGCAGATCGTTGGCGATCTTCGAGCGTTCCAGCGTGATCCCCATCATCACGAACATCAGCACCGCCAGCAGCGTCTCGATCGACTGGCCGGCCAGAACACGCTCGTTCATGCGGTTGACGACGAAGGAAATGTTGCGGTCCATCGCCACTTCCCAGCCCTGCGGGAACAGCGGCACCGCCTCGCGCGGCAGATCCGGGTATCGGAAGGTAGAGATGCTGTCGGGATGCAACCCCTGTGCGATCAGCGCGTTATAGGCCGCGGATCCGGTATCCACCGCCTGGTGGATCAACAACCCGGCACTGTCCAGCCCGGCAATGATCGCAAACGCGATGATCCCGGCCCCGCCGATGGCGAACGCCACCGGAAAGCCCGAAAGAATGCCCCCGAAGAGGCACAGAAAGACGATGATCAGGCCGATCTCGACGCCATCAAGTCCGAATAGCATATGCCCTGCCCCTTGTTAGTGTGTGCCTTCGTAGGCTTCTTCACCCGCGCCGAGGGTGTCTTTGTCCAGATATTTCCCGGCGCTTGCCTCGCCTTCCACGAACTCCAGATACGAGCGGTAGAAGAAGGCGATGGCCTGCAGGAAGATCATCCCGCAATAGGCCACAAGCAGCACCTTGAAGAGGAAATAGCCGTTGAACCCGTTGGGCGAAAACCCGATCGTCTCGACGTTCCAGCGCACCGCGCGGGCCTTCATCATCAGCTTGTCCAGCGTGTCCGAGGCCGAGGGTTTGGGCGTGATCAGGTGGCGCCACAGGAAGAACCAGCCATACATCCAGGTCAGCGTGGCCACCGGCATCATGAAGAACAGCGCGCCGAACATGTCGATCAGCCGCCTGGTGCGGTGCGACACGCCCGAATAGATCAGATCGACCCGCACATGGCCGCCCTGAACGAAGGTATAGGTGGCACACAGCGTGACGATCAGCGCGTTGTAAAGCTTCAGCTCTTCCGACCACCAGGACAGATCCTTGGTGAACGCGTATCCGAGCGGCCCGAACGAGATTTCGGAGACCCGGAAAATCCGCTGCAGGAAGATGATCACGATCTGCTGCAGCACCATCAGCAACCCGGCCCAGGCAAAGAACCGCCCGACCGTGTTGGCGAAGCCTTCCAGCACCCGCACCGCGCCCCACATGATTTCGCGCCGCCAGAGGCCCAGCGCGGTCAGCGCCAGGAAGAGGCCGAACACCACGGCGAAGAACTCTATCGAGCCGCCGTAATAGGCGATGCGCATGATTGTCTGTTTTTCGGACAAGTCCAAAGTGAGCCCCCCGTCTGCCCCTGCCGCACCGCCCGGCGCGGGAATTCAACCGCAACTCCCCGACCCGAAAACCGGACCGGGGAGCGCATTCGTTTCAAAGTTGCGGGACTTAGCCCAGAATGCGGTTCCGCTGCGCGGAATAGGCCCCTTCGGAACGGCTGATCCACTGCGAGGAACTTCTCATCGACGCCATGTAGCTGTCGTAGATTTCCTTGTACAATTCGTCATCCAGGTTCTCGGCGACCACTTCGGCCGCGGCGCTTCCGAAGGCATTCCAGACGCTGTCGGGGAATTCCAGAAGCTTGACGCCGCCCGCCTGCAAACGCTGAAGCGCCGAGGCGTTGTTCGCCATGAACTGCGACAGGCTCCAGGCATTTGTCGACATTGCCGCGTTTTCGATGACCGACTGCAGGGCCGGGCTGAGCGAATCGTACACGTCGCGGTTGGTTGCCAGCGAAAGACCCGGCCCCGGCTCGTGGAAACCGGCGGTGTAGTAGATCTTGGTGATCTCCTGGAAACCGGCCTTTTCGTCCGCCCAGGGGCCGATCCATTCGGTCCCGTCGATCGCGCCCGAGGCCAGCGCCTGATACACTTCGCCGCCCGGCAGGTTCTGAACGCTCGCGCCCAGCTTGCCCAGCACCTGACCGCCCTGGCCCGGCATCCGGAACTTGAGCCCCTGGAAATCCTCGGGGCCGTTGATCTCCTTGCGGAACCAGCCGCCCGACTGCGGGCCGGTATTCCCGGCAAGGAAGGTCTTCAGGCCGAAAATCTCGGAAACCTGATCCTGCAGTTGCTGACCGTCCTGATGATAATACCAGTTGTTCAGCTCCTGCGCGGTCATCCCGAAGGGAATGGCCGAAAAGAAGGACAGGGCCGGATGCTGGCCAAGGAAGTAGTAGTCCACCCCGTGATACATGTCGGCCTGGCCCGACGATACGGCGTCGAACACTTCGAACGCGCCCACCAGTTCGCCCGCGGCCTTGAGGTCGACCGTCAGCGCCCCGTCGCTCATCGCGGTGACCATGTCGGCACAACGCTGTGCGGCGTCATGCACACCGGCCAGGCCGCGACCCCAGGTCGTCACCATGGTCAGCGTGCGTTTGCCCTGTGCATAGGCCGGTGCGGCCAGAGTGGACGCAGCAGCGGCAGAGCCGCCCAGCGCAGAAGTCCTCAGAAAAGAACGGCGATCCATTTGGTTTCTCCTCCCGAATGAATGCCCACCCTTCGGCGGGCGGATCGTATTGTGGGCCGAACCCTAGCGGCAGCAATTCGCCGAATAAATACCAAATAATGCGTAGAGCGCCCGAAAACATGTGAATACAGAGGCCATTTGCGCCCATAAAATAAGCATATTGCGAGGAATTGACGGCGGCGGGCCAAGGTTCCATCCTGCGAGTCGGACATGACCGGCAACAGGGGCGATCATCGGGTGCAGCGTATCGGCACATGGCTGCGGCCGTCTTACGCACAAAAGCTGTTTCTTTTGGCGACGTTGCCGCTGTTGCTGGCGGTGGCGGCGATTTCGGTGCTGGTGGTGCAACAGTCGCGCCAGATGGCCGAACGCGAGATCGCTTCGCTGCAAACCCAACTGATTGACGCCAAGAAAGCCGAACTGAAAAACTACCTGTCGCTGGCGCGCACCGCCTATGGCGCGGTGTATGGCAACGCCCCGCCCGACGACGTGGCGGCGCAGGAAAAGGTCATCCAGATCCTGGCGGCGATGCTGTACGGGCAGGACGGCTATTTCTTCGTCTACGACTATGCCGGCACGAACCTTGTCAGCCCGCGCCAGACCGAATTCATCAACAGCAACTGGGCCGGGCTGACCGACAGCACAGGCACCCCGGTGGTGGATCAGCTGATCGCCATCGCGCGCACCGGCGGCGGCTATCACAGCTATCTGTGGCGCAAGCCCTCGACCGGCGAAGAGGCGCTGATGGTGTCCTATGTGATCGGGTTGCAGGATTGGAAATGGGCGGTCGGCACCGGGATTTTCATCGACGACATCCTGGACACCGTCGCCACCGCCCGCGCCCAGACCGAGGCCCGCATCGCCCGCACCTTTCGATGGATCGGGGCGATCACCCTGCTGGCGGTGCTGCTGGTGTTCCTGTCCGGGCTGGTCATCAATATCCGCGAACGCCGGCTGGCCGATACCAAGCTCAAGGCGCTGACGCAGCGCATCTTCGACACCCAGGAAGAGGAGCGCGGCCGCGTCGCGCGCGAGTTGCACGATTCGATTTCGCAAATGCTGCTGGGGGTGCGCTATACGCTGGAACTGGCGCGCCGGCGGCTGGCCTCGGGCGATACCCGCGTCGCCGACAGTGTCGAGAAAAGCATCGCCGGCCTGCATGGCGCGATCCAGGAGGTGCGCCGCATCAGCCGCGATCTGCGCCCCGGCGTGCTGGACGATCTGGGCCTCGGCCCCGCACTTCAGGCGCTGACCGAGGACTTCCAGAAACGCACCGGGATCGAGACCGATTTCGCGACCGTGGTGTTCCGCAACCGGCTGGATCAGGAAGCCAGGATCGCGCTTTACCGGATCGCGCAAGAGGCGCTGACCAATATCGAGCGCCATTCCGGCGCCAGCAAGGTCACGCTGCGGGTGCGCGGCGACAAGGAAGGCGCGCGGCTGCGGATCGAAGATAACGGCCACGGCATCGCAGCCGCCCAAGGGCGCGGCGATACCGGCAACGGGCTGGGCCTGCGCAACATGCAAGAACGGATGGAACAACTCGATGGCACCCTGCGGGTTCTGTCCTCGCGCAATGGAACAGTGATTGAAGCCCAGGTCCCGTTGACGCATATGCTGCACCCCGAAGGCAGCACAAAGGCCAGCGCATGACACAACCGATCCGGGTCGTGATCGTCGATGACCACCCGATGGTGGCCGAGGGGATCGAGGCGATCCTTGAAACCTATGACGACCTGACCGTGGTCGGCACCCTGTGCAACGGCCAGGAAGCGATCGACCGGGTCGGCGATCTGGCCCCCGACGTGATCTTGCTGGATCTGAACATGCCCCAGGTCAACGGGCTGACCGCGACCGAGATCATCCTTGAACGCCGCCCCGCCACCCGGATCCTGATCCTGTCGATGCATGACAGCGCCGAATACATCGCCTCGGCCCTGTCGCATGGGGCCAAGGGCTATATCCTGAAAGATGTCCCCACCGAAGAGATCAAGCGCGCCATCGACACGGTAATGGCCGGACGGCGCTACCTGTGCCCCGGCGCAGCGGCCGCGCTGTCGCCCCGCACCGAAGGCGGGCGCGAGCAGCTGACCAACCGCGAACAGACGATCCTGCTGCAACTGGCGCAGGGCAAATCCAACAAGGAGGTGGCGCAGGCGCTGGACATCTCGGTACGCACGGTCGAAACCCACCGCAAGAACCTGAAGCGCAAGCTGGGGATCAGTTCGACCGCCGGGCTGACCCGTTATGCGCTGGAACACGGCGTGCTGCAGGGTACTGGGGTCGACCTTTTGCCGTAGGTCGGGCGCCGATTCTCGCCTATCCTCCGCAGGTTGTATTTTACCTATGGAGGATTTGAGATGTCCATTTATCGCATGGTGGAGCGGGACGCGGAACGCCACGCGGCCCCCGGCAAACCGGATCGCGACGTAACCGTCAGAACCGGGCCACCGCCGACGGACGCCTTGCGCAAACTGCCTGATGGGTTGATCACCGGCCTTGTCGAACCCCGGCCCGCCGCAGCCGCGCCCGCCACGACCGAAGACGCCGACACGGCCGTCGCCAACGCGCTGGACATCCTGGGCCGCTACATCCCGTCCGAGGTGGTGGCGATCTACATCTTCGGGCTGTCGGGCCTGGGCATCGTCACCGAAGAATTCGGCACCCTGCCGGTCTGGCCGATCCTGTTCGGCCTGTGCCTGTTTCTGGTGCTGCTCTTTGTCTTCGTCAACTGGCGGGTGATCCGGCGGAAAAAGGCGGGGATGCCATTCCCGTCCTGGCCGCTGATGGCGGCGGTTATCTCTTTTTGCGTCTGGGCGATCGCGATCCCGGGCAACCCGATCGCCACCACCCCCGCGACAAGCATGTTGGCCGGGTTCGTGGCGCTGGTATCGTCGCATGTGCTGGTCAGCCTGGAACGGCTGATGGGGATGGGCAAGACCTAAGCGCCCCGGCTAGCGCGCCAGAACCAGTTCCGCCTTCAGCCCGCCCAGCGTGGCACTTTCCCCCAGCCGCAGGATCCCGCCATGACCGCGCGCGATGTCGGACGCAATCGCCAGCCCCAGCCCCACGCCGGGGCTGCGGTTCTGGTTGCGTGCCTCGTCCAGACGGGTAAAGGCCTGCATCGCCGCCTCACGCCGGTCGGGCGGAATGCCGGGGCCGTCATCCTCGACCGAAATGCGCAGCATCCGGTCGCTGACCTCCAGCCCCACGGCGCAGCGGGTGCCGTAATTCAGCGCATTGTTCACAAGGTTCTGAACCGCGCGTTCCACCGCCAGCGGGCGCAGCATGGCCTGCACCCCGTCGGGCATCGGGCCCAGCACCACCTCGCGCCCGCCCCGCGCCGCCTGATCCGCGATCCGGCGCAGCAGCGCGGCCGGATCGGTGGGCACCGGATCGTCCAGCGCGTCGGAACGGGCGAAATCGAGGAATGCATCCAGCATCCGCTCCATGTCCGACACATCACGCAGCATCTCGGCGGTCTCGGGCGTCTCGTCGGCCAGCGACAGGCTCAGCTTCAGCCGGGTCAGCGGTGTGCGCAGATCGTGGCTGACGCCCGACAGCATCAGGGTGCGCTGCTCGATCTGCCGCTCGATCCGGGCGCGCATGTCCAGAAACGCATTTCCGGCCGCCCGCACCTCGATCGCGCCCGAGGGGCGGTACCGCTCCGACCGGCCCTTGCCGAAGGCGTCGGCGGCGCGGGCCAGCCGCTTGATCGGGCGCAGTTGATTGCGCAGGAACACGAAGGCGATCAGCGTCATCAGCAGCCCGGTGACGATCATCAGCACCAGCAACTGGTGCGGGTTCGACGCCGAGACCCGCCGCCGTTCCAGCGTCAGCCCCATATCGCCGTGCCGTGTCGCAAGAACGATCCGCAACAGTTTGGAATTGCTTTTCAAATCAATGCTTCGGGTCTGCGGCAGCGCGGTGCGCAGCGTCGCAATCACGATGCGCCCGGACAGATCGTAAAGCGCCCGCTGATCCGCGTCCGCGCCGGCGGCGGGCAGGCCCAGCCCCATCTCCAGCGCCCGCACCAGCGGCGCCACTGCCCGCAGCGCGGTTTCTGTGTCCGGGGCCGCATTCACCTGATCCAGCACATAGCCGACCTCCAGCGCGACATTGCCCGACATCTGCCGGGTGACCCCCTCGAAATGGCGCTGGATGAACACCACCGACACCACAAGCTGAAGGATGACAATGGGCACGATCAGAATCATCGCCGCCCGTCCGTACAGGCTGCGCGGCAAGGCGCGTTTGATCCATCCCATGTTCATCGGGTAAGACCGTAGCGGGCACACCCGGCAGAAGGAAGCGCAAGATGAACGAACAGGCCGGGTTCAACCCGCAACCGGGGGTGGCCGAGGTGCTGGAACCGGGGCTGCGCCGCGTGCTGGCGCCGAACCCGTCACCGATGACTTTCCGGGGAACCAATACCTATCTGCTGGGCGAAGGCGCGGTCGCGGTGATCGACCCCGGCCCCGCGTCGCCCGCGCACCTGGCCGCGATCCTGGGCGCGCTGTCGCCGGGCGAGCGGATCAGCCACATTCTGGTGACCCATTCCCATGTCGATCATTCGCGCCTTGTGCCCGATCTGGGCCGCGCCACCGGCGCGCCGGTTCTGGCCTTCGGCGACAGCGCCGCCGGGCAGCGCCCCGATCTGGCGCGCCTGCCGGATCTGGGCGGCGGCGAAGGTGTGGACCATGCGTTCCGCCCCGACGAAACCCTGGCCGATGGCGCGGTGCTGCACGGCGACGGCTGGTCGGTGACCGCGCTCTGGACGCCGGGGCATATGGCCAACCACCTGTCCTTTGCCTGGGGCGACGCGCTGTTCACCGGCGATCATGTGATGGGCTGGGCCACCTCGATGGTCTCGCCCCCCGAGGGCGACCTGACCGCCTTCATGACCTCGCTGGCGCGGCTGGTGCCGCGGCGCGACCGCGTGTTCTATCCCGCCCACGGCGCGCCGGTGCGCGACCCGGCCGCCCGGCTGGCCGACCTGATCGCCCACCGCCGCACCCGCGAGACGCAGATCCTCGATGCCCTGGGTGCGGGCCCGGCCACGGCCGCCGCGCTGGCGGCACGGATTTATACCGATGTGCCCCCGGCCCTGTTGCCCGCCGCCACCCGCAACGTTCTGGCGCATCTTATTGATTTATTAGGAAGAAACATGGTTTCGACAGAAGGTCGATTGAGTGCCGGAAGCCTCTTCCTCCGTGTTTGAAGCTTATGTGAAGTTTCTTGACGAAATGCTCTGGACGGGGCCACAGTCAGTTGCTATATCGCCCCCGGTGTTCCGGCGTAGCTCAGCGGTAGAGCAGTTGACTGTTAATCAATTGGTCGTAGGTTCGATCCCTACCGCCGGAGCCAATTTATATATTTATATCATGTAGTTAGGTAGCTGCACGTCGTGCGCAACCTTTTACCTACGGCATGAATCGCCACGGAGTCGCCACCGTGAGCAGGACTCAACCTCTATCTTCATCTTGCTTCGCTTGATGTTCGCCGATGTGCGGTGGACAGCAACTTCAACGCAGGCAATCGTGGATTGTGGACTAGCGGAGCCTCTGGGGGTAGCCTCACGTAAATTTGAGCAGAGAGGGCAGCCGTGTCGATTGTTATTGATATTAAAACTAGGGTCTTCGACGAAGATGATGTCGCATACCGTCTATTTCCCGGTCAAGGCTATCGGCACTTTAAGGCGATGAAGGACCATTCGGTTGTTTTCATGGACAATCCGGGCATCCCGCTTCCCGGTCGGAATGGCTACGAGAAGGACGACGCAACACTGACGGCGATTGCCAAATCAGAAGAAAAGCAGGCGCTTATCAATGCGAATGGGGATAATCTCAAAGCCGAACTTCAGCAAGTAGATGACAAAGACTTTTCCAACGCCCGCTGGGGTTCGAAAAGGGAGCTGAATCGTGGATGGCTTAATGCACTTTATCGCAAAGCAGACATTGGCGATCTCGTTGTAGTGCCAAGCCCCGGCATAATAAAGAATGACGAAGGCGAGTGGGAAAAGTCTTATACGCTTGTCGGGGAGATTGTTGGTGAGCCCGAGAGATGGGAGCGTGATGGTCCACAAAACCTCATAGCCGGGAAATACATCGTTCGTCGCGTGAAATGGCTTGCACAAGTAAACGAGGCAGAACTCGATCCACAGGTTGCTGTTGGGCTGAGAACTCAAAACGCACTTACAGCAATGAGAGCGCGTTCATTCGAACGAGTGCTCGGCGCGGCATATAAGAACGTCATCATCGGCGAAGAGTTCCTCGCTCGCTTCGTAACAACCGATGAAGAGTTCACAGCGTTCGAGAGTTACCACTTCAACGCTTTTGTTATGGCAGTGGTCGCAGCTTGTCGCAGAGTTGAGAACGGTCAGGGCGCATTTGGCGATGGCGTCTCTATATATGACATTGCGGCCGAAGTTCATGGGCAGGACGACTTAGTTCCCGACCAAGAATCCAGCATTCATTCACCGGGGTATATGACCCTGCGTGGAGAAGTGCTGGTTCCGGCAGTCATGTCTGCACTATTCGCGCTGGCTGTTGCCGCCGATGCGGACCCCGCCTTGGACCCGTTCGCAGGGGATGGTGCTGATCAGGTTAAAGTGGTAAACTCTGAGTCCGCAGCGTTTGATCCATGTGATGTGGGACTATCCTGAATTTTGTGCCCTGACGTGGTAACTGCTCGAAGAGGAGACCCACGTATGAGCATCGATAAAGACATCTTGGACCGATTGATGGAAGGCCGCGCGCCTGGTGATTTGTTT